>DWWT01000043.1 GCA_019119575.1 Candidatus Enterocloster excrementipullorum
TCTTGCCCGGCCAATAGGCCGGACAAGAAGCATCGGATGTCCATCCGATGTGTAAACAGGGGCAAAACCATGTTTACAAGCAAGCTTGACACCTGCTTTTGCCCCTGTTTACCCGCCGTCTGAACTGTTACAAAAAAATAAGCCCCTGTCTCCTAAGAGACAAAGGCTTCATCCTCTGCGGTACCACTCTTCTTGCCGTAAAACGGCCTCTCCATTCTGTCCATCAACAGACGGCCAGATAACGGCAGCCGCACCGTCCGGACTTACTGACATTCGTTCAGCCCGAAAGCTCCGAGGCGATTTTCTCCGGACCTTCCGCGCTGCCTTGCATCCTCCGGCAGCTCTCTGCAGCTTCCGCTCCGTTTACTCTTCCTCATCATCGCGAATTATGAACCGCAGCAGCACAGGGCCGCTGCAATTGAATCAATAATAACGCGCTTTTAACGCAGTGTCAATACTGATATTTTTTTATTTTCTTATATTCTTCTGCGTATTCTTCCGCAGATTTTATGCTATAATCATGGGGAATGTAATTGGTAAACACTGTATAAATGGAGGTTTGACATGCCCAAACGTAATGACATCAACAAAATCATGATTATCGGCTCCGGCCCCATCATCATCGGCCAGGCCTGCGAGTTCGATTATTCCGGCACCCAGGCCTGCAAGGCGCTAAAGAAGCTGGGATATGAGATTGTCCTTGTGAACTCAAACCCGGCCACCATCATGACAGACCCGGCCACAGCCGACGCCACCTACATTGAACCCCTGAATGTGGACCGTCTGACCCAGATTATCGCCAAGGAGCGCCCGGATGCCCTCCTGCCCAACCTGGGCGGCCAGTCCGGCTTGAACCTTTGCGAGGAGCTCTACTCCGCCGGCGTCCTGGACAAATACAACGTAAAGGTTATCGGCGTCCAGGTGGATGCCATCAACCGGGGCGAGGACCGGATTGCCTTCAAGGAGGCCATGAACAAGCTGGGAATCGAGATGGCAAAGAGCGCTCCGGCCTACTCTGTGGATGAGGCCCTCTCCATCGCCTCTGAGCTGGGCTATCCCGTGGTCATCCGCCCCGCCTATACCATGGGCGGGACCGGCGGCGGCATCGTGTACAATGAGGAGGAGCTGAGGAAGGTCGCGGCCCGGGGCCTGGCTGCCTCCATGGTTCACCAGATTTTGATTGAAGAATCGGTCATCGGCTGGGAGGAGCTGGAGGTGGAGGTAGTCCGCGACGCCAAGGGCAAGAAAATCTCCATCTGCTTCATTGAAAATATCGACCCCATGGGCGTCCACACCGGCGACTCCTTCTGCAGCGCCCCCATGCTGACCATTTCCCAGGAGGTTCAGGACCGGCTGGAAAGCCAAGCCCACGCCATCGTGGAGTCCATCGGCGTCATCGGCGGCACCAACGTCCAATTTGCCCACGACCCCAAGACAGACCGGATTATCATCATCGAAATCAATCCCCGCACCTCCCGGTCCTCCGCTCTGGCCTCCAAGGCCACGGGCTTCCCCATCGCCTATGTTTCCGCCCTGCTGGCCTGCGGCCTGACCCTGGACGAAATTCCCTACTGGAAGGAGGGAACCCTGGACAATTACAAGCCCTCCGGCGACTATGTGGTCATCAAATTTGCCCGCTGGGCCTTTGAGAAATTTAAAGGCGCCCAGGACAAGCTGGGCACGCAGATGAAGGCTGTGGGCGAGGTCATGTCCATTGGCAAGAACTATAAGGAGGCATTTCAGAAGGCCATCCGCTCCTTGGAGACCGGCCGCTACGGCCTTGGATTTGCCAAAAATTTCCATGAGCTGTCCTTAGAGGAGCTCTACCGCCGCCTGGCTGAGCCCTCCAGCGAGCGCCAGTTCCTGCTGTACGAGGCCATCCGCAAGGGCGCTCCCTTAGAGAAGCTCCACAGTATGACCCACATCAAAATGTGGTTCCTGGAGCAGATGAAGGAGCTGGTGGAGCTGGAGGAGAAGCTTCTCTCCTGCAAGGGAAAGGAGCTTCCCGACGAGCTTTTAATCCAGGCAAAGAAGGACGGCTTCTCCGACAAATACCTGGCAAAGCTTCTGGACATCGGCGAGTGGGACCTGTTTAAGAGAAGGGAAGCCCTGGGCATGAAGGAGCGCTGGGACGCTGTCCCGGTGAGCGGGGTAAAGGAGCCGGCCTCCTACTATTATTCTACCTACAACGCGCCGGACAAGGCCCCTGTCTCCGACCGCAGAAAGGTCATGGTTCTGGGCGGAGGCCCCAACCGCATCGGCCAGGGCATCGAATTCGACTACTGCTGCGTTCATGCGGCTCTGACCCTGCGCCAGCTGGGCTTTGAGACCATCATGGTCAACTGCAACCCGGAGACTGTGTCCACTGACTATGACACCTCCGACAAGCTGTATTTTGAGCCTCTCACTGTGGAGGACGTGATGAGCATTTACAACAAAGAAAAGCCCCTGGGCATTATCGTCCAGTTCGGCGGCCAGACGCCCTTAAATATCGCGGCGGAGCTGGAGAGACGGGGCGCCCATATCCTGGGTACCTCCCCCAAGGTTATCGACATGGCGGAGGACCGTGACCAGTTCGGCGCCATGATGAAAAAATTAGGCATCCCCATGCCGGAATCCGGCATGGCTGTTACCGTGGACGAGGCCCTGGAAATCGCCCACCGCATCGGCTACCCCATGATGGTGCGCCCCTCCTACGTGCTGGGCGGCCGCGGCATGGAGGTGGTTTACGACGATGCGATGCTGCGGGATTACATGGCGGCCGCCATCAATGTGACGCCGGAGCGTCCCATCCTGATGGATATGTTCCTCCAGGACGCCATGGAGTGCGAGACGGACGCCATCTCCGACGGAACCCACGCCTTTGTGCCCACCGTTATGCAGCACATTGAGCAGGCCGGCATCCACTCCGGTGACTCCGCCTGCGTGATTCCCTCGGTGAAAATTTCCGAGAGAAATAAAGAAATCATCCGCAAGTACACCACGGACATTGCCTGCGAGATGGGTGTCGTTGGCCTGATGAACATGCAGTATGCCATTTATAAGGATACCGTCTACGTGCTGGAGGCCAATCCCAGAGCTTCCCGCACTGTGCCCCTGGTCTCCAAGGTCTGCAACATCAACATGGCCAATATTGCCACTCAGCTCATGGCCTACGACCTCACCGGCACACGCCCGGATGTAACCAAATTTTATGAGAAGGAGCACCCCTACTACGGTGTCAAGGAGGCTGTCCTTCCCTTCAACATGTTCCCGGAGGTTGACCCCCTTCTGGGACCGGAAATGCGCTCCACCGGCGAGGTCCTTGGCCTGAGCAGCACCTTCCCCCTGGCCTACTATAAGGCGGAGGAGGCCGCCGGCACCAAGCTGCCCTTATCCGGCACCGCCCTGGTCAGCGTCAACAGCGCAGACCGGCCACTGGCCCTGGAGGCTGCGGCGCAGCTTCACGAGCTGGGCTTCTCCATCGTGGCCACCGAGGGAACCGGCAGGTATCTGGAGGAGCACGGCGTTCCCTGCCGCATCCTAAAGAAACTGCAGGAGGGCCGCCCCAACATCTACGATGCCATGGTCAACGGGGAAATCGACCTGATTATCAACACTCCGGCGGGCAAGCAGAGCAAGTACGACGATTCCTACCTGCGCAAGACCGCCATCAACAAGAAGATTCCCTACCTGACCACCATGTACGCCGCCAAGGCCGCAGCCAAGGGAATCGCCGCCGTCGTCCGGGGCGAGCATGATGAGCTGAAATCCCTTCAGGAGTATCATGCGAGCATTCCGGATTGATGAGGGCGGGCAGCTGATGCAGTTGGAGCGGCAGCTATAGTAGCTGAAGCGGCTTCCCGGTATATCGGAATCCTTGGTTTGTAAATAGTTAAAAACACCGCTGGTTCACAGCCCTATAACCGGGGAGTGGACCGGCGGTGTTTTTTGTTTCTGCGGGCGGCGGCATTTTCAGAGTAAACTATCTTTTTCATATTTAACCCAATCGGCTTTCTGAACGTTTTATTATATTGCCGTCCAGCACTTGCGACTTTAGTCATGGGTTATTGACATGAATGAATAGTTACGCGTTTTATCATATACCAAATAAAATCCCTTTGTACACTAAGGGTAACTTTTTCAACGAAGAAAAACAAAACGCCACAGGTAATCAGAATTTTTCTGACTACCCATGACGCTTTTCTGTTTACATAGCACTGTTAATTAATCTGTTCTTGTCTCCAATATAACATAGAAATTAACAGGCGCCCGCCTACACCTCATCAATCGCCTTCCCAATATCATGCCGCATATACTTATTCGCAAAATCCACCCACTCCGTGGCCGCGTATGCGTTCTTTCTCGCTTCCTTCAGGTCCTTCCCCGTGGCCGTCACGCCCAGCACCCGGCCGCCGTTCGTCACGATATTTCCCGCAGCGTCAAACTTGCTTCCGGCGTGGAAGACCCAGTATCCGTCCTTGTCCGCAAATTGCTCCAAGCCCCGGATGACAAAGCCCTTCTCGTAGTGCTCCGGATAGCCGTCGGAGGCCAGCACCACGCAGACCGCCGCATTGTCCGCAAACTCCAGCTCCACCTGGTCCAATGTCCCGTCCACGCAGGCCTCAAACACATCCAGGATATCATTCTTCATCCGGGGCAGCACCACCTGGGTCTCGGGATCGCCGAAACGGGCGTTGTACTCCAGCACCTTGGGCCCGTCCTCTGTGAGCATCAGGCCGAAGAAGATGATTCCCTTAAACTCCCGGCCCTCCGCCCGCATGGCGTCCACCGTAGCCTGATAAATGTGCTCCCTGCAGAAGGCGTCAATCTCCGGCGTGTAGAAGGGGCTGGGGGAAAATGTGCCCATGCCGCCGGTGTTCAGTCCCTGATCGCCGTCCTTTGCCCGCTTGTGGTCCTGGGCGGAGGTCATAATCTTAATCGTCTTTCCGTCCACAAAGGAGAGGACGGACACCTCCCGGCCGGTGAGGAATTCCTCCACCACGATCCGGTCACCCGCATGGCCGAACTGCTTGTCCAGCATCAGCGTCTTGACCCCTTCCATGGCTTCCTCCCTGGTATTGCAGATGAGAACGCCCTTGCCCAGGGCCAGCCCGTCCGCCTTTAACACCACCGGCACCTTGGCGGTCTCCAGATACCTGCGGGCCGCCTCCGGGGTATCGAATGTCTCATAGGCCGCTGTGGGAATCCCGTATTTTTTCATCAGATCCTTGGAAAATGCCTTGGATCCCTCCAGGATGGCCGCATTTTTCCTGGGCCCGAAGACCCGCAGGCCCGCTTCCTCCAGCACATCCACAATCCCTGCGGCCAGAGGATCGTCCGGCCCCACAACCACCAGGTCAAAGGCCTCCTTTTTGGCAAATTCCGCCATCTTTTCAAAATCCATCACGCCGATATCCACGCAGCGGGCCACCTGGGCAATCCCCGCGTTTCCCGGTGCGCAAAAAAGCTCCGTTACTTTGGGGCTCTGGGCCAGCTTCCAGCAGATCGCGTGCTCCCGGCCGCCGCCGCCGATTACCAGTACCTTCATTCTCTGCCTCCCATCTCAATCTCACCGTTTGCAATCCCATCAATGGCCTTGGGCAGAATCACCCACTCTGCCTGCTCCATCACCCGCCTTTGCAGGGTTTTCGCGTCGTCTCCCGGCAGCACATCCACTGCCTTCTGGAGAATAATGGGCCCGGAATCCACGCCCTCGTCCACAAAATGCACGGTGGCTCCCGTGACCTTCACGCCCCTTTTCAGAGCCGCCTCGTGCACCTTTAATCCGTAGTAACCCACGCCGCAGAAGGAGGGGATCAGAGAGGGGTGCACATTGATGATGCGGTTTCTGTATTTCTGAATCATAGCCGGGGGAATGGTGACTAAAAATCCGGCCAGCACGATGAGATCCGGGGCGAATCCGTCCACCGTCTCAAGGAGGGCGCGGTTAAATGCCTCCCTGTCCTCAAAGCTCTTGGGGGACACGCACAGCGCGTTTATCCCCCGGGATCTGGCCCGCTCCAGCGCGTAGGCCCCCGCGTTGTTGCTGATCACCGCTTCCACTCGGGCGTTTCGTATGTTCCCATTATCAATTGCATCCAGAATGGCCTGGAGATTCGTCCCGCCCCCGGACACCAGCACCACTATGTTCAGCATACGTCCACACCTTTCTCTCCGGCCTTTATCGCTCCCACAACCCAGGCCTGTTCGCCCGCAGCCTTTAAGGCCTCCAGGGCCGCGTCCGCGGCGGACGGATCCACGGCGATAACCATGCCCAGACCCATATTAAAGGTGTTGTACATCATCGTTTCCTCAATCTCGCCCTTCTCGGCCAGAAGCCGGAAAATGGGCGGAACCGGATAGCTGTCCTTGTGAATCTCCGCCCGCACGCCGTCCTTCAGCATCCGGGGTACATTTTCATAGAAACCGCCCCCGGTGATGTGGCTGCAGCCCTTTATCTCCACGCCCGCCTCCTTCACGGCGCGCAGAGCCTTCACGTAAATTTTCGTAGGAGCCAGCAGGGCCTCCCCCAGGGTGGTGCCCAGGCTGTCCACATAGACGTTGAGCCCCTCTCGCGTCAGCTCCTTTTCAAAAACCTTCCGCACCAGGGAAAATCCGTTGGAGTGAACGCCGGAGGATGCGATGCCGATAAGGATATCCCCCGCTGCCAGCTTCTCCCCGGCGATCAGGTTCTTCTTATCTGCAATCCCCACGGCAAAGCCCGCCAGGTCATACTCGTCCTCGGGATAAAAACCGGGCATCTCCGCGGTCTCCCCGCCGATCAAAGCCGCCCCGGCCTGCAGGCAGCCCTCTGCCACGCCCTTCACGATCTGGGCGATTTTCTCCGGCACATTTTTCCCGCAGGCAATGTAATCCAGGAAAAACAGGGGCTCTCCCCCGGCGCAGGCCACATCGTTCACGCACATCGCCACGCAGTCAATGCCCACCGTATCATGCTTATCCATCAAAAATGCCAGCTTCAGCTTGGTGCCCACGCCGTCCGTCCCGGACAGCAGGGTGGGCTCTTCCATCCCCTTAAAAGCTGTCATGGAAAATGCCCCGGAGAATCCTCCGATTCCCCCCAGCACCTCCGGCCGGGTGGTCTCCTTCACGTATTTTCCCATGAGCTCTACCGCTTTGTATCCCGCTTCAATATCTACTCCGGCTTTCTTGTAATCCATTTTTTATCCTCCACACATGTTCCTGCCGCCGGGCAAGTCCCGGCCGACATCTCCTGGTTTTCTGCTTTCCGGCCAGCCCCTACTTCATCTGCGCCATATACTCCTTATATCCCAGTTCATCCAGCTTCTGCGCCTTTTTCACCACGTCGCCTTTCAGCTCCTCGGAATACGCCTTCAGCCGCCCTAAGAGTTCCTCATCGGAGGCTGCCAGGATCTTTGCCGCCAGAATGCCCGCGTTGGCTCCGCCGTTGATGGCCACTGTGGCCACGGGAATGCCGCTTGGCATCTGCACAATGGAATACAGGGAGTCCACGCCTCCCAGATCCGAGGTCTTCATAGGAATCCCGATCACAGGCAGGGGGAAAATGGCCGCGCACATGCCCGGAAGGTGGGCCGCCTTGCCCGCCCCGGCGATAATCACCTTAAATCCCTTCTCCTCAGCGGACTTTGCCCACGCAAAGAAAATATCCGGCTCCCTGTGGGCGGAGATAATGGTCATCTCATACTCCACGCCCAGCTTATCCAGAATCTCCGCTGCTTTTGCCATCACCGGCATATCCGAATCGCTGCCCATCACAATTCCTACTTTTGCCATTGTTTTTCTCCTCTCATTATTCGTGTGAATAACATTAATTAATATAACTAATAAATTATGCTTTTATGTTGAGTATTTCTTATAATTATAATACTAAGAAAACAAGACGGCGTCAACAAAAATCGAATCAGACTTTTTCCGTCCATTGGAAATTTTCCGTTCCCGCACCGATTTCAAAATGGTATTTCACGATTCCCCGATCGATTTTGCTGTAAAATCCCATCCCCGCTTTCGCGGACACCACATTTCCGTCCAGGCAGAACAAAAATTTCTGCTGGTTGACCGCCGTAGGGGCCAGCAGGGCCGCGTCAACGCCCCGCAGAAACCAGTCCGGCGGGGCTGTCCGCACCTGCATCACCTTTTCCCTGGGCTTTGACCGGTGGGGTACGCCCGGCTCCGTCCCATAGCCGATTGCTATGACAAGATGCAGCTTCTCACCCCTGTCCGCCGCGAATTGCGTCTTTCCCTTATTGTACGTCAGCGCCACCCAGCAGGTGTTTAATCCCAATGTCTGCGCATAAAGCACCACCTTTTCCCCAAAATACCCGCATTTTTCCTCAAAACCGGCTCCGCGGCCTCCCACGAGGGCAATATAATTGCGGACATTGGAAAATTTTCCATAGTGCGCCATAAGACCTGCAAAAGCCTGGGGCTCATTCAGCACAAGCTGAAACCGCAGGCCGCTTTCTTTATTGCACTGCTCGATAAAGGCCTGCAGCTCTTCCCGCACCCTCCCCTCGATTGGACGGTCCGTATAGGAGCGAACCGAATGGCGTTCCTTTATGGCCTGCAGCAAATTCATTTCCATTGACTTGGCTCCTTTCCCGCGCCGTCTTATCACTGCAGCGCATCTGAACTTTCATCGTCCAGCGCCTCATTGAGCTCCTCAGTTCCGGCCAGCACAAACCTGCCCTGGCGGACAATCTCCGTCTCCCGCCCGGATGAGTCCACGGCCCGGATGTCCCCCAGCTCCGAGTAGGGGATGGTGATATCCGTGTGGCAGCTGAAATACGCCTTTGAGGCGTCCTCTTTTCGCAGAAGCGAAATCTCATTGTCCCTGGCGATAACCTCCTTGCCGTCGGGATTATACATAGGAGAATCCTCGGCAAAGCTGTAGCAGGTATCCCCCACCGCAAAATGGGGGCCTGTCTTCTCCGCGATGAGGATGGGAAGCCGGCCGCCGATGCCGAACCGCCGGGCCATGGCGTAAGCCGCCGTGTTGGTGCCGATGGCGAACTCCCCTAAAGGCAGGGATGTATGCCCCCGCAGAATCACCTGCTTCACCAGTTCCCGGCCCTGGGCAAAGGCCTCCTCCTGCGCCTTGCAGGAAACGGCAGGCGCGGCAGACGGGCCCCCGGCTGCATCTCCCGCACCGTCCAAATCCCCGGCACCGCCCGATTTTCCGCCGCCGGCCGTCTCCAGAAAATTCCCGCAGGAATACTCCGTCACCCTTCCGTCCGCAAACCGCATCCGCAGATCCTTAAACAGATAATCCCCGATATATACCTCCTTCACGTGGAGAAGCCCCTCGGTTCCCGCAAGAACCGGCGAGGTGAACACCTCCCCCAGAGGAATATTCACATCCGCCACGCAGTTTTCAAAATTGGTCTCCCGGGCCCGGTCGCCCAGCTTGTGAAGCATCACCCGCATGGATGTCTCATTTCCCTCCCGTCCCGTGATAGTCACACAGGCCGCCTCGTCCAGGGCGTCAATCATGTGCTGCTGGATTTTCTGGTACTTTTCATAATCCAGGGTGTTGATTTTGATGGTCTCCCGGAAGATTTCCGCAAAATCCGGGCCGATTTCCGGCCTTGGGAATGCGATGATTGTAAAGCTGGTCTCATCCCCCGGCATATACTGGTTGACAATCCGGCGGATCTCACCCGCACAGGCCAGACTCACTTCCTCCTGATGGGCATTCATGGCAAGGGCCGTCTTCTTATTTACCGGAAGGAAGCCCTCCTCCCCAAAGGTCTCCACCACCGCGGGCCCCGCGCACCAGGAAGCCAGCTCCTTAAAGCTCTCATAGGCGGTGCGCGTCACAGAAAGCTTTCTCTCCTTAAAGCCATTTCCCATGTAGAGCGCGCTGTCATGGCGGTGGTCATAGTCATACTGGCGGTTGGGGGATGTCCCGAAATACCCCCTGCGGCCCGCGGCCCGCCGGTTCACGGATTCCACCGCTGCCCGATACATGACAGGCGCAAGGCCCATGGCCCGGAAATTCTCCACCGCTCTGCGTATCATCCGCTCAAAGCCCAGGGGATATTCCACCACTACGGTCTTTTTCTTTCCCAGATCCCGGCCCATGACCGCAAATCCCTTCCGATAACCTTCCGTATAGGTGTCCGCCATCCGGTCAATGGTTTCCTGGGGCAGACCGTTCATGAACTCCGCCAGCGTCAGCTCCGACTCCGACACATACTCCCCGTACTGATAGAGATAGCGCAGATCTGTCAAATCCGACTTCATCACAATATCTACAGCAAAGGAGAGCGCGGGATCCACTCCCTCCCGCACCCGCCAGGGCACGGTCACATCCGCATAGTCGCTGACAAACCAGTAGAGGACATCCTTTATTTCCTGGACAGCCGGGGCCTTTCTTCCCTCCTCCCAGGCCTGGGAAAATACGCTGTACACCTCCAAAAACACCTCGTTTAACGCCGTGAGGTATTCAAGACGCATCTCAAAGGCATAGACAATCTGCCCCCGTATTTCCGTATATAAAAAGGAAAGGAGCTGGCCGTACCCCTCTCCCAATGTCTCCGCCGCGTAATCCGGATTCCCATAGCTCTCCCCGTAATGCTCCGGGAGAATATCCGCATAAAATCTGCGGTTCTCCTCTTTGAGCTCGGCAAGACTTCTCTTTCCCCACTTGTCCCCCTGGGAAAGACGGGCCTGCACCAGTCCCCCCATCATGCGGATAAATTCCGCTGTCCGCTTAAAATAAGAGCCGTAAGGCTGCCCCATCTCCTCCTCTCCCATGGCGCCGATCCGCTCCATGGAGAGGTCATAGCGCTCCCTCACGGCTTCATTTTCCTCCTGCAGCAACACTCTGTAGTCCATTTCACTGCTCCTCTCTATCGGAAAATCCCGGTTATAATAATCACCAGCCACACAATCACCAGCACGCCTCCCAGACTGGCGCCGATTCTGGCCAGTATGTAGTTGCGCTCCTTCTCCCGGAAGGAGAGAAAGCCATACCAGAGGGACATCAGGGCGAAAACCAGGCTGGAAAAGCCCAAAGCCCCGGTATTTAATCCTCCCTGCCCTGCCAGAGTCACGGAAATATACATGGCCGCAGCTCCCAGGCCCAGGCTCACAATGCTTAGGCCCAGGCAGGGAAAGCTGTTTTTGGCAACTGGATTTTTTACATAGGAAATTCGGTTTTTTGAAAATTTCAAGAATGAATCCTCCTCATTTTGACGCGTGTCCGCTGCACGGTACGGTAAACCAAGAAGCCCAGTCCCGCTCCCACCGTATTCAGCAGCATATCATCCACATCGAAGCTCCCCACCTTAAAAATCAGCTGCAGCGTCTCCAAAATCAAGCTGAAAATCAAGCCGAAGCTCACCGTATTGTACCATTTTCTGCTTCGCCGGCTGATGATAGGGAGAAAAAAACCAAAAGGCATAAAGGCCACCATATTTCCCACAATATTGATTAGAAACAGGGGCATCCCCAGGGTGCGGTAATATCGGAAATACCGCGTGATTTCCTTTAAGGGCACAAGATTATAGGCATATCCCCGATCCGTATCCGTCCGCCCGAAAGATTCTGAAAAAAACATGAAATAAGCCAGAAGGCACAGGTACATAAGAAACAGTACCCATCCCAGCTTCTGGCGTTTTGTGGTATTTCGTATCATGACATCCCCGCTTACTAAAATTCAATTCCGGATCTGCGTTTCAAAAGCAGGGCCCCGTTGATAATGGAGAGAACCCCCGCCACCACCCCGGTCACAGCAATAATAATTCCCAGCGCAATACACCCGGCGCCCGTGACGCTCATTGTCTTATAAATCTTTTCCATGCGTTCGACCTCCTGCGCTTTTTATTGTGCCCCGTACTGCTCATAATACGCATCCAGAGCCGCCTTGATTGTATCGTCAATCACCACACGGCCGCCGCACTCCCGGTTATACAGATGCTCTGTCACATCCGCCATGGACACAATGGCTGCTGTGGGGAAGCCGTACAGCTCCTTAATCTCCTCCAGAGCGCTCTTTGTGCCCTTGCCCCGCTCCATACGGTTTAAGGAAACGATCAGGCCTTTGATCTCCACATTTCCCTGGGCCTTGATAATGGGGAAGGTCTCCTCAATGGACTTGCCCGAGGTCGTCACATCCTCGATGATCATCACCCGATCCCCGTCCTTAATGGGGCTTCCCAGCAGAATGCCCGCGTCGCCGTGGTCCTTTACCTCCTTGCGGTTGGAGCAGTAGCGCACGTCCTTTCCGTAGAGCTCGCTGATGGCCATGGACGTGGCAACGGACAGGGGAATCCCCTTGTAAGCCGGCCCAAAGAGCACATCAAAGTCCAAGCCGAAGTTGTCGTGAATCGCCTTGGCGTAATACTCGCCCAGCTTCCGAAGCTGGGTTCCCGTCACATAGCTGCCCGCATTCATAAAAAAGGGAGACTTTCTCCCGCTCTTTAACGTAAACTCTCCAAACTTGAGAACATTGCTCTCCACCATAAATTCGATAAATTCCTGCTTGTACTGTTCCATACTGCATAGACCTCCTGTTTTGTTCTTTCAATTATACCAAGGCGCGGGCGGAATGGCTAGTCCCCAAATGGGAAAACTTCAACATAGGGGGGGAGACGCTCTAGTTAAGACCGGAAACAAATTGCAAACCCTCTTTCCGGCGTCTGCTATACTGATGCCATAAAGAAAAACAAAGCACCGGAAAGGGGTATCAATTATGAAGAATATGAAGAATCAGATGAAAAAATTTGCAGCCGCCTGTTTCGCAGCACTCGCTATCATCGCAGCCGCCGGCACGACGGCCTTTGCGGCCACAGAAACCACCACATGCACGAACTGCAAGGGCAGCGGCAAAGCGGTCTGCACCTGGTGCGACGGAGAAGGTTACATGACAGCCGCGGGAACCAAGTACAAATGCATCAGCTGCGGCGCGACAGGAATCAGAGACTGCCTGCACTGCCTGGGGAAGGGAACAAAGACAACCGGTACGCCGGATGCCGCTCCGGCACCTGCGCAGCCCGCAGCCGGCCAGGCCATGATCGTCAGCCCGGTCATGCTTCCCTCAGACGGCATGGGAACCATGAACACCCATACAACCTGCCCGGTATGCCGTGGAACCGGAAGAAAGGTCTGCACCTCCTGCAGCGGAAATGGTTTCCGTGAGACGAGAAAATCCGGAATCAACCTCGGATACGGAAGTTCCTGCTACTGGGTCAAGAGCGGCTGCGCAGCCTGCAGCGGCGCGGGCCAGGCGATGTGCACGCACTGCGGAGGGGATGGAAATCTATAACGATCTGTAATGCACAAGTCAGCGGCCATGCTATAAAAATGAGGCGCCTTGACAGGCGCCTTATTTTTATATCTACCCCTCCACGCTCCCCACGAGCTCCTTCACGTCCTCTATCCCGTGCCGCTCCATATAGTCCCGGATTCCCTCCACGGTATCCAAAGTAGCCCGAGGATTGTGGAAATTGGCGGTTCCCACAGCTACCGCGCTGGCGCCGGCCAGGATAAACTCCAGGGCATCCGCAGCGTTCTGGATGCCTCCCATGCCGATGATGGGGAGCTTCACGGCCTGGGCCGCCTGGTACACCATGCGCACAGCCACAGGCTTGATGGCAGGGCCGGAAAGCCCGCCGGTGCGGTTCGCAAGGGCAAATCGCCGGCGCTCCACGTCAATTTTCATGCCTGTAAGGGTGTTGATGAGAGAAATGGCATCCGCCCCTCCGGCTTCCGCCGCTTTCGCCATCACCGTGATGTCCGTCACGTTGGGGCTCAGCTTCATGATGACCGGCTGCTTTGCCTTCTCCTTCACGGCCCGGGTGATGGCCTCCACCGCCTTCGGATCCTGTCCGAAGGCAATGCCGCCCTCCTTTACATTGGGACAGGAAATATTGATCTCCAGCATATCCACCGGCTCATCTCCCAGGCGTTCCACCACCTCCAGATAATCCTCCGTGGTCTTTCCGCACACATTGACAATGATTTTCGTGTCAAACTGCTTTAAAAACGGGATGTCCCGCTTCACAAACACGTCGATGCCCGGATTCTGCAGGCCGATGGCGTTGAGCATGCCGCCCCAGGTCTCCGCAATCCGCGGCGTGGGGTTGCCCGGCCAGGGCACATTGGCGACGCCCTTGGTAACCACTGCCCCCAGCTTATTTAAATCTACAAATTCACTGTACTCCATACCGGAACCAAAGGTGCCGGATGCCTCCATCACCGGATTTTTAAAGGTCACGCCGGCAATCGTCACTTCCATATTCATAAATTCTGGTTCCTCCTTTGTCTACAGCTCGATCTCTTCCGCGGCAAATACAGGGCCTTCCTTGCAGACGCGCTTGTTGTGCACCTGGGAGTGCTCGTCCTTTTCCGCGGACTGGCACACGCAGGCCAGACAGGCGCCGATGCCGCAGGCCATCTTCTCTTCCAGGGACAGGTAGCAGGCAATCCCCTGTTCTTTCGCGTAGGCCTTCAGGGCCCGCAGCATGGGGGTAGGGCCGCAGGCGCAGATCACATCCGCCGAAATGCCCTGCTCCCGGATGGCGTCCAGCACATTTCCCCGGGTTCCGAAACTTCCATCCTCCGTGGCCGCATATACCGGACCGTATGCCGCAAATTCCTCTTTTAAAAACATCTGGCTGTCCCGGTATCCCAGCACGGACTGCACCAGGCTGTCCGCTTCCCCTGCCTCCCGGTTCGCCTGGGAAAAGGCCGCAGCCAGCTCCAGCATGGGCGGAATCCCAATGCCTCCGCCGATAAGCATAACCTTCTTTCCCGGCTCCACAGGAAATCCATTTCCCAGGGGGCCAAGAACCTCCACCCGGTCCCCTGCCTTCAGATGGGAAAACTCTTCGGTCCCGGCCCCGGCGATGCGGTAGACCAGGCGCAGCAGCCCCTCCTTCCGGTCAAGGCCGCAGATGCTGATGGGCCGCGGCAGAAGCCGGGCCCCGTCCCCGCTGTACAGGGTCACAAACTGTCCGGCCGCAGCCTGGGACACAATCTCCGGCGCCTCAAGCCGCAGGTCAAAAATTCCCTCTGCCAGTTTTTTCTGCTCCCTCACCCGAGCATTTATCTTTACCTTTGCCATGTATATCCTCCATTACTTTAAAAATCCCGCCGCCGGGCGCACGCAGGTTTTATCTCTGTCTCTACAGCACCCGGCTGATATCCGCTGCCATATCCAGCACAGCCTGACGGGATGCCTCGCCGAAATGCTCCGGCCCGCACTTTGCGTACTTCTCCTGCCGATAGGCCGCGATGATTCCCCGGGAGGAATTTACGATGGCTCCCAGCCCGTCCTCGTTAAAGCAGGGCTTTAAATCCTCCGCCGTACCGCCCTGAGCGCCGTAGCCCGGCACCAGGAAATAGGTATGAGGCATGAGACCGCGCAGAATCCGGCTCATCTCCGGATAGGTAGCGCCCACCACGGCGCCTACGTTGCTGTAGTCTCCGTCCATGGAGCTGCTTCCCCACTCCACAACCTTTTCCGCAACCCACTCATACAGGGGCCGCCCGTCAATCAGCCTGTCCTGGAACTCGCCGCTGGAGGGATTGGAAGTTTTCACAAGGATAAAAATGCCCTTATCGTTGGCATTGCAGGCCTCCACAAAGGGCTTTACCCCGTCCGTGCCGAAATAGGGATTCACCGTGAGAAAATCCGTCCCGAAGCCCTGGAACACATTTTCCCCCACCTGCACCTTGCCTATGTGGGCCGTCGCATACGCCGCAGAGGTGGAGCCGATGTCCCCGCGCTTGGCATCGCCGATTACCACAAGGCCTTTCTCCTGGCAGTAATCCACGGTTTTCTTATATACAGCCAGGCCCGGAAGGCCGAACTGCTCGTACATGGCAATCTGGGGTTTCACCGAGGGAATCAAATCCCAGGTGTGGTCCACGATTTCCTTATTAAATTGCCAGATGGCCTCCGCCGCGCCCTCTAAGGTCTCGCCGTGCTCTTTGAAGGCCTTTGCCTTCACATGCTCCGGCACATAAGAAAGCATGGGATCCAGCCCCACGCAGATCGGTGCCTTGGTCTTCTGTATCTTTTCAATCAACTGCTGTATCATAGCGTCCTCCTTTTTCTCCTGAAACAGGCTGAACTGTCTCGGCCGTTTTTCCCATTTTATCATAGACGCGAAGGGCTTTCAAGCTGGCTTTGCATTTCTGCCCTACCTATGGTATAGTAACAATTCGGGACAGCGTGAGAACAGGGGCAAAAACAGGCGCATAAACAAGCGCTGCGTCTGCTTATACGTCTGCTTATACGCCTGCTTTTGCCCCTCGTTGTCCCGCGGAAATCACCATAAACAATCCATTCATCAAAAAGGAGGAACACTGCCATGCGCACCGTCATCGAGCACGCTTGGATCCTAACCATGGATCCGGAAAATACCTGTTACAAAGATGGGTATATTATTATAGAAGATTCCAAAATCCTCAAGACCGGGGAGGGGGAATCTCCCCTTCAGGGAGACCGCTGCATTGATGCGGGCGGGGCGATTCTCATGCCGGGCATGGTGAATGTACACTCCCATGTACCCATGATTCCCTTCCGTACCATGGGCGATGACTGCCAGGACCGGCTCCGCCGCTTTCTCTTTCCTTTGGAGGAAATGGCCGTTACGCCCACGCTCGTGTACTGGGGCTCTCTCTACGGCATTGCTGAAATGCTGCTCTCCGGAATCACCACCTTTCTCGACATGTATTATTTTGAGGATCAGGTGGCGCAGGCCTGCGAAAAAGCCGGCATCCGGGGCGTTTTGGGCGAGACCATGATCGGCCAGAAGACCTGCGACAGCCCGGTTCCCTACGGGGGCCTTGCCTACGGAGAAGAATTCATCCAAAAATGGCAGGGACACCCTCTGGTCACCCCCATGGTTTCCCCCCATGCCACCAATACCAGTGAACCCGTTTATCTGCAGAAGGCCTTTGACATGGCGGAAACGTACGACACCCCTTTTACCCTCCATGCCAGCGAAATGGACTATGAGATGACGCATTTCGCAGACAAGTATCACATGACGCCCACCGCTTTCCTGGACAGCCTGGGCACCCTGTCCCGCAGAACCCTCCTGGCTCACTGCATCCATATGACCCCGGAGGATCTGGATCTTGTGGCTGCAAGAGGCGCAGCCGTGGCCCACTGCATTGGCTCCAACACCAAGGCGGGAAAGGGGGTTGCGCCCGTCAAGGGGATGGTGGAACGCGGCATTCCCGTGGGACTTGGAACGGACGGCCCCTCGTCGGGCAATACTCTAAGCATGTTCACGCAGTTCCGGCTCTTTGCCTCCTTCCACAAGACGGTCAACCACGACCGGAGCCTTTTTACAGCCCGCGACATCGTCCGTCTGGGCACGTTGGAGGGAGCCCGGGCCCTGGGCATGGAAAGCAGAATCGGCTCCATTGAGCCGGGCAAAGAAGCGGATCTGGTCATGGTAGAGCGCGATTCCGTAAATATGTTTCCCTGCTACAATCCCTACTCCGCCCTGGTCTATTCCGCGGAGCGCTCCAATGTGTCCCGCGTATGGGTTGCGGGACAGGAGCTGGTGAAAGACGGGGCCCTTACCCGGCTGAATCTCGGAGAAATCCGCCGCCGTCTCTGGGAAAATATGGGGGATTTTATCGAAAAATCTCAGGAATTTTCCGCAATTATCTGATCCGTGTTGACAATCCGGCCCGTAAATGTTAAGATTGTTTTATAAATTATATAAATATATTAATATTTATTAATAAGTTTTTCTAATGAATAGTCATTATTGAAGAAAGGAGGCGGGCCAGTGAAAAAAAATGCAGTAAAAATCGGATGGCTCATGGTGCTCCCCGGCTGTCTGTTCGTGGTCTTCTTCATGCTGGTTCCCTTATTTTTGCTTATCTTTCGGACATTTTTTGATGAAGGCGGCTTTACTCTGAGCGGCTATTTCGAGATGTTCTCCAGCACATATTTCAAACAGGTATTCCTGCGGAGCGTCAAGCTGAGTCTGATCAGCACAGCCATCTGCGCCATTTTGGGATTTCCCACATCCTACTACATCGCCAAATATTCAAAAAATAAAGGCGTGCTTATGGCCCTGGCGGTATTCCCCATGTTCACCAGCCCGGTTATTCGTTCCTTCAGCTGGATCGTGCTTTTGGGAAAAAAAGGAATTGTCAATTCCTTTCTGGTATCCATCGGCCTGTTTGACCGGCCGGTGAGTATTTTGTATAATGAAGTGTCCATGACCATTGGATTTATCCAGCTCTTCATGCCTCTCATGATCCTTTCGCTCATCGGCGTTATGGAGCACATACCGGAGGATCTGAATCTGGCTGCCGGCAGCTTGGGGGCCACCCGCCTCGGAACCTTCCGGCACGTGGTTCTGCCCTTAAGCATCCCGGGGCTTGTGACAGGCTGTGTTCTGGTATTTACCGGCTGTCTCACGGCTTACACCACCCCCCAGCTTCTGGGCGGCACGGACACCCGTGTGCTGGCTACCATGATTTACCAGTACGCCATGTCCCTGGGAGACTGGACACAGGCCTCTATTGTAGCCGTGGTCATGATCGTGATCACCATCTGCGTTTCCTCCGGCATTAACGGCATCAGCCGCCGCCTGAATCCTACTATCTAAGAGAAAAGGAGTTTGTTATGGCACTGTTAGAGCTTACCAATATCACAGCAGGGTATGACAAAAACGTTATATTAAAAAATCTGAATCTCCAGGTGGAGAAGGGAGAGCTTCTTTCCCTGCTGGGCTCCAGCGGATGCGGCAAGACCACTACCCTTCGCCTGATCGCCGGATTTTCCTCTCCCATGGAAGGGACGTTTCTCTTCAACGGAAAAGATTATACGCATATGCCTCTGCACAAGCGCAATTTCGGTTTTGTGTTTCAGAGCTATGCCCTCTTTCCCCATATGTCGATCTATGACAACGTGGCCTTCGGCCTTAAAATGCGGGGATGCGATTCTGCCAGCATGAAAAAACAGGTTATGGAGGCCCTGGAGCTCGTTGACTTAAACGGCTACGAAACCCGCTATCCCAAGGAGCTCTCCGGCGGTCAGCGTCAGAGAGTTGCCCTGGCCCGGGCGCTGGTGATAAAGCCGGATCTTCTTCTCATGGACGAGCCGCTTTCCAACCTGGACGCCAAGCTCCGGGTGAAGATGCGGGTGGAGATCCGAAAACTCCAGCAGCAGTTCGGCATCACGGCCATCTACGTGACCCACGACCAGGAAGAGTGTTTCGCCATCTCCGACAAGGTCGCCATCATGAACCAGGGCGTGATCGAGCAGCTGGACACCCCGGACATGATTTACAATCACCCCAGCACAGAATTTATCGCCCGTTTTGTGGGCTTTGAGAATTTCCTGGATCTGACTTCCGCGGAAGACGGATACCGCGGAAAGGACGGCTCCCTCTTCCATGTGGACGCGCCCAGAAAGGAAGGGGAACGCCGGGCCTGCATCCGCCCGGAGGACATTGCCATCGCGCCGCTCGGCACTTCCCTTCCCAATCCCTTGGAGGGGGATGTGATGGTGGAAACCTTCTTAGGGAAGCGCTATCAGTACAATGTGAACACCGCTCTTGGCGAAATGGTGGTCAGCACCGACCAGGAGCGCATCTACCACGCCGGCGAGCGGGTTACCCTCTCCCTGGCGCCCAATAAAATTATTCTTATCTAAAGCAGGAGGCACATTATGAAAAAGAACGTAGTATCACTCACACTGGCCGCGGCCATGGCCGCCGGCATGCTGGCGGGCTGCAGCTCTTCATCCGGCACGGAAACCACCGCAGCCGCCGAGACCACCACAGCAGCAGCTCAGGAGTCCGGTTCCGGCGAAACAGAGGCTGAGGCCGCGGATTCCGAATCCACCGAGGCTGCCGCAGGCGAGACAGGCGACAAGCCCTTTGCCGGCCAGAGCCTGACCATCTCCACCTTCGCATTCAACGCCGAGCTTCTCCAGAAGAATGTATACGATCCCTTCATGGAGCAGACCGGCTGTGAGCTCATTGTGGAGGGCGGCAAGAACGCAGAGCGTGTAACCAAGATTAAGGAAAATCCCTCTGCCTACGATGTGGTAATCATCGGCGATTCCTTCATTACGGATCTGATCAACGAAGGACTGATCGCAGAGATTGACAGCTCCAAGCTGACCAACCTGGATGCCCTCTATGACTGTGCCAAGGCGCCTTTCGGCGAGCAGTACGGCCCGGCTTATACCTTCAACCGTCTGGGCATTGTATATGACAGCGCCTTCTGCCCCATCGAGCTTACATCCTGGGCAGACCTGTGGAGCCCGGAGCTGGAGGGAAGCATTTCCATCCCTGATATCACAGCGACCTCCGGTCCGCTTTTCTACTACGCCACTGCCAATGCCTTTGGCCTGACCCCGGGCGAGGATGACGACGCCATCTTTGAGAAGCTGGCTGAGTTAAAGCCCAACATTGTCCGCACCTATACCAGCGCCAACGATACCATCACCATGCTGAATCAGGGCGAGAT
This sequence comes from Candidatus Enterocloster excrementipullorum, assembly GCA_019119575.1. GTDB lineage: Bacteria > Bacillota > Clostridia > Lachnospirales > Lachnospiraceae > Enterocloster > Enterocloster excrementipullorum. The sequence continues at coordinate 20,443 of DWWT01000043.1, forward strand.
CAGCGCCGCTGTCCTTCTGGACTATTCCTACACCACCGCGCAGCAGGCAAACCCGGATTACGTATGGGTAGATCCCGCAGAGGGAACCTACAGCGGATTCAACGCCATCAACATCATCGAGGGCTGCGAGAATATGGAGCTGGCCGAGGCATTTGTTGATTTCTACATTTCCTATGAGGTGCAGATGGCTGAGGCTCTTGACGGTGTGGATTCCCCCGTACGTACCGACGTGGAACTCACCGAGGATCAGGCAAAGAACTTTACCTACGGCGAGGAGACGATCAACAGCCTTCTCTTCCCGGATTGGTCTGTAATCAATGACAATCTGGCCGACTGGGTAAACCGCTGGAATGAATTGTTCTCTGTTCAGTAATTGTTAAAAAGTAGTAATGGGAGTCAGGCTATGAAGAAAAGCAAATCACTGTTGATTGTCACATGCATTGTATATCTGTTCCTGATCGGGCCCCTGCTCATCATCGCGGCGGCCTCCTTCAGCGATACCAACTATCTGACGTTTCCGGGGAAGGGCTTCACCCTGCGCTGGTATGCGCAGATCTTTCAGATCCATTCCTTCATCGCGGCGGCCAGAATGAGCGTGTTCATTGCAGTGGGTGCTACCCTGATTGCCCTTGTGCTGGGGCTCCCCGCGGCTTACGCCCTAAACCGGTATCCCATGAAGGGGAAGGAGGCCATCCAGTCTCTCTTCCTCTCCCCGGTACTGATTCCGGTTATCGTGCTGGGCTTTGTTATGCTCCGGTACGTGGTAAACCAGTACCATCTTCCGGTGGTGGCAAGCCTTCTGGTAGGCCACACCATTCTGTCCATCCCGTACATCATGCGGGTGGTAACAGCCAGCTTAAGCAACTTTGACTTCTCCGTGGAGGAAGCGGCCAGGAGCCTGGGAGCCACCCAGATGTACACCTTTTTTAAGATTGTGCTCCCCAATATCAAATCAGGAATTGCCTCTGCCTGCATTATGGCGGTTATCAATTCCTTCAACAACGTGTCCCTGTCCGCATTCCTCACGGGAGCCGGCGTGACGATGCTTCCCATCGAGATGATGGCCTACGTGGAGTATCACTTTGATCCCACCATCGCTGCTCTGGCCACGCTGCTCATGATTGTGACGCTTGGAGTCATGCTTCTGATTGAAAAAACCCTTGGACTTAAGAGCGTGGTGTAACCGCTCCCGCAATATGCAAAAACGCCTGCCGCAGAGATCGATGCGCACTCTGCGGCAGGCGTTTTTTTAATGTGTTTTTCTTCGCTCCTTCATCTCCGTCTTCTCATAGTCCCGCAGGCACTCCACCGCCTGGGAAGCCATGGGAATCAGGGCCATCATATTGAAAATGGTCATCAGCCCCACGCCGATATCCCCCAAATCCCATACAAAGGTGTAAGCTGCCAGTCCTCCCACAAAGAGCATGATGAGCGCCAGCACCTTGTACAGCGTCTGCGAAATCCAGTTATCCCCGAACAGGTAAGCGATATTCGGCCTGGCGTAAAACAGGATTCCGATAAAGGTGGAAAAGCTGAACAGCCAGAGAATCAGCGCGGTGAACACCACCCCGAATTCCCCCACATGGAACTTCATGGATGTCTGCAGCAGATCCATTCCCTCCAGCCCCGCTGTCATGGATTCCGGCGTGAGAAGCATGATCATCGCCGTACAGCTGCAGATGACCAAGGTGTCAATAAAGACGCCCAGGGCCTGCAGAAGCCCCTCTTTGGCCGGATGGCTGATCTCAGCGGCCGCCGCCGCACAGGGGGCGGACCCGGAGCCCGCCTCGTTGGAGAACAGCCCTCTCTTGGCCCCATTCATAATGACAGCGCCGATTCCTCCGGCCACAGCCTGGCGCAGCCCCAGCGCTTCTCCGAAAATCCGCGCAAATACCGCCGGGAGCTGGCCCGCATTTTTCACAATGATAAAGATCGTGAGCGCAAAATAGCAGACGGCCATCACCGGCACCATCACATCCAGAACTTTCACCGTGGCATTTTTGTGCAGGACAATGCAGGCCGCCAGAATCACCAGAAAGGCCGTGGTGTAAATAGGCGGAATATGGAATGCATTTTCAAAAGCCGAGGACACCGAGTTTCCCACAACCTGGCTGATCCCGCACCAGCAGATCAGGCCGGAAACAGCAAAAAGACTGGCAATAAGGGAACACTTCTTTTTCCTGCCCACGGTATTTTTTCCCGCAAAAAAATGGTGGATATAGTAGGCCGGGCCGCCCCGCCAGCCCCCGTACAGGGGATCCCTCTCCTTGTAGAGCTGGGCCAGGGTGGCTTCGGCAAATGCGGTGGATGAGCCGAAAAGCGCGATCACCCACATCCAGAAGACCGCTCCCGCCCCGCCGGCAGAGATAGCGGCGACCACTCCCACAAGGTTTCCCATCCCCACCCGTGTGGCTGTGGACACGATCAGGGCCTGGACGCCGGAAATAGCGTTTTTGTCCTCTGCTTCCTTTTTCTCCAGCGTCACCCGGATCATTTCAGGAAACATCCGAAATGGCAGAAACCGGGTGCGGATCGTAAAATAAATGCCCGCGGGAACCAAAATCAGCACAAGCAGGGAAATCCCTAGGCTGCTCCCTCCCGGCAGGGGAATCACGAGCAAATCCCCCCACAAAATATTGTACACCGCCCGAAATATGTCATAAGCCGCTCCGCTCATACGCGTTCTCCTCTCTATGCCGGTGTCCGCGGTATGGCGCGCGGATGCGGCTTTCTCACTTGTAATTTCTTCCCGTTCAGTATATAGTATAGACATCAATCTGTAAAATGGATAATTATAATTAAATCAATCGAATTTTTAGATAGGAGAAGCGATGGATATCAAGAATCTGACCACCTTTATCCATGTGGCGGAGCTCGGAAGCTTTACCAAAGCCGCAGAGGTTCTGGGTTTTTCCCAGTCCACGGTTTCCTTCCAGATCAAACAGCTGGAAAACGAGCTGGACGCCCAGCTCTTTGAGCGGATCAACCGCACCGTGTCCCTGACGGAAAAGGGCCGCCAGGCTCTGGGATACGCCCATCAGATCATCCGCCTGTCCCAGGGAATGGAGGACAGCGTCCACACCTCCCGGGCGGCCGCGGGCCCCGTCCGCCTGGCCATGGCGGATTCCCTCTGCGATTCCCTGCTGGCCGGCGGTTTTCCGGAATTTCAGATGCAGTATCCCGGCATCTTTCTGAAGATCATCACGGCGGGAACCGAAGAAATGTTCCGCCTCATAGACCACAACGAAGCCGACGCCATATTGACGTTGGACACCCACATCTACAATACATCCTACGTGATTGTGCGCGAGAAGGAGGTGGGCGCTCATTTTATTGCGGGAAGAAACAGTCCGCTCTGGGACAGGGAGCGCATCTCTCCCCAGGAGCTGACGCAGCAGCCATTTCTTCTGACCGAGCGGGGGATGAGCTACCGGCGGCTTATGGAAGAGCGCCTGGCCGGCATGTCCCTGGAGATCCGCCCCTGTCTGGAGATCGGAAGCGCCGATCTGATCTGCCAGCTGGTAAGCCAGGGGGAGGCTCTGGGCTTTCTCCCGGACTATGTCACAGCCCGGGCCCGGGCCGCCGGACAGATCCGCTGGCTGCCCGTAGAGGGGCTTGAGATACGCCTCTGGAAGCAGCTCCTGTATCATAAAGATAAATGGGTTTCCCCGCCCATACAGGCGGTATTGGACTTCTGCGTACAGCGGGAGTTTGCGGAGGATTCCCCCGCGTCCTGTCAGTCTCTCTCCTGCTCTGCGGGAATCAGGCGCAAGAATGCCTCATCCTCCAGAGAAGCCCCTTTCACTCCCACTACGGCGGAGGACACCTGATTGGCTGTCCTGAGGGCCTTTTCCATGTCCATTCCCCGGTACAGGCAGGCCATCAGGGCGCCGATATGGGAATCCCCTGCCCCGATGGTGTCCACTGGCTTGACGGGAACCCCGGGCGCCTGCCAGAGCTCCCCTTCCGGGGTCTGGCAGAGAGCCCCCTTCTCTCCCAGCGTGACGATCACAGGGGCCTTAGTCCGGGCCGCCAAAAACCGGGCCGCCTCCCCGGTTTCCCCACAGCCGGACATGGCCTGGCTTTCCGAGTGATTTACATGGAGAACCGGATGCAGATTCAAAAGCCGCTCTAAGCGTTCGGCCGGAATCTTTCCCACCCGGGGTCCGGGAGCGAAAAATATCACAGGCCCCGGATTTTCCTCCAGCCAGGATACGAGCGCCTCCCCTGTGGATTCCTCCACTTCCAGGCCGCACACGTAAATCATGCTGTAATCCCGGGCATTGTAATCTTCCATCCATTGTTTCTGAAAGGTATATTCTACCCCGTGGTAGGACATAAACGTCCGCTCTCCGCCCTCTTCCACCAGGCAGTAGCAGCACCCGTTTTCCTCCGGCACCCGCAGGGGGGCTGCAAATCCCCGCGCTTCCAGATGTTCTGCAACATAATCCCCATACACACCGCTGCCCACCGGAGAAATAAATGTAAACGGCGTGCCTGACTGACGCAGGATATTCGCCACATTAAATGCGCAGCCCCCCAGGGCCATGGACTGGCTGGCAGGCCGGATATTTTCCTCCGTCACCGGGAGGTGGTGAATATTTATAATAATATCTACGCAGGTGGAGCCAATCACCAAAATCGGCTTGTTCATGGATACTTCCGTCCTTTCTTTTGTTTGCTTGCAGGCGGGCGGCGGTCTTTTTTGTCCGCTGTCCGCGCATTTTCCTTCATTATACCCCGGCCAGGCACTCTTGTAAACCGGCGGCATGGTGTGTTACAATGAACGTACCATCCGTGTACACGGAATATAAAATCGGAAACGCAGGAGGAATCAACAATGGACATGTATCAGACCATTGACAAGCTGGCCCGCTCCATCCATGAGCAGTCCGTGGCGGACCGGCGAAATATGCACCAGTATCCGGAGACCGGCTGGTTTGAGATGCGCACTTCCGCCATCATCGCCAAACGGCTTACGGAGCTGGGATATGAGGTGCTCACAGGACGGCAGGTCTGCGACGCGGCTTCCCGCATGGGAGTGCCTGCAAAGGAGGCGCTGGAAGCCCATTATGAGGCGATTCAGAGCCAGGATACCCCTATGGATTATGTGACGGAGGATATGCGGGAGGGCTTCACCGGCGTCATTGGGATTCTCCGGTGCGGGGACGGGCCGGTCGCGGCCCTGCGCTTTGACATCGACGCCCTTCCCATGACGGAAAATTCCACTACGGAGCACCGGCCCACGAGAGAAGGCTTCGCCTCAAAAAATCCGGGATGCATGCACGCCTGCGGCCATGACAGCCACATTGCCATGGGACTTGGCACCGCAAAGGTGCTCTCTGAGATCCGGGAGCATTTGACCGGTACCGTCAAGCTGATCTTCCAGCCCGGCGAGGAAGGCGCCCGGGGCGCCAAGAGCATTGCTGCGGCCGGCCATCTGGAGGATGTGGATTACTTTGCCGGAACCCACATCGCCCCGGATGATACCATTGATGACGGGGACATCACCCCCGGCACCTACGGCTCCCTTGCCACCACCAAACTGGACATCACATTTAGGGGCCAGGCTGCTCATGCCGGGGGCTTCCCGGAAAAAGGGCGCAGCGCACTCCTGGCAGCAGCCCACGCCGCCGTCGGCCTGGCCGGGATTCCCAGGCACAGCGGGGGAATGAGCCGCATAAACGTGGGAACGCTCCAGGCTGGAAGCGGCCGCAACGTCATACCGGATCATGCATTTATGCAGGTGGAGGTCCGGGGAGAGACCACGGAAATCAATACCTATATGGAAGAACAGGCCCGCCAGGTCTGCGAAGGCGCGGCTTTGATGACAGGCTGTTCCTGTGAGATTACCCCTGTGGGCCAGGCTCCCTCCCAGGTCAGCGATCTGGCCTTTGTGGAGCGGATCAAGAACATGATCGAGACCCATCTGCCCCAGTACAAGGTCAGCACGGAGTACAATTCCCGCAACTGGGGCAGCGAGGACATCGGCTTTCTCATGGAGCGCGTCCAGGCTCACGGCGGCCAGGCCGTGTATATGCGCACCATGACCACCATGGCCTCCGCCCAGCACACCACGGAGTTTGATCTGGACGAAAAGGCGCTGGATAAGGGGATCAGCGTGTTTGCGGCGATTGTGTTTGATGTGATGGGGAAATAAGACAAAAAATCCGGCGGAGCACACCAATTGCATGCTCTGCCGGATTTTGTTTGAAATTGTTTGCCCGGACCGCTGCGGTATCTCACTCTCCCAGCCGCGAAAACACCATGTCATACCCATCGCTTCCATAATTCAGCGAGCGATTCACGCGGCTGATGGTGGCCGTGGAGGCCCCTGTTTTTTCCGCAATCTCCAGATAGGTTTTCCCCTCCCGCAGCATCTTGGCTACCTCGTAGCGCTGGGACAGGGACAGAAGTTCATTGATCGTGCAGACGTCTTCGAAGAATTTGTAGCATTCCTCCGCGTCCTTCAAGCTCAATATAGCCTGGAACAGGTGATCCACTGCCTCCGTCCTTATTTTCTTATTCATGTCCTGATCGCTCCTTTTCCTGCATAGCTGAACACGTTCTAGCATTCAGTTGATGGTAATCGTTCATCTCAGGCCATTTTAACATATTAAAGTTTGAAAGTCCATACATTAGAGCATAAATTTCTCCACCACCAAACCTACCCCGTCCTCATTGTTGGAAGCCGTGATGTAATCCGCTGCCTTGCGCACGGGAAGAACCGCATTTTCCATTGCCACGCCCAGACCCGCGTACTGGATCATCGTCAGATCGTTGTAGCCGTCCCCGCAGGCAATCATTTCCTCCCTAGTCATCCCCAGCGTCTCCAGAAGGCGCTCCAGAGATTTTGCCTTGTCAATTCCCTTAGGAAGGACCTCCAGGAAATAGGGTTCTGAACGGTAGACGCTGAAATTTTTTCCCATAGCCGCCTTTACCCGCGGCTCCACCGTCGCCAGGTAATCTCCGTCGTCCAGCATAAGAAACTTCGGCACCTGAAACGTCACATAGGAAGCCATATCTTCCACCTGGCGCAGAGGGAGGTGATTGATGGCGGCCTCCTTATGCGCATAGGTGCAGTCCGCATTGTTTGTGATGATTTCCTCTCCCTCGTAGGTCAGAATATCCACCCGGTATTCCTTTGCCAGGGAAATGATCTTCTCATTGGAATCCAGTGGAAGAAGGGCCGAAAACACCGCCTCCCCGGTCCGGCAGTTTGTAATCATTCCCCCATTGTAGGATAAAATATAGCTGCCGAATCTCGCCAGTTCCAGTTCCTCGGCCAGCGGCTTTACGCCCGCTGTAGGCCGGCCCGAGGCCAGAACCACGATCTTTCCCTGTTCCTGTGCCCTCATAAGGGCCTCCTTCGTGCGCGGTGTGATCACCTTATCTCTGTTTGTCAGAGTGCCGTCCAGATCCAGCACTATGATATTGTAGCCCACCTTTTTTTATCTCCTCTCTGTCTGCTTCCGGCGCAGCATTGGCTTTCAGTTCGCCGCAATTTGCGCGTCTCATCCTTTTTTCTTCATGTACTCGTCCATGGCCTCCGCCACAATCTTAGAGTAAGCCACCGCCTCCACCACGGTCCTTGCCCCCAGCACCACGTCCCCGGCGGCAAAGACGCCCTCCACCGTGGTCTCCCCGTACTGATCCGTCTGCAGCAGGCCGCTCTTTCCCGCTTTCAGCCCTTCCGTGGTATCCACCAGCTTGCTCTTTGGCCCCTGGCTTACAGATACAATAACAGAATCCGCCTGAACCTGAATCCGTTCATCCTCATATCCAAGAAGCTTTCCCTCTTCATCCCAGATTCCTCTGTGAAATACGGGGCCGTCGTCGTTGATTTCCACCGGCGTCATATTATAGGCGAATTTTGCCCCGTCCAGAGCCGCGTACTGCAGCTCGTGGGAGCTGGCCCCTTTTGTGGCCATGCTCTTTTCTTTTCTGGCATAGAGCGTTACATCCCGGGAACCCTTGCGGATCGCCGTGCGGGCCACATCCATGGCGGAATTTCCCATGCCGATAATCGCCACGGTATTCCCCAGCTCATAGGCATCGGGGTTTGCCAGATAGTCAATCGCAAAATGTACATTTCCCAGGGACTCTCCCTTTATCCCCAGCTTTTTCGGCCTCCAGACGCCGGTTCCGATGAAAATGCTCTCGTATCCGTCATTAAACAGATCCTTGATTTCCAGGGCGCCGCCGATGGTTGTGTTGGGACGGATTTTAATGCCGATCGCCCGCAGCTTTTTCTTGTAACGCTCCAGAATTGACTTGGGAAGACGGAATTCCGGAATTCCATACTGGAGAACACCGCCGATCTTGTCCCGCGAATCAAAAATAGTGACGCTGTATCCCTTCTGGGTGAGCAGGATGGCGATGGTGATGCCCGCAGGGCCAGCCCCGATTACGGCCACCTTTTTCCCGTTCTTGGGTTCGCATGCAATGTGAATGCGCTCCAGGCAGGTATCGGATATGTAATTTTCAATGCTGCTGATGTGAACCGGCTGCCCTTTTCTTCCCAGGAC
>DWWT01000044.1 GCA_019119575.1 Candidatus Enterocloster excrementipullorum
GGTTTATAAGGAGGAATCATTCACCATGAAGCAGCTGGAACGCATTTTGGAATGGGGAGGGACCCGGCGGGATATCGCATTTCTGGTAATCTCCGGCATTGCTCTTTTGGCAAGTCTTCTGCCGCTTCCGCCTCTCCCGTTTGATCCGGCCTGGATTGCCATCATCCTGTGCGGTCTGCCCATTATTCTGGAAGCGGTCATTGGCCTGGTCACCGCATTCGACATCAAGGCGGATGTTCTGGTATCCATCGCACTAATCGCTTCCGTATTCATTGGGGAAGACTTTGCCGCCGGGGAGGTGGCCTTCATCATGCAGCTGGGAGGTCTCTTAGAGGATCTGACCGTGGCCCGGGCGCGGGCGGGGATTGAAAAGCTGGTGCATTTGACGCCCCAGACAGCGCGGCGGATTCTTGATTCCGGCGAGGAAGTGATTGACGCGAAAGACGTGCGAAAGGGGGATATTCTCCGCGTCCTGCCCGGGGAAACGGTTCCGGCGGACGGCACAATTCTTTCCGGCGAAACCTCCATAAATCAGGCGGTGATGACCGGGGAGTCCCTTCCTGTGGACAAAGGACCGGGGGATGCCGTATCCAGCGGAACCGTCAACCAGTTCGGCTCCTTTGACATGCGGGCGGAAACCGTGGGGGAGGACAGCTCCATCCAGCGCATGATTCGTCTCGTCCAATCCGCCGACGCGGGGAAGGCCAAAATTGTGGGACTGGCGGATCGGTGGGCTACCTGGGTGGTCGTTGCTGCACTCACAGCCGCAGGGATTACCTGGGCTGTCACCGGAGAAATTATCCGTTCTGTCACCATCCTGGTTGTGTTCTGCCCCTGCTCTTTGGTTCTCGCCACTCCCACGGCCATCATGGCCGCCATCGGCAACGCCACCCGTCACGGTTTGCTGGTTCGGGAGGGGGATGCCCTGGAGCGGCTTTCAAAAGCAGCAAGAATCACTTTTGACAAGACCGGAACGCTCACCTACGGCACCCCGCAGGTGACAGAAATCCGCAGCTTCCGGGAGGATGTGTCCTGCGGGGAACTCTATGCTCTTCTGGCCGGAGCGGAGCAGCGCTCCGAGCATCCGCTGGGAAAGTCCGTTGTCCGCTGCTATCGGGAGACCTTTGGGAAGGACGCTCCTTCGCCGCAGAATTTTCAGATGCTTCCGGGAAGAGGCGTGAAGTCTCTCGTCGGAGACGCGTCTGTGCTGGCCGGGAACCGGGAACTTTTTGAGGAGGAGCATATTTCTCTTCCCGCTGCTATTTGCGAGGCCGCCGCTTCCTTTCTGGAAGAGGGGTGCACCATTATTTATGCCGCCGTAAACGGAAAGGCTGCAGGATTTGCCGTTCTCTCGGACACGCCCCGGGAGGATGCCGAGGCCACTGTCCGGGAAATAAAAAAGACGGGAGTAATTCCCGTCCTTCTCACCGGCGATCACCGCAGCGCTGCCTCCCATATCGCCCGTCTGCTTGGCATTGAGGAGGTGCGTTCTGACTGCCTGCCGGAGGATAAGCTGAATTATATTGATGCCTGTCAGGAAAAAGGAGAGCAGGTCTGCATGATCGGAGACGGCATCAATGATGCCCCGGCATTGAAAAAAGCGTATGTGGGCATTGCCATGGGCGGCGTGGGCAGCGATATAGCCGTAGACGCGGCGGATATCGCCCTGATTAATGACGACATCCGCGAACTTCCCCATCTGCTGCGCCTGTCCCGCCGGATGATGGTGACAATCAAATGCAACCTGACATTTTCCATGGCACTGAATTTTATTGCCATCGCCCTTGCCATCACCGGCGTATTAAATCCCGTCGTTGGCGCCCTTGTCCACAATGCGGGCTCCGTAATCGTCATTATTCACTCCGCCGTGCTTCTCCGATGGGAGTACCGCCCTAAACCCTGACGATATGGTAGGCGGCGGCCTTTGACAGGCGGTTCATGATCGCCTGTCCCAGATGATCCTGGGGAAAGCTCTCGGAAAATATGCAGTCCGCTTCCAGATCGTCAAATTCCCGCAGCACCCGGTAGAGATTGTGCGCTACGGAGCTGGGCTCCCTCCGGCTTCCGATGCTTCGGATGAGAGCGCCGGCCACATCCGCATAGCACTGCCTCGACTCGTCCGTGCAGATGATGCCCACTCGGCGGCCGGCCTTCCCGGCTTCCAGAGCCAGCCTGCGCACCTCGGCGGTCATAGCGTCTGTCTGTGTGCCCGACGGCTCCACCAGAGTGAGGTCCGCCTTGGGCGCATAGTGCTTGTATTTCATTCCCGGAGCCTTGGGCCGCTCCCCCTCCGCCATGGGCCCGAGGATGGCGGGGTCTATGGCCACTTTTCCCAGCGTGTCTTCCAGCATTTCCATGGTGACTGCGCCTGGGCGAAGAACCGTGGGCACCGGGCCGGACACATCGATGATGGTGGATTCCAGGCCAATTCCCACAGGCCCCCCATCGATGATCATGTCAATCCGTCCCGCGAGATCGTCCCACACATGCTGAGCCGTTGTGGGGCTGGGGCGGCCCGATGTGTTGGCGCTGGGCGCAGCCACAGGGACGCCGGCCAGGGCGATGAGACGCTGCGCTACCGGGTCGCTGGGCATGCGGATGGCAACTGTCTCCAAACCGCCCGTGGTCGCATAGGGTACCTGTTTGCTCTTGGGGAAAATGAGGGTCAGCGGACCCGGCCAATACGCCTCCATCAGCCTGCGGCCGGCCTCCGGAATCCGGCTGACAAGAGGCTCCACCTCCTCGATACAGGACACATGGGCAATCAGAGGATTGTCCGATGGACGCCCCTTGGCCGCGTATATCTTTTCTGACGCCTTTTCATCCAGGGCATTTCCCCCAAGGCCATATACGGTCTCCGTGGGGAAGGCAACCAGGCCTCCCTCACGGAGAATTTGCGCCGCCTCTATGAGCAGCGCATCTTCTATGTGCTCTCTGTCTTCAATCAAAATTTTTTTTGTTTCCATATGTTTATCCCGCCGTTCTGACTTATTACCTGCCTATTTTACCACCCGTGTTCCGCAAATTCAATAGGCTCCATTTTTACCGGGCGTCCGTTCTCCAGCCGATAAATCCGGTCCGCCAGCCGTGCGATAAAAGCCCGGTCATGGCTGACGGCCAGAAGGGTTCCGTCATAGTCTGCCAGCAGCCGCTCCAGGCCCTCCAGGGTATAGATGTCCATGTGGTTGGCCGGCTCATCCAGAATCAGAAAGTTGCAGCCGGACACCAGCACTTTGGCCAGAGCGGTTTTTACACGCTCCCCGCCGGAGAGCACGCCCACCGGTTTCTGCATGTCCTCCCGGCTCATGTATAAATTGGCAAGAACCGCCCGGCAGATATGCTGGGGCAGGGCGGCATCCTCCAGCACATTTTCAAGAACCGTGCGCTCCGGGCGCAGTTCCTCCCTATCTTGAGAAAAATATCCGATGCGAACCTCGCCGGGGATTACGACTTCCGGCCGGCGCTTTGCAATCGCCCGTATAAGGGTGGTTTTGCCGGCCCCGTTTTCTCCGGTTAAAAAGGTGCGCGTCCCGGATTCTACTTGAAAATCCACATGGGAAAGAATTTCCCGCCCTCCGTATTCCACCGTCAGCCCGCGGACCGACACTGCGAAAGGCGCCCGGATCCGGCTGCCCGGCGGAAGCTTCATGGATACATGGGGGAGCTCGGCGGGCTTTTGCTTTTCTTCCAGATGCTCCAGACGGCTCCGGACGGCCCTGCGGCTGCTCTGCACATGGCCCTGCTGTATGGAGGCCGTGCCTTTATACAGCCGCCATTCGCTGCTTCCCATGCGCTTGGGCGGCTTTTTCATGGCCTGGCTGCGGCTTCCCAGCTCCTGGGCCCGGGCTGTCAGCCGCTTTTTTTCTTTCTGGTACTGGCCGTATTCAAAAGCGGCGAATTCTCTTTCACGCTCCTTCTGCACGCGCCACTGGGAATAATTTCCCTCGAACACCCGCACATGGCCGTCCTCCAGCTCCCAGATGCAGGTGCAGACCGCATCCAGAAGGGAGCGGTCGTGGCTGACCATGAGTACGGCTCCCCGATATCCGGCCAGCATCTGTTCCAGCTTCCGCACACCAGCCATATCCAGGCTGGTAGTGGGTTCATCGGCAAAGAGGAGAGGGGCATGCCGGGAAAATGCCGCAGCGATAGCCAGACGCGTCCGCTCCCCTCCGCTTTTTGCCTCGTTTTTCCCCACGCCCATCCGGCTGGCATACTGTCCGTCGCAGTCTCCGTCCGCAGTCCCGTCCTGGCGTATCTCCGCGATGGGACAGAATCGCTTGACCTGCCCATCATCTGCCGGGATGCGGCCCGCCAAAAGTCCTAAGAGTGTGGACTTTCCCGCACCATTGGGACCAATAAGGCCGATGCGGTCTCCTTCCTCTATGGTGAGGCTTTCGATTTCCAGTACCGTCCGTTCTCCATATTCTTTTACTATTTTTTTTGCCTGCAATAACATAAAAAAATCCCTCCCAGACATACTTCGTCCAGAAGAGACTTCCTGCATCCCAAAATAAGGCTGTCCGAAACAAACCATAATCGAAGATGGAATATAGACCGGCAACCAAAGAACGGCATTCCCTGCGGGCACCGTCTCATTTTTGCGGAAATCGCGGCTCTCTTAAATGACTGGACGAAGAAAAAAACCATACAACGGGAGCCCCTCTGCGGTCCGCAGACGGATTTCCGAATGATGGAGTGTTTTCAGATGCAGTCCAATCATTTAATAATCATATTTCCTTTAGCCACCTTTCATTATAGTGAAGTTGATTATAGAGGAAGGAAAAGAAAATGTCAAGAGCTGGGATATTTATCCGATGAGAAAACAGAGACAAAAACAGACTTACAAGCAAGCTTGCCGTCTATTCCTGCCTCTGCTTTCCCTCCGGCCGAATTGCTGCGTTAAATCATATTCGCAAACCGCTCCACGGCTTTTGTAAAATTTGCAATCGTCTGGTCCGCGTCGCCGTGTTCAATCCCATCGCGGACACAGTGATTGATATGTCCTTCTAAAACCACTTGTCCTACCCTGTGAAGAGCGGATTTTGCGGCGTTGATCTGTGCCAGAATATCTTCGCAGGGCACATCCTCATCGACCATTCGGTCAATGGCCTGTACCTGGCCGATAATTTTCTTGAGTCTCCGGTGAAGATTCTCAGAGTCCATGCATTGTCTCATATGATCTGTGCCTCCTTCTTTTCAGCTGACTCTTCCGAACAATTATATATTCATTATGGGATATGGGGCCAGGAAAGTCAATACCTGCGGGGCACAGCACTTTCCACTTGAAAAATCCCCGAAAACTGCTAAACTAATAAACATGAAATTATTATACAAGGAAACGCTGGATGGAATCTGCATCCAGCGTTATTACAGCTTAGATGGACGGGTCAGGATTCCTGACCAGGTGGATGGGATGCCGGTTCGGGAGCTGGACAGCTATGTGTTCTCGCAGACGGTCCGGGGAAGGGAGGCTCCGCCCCTGGCGGTTACAGATGAGCCGGCTGTGATGGGAGAAGTGCTCGAGGAGCTGGTTTTGCCGGGCACTCTGCGCAAAGTGGGGGCCTATGCATTTTATAACTGCACTTGTTTGAAGCTGCTTTCCTGCCACAGCACGGTGGAGGACTGGGGAGCCGGGGTATTTACGGGCTGCAGCGGTCTTGAGGAGCTGGACATCCGCCTGATGGGAGGGCCAAAGTCCTGCTTGAAGGAGATCCTTGCGGAACTGCGCCAGACGCTCATCGTCTCCTTTCGGAATCCGCAGGGGGAACTTGGCGCCCGCCTTGTATTTCCGGAATTTTTTGAGGAATCCGTGGAGAATACGCCGGCCCGCATTATCATGCGGGAGATGCACGGCTGCGGCCATATGTACCGTTACTGTTTCCAGGGGCCGGATTTTGATTTTAGAGAGTATGACCGTCTTTTCCCTCATGTGCAGGTGCAGGAAAAGCCGGAGCTTGTGACGCGGCTGGCTCTCTATCGTCTGTACTGGCCCTGGGATCTCACGGAAAAAGCCAGGGAGTCTTATTGGAAATACATAAAAGAACACATGAGAGAGACGGTTCTGGGACTGGCAGCCAGAGGCGAACTGGAGATTCTTAGATGGCTGTCGGATGCCGGGGATTTTGGGGAAAGGGAGATAGAAGAGATGACCAGGGCCGCAGCCCTGGCGGCAGACGCGCGGGTATCCTCCGTACTCATGGACGCAGGGCACAGGCGCCGCGAATCCGCCGGAAAAAAAGGGAAACGTACATTTGCGTTATAAAGAATTACTAGCATCGATGTTCCCACTGTACGCCGATGCTACGATAACACCAGGAGGACAGAAGATGACAAAGAAGACAGATGCAAAAGAACTGCAGAAGCACCTTACATGGGAGTTCCCTAATATAGGAAAGGAAGCACCCGGACAGAGAGAAAAGGCAGATAAATACTGCCGGGACTACAAGGAATTCTTAAATAAGGGAAAGACCGAGCGGGAGTGTGTGAAGGAGGCCGTGAAGATGCTCAAAAAGGCCGGCTACCGCCCCTTTGACAGGAATGCGTCCTATGAGTCCGGGGATAAGGTATATTTTGTGAACCGGGGAAAGGCCCTGATTGCAACCACATTCGGAAAGAAGCCCCTGACGGACGGACTTCGCATCAACGGGGCTCATATTGATTCTCCGCGGCTGGATTTAAAGCCCAGTCCTCTGTACGAGAAGGAGGAAATCGCTTACTTTAAGACACACTATTACGGCGGCCTGCGCAAGTACCAGTGGGGCACGATTCCTCTGTCCCTTCACGGTGTGGCGGTGAAGAAAAATGGGGAGACCGTAGAGATTTCTCTGGGAGAGGAGGAGAATGATCCCGTATTCTGCATCACGGATCTTCTGCCCCATCTCTCCTCCAAGCAGAATGAAAGACCCCTGCGGGAAGGGCTGAAGGGGGAAGAACTGAACGCGGTTGCAGCATCCTTCCCCTTTGAGGGAGAGGATCTCAAGGAACCCGTGAAGCTTATGGCGCTTTCTCTCCTTCACGATAGGTACGGAATGACGGAGAAGGATTTTCTGCGTGCGGAATTTGAACTGGTGCCCGCGGGAAAGGCCAGAGATGTGGGACTTGACGGCAGTCTGATCGGTTCCTATGGACAGGATGACCGGGTATGCGCGTATACGGCCCTGACAGCGGAGATTGATACAAAGAAGCCGGAACACACCACCGTGACCATTCTCACGGATAAGGAGGAGATTGGATCCGATGGAAATACGGGGCTTAATTCTGACTATGTGCTCCATTATATAGAAGATTTGGCCGAACAGGCGGATGTGCCGGTTAGGGATGTGCTGCGGGCGTCTCTGTGTCTGTCCTCGGATGTGAATGCGGCATATGACCCGACTTTTGCCGATGTGTATGAGAAGCGCAATTCCTGCTATATTAATAAGGGATGCGTGCTTTCTAAATATACGGGAGCAAGGGGGAAATCCGGTTCCAATGACGCCAGCGCCGAGACCATGGCAAAGGTGATTTCCATTATGGAGGAAGAAGGCGTATACTGGCAGGCCGGGGAGCTGGGGGCCGTAGACGCCGGCGGCGGCGGAACCATCGCGAAGTTTGTGGCACATATGGATGTGGACACAGTCGATTTGGGGGTGCCGATTCTCAGCATGCATTCCCCCTTTGAACTGGCTTCTAAGCTGGATATTTATAATACATACAAGGCATTTAAAGCGTTTTACAAGTAAATAGGGCTTTTTTTTCCGGAACTTGTATGATATAACTATGTACAGCGCACATTGGGAAAGGGAGGCATGCCCGCCCGGTGCTGGCTAAATATGTAAGTAGAGAAAAGGATATGCGAAATGAAAAAGATAGCAAAACTTTGTTTATGTGCAGCAGCGGCTTTGTCCCTTCTGGCCGGCTGCTCCGGCAGTGCGGAGGAGGGACAGGAGGATCTGGGAACCGTCACTCTGGCAGAGTATAAAGGAGTTACGGTGAACGTGCCTCCCGCAGAGGTGACGGATGAGGACGTGGAGAACCGGATTCAGAGCGTTTTGAGTCAGAATCAGGAGGAAGTCGAGGTGGACCGGGCCGCCGAGGAGGGCGACGTGGTGAACATCGACTACACAGGCTATCAGAACGGAGAAGAATTTGCCGGAGGCTCCGCCGAGGGAGAAGATCTGGAATTGGGTTCCGGAACCATGATCGACGGTTTTGAGGACGGCCTGATTGGCCTTAAAAAAGGAGACACCAAAGAATTGAACCTGACCTTTCCGGAGGATTACAGGGAAGCAGCCCTGGCTGGACAGAGCGTAGTGTTCGATGTGACGGTGAACGCGGTAAAGGAAAAGAGGGATCCGGAGCTGACGGACGAATTTGTTCAGAGCATCTCGGACTACCAGACAGTGGAGGAGTACCGTCAGGGAATCCGCGATGAGATTCTGACCCAGAGGCAGGAGAGCGTGGATCTTCAGATCCAGCAGACGGTCCTTCAGAATGTGGTGGATAACTCCCAGTTCGACCTTTCACGGAACGCGATTTCCCGGCGGTACAATGCACAGATTGACCAGTACCAGGAGCAGGCCAAGATGTACGGCATGCGGCTGTCTCAATTAGCCCAATCCTATGGAATGGACGAGGGGAGCTTTAAGGAATACGTTTATGCTTCCGTGGAGGATGATGCGAAAAATCAGCTGGTGCTCAATACCATCGCGGCCCAGGAGGGAATTGCGGTGACAGACGAAGCAAGGCAGGAATTGGCGGATATGAACGGACAGACGGTGGAAGAAGGGGTGGAGGCCTACGGGCAGGAGTCGTTTGACCAGATGGCACTCAACCGCCAGGTGATGAAGTTTTTGGCAGAGAACGCAGTGAATGAGGCGGAAACCGGAACGGATGCTCAGACAGCCACGGATTCCAACGCGGAGGAGACCACAGCTGCGGCTTCTGAAACAGAGGAGACTACCGCTGCAGCTTCCGAGACAGAGGAGACCACGGCCGCTGACTCGGAGGAATAGTTACAATCCACAAAAGAAAATAGGAGGACAGATACATGCAGATTTTAAAAGACAGGATACGCCGTGACGGCAAGATCAAGGCGGGAAATGTCCTGAAGGTAGACAGCTTTCTGAACCACCAGATGGATATTAAGCTGTTCGGGGAGATCGGAAAGGAATTTAAGCGCAGGTTTGCCGATGCCGAGGTGAACAAGATCCTGACCATCGAGGCTTCCGGTATTGGAATCGCATGTATCGTGGCCCAATATTTTGACGTTCCTGTGGTGTTTGCAAAGAAGACACAGACAAAAAATATTGCGGGGGAAGTTTATACCACCAAGGTGGAGTCCTTTACCCACGGCCGGGTGTATGACATCATCGTGTCCAAGGAATTTCTGGGCCCTGGAGATAAGGTTCTGCTGATTGATGATTTTTTGGCAAACGGTAAGGCGCTGGAGGGGCTGGCCGCCCTGGTCCGGGATTCCGGAGCCGAGCTTGTGGGAGCCGGAATTGTCATAGAAAAGGGCTTCCAGGTGGGCGGCGATCTGCTTCGCTCCGAGGGAATCCGGCTGGAGTCCCTGGCGATTGTGGAGAGCATGGACGAGGAGACACAGACGATTGTGTTCAGAGATGATGAGTAACAGAACCAAAGCGTTGTTTTTCGATATAGACGGAACCCTTATGTCTGAAAAGACACGCAGGGTTCCCCAGAGCGCGTCCCGGGCGCTGGAGGAGGCCCGAAAAAAGGGCCATCTTGTCTTTATCAATACGGGGAGAGTGCTCTGCCATCTGGGTGAGATTCGCTCCCAGGTGGAGGCGGACGGCTACCTTTGCGGCTGCGGCACCTGCATCGTGATGGACGGAAAGATTCTGTATTATCATCATATTCCCCGTGAGCGGGGAATAGCCATCAAAAAGGATATTGATGCCTGCGGGTTGGACGGAGCTCTTGAGGGAAGAGACGGAATTTATATGCACAGAACGCCTTCCCGCATCCCGCTTGTAGAAAAGCTGAAGAATGATATCCGGCATTCCGGTGCCCCTACCCCCTATTTCTGGGAGGATCATTGCTACGACTTTGACAAGTTTTATATTGGCTCGGATAAGGACAGCCGCTGCAGGGAGCTTTTTGGCCGGATAAAAGATATGGAAGTGATCGACCGGGGGAATGGATTTTATGAATGCGTTCCCCGGGGACATTCAAAGGCCACAGCCATTGATTTGGTTTTAAAGCGCTGCGGCGTTTCTCTGGATGACGCTTATGTATTCGGAGACAGCGGAAATGATCTGTCTATGTTCCGGTATGGGCGCAACTGCATACTCATGGGCCATCACAGCCCGGAGCTTGAGCCCTATGCCACCTTCGTGACAAAGACAGTGGAGGAAGACGGAATTGCCTATGCGATGAAGGAACTTGGTATTATCTAACAGAACAGAAAGCAGATTTATATGAAAAAAAGAACATGGATAATAAGCGCCCTGATGTACGCCATGGTTTTTGCGGCGTGCTTCGGGGTGCTTCACGTTTTGGACCGCATAACACGGCCGGCGGACCGGCCGGCTGCGGCTACAGAGACAATGGAATCAAACGCCCCATCTGCGGAGGAGACAAGACATGTCCCGGAGAGAGAAACGGAAGGGATAAAGCCGGAGGAAACGGAGACACAAAGCACGGAAAACATGGATCCGCTTCACAGGGAATCGGGCTACACGAGCTGGAAGAAACGGCTGGAAGGCGCCTGGAGCCAGAGCCCGGCAGAGGAACCATACACGCCTCCGAAGATTATTCTGGCCACGGATCTGCATTACCAGAGCGCCGCCTGCCAGGATGACGGAGAGGCATTTCAAACATTTGTGGCGGAGAGCGATGGAAAAGTCATCCAGTACCTTCCGGAGCTTTTGGAAGCGTTTATTGACCAGGTGATTGCGGAGAATCCTTCGGCGCTGGTTCTCAGCGGCGATATCTCCATGAACGGGGAGGAGATCAGCCACCAGGAGCTGTCCTACCGGCTTCATCGGGTGCAGGACGCGGGGATTCCGGTTCTTGTCATCCCGGGGAACCACGATATCAACAATACGAACGCTTCCTATTACTTTGGGGAGGAAAAAACGCCTGCCGCGCCGGTAACGCCGGAAGAATTTTATGATCTGTACAGACAGTACGGCTATGATCAGGCATTAAGCCGGGATCAGTCCTCTCTGAGCTATGTATATGAGCTGGACGAAAAAAACTGGCTTCTGATGCTGGACTCCAGCCAGTATGAGCCAAAGAACCTGGTGGAGGGAAGAATCAAAGACGAAACCCTGGAATGGGCAAGGCAGGAGCTGGAAAAAGCCAGGGAGCAGGGAATCTTTGTCCTTCCCATCGCCCATCACAACCTGCTCTCCCAGAGCCGCATGTACACAACCCAGTGCGTGATGGAAAATAATACGGAGGTAATCGACCTGCTCCAGGAATATGAGCTCCCTCTGTTCTTGAGCGGCCATCTTCACGTACAGCGGATACGCAAGCACAAAGACGAGCCGTCTGTGCCCGACGAGGCCTACGGCATTCAGGAGATCGTCACGGACGCCCTAAGCATCCCGCCCTGTCAGTACGGGCTCCTTGCGTGGAAGGAGGACGGGAGCCTGGAATACGCTACCCGGATGGTGGATGTATCCGCCTGGGCCGAGAGGACGGGGAGCGAAAATCCGGATCTTTTGGATTTTGAAGGATGGTCTCACCGGTATCTGCGCGATCTGATCATTGCGCAGATACGAAAGCAGGTAAAAAATCTGGGAGAGACGGCGGAGTCCTCCATGGCCTCTGTGTATGCGGGCGTATACATAGATTATTACGCGGGAAGAAAAATTGACGCCGGGGAGGTGCGCAGCACCAACGGATATCAGTGGTGGCTGCGCAACCTGCCGGACAGCCCCCTTCTGCGGGAGTTAAACGCCATGATGGAGGACGCGGACAGGGACAACAATTACTCGCTGCTGCCGGGCGTGTAATACGCCAGCATCAAATCTACCATCCGCCCATAAGTCCGCACGCCCTCCTCCTGGCTATGGGCCTTCAGATAGCTGTCGTTGATCTGGGTGGATACCTCCGCCACTTTTCCCTCAAACCGGTCCCAGAATCGATTGTTGTAGGCCAGATCTTCGAGAACCGCCTCGGGAAGCTGGTTTCGCAGCGTCCGGTAGCCATCCGGGTCCACAGCGGCCAGAGCATTGCCCGCATAGACCCAGCCCATCACATAGCCGCTGTAGCGAAACTCCGGGGAGGAGGACAGGACACAGGCCAGATATCCGATAAAATTGGCCTCATCCTCCCGCATATAGCCTTTGAGATGCGAGAGCTCATGGCAGATTGTGTGGGGAATATTGTACAAAGGCATCTCCCGGTTATAATTGGCCTCCACCGTGAAGGGGGAATAGATGCCGCACAGCTGCTGGACGGAGAGAATCCGGGAGATGGCCAGAGGCTTGGGATAGGGATACCATCCTGCAAGCTGGGGATAGACCTCGCCCAGATTCTTCATGGCTTCCCGGCCCAGCTGCCCCATCTCCCGCAGATAGGCCCACGAGGGGGAAGGCGTGTCCTCGGTCTGGCCGGGATAGGGGCTTAGGGACGGGCGCTCCGGGACAGCTGCTG
The DNA here is from genome assembly GCA_019119575.1 of Candidatus Enterocloster excrementipullorum. GTDB lineage: Bacteria > Bacillota > Clostridia > Lachnospirales > Lachnospiraceae > Enterocloster > Enterocloster excrementipullorum. The sequence continues at coordinate 12,613 of DWWT01000044.1, forward strand.
CCTCTTCATTGATTTTCTCCACCAAAAGTTTGCACAGGCTGTAAAGCTCCTCGGTGCTCGCAGGCGCTGTGGTCAGGCCGGCCTCATAGGAGAAAGGGGTACGGTAATAATTCACCCCGCAGTTTATCATGTACACAAAAAAGAGCAGAGAGCCGAGGAAAAATCCGCGGGAAGCCAAAAAGAGAGGCTGCCGGATATGGCTTGCTATGTAGTACAGACAAAAGAGCAGCAGAAGGTAGAGTCCGAATTCCGACACGGAGACGGGAAGCAGGCTGCACAGGCCGCCGATGGTACTTTTAAAAACGGGATAGATTCTCAATGCGTACGCCTGGGCAAAGCCGGGAACGGCACGGGCGCAGGCCAGAAGAATCAGGGCCGCAGCCAGGAGGACGCCGCCTGCGGCGAAAAGGAAAAAATGAAGAGATTGTCTGCCGTGCATGGTCTGCCACCTTCCTTTCTTGTTTACATATATTTACAATGATACCATAAATCGCGGAAAAATGACAGAGGGGAACAAAATGGCGGGTATACCCCAAAGCGCTGCTGGTCTGTTACGGAATATATGAGCCACGGCAGTTGTCAAAAACAGCGCAAAGTGATACAATAATTCAGAACCATACACGGACAACACATGCGGGAGAATTAAGATGGGCTATCAAGATGACTATGTAATGCGGACGATTACGGACCTTGTGCGGGCAATCGCCAGGCTGGCCCTGGGAAAGGAAGATATTTCCTATGAGCTTTCCCAAAATCCGGAGGATGACAGAGGGCCTGAGGCCTTGTACCGGCGGATTACGGCGATGGCTGAGGCGGGAGATATCAATGGGGCGGAGAACTGCCTGTATGAGGAATTAGACACAGATGACACGGGCTATTTGGAGATGGGCCTGGCATTTTACATGTTTATCAACCAATTTTCAGATGAATTTTTATATGGAGCCAGCTATTCGCGGGAGGAAGTCGTGGACGGAATCAACAGCCTGAGCGCCCAGTTCGGTATCTCGGGCTTTGAGAGTTTTGTGGATACCACAATCCTGTAGGCAGCGGCTTGTGAAAAAAAGCCAGATGGACATGAGGGCATGGACACCTGGCATTTTTTCGGGTATGGGCCAAAGGGAAGTTGTCTCTGCAGCGGGCCCATTAATAAAGAAACAGCGGAAATGAGGCGGTTATGGAAGTCAGGGAAGAGTGCGTCCGCTATCTGGAGGCATATTATAAGGATTTATTTTTTGGCAATATAAACAGGCGCTACCGCGCGATGACGGGCAGCGAGATGCGGGCGCGGGTTAGGCGGCTCACGGAGGAGAATATCCGGCCTCTGGTAAAATCCAACGAGCTGAATGATGTCCATGCCATGCTGTCCAAGGTCTGTGCCTGCCTGATGCGCAAGGAGGGAAAGCTTCCGCCGGGGCCCCAGCTCGAGGAGTGGGAAGAGAACTGCCGGAAGATGGAGGCATTCTGCGGAGCATTGGCCCGCAAGGACCTGGAGTATGTAGCAAATCTCTCCTTGGAGGAGCTGGAGCGGGTGCTGAAGATGCAGGGAATCCGACGATATCTCCTGAACAATTCCCTGGAAAGAGCCTATGAGCTTTTCTATATTCCCAAGACCATCAAACAGGGGATTCGGGAATCCATTCAGACAAAGCCGGAGCTGGAGTATCCCGGCGCCCGGGAGATGAAGCGGAAATTCATCCTCCATATAGGGCCTACGAACAGCGGCAAGACCCACGACGCGCTGGAGCGCTTAAAGGAATGTTCTCATGGAGCTTACTTCGGCCCCCTGCGTCTTCTGGCTTTGGAGGTCTACGACAAGCTGAACGGGGAGGGAGTGGCCTGTTCCATGATCACCGGGGAAGAGACACTGGAGGTGCCGGGGGCCCGCTGCCAGGCCTGCACCGTGGAGATGCTAAACGACCACGAGTACTTTGATATTGTGGTGGTGGATGAGTGCCAGATGGTGGCGGATCCTTACCGGGGCCACAACTGGACCCGGGCCGTTTTGGGGCTTCGGGCGGAGGAGATTCACCTGTGCATGGCGCCGGAGGCAGAGGACATTATCGTGCAGATGATCCGGCGCTGCGGGGATCAGTATCAAATTCGCCGCCATAAGAGGAACACCCGCCTGACGATGGAGCACAGGCCCTATGCCTTAAAGAGGGATCTCCGCAAAGGGGATGCCCTGATTGTGTTCTCGAAAAAGTCGGTTTTGGCGCTGGCAGCCCATCTGGAGGGCCAGGGGATTCACTGCAGCGTGATTTACGGAAGCCTTCCGCCGGCTACCCGGAGGGAACAGGTGCGGCGGTTCTTGGAGAAGGAGACGGAGGTAGTGGTCAGCACGGACGCCATCGGCATGGGACTCAACCTGCCGATCCGCCGGATTGTGTTTGTGGAGACAAGGAAATTCGACGGGGTCAACAAGCGCGTCCTCCTGCCGGAAGAGATCAAGCAGATTGCGGGCCGGGCCGGCCGGTTCGGCATCTACGATGAGGGATTTGTGGCGGCTGTGGATGATCTGGATGTGATTGAGGACGGCTTAAACCGCCGCCCGATTCCCATCATGAAGGCATATGTGGGATTTCCGGAGCAGCTCTTAAATCTGCCGGCGGAAATTGACACTTTGATTAAAATTTGGGCGGGCATGGATACGCCCTCCATCTATGAAAAGATGGAGGTGGACGAGCTTCTGTCCCTGTATATGAGTTTTGAGCACGTCCATGGAGGGCATATGGAGGATTTCACCAAGCAGGAAATTTATAAGCTGATCACCTGCTCGGTGGATATAGACAATAAGCTGGTCATGGATTTGTGGAAAGATTACTGCAGGGATTACAAAGATGTGGATGAGCTGGAATTTCCTTACAGCCCAGGCCCGGATTTGTATGACCTGGAGAGCTACTATAAGATGCTGGATCTGTATTTCCAGTTTTCCCGGAAGGTGGGGCTGCCCATCCAAACGGAAAATCTGGAGGGGGAGAGGCGGCAGACCGAGGAGGAGATCAGCCGCATTTTGAGGACCGAATGTGCCAGCTATACCCGCAAATGTTCTGCCTGCGGGAGGGAGCTGTCATGGGATTATCCGTTCTCCATCTGTGAGCGCTGCTTTGAGAGGGGCAGGACGAGCAGACACCGGGGAGGGGACAGAAAACGGAAAATCCATAGATGAAAAGCAGAAACAAAGGAGGAAACGTGAAAATGGAAAATCATCGCATCATTCAGGTGGAGGAAAAGGTACCGCTGAAGCTGCTTATACCGCTGAGCATCCAGCACATGTTCGCCATGTTCGGGGCATCCGTGCTGGTACCCTTTTTGTTCGGCATCAGCCCGGCTATCGTGCTGTTCATGAACGGGGTAGGAACCCTGCTGTTCATCGCTGTCACCAAGGGAAAGGCCCCGGCTTATCTGGGCTCCAGTTTTGCCTTCCTGGCGCCCGCGGGAATTGTTATCAGCAATTTTGGCTATGAATACGCCCTGGGAGGGTTCGTGGCCGTGGGCTTCTGCGGATGCATCCTGGCGTTTATTGTCTATAAGTTCGGAACGGAGTGGATTGATGTGGTTCTTCCGCCGGCGGCCATGGGCCCGGTGGTGGCGTTAATCGGCCTGGAGCTCTCTGCCAATGCGGCCAGCAATGCGGGACTTCTGGACGAAACCATTGATCCGAAAAAAGTAATTGTATTTCTGGTAACTCTGGGAACAGCCGTATTCGGCTCCATCCTTTTCAGGAAATTCCTGGCGGTGATTCCCATCCTGATTGCGGTTCTGGCCGGGTATGCGGCGGCCATTGCCTGTGGAATTGTAGACTTTACGGAGGTAGCGGCGGCACCTATTTTCGCTGTTCCCAATTATACATTCCCTAAATTCAATTTGGAGGCCATCCTGATCATTCTCCCTGTGATCCTTGTAATCGCATCGGAGCACATCGGCCATCAGGTGGTTACCAGCAAGATTATCGGCCGTGATCTTCTGAAAGATCCGGGGCTTCACCGCTCCCTGTTCGGAGATAATTTCTCTACGATGCTCTCGGGCTTTATCGGATCCGTTCCCACCACCACCTACGGGGAGAACATCGGCGTTATGGCCGTGACTAAGGTCTACAGTGTGCGGGTAATTGCCGGAGCGGCCATTTTATCCATCATCTGCTCCTTTGTGGGCAAGCTTTCCACCCTGATCAGCACCATTCCCGGGCCGGTAATCGGAGGAATTTCCTTCCTGCTCTACGGCATGATCGGAACATCGGGCCTGCGGATTCTGGTGGATTCCAAGGTGGATTACTCCAAGAACCGCAACCAGGCACTGACCAGCGTGATCTTTGTGACGGGCCTCTCCGGAGCCGCCCTGAAAATCGGCAACATTGAGCTTACCGGCATGGTGCTGGCCTGTGTGGTAGGCATGGCGCTGAGCCTGGTCTTCTATGTCCTTGACAGGCTTCATCTGACGAACGACCAGGAGGACTGATTGGTTCTTTGGTCTAAGAATATCCCGGGGCTGCCGGGAAATGGATTGTTTCAAGCAGGGGCGGGAGTGACGTATGCGGGTCACTCCTGCCCCTGAAGTTTATCTGCTAAAAAGAGAAAAAGATGGCTGACGTCAACCCAATATCATTACTCTCGGCGTACCCTCCCTAAGTCACAAAAACCCCTCTGAGTCATACCCCCCATACCGCCGCGCACAAACAGAAACCAAAATCGCTCCGTCCGGTCACGGACGATTTGCCGCTGCGGCTGCCTCTTTGTCTTTTTTATGTACGCGGACAATGGAAACCAGCATGGGGATGGCAATAGCGAAAATAGCGATATTGCCAAGCTTGGTGTACCACTGCTGGCAGATGGCGATCAGTCCGACCTGCGACAACAGCAGGCACAGGAGCAGGAAGGCAACCGCGATTGCGCATAATTTCATGCGGTGAGGAACGCGCTCCGTTTTCCAGAGCCGTACAAAGCGGTTGGACGTATTGAATATAAAGGTAGGCCCGGTGGACACGACGGAAAACATCACCACCACCCAGTAGACAACCGTCAGCGCGCCTGGCAGATAATTCTGGCAGATATAAAGAATCGGCGCGTCCACAAATGCCTCGGGCATAAACGGCAGTACAATCAGGCCTGTCATCAAAAAGAGAGCGGCCACGAGAATGCCGATCATGATGCCCGCACAGACCGCGTCTTTTTTTGTGCGGATTTTTTCCGAGTAATTGCTCAGGGTTCCTCCCCAGCTCGCGGAGATAAAGCAGTAGGAAAGGAACATGCCCAGGTGCCCGGAGACGGAGCTCCCGGTCCAGTTCAGGCCGCCCTTAAAGTCAAACAGGCGCGCGGCAAGCTCGGGGCCGCGGATCTGTATGACGGCAATCAGGACAATGAGCAGGCAGACGGTCAGGGAGATCGTCATGACGGTGTTGAATTTGCGGAGAAACGCGGCGCCGTACATGGACAGCAGCGTAAACAGAACGACGGTTGCAATGCTTCCGATTCCCATCGGGATGCCGAACAGAGAATGAAACAGATTGGCGGTCAGCGCGATGGTGGCCGCCACAGTCACCACGCCCATGAGGGTGGTGTAGACATCAAAAAACACGCTGACGGCAAGCCGGAATAGGGGATGGGTATTGGGCTTATCTGCTCCCCAGAGAGCCAGATAATAGGAATTATAGTTGTCAGATTTATAAACGCGGATAAAATCCAGCGCCACCGCGCAGAAGAATGCCATAAATAGGATGAAGACCGCAAGCCAGAGCCACATCCAGCCGCCGCCTACCGGAACCATGTAAGTGGTCGCGTATACGCCGGACGCCATATTTGCGCCGCAGTACGTGCCGAACATCAGGGCTCCGATTCCAAACCAAATTTTGAATCGCTCTGCAAAGCGAAGATTCGTTTCTTCCATGGCCAACCCTCCTGTTCTCAGCCGGACGGATGTTGGGCGGCATATTCCGCGGCTGCGTCGCGCACCCAGTTAAAGCGGTTCTCATCAATATCATTTGGAACCGTACAGTCAGCGCCGAGGACAACGCCGATCTGACCGGCATTGTCCAGGATATCCCATGCCGCCTTCTTTACCTCTTCTCTGCTCCCCTTGTAAATTACGCCGTCCTGCGTGAAGCCGCCGATGACCGGAGCGCCGCCGAACAGCTTTTTTGCCTCCGCCATGGTCGTCCCCTCGGCATTGACAGCTACGCTGTAAGCTGCCGCGCCGTATTCCGTATAGAGGGACAGGTCGTTTCCGTGCCCGTGATAGCCGCAGATGTGGACAATATTCATGTCGCGGATTTTTTTCGCCTCCGCCAGGACGTATTTTTCACTGGGGGACACATATTTTTGGTGAAACTCTCTCGGGAAAAATCCGGCCTGGTTGGCCACGCTGAAGTAGATGCCGTCCGCGCCGCATTCCGTCATCAATACACGATTCAGCGCGGCGATCCCCTCGCTTATGCGCATCAGGCAGTTGGCAACTGCCTCCGGATCCTCCGCCATAAACCGTTTCATCTGCGGTTCCTGCGCTCCCGCTACGGGAAGACCCAGGATCAATGCATTGCGCAGCACCCAGGCAGCGGAAAATGACGTGACATAGACGGGAGCATCGCAGTCCCTGTATATCTCCATCACGCGCTTTGTCAGCTCGATCTGCTTGACGGCGTATTCACAGTCAAGCGGCATGGGACGGATGGCAGCCAGATCCGAAGCGTGTTCTGCAAAGGAGACATCCAGCGGCATCATCATCAGCGTATCATTCATAATCTTGATAATGTCCGGATCGAAGACCTCCAGAGCTTGGCGGTGCCCTTCAATGTTGCGCTCAAAGGCTTCGGCTCGTTCAAGGCCCATATTCCAGTCTCCGGCCTCGGTAAAGTGGTGGAAAAATGCCACAGGCACCCGATCCACCGGTTTGTTCGCCAAAACATTCCGCATCCTCTCGCGTTTGGTCATACTGTTTTGCACTCCTTTCCAATGATGGCACAAACTCTTTCTGATTTTCAGCATATGCAAAAAGGCGGGGGATAAGACGTTTTTTTGAGAAGAGATAAAAAAGACTCCGCCTGCCGCGGAATATAACGTTCCGGGGCAGACGGAGAAGACAGAAAAAAAGGGAAAGCCGGCTACAGCATGACGGGGACGGGGAGATCGGCCGTCATGCCGTCCGAGGTCACGAGGCAGTCCAGAGCCAAAATATGGACGCCGGCCCGGTCCGCATCCCGCAGGGCCTCCCCGAATGCAGGATGCGTCCGGTCATTGGGGGAGAAGCGCCGGATTCCCTTCATCTGGATGAGAAAAAGCACGTAGGCCTCAAAGCCCTCTTCCCTGGCACGGATAAGACCGCGCAGGTGCTTGACGCCGCGCTCCGTGGGAGCATCGGGAAAGAGCGCGGTGCGTTCCTCTTCCAGCGTCACTCCCTTTACCTCCATGAAGGCAGGCCTGTCCGGCTGCTTTCCCGCAGGATCCTTCAGGACAAAGGACAGGTCAAACCGGGAATCTCCGTGTGAGACTTCCCTCCGTATATCTGCCGGTGAAAAGTACACGCCTTTCTCCGTCTCAAGAAGGGGCTGCCTGTGGATCCATTCCCAGGCAGCCTGATTGGGGGCCTGGGAGTCCATGTTGATCAGGAGATCCCCTTTGCGGACAGCGACCAGATCATAGCTGGTCTTGCGCCCTGCAAGGGCGGCCTTGGGGTGGTACTCTAAGAGCACCGGCACTCCGGGCAGCAAAAGCTCGCGGCACCGGCCGGTATTTTTTACATGGCATACAATATCCTGCCCATCAATATCCACGTGGGCGATAAAACGGTTCGGGCGGCTGATAAACCGCCCTTCTTTAATATGTTCGTATCTCATACAATGTATCTTAGCGGGCGGAGTGAAATTTTGCAAGCATTTTTATTGCGGCAATACAGGCGGCGCAGCAGCTTTCGCGGCTGTGCGGCGTATTTTCGGGAGCGTATTTTCCGCCCGTACTTTTGGGTTGCAGTGCTCTTTAAAATATGCTACACTTTTCCCAAAAGAGTAAGAACAAAAGCAGGGGCACAAGGCTGTGCATATGCGGCCGGTCCCATACGGAAAGGAAGTAGTTCAATGGAGATATCCTACGAAAGCACCCGGGGAGGGCAGAAAGGCGTGACCGCTTCCCAGGCCGTCCTTCAGGGGCTGGCCCAGGACGGCGGGCTGTTTATGCCCACAGAGTTTCCGCGCCTGGATAAGTCTTTAAAAGAGCTGGCGCCTCTTTCTTATCAGGAGACGGCCTATGAGATTATGAAGCTGTTTCTCACGGATTACACGGAGGAAGAGCTGAAGGACTGCATTGCAAAAGCGTATGACAGCAAGTTTGACACGGAGGAAATCGCACCGTTAGCCAAGGCTGAGGGCGCGTACTTCTTGGAGCTGTATCACGGAAATACCATTGCGTTTAAGGATATGGCGCTTTCTATTCTGCCGCACCTCATGACGACGGCGGCGAAGAAGAACCATGCGGACAAGGAGATCGTCATTCTTACCGCCACGTCCGGGGACACGGGCAAGGCGGCTATGGCGGGATTTGCCGGCGTTCCGGGCACGCGGATTATCGTGTTCTATCCCAAGGACGGGGTCAGCCGCATCCAGGAGCTTCAGATGCGGACCCAGAAGGGAGATAACACCTGCGTGGTGGCCATAGACGGAAACTTTGACGATGCGCAGACCGGCGTGAAAAAGATTTTTGGCGACAAGGATCTGGAGAAAGAGCTGGCCCGGGCAGGCTTCCAGCTTTCCTCCGCAAACTCCATCAATATCGGCCGTCTGGTGCCGCAGGTGGTTTATTATGTGTACGCCTACTGCAAGCTTCTGGCAAATGAGGTGATAGCGGACGGAGAAGAGATCAATGTGGTTGTCCCCACAGGAAACTTCGGAAATATACTGGCAGCTTATTTTGCCAAGCGGATCGGCCTTCCCGTAAAGAAGCTGATCTGTGCCTCCAATGAAAACAAAGTGCTCTATGACTTCTTCTCCACAGGTACCTACGACAGGAGGCGGGAGTTTATTCTCACCAATTCCCCGTCCATGGATATCCTCATTTCCAGCAATCTGGAGCGGCTCATTTATCTGAGTACAGGCTGCGACGCACGGGCGGATCAGGAGCTGATGCGGGAGCTGTCGGAGGAGGGAAGCTATCAGGCGACAGACTCCATGCGTGCCTTTATGTCGGACTTCTGGGGCGGATTTGCCAGCCAGGAGGAAAGCGATGGGGCGATCCGGCGTATTTTCGAGGACTGCGGCTACCTCATTGACACCCATACCGGGGTGGCGGCTGCGGTTTACGAGAAGTACAAAAAAGAGACGGGAGATGAGGCGGTGACGGTGATTGCCTCCACAGCCAGCCCCTACAAATTTGCCCCCAGCGTGATGGCGGCGATCAAGGGCCGGGAAGCGGTCCGGGATATGGATGAGTTTGCCGTTGTGGACGCTTTGAGCGGACTGTCCGGCACTCCGGTGCCCCAGGCAGTGAACGAGATACGCACAGCCCCCATCCTTCACAGCCGGGAGTGCGCTCCGGAAGAGATGGAAAATCTTGTAAGGAATGTGCTGGGAGTGTAAAAACCGCTTCCTTTTTGGCGCGTTCTGCGCTATAATAACAGGTGAGAGTGTGACAAAACGGCTGTTTCTGACGGCCGCCAAATACGCAAACTTGAAGGAGGGTATCACATGTTAGTATCAGCAAAAGAGATGCTTGAAAAAGCAAGGGCGGGCAAGTATGCCGTAGGCCAGTTTAATATCAATAACCTTGAGTGGACCAAATCCATCCTGCTCACAGCAGAGGAATTAAAATCCCCGGTGATCCTGGGCGTGTCCGAGGGCGCCGGAAAGTATATGACCGGTTTTAAGACCGTGGCCGCTATGGTGGAGGCCATGATCGACGAGCTTAAGATTACGGTTCCCGTGGCCCTGCATCTGGATCACGGCACCTACGAGGGCTGCTACAAGTGCATTAAGGCCGGCTTCTCCTCCATCATGTTTGACGGTTCCCACTATCCCATTGCGGAGAACGTGGAGAAGACCAAGGAGCTGGTAAAGATCGCGCACGCGATGGGACTTTCCCTGGAGGCTGAGGTGGGCTCCATCGGAGGCGAGGAGGACGGCGTTGTGGGTCTTGGTGAGTGCGCGGATCCCGCAGAGTGCAAGGCCATCGCTGACCTGGGCATTGACTTTTTGGCTGCCGGCATCGGCAACATTCACGGAAAATATCCGGAGAACTGGCCCGGCCTTCGCTTTGACGTTCTGGAGAAGATCAAGGAGGCTGTGGGGGATATGCCCCTGGTTCTTCACGGCGGCACGGGCATCCCTGCGGACATGATCCAGAAGGCGATCAGCCTGGGCGTTGCCAAGATCAATGTAAATACCGAGTGCCAGCTTTCCTTTGCGGAGGCCACCAGAAAGTATATCGAGGCGGGCAAGGATCAGCAGGGCAAGGGATATGATCCCAGAAAGCTGTTAGCTCCCGGTGCAGAGGCCATTAAGGCTACGGTAAAAGAAAAGATGGAACTTTTCGGCTCTGTGGGAAAGGCAGAGTAACCGTGTAAAGTAAAGGAGCGGTTCGGAACTATTTCGCCGTATATTAGAGTGGGTTAATAAAACCCATTAAGATTTGCAATAGAAAAAAATAAAAAAGTGCTTGCATTTTTCAGGGAAATGGTTTATTTTATTTAAAAGAACAAAGGTGTTCTCTTCTGCAGGAGAGAGCGCCTTTTTCCTGTATAGGGGCCGCAATTGGAATTTTATGGAACAAATCCGGACCCTTACAGTCCACAGGGATTTTGGAAAATGGCAGCTGTTTCGGATGGCTGCAGGAAATCAAAAAGAGAGGATGGAAGATCTATGAGCGAAGTATTCAACCTGGCGGAAGAGTTCGGCAAGAACGTGTTCAATGACGCGGTGATGCGGGACCGCCTTCCCAAAAGCGTGTACAAGAAACTGAAGAAAACCATCGAGGATGGCGCGGAGCTGGATCCCAGCATCGCGGATGTGGTTGCTCACGCCATGAAGGACTGGGCGATTGAGCATGGAGCCACCCACTATACCCATTGGTTCCAGCCTTTGACCGGTGTCACCGCTGAAAAGCATGATTCCTTTATCTCTGCTCCCAGCGACGGCAAGGTAATCATGGAATTTTCCGGCAAGGAGCTCATCAAGGGCGAGCCCGACGCTTCTTCATTCCCCTCCGGCGGTCTGCGGGCCACCTTTGAGGCCAGAGGCTATACGGTTTGGGACTGCACCTCTCCGGCATTTTTGCGGGAGGATGCCATCGGCGTGACGCTCTGCATTCCCACATCCTTCTGTTCCTACACAGGTGAGGCCCTGGATAAAAAGACCCCCCTGCTGCGTTCCATGCAGGCCGTAAATGAGCAGGCTCTCCGGATTCTCCGGCTTTTTGGAAACACAACGGCCAAGCGGGTGGCTCCTTCCGTGGGACCGGAGCAGGAGTATTTCCTGGTGGACCGCCAGAAATACTTACAGCGCAAGGATCTGATCTATACGGGAAGAACGCTCTTCGGCGCTATGCCGCCCAAGGGCCAGGAGATGGAAGATCACTACTTCGGAGCAATCCGGGAGAGGATCGGCTCCTACATGAATGATGTGAACAAGGAGCTCTGGAAGCTGGGCGTTCCGGCAAAAACCCAGCACAATGAGGTGGCTCCGGCGCAGCACGAGCTGGCTCCCATCTATGAAGGCGTAAATCAGGCAGTGGATCACAACCAGATTGTGATGGAGACCTTAAAGAAGGTTGCCGGCCGTCACGGCATGGCCTGCCTGCTCCACGAGAAGCCCTTCGCAGGGGTCAATGGCTCCGGCAAGCACAACAACTGGTCCCTGACGGCGGATGACGGCACCAACCTGATGAATCCCGGGGATACTCCCCATGAGAACATCCAGTTCCTGCTGGTTCTGGCCTGTATCATCAAGGCGGTGGACGTACATGCGGATCTGCTGCGCGAGTCCGCTGCGGATGTGGGAAATGACCACCGGCTGGGAGCCAATGAGGCGCCGCCCGCTATCATCTCCATCTTCCTCGGCGAGCAGCTGGAGGACGTAATCGACCAGCTCTGTGATACGGGCGAGGCGACCCACTCCAAGACCGGCGGCACATTAAAGACGGGCGTGGACATTCTGCCGGATCTGGATAAGGATGCCACGGATCGGAACCGGACCTCTCCCTTTGCATTTACCGGCAATAAGTTTGAGTTCCGCATGGTGGGCTCTTCGGACTCCATCGCCTCCCCCAACACGGTGCTCAATACCATTGTGGCGGAGGCATTCAAGGAGGCGGCGGATCTTCTGGAGAAGGCGGACGACTTTGACATGGCGGTTCATAACCTGATTAAGGAGATGCTCACCGCTCACAAGCGGGTTGTATTCAACGGCAACGGCTATTCCGATGAGTGGGTGGAAGAAGCAGAGAGAAGAGGCCTGCCCAACATTCGCTCCATGGTGGAGGCAATTCCGGCCCTTACCACGGAGAAGGCTGTGAAGCTTTTTGAAGAATTCGGCGTATTTACCCGGGCGGAGCTGGAGTCCCGCGCCGAGGTGGAGTACGAGAACTATGCCAAGGCAATTAATATTGAGGCGAGAACCATGATCGATATGGCGGGCAAGCAGATTATTCCGGCGGTGATCAAGTACACCACCCAGCTTGCGGCTTCCATTTCCGCGGTCAAGGGGGCCTGCCCGGATGCGGATATCAGTACCCAGACGGAGCTTCTGCTTGAGACCTCCGACCTGCTGACAGAGACCAAGACCGCTCTGTCAAAGCTGGAGGATGAGACGGCGAAGGCCGCTGAAACCACGGGAGGAAAGAGCCAGGCTGAGGCGTACCACGGCAATGTGGTGCCCGCGATGGAGGCCCTGCGCGCTCCGGTGGATAAGCTGGAGATGCTGGTTGACAAAGATCTGTGGCCCATGCCCAGCTACGGCGATCTGATCTTCGAGGTGTAAGAGGCCCGCTGCTGTCAGATGTAAAAGAATCCCGGTCAGGAGGATATTTCCTTCTCTGGCCGGGATTTTTGCTTGCAATTTGGCGGGGCTGTGCTATAATGTTCATATCTTTTTGATTTGATAAAAATTTGAACAAAAAAGTTCCGGCTGCTGTATCGTTCTTGTATATCTGAAAATGCCGGAGAAAAAGGGGGAAGCCATATGGACAGGCATGGCCTTATATGCCGGACAATATTGGAGCAGCCGGATGTCACGCAGCGGGAACTGGCCCGCTGTCTGGATGTATCTCTGGGAACGGCCCATGGTCTTTTAAAGGAGTGTATGGAACAGGGGCTTATTCGGGAATCCGGCCAGGGAGAAAAAAAGAAATGGGAGCTTCTGGAAGGCGGCAGAAAGCGCCTGGCTCCGTACAAGGTGGACGGCGCTCTGATCACAGCGGCGGGCTTTGGCTCCCGGTTTGTCCCGCTCACGTTTGAGACGCCCAAAGGGCTTTTGGAGGTCTTTGGGGAGCGGATGATTGAGAGGCAGATCCGTCAGCTCCACGAGGCGGGGGTCTACGACATAACCATTGCCGTGGGATATCTGAAAGAGAAGTTCGAATACCTGATCGACAAGTTCGGCGTCAAGCTTTTGTACAATCCGGAATATAAAAATAAAAATACGCTGGCAACCGTGTACCATGCCCGGGATGTGCTTCGGGGAAAGAATATGTATCTTCTCTCTTCGGACAATTGGATGAGGGAAAATATGTATCACGGCTACGAGTGCGGCGCCTGGTACAGCGCTTCTTTTCAGAAGGGCGATACCAAGGAATGGTGCCTTTCTTTCAACAAGAAGGGCCGGATATTGGACGTGACGGTGGGCGGAAGAGACCAGTGGGTGATGTACGGTCCGGTGTATTTTTCGCGGGAATTTACAGCGGATTTTCTGCCGGTTCTTGAGGCCTACTATAAGGCGCCGGGAACCGAGCAGTTTTACTGGGAGCAGGTATATAAGGATATGCTTTCCGGCGATGCCAGACGCCGCCTGGAGCGGGAAGGAATGCTTCCGGCCGCATATGAGGCGGGAGGCAGGCCTGCGGAGCAGTGGGATAAAATCGATATGTATGCAAACTGCCAGCCGGAGGATCAGGTATATGAATTTGAGAATCTGGAAGAGCTGCGGCTTTTTGATACCCGGTACCAGAAGCACTCGGACAATGAGGCCATGGAGCTGGTATCCAAAGTATTTGCGGTTCCGGAGAGCGAGATCCGGGATCTCAAGTGCCTGAAGTCGGGAATGACCAACAAATCCTTTCTCTTTCAGGTGGGAGGGAACCGGTATATCTGCCGGGTTCCCGGGCCGGGAACCGAGCTTCTCATCAACCGGCATCAGGAGAAGCAGGCCTATGACGCGGTGCAGCCCCTGGAACTGACGGAGCGCGTGATTTATATGGATGAGAAGACCGGATATAAGATCGCGGAATATTATGAGGGCTCGCGCAATGCCCGCTCGGATGACTGGGAGGATATGGAGCGCTGTATGGAGGTTCTGCGGCGTCTGCACCGGTCGGGAATCCGGGTGGGACACCGGTTTGACATCCGGGAGCGGATTTATTTTTATGAAACGCTCTGCCGCGGTCATGGGGGGGTGCTCTTTGAGGATTACGACCAGGTGCGGGGCTGGATGAACTGGCTTATGGACACGCTGGATCGGATGGAGATGCCGGAGTGCATCTGCCATATTGACGCCAATGTGGACAATTTCCTGTTTCTGGCGGATGGGGATGTAAAGCTTTTGGACTGGGAATATGCGGGCATGTGCAATCCCATTATGGATATCTCAATGTGCGCCATCTACTCCTACTATGGGGAGGAAGAGATGGAGCGGCTTTTCAGGCTTTACCTGGGACGGGAGCCGAAAAAGGATGAGCTCTTTGCGCTTTACGCCTGCGCGGCTCTGGGAGGCTTTTTGTGGTGTCTGTGGGCAGTCTATAAAAAGGCGCTGGGAGAGGAATTCGGGGAATACACCCTTATTATGTACCGGTACGCCAAAAACTATTATAAAAAGTGCCGTGCCGGACGGTCAGCCGCCGCACAGCCGTGCGCTGCTGCGCGGGAACAACATGCATGAAAATCATGTTTATGAAAATCGTAATAAATTTGTCATCAAAAGAAGGGATCTTTGTGATATAATTAATTCAATGCGGGCGGCGGACAGGATGAGGCTCCCGCGGATGCAAGAAGGAGGATGACATATGGGACGTAGGAAATACTTCGCGGCTGTCTTGGCTGCGGGTATGGTCAGTGCGATGGCTCTGGGCACTTCATTTACGGCATATGCCGCGGATGGATGGACCAAAACCAACGATCAGTGGACCTATATTTACAATGGACAGGTTCACACGGGCTGGCTTCAGACCAGCGAGGGGTGGTATTATATGGACCTCGCGGACGGGCATATGACAACCGGATTCAAACAGATCGACGGCAAGTGGTATTTCTTCCGTCCGAATGGTCTTATGGACACCGGCTGGATTAATCCGGAGTATGGCAAGTGGTATTACCTGCTCTCCGATGGAACGATGGTTACGGGCTGGCTCAAGATTACCCAGAACAACACCAGTGATTATTATTTTATGCGTGGCGACGGCTCCATGGCGACAGGCTGGCGTGAGATGGACGGGGCCTGGTATTTCTTCCAGGACAACGGCAAGTGTGTGGTAAACTCCTGGGCACAGATCAAGGGTGACTGGTATCTCTTCGGCACGGACGGCAAGATGATGACAGGCTGGGCCAAAGTGGATTCGGATTACTATTATCTGAATACGGACGGACGCAGGCTTACGGGCTGGCTTACGGACAGCAATGGAAACAAGTATTACATGGATCCTTCCGACGGAAAGATGGCGGCAGGATGGAAGCAGATTGACGGTTCATGGTATTATTTCGATGGAAGCAACGGCCATATGATGACCGGCTGGATTGTGGTGGACGGAAAGTATTATTATCTCAATCCCACGGACAACGGCAAGATGATCGCCGGGACAACGGCCAATATCAATGGCACGGACTATACATTTGACGCCAGCGGCGCATGCCAGAACGCCAACGGCGTATCGGCTCAGACGCCGGGCACGGCCTCCTCGGGCAGTGTTTCCGGGGAGAACGGCGGACCGGGAGTATCCAGTTCAGGAGTGAGCAGCGGCGGACCGGGAAGCACAGGCAGTTCAACGAGCACAGGAAGCAGCAGTCCTTCAGGAAGCAGCAGCTCTGACACGCTGCAGGCAGGGAGGACTGACGGACCGGGCTGACAGCTGTCTCTGACGCGCGGGCTTTTGGCAATTTTATATGGGGGGTGTTGCGGCGGATGCTGATGACGCCCCTCTGTTTTTTTGCTCTGTGCAGGAGCGGGCGGACGCGCGGGGGAGTGCTTGAAAAATATGGAAAAACAGTTTCTGAAAAGTATAAAACAATTAAAAAGGGAGAGACAGATGAAAGGAAGGAAACATACGATGAAGCGATGGAAGCGGGCGGCGCTGGCAGGCGTGTTAGGGATCAGTGTCTTAATGCCCGCGGAAATGGTCTGGGCGGCAGGTCCCGGCGAGACGGGATCGGCTGCGGTGGTCTCGGGCGGGCCGGGAGTGCAGAATGACCAGACATCTTCCGGCACCGCGTCTCAGAGCGGTACACAGACAAGTCAGACGAACCCATATGCGTGGGAGAAGGTAAACGGGGTATATCAGATGCCGGACGGGAGCGCCATCACCGGCGTGGTCGCCAGAGGAATTGATGTGTCCCGGTGGCAGGGAGAGATTAACTGGAGCCAGGTGGCTGCGGACGATGTGTCCTTTGTGATGCTGGGAACTCGTTCCAAAGGGGCGGTGGATCCGTATTTTCACAAGAATATCCAGGGAGCTGCGGCCGCAGGCGTGAAGGTGGGCGTGTATATCTATTCTCTTGCAACTACGCCGGAGATGGCCGTGGAGGAGGCGGATTTCGTGCTGAATCTGATTCACGACTACCCCGTATCCTATCCGGTAGCCTTTGACATGGAGGACTCCACCCAGGGAGCCCTGTCGAAGGAGGAGCTGGCGGCCATTGCCAATGCCTTCTGCAATCGGATTTCTGAGGCGGGATATTATCCCATCATTTATGCCAATGACAACTGGCTGGCAAATAAGCTGGACATGAGCCTGATGGATTACCCGGTGTGGGCGGCGCGCTATTCCGCAAGGCCGGCGTATCAGAATCCGGTTATGTGGCAGGCCACAAGCACAGGCTCCGTGAATGGAATCAGCGGAAACGTGGATATTGATTTCCAGTTTGTGGATTTCACCTCCGTGATTCCGGCCAATACGTGGCGTACCATCAATGGAAATACTTACTATTATCTGAACTATCAGAAACAGAAGAACGCCTGGGTACAGGACGGAACGGACTGGTACTATATGGATGGGGACGGCCTTGCATCCAAGGGCTGGCTTACCTTGTCCGGGACGAGCTACTATCTGGATGACACCACAGGAAAAATGGTCACAGGATGGAAGCTGGACGACGGCAAGTGGTACTACTTCGGCGGCTCCGGCGCCATGGACATTGGCTGGATCAATGATGGCGGCGTGTGGTATTACACGGGCTCCGACGGCGTGATGCGCACGGGCTGGCTGGACGAGGGCGGCCGCCGCTATTATCTGAACAGCTCCGGCGATATGGCGGTTGGCTGGACAAAGCCGGATGGAAACTGGTATTATATGGACGGCTCCGGTGTGATGCAGACGGGCTGGATTAACGACGGAGGAACCTGGTACTACACCAATTCCTCGGGCGTGATGCAGACCGGCTGGCTGGAAGAAGGCGGGTATCACTATTACCTGCGGGGAGACGGTTCCATGGCGACGGGCTGGCGTGAGATGGACGGCGCCTGGTATTACTTTGATGGCTCCGGGCATATGGCCACAGGCATCACAGAAGTAAACGGGCTCCACTATTATCTGGATCCTGCCACAGGGCGGATGGCTGCAAATACCGTACTGGAACTGAACGGAACCAGTTATCAGGCGGATGCCTCCGGCGTACTCAGCCAGGTGGTTTCCGAGAACCAGGACGGAACGCAGACAGCCGGACAGTCCCAGGAGGGAGGACAGACTGCTTCCGCAGAAGCGCCGGGTACGTCCCAGAGCACAGGGACTTCCGGAGGCCCGGGCGTATCGGGCGGCCCCGGGGTTTCTGCGGGGACGCCGGACGTGGTGATTACGCCGGTGGGGTAAAACAGACAGAATGGATGGGACAGCCGGAGAGAAAACAGCGTTTGAAGACATTTTAAACGGAGGGGTATCGGTTAAAAATCGATACCTCTTTTTTTGGTATTGGTGAGCGGCAACCGCAAGGCATCATCCGCAGTGGCAAGTGCAGGGCTTAACGGAAAAATTTTGTGCTGTAAAGAACCGGGCCGTCATATAGTGATAATAATAGACCAGCGGGCCGGAGGGGAAGAGAACATATGAAGTTTCTGTATGCGCTGGGCCTTCTGGCGGCTGTGTG
>DWWT01000045.1 GCA_019119575.1 Candidatus Enterocloster excrementipullorum
TACTCCTTTGAGAATGTCTTTGCCTGGTAGCTGCTCAGCCAGACCACAGATAAAAAAATAAGCGCCATGGGCACAACGGTTATAATCAAAAACGTCACTGCAAGACGGGTCTTCAGCTTCATAAGTCCCATCCTCCTTTATATACCATAAAGTATACCATATTCATCCGCAGCCGTTTATAAAATCATTCTAAAATTTGCATCAAGCGTTCGGCAGAAAAGTCAAGACCACCCGCTAAGCGGGTGGCTTGTTCTGCCCCTATAAGGGGCTGTTACCTGCTTGCGCCCGGAAGGCGCACTGAGGGCCTGCCAACTGCACCACATCTACAGCTCCCCCTAAAGGGGCTTATTCAGTGCTCCTTTTCTCCGGCGCAGCCCCTCACGGGGCTTGCTGGTTTGCTTTGATTCCCCACTACCACTCCAAGTGGTTATTTCTTGTTTTTCTTCACCGGCTCACCCGTAAACGGGTCGATATACTCTACCAGACTCATCTGATCATATTCTAAATCCTCTTTGATCTGATTTTGTATATACGCCTTTATTGCTGCCGTATTTTTTCCTACCGTATCCACATAATATCCCCTGCACCAGAAATGGCGGTTCCCATATTTATACTTTAAATTCGCATGCTTTTCGAAGATCATCAGACTCGATTTTCCTTTTAAATATCCTACTATTTCTGATACCGAATATTTCGGTGGAATCCGTACCAACATGTGAATATGGTCTGGCATGCATTGTGCTTCGATAATTTCGATCCCTTTTCTCCTGCATAATGTTCCCAATATTTGCCCTACATCCGCTTTTATTTCTTTGTATATGATCTGTCTGCGGTACTTCGGCGCAAAAACTATGTGATACTTGCATTCCCATTTTGTATGAGCTAAACTATTATTGTCCATTCTGGACCTCCTGTGCTTTTATATTTGTGGTTTGCAGACCCACTTTTATTTTAGCACAGGAGCTCTTTTATCTAAAGATCTTCCCTCCCCCTGCATAGCAGGGGGTTTATTTTTCTTAGGACACAAACAGGGGCCGGGGCCGGCGCTGGTTTTTTCGCCTGCCCCGGCCTCCGCCGGAAAGATCCCTTTTGTCCGCCCCCCACGTCTCCGGCGTCCCGCAAAACAGGGCGCGCAGACAGAAGGAATAAATTTTCAGACACGCTTTAGAAGGTAAATTTATCCTGGAAATACGCCCGAAGCTCTGCAATCGGCACCCGTACCTGCTCCATGGTGTCGCGGTCGCGCACTGTAACCGCCTGGTCGGTCTCTGAGTCGAAATCATATGTGATGCAGTAAGGCGTACCAATCTCATCCTGCCTTCTGTAGCGCTTTCCGATATTTCCCCTGTCGTCAAATTCGCAGTTGAAATACTTGGAAAGCTCTGCGTAAATCTTCTCAGCCCCCTCATTGAGCTTCTTGGACAGAGGAAGAACGCCCACCTTAACCGGAGCAATCGCCGGATGGAAGTGAAGAACCGTACGCACATCGCCCTCTCCAATCTCTTCCTCATCATAGGCGGAGCAAAGGAAGGCCAGCGTCACACGGTCTGCGCCCAGGGAAGGCTCAATTACATAGGGGATATATTTCTCCTTGGCCTCGTCATCAAAATATGTCATATCCTGGCCGGACACATTCTGATGCTGGGTCAGGTCATAATCCGTCCGGTCCGCAATTCCCCACAGCTCGCCCCAGCCAAAGGGGAAGAGGAATTCAATATCCGTAGTGGCTTTGCTGTAGAAGGAAAGCTCTTCGGGCGAATGATCCCTCACCCGCATTTCCTCCTCCTTGAGTCCCAGAGTCTTCAGCCAGTTAATGCAGAACTGCTTCCAGTAGGCAAACCACTCCAGATCCGTGTCCGGCTTGCAGAAGAATTCCAGTTCCATCTGTTCAAATTCCCTGGTACGGAAGGTAAAGTTGCCCGGCGTAATCTCATTGCGGAAGGACTTTCCAATCTGGCCGATGCCGAAGGGAACCTTTTTGCGGGAAGTTCTCTGGACATTCTTAAAGTTTACAAAAATACCCTGGGCAGTCTCCGGACGCAGATATACTGTGTTCTTGGCATCCTCCGTCACGCCCTGGAAGGTCTTGAACATCAGATTAAACTGGCGGATATCCGTAAAATCATGGGCGCCGCAGCTGGGACAGCAGATATGCTTATCCTCAATATACTGCTTCATCTGCTCCTGGGACCAGCCGTCCACAGATCCCTCAATGACAATCCCATGCTCCGCATTATAGTCCTCGATCAGCTTATCCGCGCGGAAACGCTCCTTGCACTGCTTGCAGTCCATCAGAGGATCGGAAAAGCCGCCCAGGTGCCCGCTGGCCACCCAGGTCTGGGAATTCATGAGAATCGCACAGTCCACGCCTACGTTGTAGGGGCTCTCCGTAATAAACTTCTGCCACCAGGCCTTCTTTACATTGTTTTTAAGCTCCACGCCCAGATTCCCGTAATCCCAGGTATTGGCCAGACCGCCGTAAATCTCCGAACCAGGATACACAAAGCCTCTGTTCTTGGCAAGAGCCACTATCTTTTCCATCGTCTTTTCCATAATCTGATATCCTCTCTCTATATTATTCCCGCGGGCAATGCGCCGGGCGGACATATCTGCCTATCCATCCGGCGGCCGCCGCGACAGTCAAATCCTCCACAGTTCCATCTGCGGGACATTCGACTTTCATGCTGCTTTTTGGGTGCGCGCCTACTCCGCCACAATATAGCTTACGCCTTCCTCTGCTGTCAAAACCGTATATTCATCCCGAAGCTGGCAGCCCTCGCTCACAAGGCGGATCTTATCTTCCATGTGAATAAGACCCTGCCCCTCCGCTTTTACCGCCAGGCTGTCTCCCGCATTGACATTCTGCGCCGCCTTCCCGTTTTTGTCCACCAGGGAAGCCGCGCTCAGCTCTTCTGCCATCTCAGAGGCCGGGGCAATCTCCAGCTGGGTAAACGGAACATTGTAATCGCCGATATACCGGGCAAATTCCAAAAGCCGGGACGGGCTGTCATACGCAGTGACCAGGACGGCACGTCCGTCCGCCATCTCGCCGGATACAAACGATACGGGAAGAACCGCTTCCTCCTGGGCTTCCGCCTGATTCCCCGCTCCCTGGGATTCATTATATGCTCCGATTCGTTCTTTGGCAAAGTCCGCCATCTCTTCCTGGGAGTAATCGCCTTCCCCGTATTCCTCCACCGAAGCCCATTGGAGGCTTCCGTCGGAACCGACAAGAACGGTATTATCCGTAGGCTGATAAGGAGCATTGCCCCCCATCAGGGCACAGCCCGCAAGAAGGAATGCGCTTCCTGCTCCAAGGACAATAGCTGACAGTCCTCTCTTTTTCATACTCAGTTTTCCTTTCCCTCGCTGCGTTCCTCAGTTTTATAAAACCGCAGACCAGCACTGCTTCTAGCATTATATCCCCTCATGCCGGCAATTGCAAGGTTTTATAGCAATTTTACCATCAGGAACAGCTGCTCGATTTGATGCTCTCCAAAATCTCCAGGGAGCGGAAAGAATGCCGGATAAACCGCCGGCGCGAGGTTTCCACTGCCCGTTCAAACTCCCGGAGGGGCTCTTCTTTCAATGTAAAGCGGTACAGGCCCTGAACCGGCGTAGCGATCACATATTCCCATGCATACGCGCAGGCCTCCGAGACCGTTCCCGGGGGCGTCTGGGTATACTCCCCGTCAATCACCAGGGCCTTCAGCTCAAAAACTCTCTGTACCAGGCGGTTGGGAATGGATGCCTTGAGAAGAGCCTTCAAGGATACATACACCAGCTTTAAGAGCTCTGTGCCATCCATATTTTCCCGTGACAGGTAGG
Source organism: Candidatus Enterocloster excrementipullorum (assembly GCA_019119575.1). GTDB lineage: Bacteria > Bacillota > Clostridia > Lachnospirales > Lachnospiraceae > Enterocloster > Enterocloster excrementipullorum. The sequence continues at coordinate 3,829 of DWWT01000045.1, forward strand.
CTGCCATTTCCAAAAAATAGGAGCCGAAGCAGGCTGCCTCCACGTCCAGGGACAATTCCTCGAAATACTCCGATATCTGGGCGCTCTGAAGCGTGTACGCGGTACGCCCTTCATATATGGAAAAGACGCCGAAGGCAAAGGTCCGGCTGGCAGCCATCAGGGGGCTCCCCGGCCTTCTGGCCCCATGGGCAAAAGCAGTGATCTTTCCTCTCTCCCGGGTCAGAAGAACCAAGCGCCGGTCATACTCCCCGGAGGGCGCACAAAGGAGAACCATGCCCGTCACAGACTCGCATTCTCTCATCGGATTCCCCCTCCCTCGCTTGCATATTGTCCTCTTTCCATGAGAAAACCATTGTATTTCCACCAGTTTCGTTGCAAAAACAACGAAATTACAGATCTTTTACATTGTATCCGTAATTTTTCATATAGAGTTCACTGTCCCGCCACTCCCGCCGGACCTTCACCCACAGCTGCAGATTTACTTTGGTATCCATCATCTGCTCGATCTCACGACGGGCCTCGGAACCGATTTTCTTCAGCATCGCCCCGCCCTTTCCGATAACGATCCCCTTGTGGGATTCCTTCTCGCAGACAATGCTGGCCTCCACATCCATTATCCCGTTGGGCCGTTCCTGCATCTTCTCAATGGTCACGGCGATTCCATGGGGGATCTCGTCGCTCAAAAGCCGCAGGGCCTTTTCACGAATGAGCTCCGCCGCAATCTGGCGCATGGGCTGGTCTGTCACCATCTCCTCATCGTAAAACTGCGGTCCCTCCGGCAGATATTGAAACAGGAGCGAAAGGAGCAGCTCCTTATTCGTCTCCTTCAAGGCGGACAGAGGGACAATCTCCGCGAACTGGCACACGTCCTTATAGGCGTCAATATATGTCAGAATCTCGTCCCGCTGTTTCAGCTTATCAATCTTATTGATCACCAGGATAATGGGCGTCTTCGTCTTTTTCAGCTGCTCGGCGATGTGGCGCTCCCCCGCCCCGATAAACGTAGTGGGCTCCACCAGCCAGAGAATTACGTCTACTTCCTGGAAGGTATGCTCCGCAGCGCTCACCATATACTCGCCCAGCTTATTTTTTGCCTTATGGATACCCGGTGTATCCAGAAACACGATCTGTCCCCGTGAATCCGTGTATATTGTCCGTATTTGGTTACGGGTGGTTTGGGGCTTGTCCGAGGTTATGGCAATCTTCTGCCCGATCAGATGGTTCATCAGAGTCGACTTTCCCACATTCGGCCGTCCCACAAGGGCCACAAAGCCCGATTTCTTTTGTACGGTTTCTTCCATAATGATTCAATCTCCTTTTCCCGGGCAGCCTGCCCGGAGCATGCCGATACACTAATGGTACAGGCTCTTCACTTCCGCAAACATACTGCTGTTCTCTTTGATCTGTCCGCCGTTTCCTATGGCGCACAGAGCACCCGTCCCCAGGACATCCGCCAGAATATCCGCCAGAGCCCGTATATCCTCCTGCGTTACCTCCAGAATCTCTCTCCGCTCCTTTTGGATGGTCTCGTTTGTCACACCGGACAGGAAGGCGGAGAGGTTCCTTGCACCTCTGGACGCCGGGGTGAGCGGAGCGTCCACATCGCTCATCGTGCCGATCACATACCGCGTCATATCCCGCTCATCCGCCTGGAAGTCTTTCAGATATGCGGGTATCCCTTCGTAAACCGCATTGGTTCCGGTCAGTCCCGGATCCCGGTAAGACACCAGATATCCCTTTCCATAGCGGCTGAATCCGCTCATGCAGCCGTAGGCGCCGCCCTTGACCCGCAGATTAATCCAGAGATAGTCATAATTCAGAATAACCTTGAGCACCCGCAGCGCTCCCGTATAGGCTTTTGGAGCAAACCGGCCGCAGCGGGCCACATAATTCACCTGGGAGGCAGTTGTAAATCCCTCATTCCTGTTCGACTTCTCAAAGCAGAAAGGCTGCGCCGAACCTCCCCTTAAGGGCAGCAGCGTCCGGAAGGATGCAAGTGCTTCCGGAAGATACCCATACCCCTCTTCATCCGCCGTATAGCTCACCAGGAAGTTATCCGCGGCAAAGAGGCGCTCCGCCGTCTCCCGCAGCTTTCTCTGCACCTCGCCTCTAAACTCCGCTTCCTTCCCATACCGCGACGCGATATTTTCCAAAAACTGATAATATCCAATTCCTCCCACACAGTCGTCAAAGGCGGAAGCCGCGTCAAAATAGGAGGATGCCCGCCCCACAGCCGCTCCGTGGAAACCATTTTCCATCTTCATCCGCGCTCTTGAACAGGTCTCATCCAAAATCTCCCCCAGCCGTTTTTCGTCGTCCAGCTGTGATTTTGTCAAAATCTCTCCGATCATGGAAAAGGCAAAGGACAGTTTGGGATAGAGCACTTTGGCCTTTGCGCAGAAGAAACCGCCAAACTCTCCATCCGCTCTCGGATAAGAGGCCACGGAAAAATCAATTCCCCCGCTGTTCAGATAAATCTCACTGCTCAAATCCTGATACGTATAGCGCTCCGTATTCACATACCCCAGTATGGATTTTAAAAGTCCCACATAGGGAAGATCCTCCTGGGGCACCCGGCGGGCATCAAACAGGAGCTGAAGATATCCGATTCCGGAGGTGAACAGAGCGGTGTGAACCACCTTTACGCCTTCCTCTTCCTTTATCTCATACGAAAACGGAACCCCTTCTCTGGCAATATCCTCCCGGGAGAGCATAGGGATCTTCTCCAAATCCTCCGGGCGGGAGGGTTCTTCCTGATAGGCCTTTAATGCTCTTGTCTCCGCTGCCAGCTTCTCTGTCTCTTCCAGTGTGAGGCCTGCCTTGCGCTCTGCAAGCCGCGCAGCCAAAGCCGCCTCTTCCCTGGCGGTCTGTCCCGGGCTGGGGCTCACAGTCAGAACCGCCTCATGGGGATTATCCAGAAGGTAGTCCCGGATCAGCCCCTCAAAATATCCATTCTCCACCCCTGCTTTTAATGTGTCGAATGTCTTCTGATAGCAGAGATGAAGCGCGGGGTCTCCGTCATAGAGCCAGCTGTCCATAGACCAGAGGCCGTACATGAGTCCCTTGGGCGCGGAGCCATAATCCGCCTCCCGGTAGCGGAACTCATAGTAGTTCAGGCCCGCCAGAAGGCTCTTTTTGTCAATCCCCTGTTCCGCCAGGCGGCGCAGGGTTCCCTTGACAACGGAGAGAAATTCTTCCTTTTGTTCCCGCTCCGCATTTTTGGCGATCACGGAAAAATAGGGCTGAAGAATGCCATTTTCATACCCGCCCAGAATATCCTGGCCGATATGGGCATCGATCAGAGCCTGCTTTAAGGGAGCGCCCGGCGCATGGATCAGGGCGTACTCCAGGATCTGAAATCCCACATAGAGCTCCGGATCCAGATCCGTTCCTACTACCGTGTTGACGGAAAGGTATGTTTTTGCCTTTGTGTTCTCTTCCTCGGTCACAGAATACGTGATCTCCTCCTCAACCGCCCGGTCAAAAGGCTTCTGGAAAGGTATCAATGACTGGGCCCCGCAGTCCTCCCGGTCATAGGCGTGCAGATATGCCTCATCCAGCCAGGCCAGCTTCTCCGCCATATCCATGTCTCCGTAGAGGTAGATATAGCTGTTGGCCGGATGGTAGTAATTTTTATGAAAATCAATAAATTTCTCATAGGTCAGAGACGGGATCTGGGCCGGATCCCCGCCGGACTCATACTGATAAGGCGTATCCGGAAACAGGACTTTCCGCGTGTACCGGTCCAAAACGCTCTCGGGCGAGGAAAAGGCGCCCTTCATTTCATTGTACACCACTCCGTTGATGGTGAGAGGGCTTTCCGCATCCGCAAGCTCATAGTGCCATCCCTCCTGCATGAAAATCTTTGGCTCTCGGTAAATAGACGGATGGAACACGCCGTCCAGGTATACATCCATAAGATTCTGAAAATCCTTGTCATTGCAGCTGGCCACCGGGTATACGGTTTTGTCGGGATACGTCATGGCGTTCAAAAAGGTATTGAGCGACCCCTTTACCAGCTCCACAAAAGGATCCTTCACGGGGAATTTCTCCGAGCCCTCCAGCACACTGTGCTCCAGAATATGGGGCAGGCCCGTACTGTCGTCCGGCGGGGTGCGGAATCCGATAAAAAATACTTTGTTCTCATCCCCGTTTGCCATGAGGAAAACGCGCGCGCCGCTCTTTTTGTGCTCCAGAACCATTCCCTGGGAATCCATCTCCCCAATATAGCGCTCCGATACCAGACGGTACGCGGAAAGCGCCTTTACCTTTTCCAACTTTCTCTCTTCCGCCATACAACTCTCTCCTATCTAATGCTTTCTAACAAACGTTTCAGGCCATCCCTCTTTACCTGCGTGCTGCTGCCTACATATTGCCCATCAGACGATCCTTTATGATGGAGGCCCACTCTCTGACGCACAGATGGACAAAGAGAACCGGATCCGAATCCGCTGAAATTCCGTACACATTTTCAAGTCCCCATTTTTCCGCTGTCAGGCGGGCCCGGAAAATGTGGTAATTGCTGGTCAGGATCCCGATCTCTGCCGGCCGGTCTGCCGCCACCAGATAGCGCCCCGGAACCTTCTGGGGCATCAGCGGCGGCCGCATCTGCCGCTCCAGCTCTATGTGCCGGTCAATCAGCACTTTGCTGTACGCGATGTTCTCCACCGTGCTCACGGATCGTTCCTCCAGAAGCATTTTCTCCGGATTTACCCCATTATATGCCAGATACCGGTACATCACGCTGGCCTCGCTCTCCTGCTCCCCCGGCCCCTTTCCGCCGGAGAGAACCAGGATGGTATCCGGATTTTTCTCCGTGTACTCAATCGCCTTATCCAGACGTTTCTTGAGGGTATCGCTGACTGTATGCTCCTTTCCTCTGGCGCCCAGGACAATCACATAATCCAGGCCGGGATGGTCGGAAGCAGCCGCCCCCAAAAATACAAGCGCGCAGGTCACCACCAGGCTGACAAGCCCCAGCAGGCAGGTGGTCACAATGCTGACCGGCACCCACGGAGGAATCTGGCTTTGGTTTTTCTCATAATACCATCTCCCGTACACCAGGAAGAGGAGAAGCGCGGAAAAAAACAGCCAGATAAAGGCAAAGGAAGTGCCTATGCCCGCATACAGGACAATCACCACAAAGTAAACCGCACACAGCGCCGCCAGACCAATCAATATCCCCTCAAACATACGGACGCCTCCTTGTTTTTTCGTTTCACGCGGCGGATCCCGCCGTTCTTTTGCCCCCGCACTCAATCATCCGCTGTCTTCTTGCGCAGGATGTCATATACCTCCACATCCATACCCAGATCCACCCAGAGCTGCTGCTTGGGATGGGGAGCGCTCTCCTGCGGGTTTCCCTCCTCATCCCGTATTTCCCGGACAACCGCCGTGAGATTCCGGCCGTCCGGCTTCATCACCTCCACCGTCTCCCCGACGGAGAATTTATTTTTCTGCTCCATGCGGAAAGCGCCGTTTCCGTCCGTCTCTTCCGCGGTTCCCAGGTAGGTGTAATTTTTCACATAGGTGTTGCTGTCATAGATCTGCGCATCCTCCGTGGGCTTTCCAAAATAAAAGCCCGTAGTAAACTCCCGGTAGGTGCATTTTCCGATCTCCGCCTTATACCACTCCATATTTTCTCTGTACAGCTTCGGATCCTTGCGGAAATCATCGATTGCTTTCCGATAGGTTCGGGCCACGGTGGCCACATAAAGAGCGGTCTTCATCCGTCCCTCAATCTTGAAGCTGTCGATTCCCGCCTCCACAAGCTCCGGAATGTATTCAATCATACACAGATCCTTGGAGTTGAAAATATAGGTTCCCCGCTCCCCTTCATAAACCGGCATATACTCGCCGGGGCGCGTTTCCTCCACCAGGGAATATTTCCAGCGACAGGGATGGGTACAGGCCCCCTGGTTGGCGTCTCTGCCTGTCAGAAAATTGCTGAGCAGGCACCGCCCGGAATAGGAAATGCACATGGCTCCATGAATAAAGCTCTCGATTTCCATATCCTGCGGAATATTTGCGCGGATCTGCCGGATCTCTTCCAGAGAAAGCTCTCTGGCAGACACCACCCGCTTGGCCCCCATTCTGTGCCAGAACTGGTATGTACCATAATTGGTGTTGTTGGCCTGGGTGCTGATATGGATATCCGTGTCGGGCAGAACTCTCCTTGCAATGTCAAATACCCCGGGATCCGATATGATCAGGGCATCGGGCTCTGCCTGCTTTAGCTCTTTAAAATAAGCCTCCACCCCCGGAAGGTCCCCGTTATGCGCCAGAATATTGGCCGTAACGTAGACTTTGACCCCCCGCTCATGGGCAAAGGCAATTCCCACCTGCATCTCTTCAATTGAAAAATTGCGGGCCTTTGCCCGAAGGCCAAAGGCCTCTCCTCCGATATATACGGCGTCTGCGCCGTAGATTACCGCCGTCTTCAGCACATCCAGGCTTCCGGCGGGTATTAACAACTCGGTCTTTCTCATATATTCTCTCCTGCCGGAATCCCCGGTCACTTTACTCGCGTGCTGACCGCCACCCCGTCCCCCACGGGGAGGATGGCTGTCTCCAGTATCTCATTGTGCTTTAACTCATAAAGGTACTCCCGCATCCGGCTGTGGATGGTTCTGTCCCGCCGCGGCAGGGCAAACCGCGACAGAGCCACCTCCCCGTCCTGGAGCACATTGTCGGAGACAAGCACGCTGCCCGCAGGCATCACATTCAGAATGGACGGCAGCCAGGCCGCATATTGTGCTTTGGCCGCATCCAGAAACACCAAATCAAAGCGTTCCCCGTCCAGACGCTTCAGCCACTCTCCCGCATCCCCTTCAAGCAGCGTAATCCGGCTCTCTTCCCCGGCCCTGCGGAAATTTTCCCGTGCCACGGGAATTCTCTTCTCATAGTTTTCGATCGTGGTTATGCGGCAGTCCTCCGGCATCACCCGGCACATCAGAAGGGCGGAATATCCCACCGCCGTGCCGATCTCCAAAATCCGGGAGGGAGACAGGGCCGCAATAAGGGTCCGCAGAAGCGCCCCTGTCTCCCGCCGGATAATGGGGACCCGCGTCTCCCGCGCCTCTCTTTCAATAGAATCCAGCAGGCTTCCCTGGCTGGATTCAAGCGAGTCAATATATTCGATGATTCTCTGATCTGCTATCATGGAGCTTCTTCCCCGGCCACATCCTCAATCCAGCCGCCTTCCTGTTCGATCTCTTCCCCGGCATAATACCGGTCGTTGGCATTCACGCTCTCGTCTCCGTTGTCCAGAGAAAAGGCAACGGCCTCCTGACCGGCCGAAACCTCGGTCTCTCCCGCTGCGGCCGCCTCAGCAGACGCCTGCGCGTGCTCTTCCTGCGCTCCGTCCGCCGCGGCTGCCCGGGCATTTATCCCGGCGCCGGCTTCTTCCGCCTGCGCTTCCTCCGGCAAGCCTGCTTCACCGGCCTCCGCCGAGGCCTCTGCGGGCTTTGCGTCTTCCTCTGCCGCGGTTTCCGCGCTCTGCTGGGTTTCCTGGATCAGCTCTTCCTCAGGCGCTTCGTTGAGAACCTGCAGGATCTCCTTGGATGTCATGGATGTGTTGAACGTATAGGTTCCCGGATAAATATCGCTGTAGTCGTAGAACATTCCCTGAAATACAAAGGCAAATTCATTGGTAATAAGGCCATGTTCCGCCAGGATGGCGGCCGTATCCTGAAGGGAATCCTCCGCGGAAATAGTCACCCGCACATCCCGGCCCGGCTCTTCCTCCGCTGCCTCGGCGTAAAATATTTCATGGCCAAAGGCAAAGCCCCGGGTCACCGCCTCATACAGCAGAAGAATAACCAGCGCGTACACAATTAATTTGACGGATATGCTGATGACCGTCGTGGTTATTTTGTTGATCTCCCTGGTGGTCTTGCTCATAATCCACTCTCCTTGGCCGCCCCTGACCGCTCAGGGACCGGACATATTAGACTTCCATGATGATTGGCAGAATCATGGGATTTCTCTTCATGCGCTTCCACAGGAAATCGCTCAGGCTGTCTTTAATAATATTCTTGAGCTTGCCCCAGTCCGTAACTCCCCGCTGCATGCAGTCTTCCACCGCGTCCGCCACGATGCCGTGGGCCTCTTCCAGAAGATCCTCGGACTCCCGCACGTACACAAAGCCCCTGGAGACAATGTCCGGGCCTGCGAGAAGCTGATTGGAATGCTTCTCCAATGTCAGCACCACCACAATGATGCCGTTCTGCGCCAGATTCTGCCGGTCGCGCAGGACAATGTTGCCCACATCGCCCACTCCAAGGCCGTCTACCAGAATGCCGCCTGCGGTCACATGGTCGATCACTTCGCAGCTGTCCTCGTCCAGAGCCACCACATCGCCGGAGTTGACCAGAACCGCCCGCTCCTTCGGCACGCCCATAAACTCAGCCAGTTCCTTCTGAGCCACCCGGTGGCGGTACTCGCCGTGGATGGGGATGGAAAACTTGGGATGAACCAGGGAATAGATCAGCTTCAGATCCTCCTGGCAGGCATGGCCGGAAACATGGGTATCCTGGCAGATTACCTGAGCGCCCTTCATGGACAGCTCGTTGATCACATTCGCCACTGCCTTCTCATTCCCCGGGATGGGATGGGAGCTCAAAATCACCACATCCCCAGGCATGATGGACACCTTCTTGTGGATGCTCGCCGCCATGCGGGACAAGGCCGCCATGGATTCCCCCTGGCTTCCCGTCGTGATGAGCACCGTGGACTCCGGCGGATAATTTTTCAGGTTCTCAATATCAATCAGCGTGCCTTCCGGTATGCGGATATAGCCCAGCTTGCTGGCAATATCAATGATATTCACCATGCTGCGGCCCTCCACCACCACCTTTCGGCCATACTTATATGCCGTGTTCACGACCTGCTGCACCCGGTCCACATTGGACGCAAAGGTGGCCACAATAATCCGACGGTTGGTATGTTCCGCAAAAATAGCGTCAAACGTCTTGCCCACCGTGCGCTCCGACATGGTAAAGCCCGGGCGGGTGGCGTTGGTGCTGTCCGCCATGAGGGCCAGTACGCCCTTTCTCCCCAGCTCCGCAAAGCGCTGCAGATCAATGGGATCGCCGAATACCGGCGTATAGTCGATCTTGTAGTCTCCGGTGTGGAGCACGGTTCCCACCGGTGAAAAAATCGCCAGAGCCGATGCATCCTGGATGCTGTGATTCGTCTTTATGAACTCCACCCGGAAGCAGCCCAGGTTCACGGACTGTCCGTGCTTCATCACCTTGCGCTTCGTGCTCTTGAGCAGGTTGTGCTCTTCCAGCTTGTGCTCAATCAGGGCAATGGTCAGCTTGGTTCCGTACACCGGCACATTCACCTGCTGCAGAATATAGGGCAGGGCCCCGATATGGTCCTCGTGGCCGTGGGTGATGACAAATCCCTTGACCTTCTCAATGTTCTGTTTTAAATACGTCACGTCCGGGATCACCAGGTCGATTCCCAGCATATCATCCCCAGGGAACGCCAGGCCGCAGTCCACGACAATGATGCTGTCATCGTACTCAAAGGCCGTGATATTCATTCCGATCTGCTCCAGGCCGCCCAGGGGGATGATCTTCAGCTTGCCCTTTCCGTCCGGCTTTGCTGCCTTGCTGTTATGGCGCGCCTGAGGCCTGTTCCCCTTCGTTCCAGCATCTCTCGCCGCTGCCTTGGATGTGCTTGTCTTCGCTGCAGATGCTTTTGCGGCAGATGTTTTTGCGGAGGCTGCCCTCGCCGCCGGTGCCTTTGCCGCCGGCGCTTTTAAAGCCGCGGTCTGCGGCTGCGCCGTCTTGACCGAAGCCTGGGATGAAGCCGTTTTTGCCGGATTTCCCTTCACGGCAGCCTTCTTGGCCGCCGGCGCCTTTTTGGGCGCGGGCTTACGCGGCTGTCTGCGCGCAGCTGTCTCCGTTATATTCTCTTTTCCTTCTAAACTCAAATTCATTCCTCCAATCTCTGTTATTCGCAACTATTTTTCAAGGTCCAAATCCGCATCACTCAGCAGCTTTTCAAACACCCCAAAGAGGCCGTCCAGCTCCGATTCGTCTTCCACGAACTCGTACACGGCCTCCGGGTCCCGGCTGTCCGACACGTCCTTCAGGATATAACACTCTCCGTCCTCTCCTTCCGGCGCATCTGTTACAAGCAGATAGTCCCCTGCATTAATCCTTGTCTCTTCCAGGACGTAAAAATCCACAGTCTCTCCTGTGTCCGTCCTCATGGTTATCACTGTTTCTGTTTTATCCGTTTTCATTTCCGTTCCTCACAGAAAGGCTGTCCAGATATCCCTGGAGAATGAGTGCCGCGGCAATCTGATCCACGGTCTCCTTCCTGTGCTCCCGGCGCACGCCCCGCTCAATCAGGACGCGCTCAGCCGCCGCCGTACTCAGGCGCTCATCCCACAAAATCACAGGAATGCCCGTCCGGCGTTCCAAAGCCGCCTTAAACTCTTCTGTCCGGGCCGCCCGCTCTCCCAGGGTATTGTTCATATTTTTAGGATACCCAAGAACAATCCTTTCAATCTTGTATTCCTCAACTAATGCCTGAATCCGCGCCAGTGTGCGGCGCAGTTTGTCCTCCCGCTCCCGCACAATGGTCTCTACCATCTGGGCCGTAATACCTAAAGGATCGCAGACTGCAACCCCCACTGTTTTTGAACCATAATCAAGACCCAGAATCCGCATAGAATCAAACCTCTCCTTATCCAATCCGGGGGCAGTATCCGTACTCAGACGCGTATCCGCTCAGCAAAACTGCCCACAACGACAAAACCAGCACCGCACTGCGCAAAAACGCACAACACGGCACCGGCCGCTTTCTGCCAACAGAAACTCACCGCTATCCATCCCTGCGCCCGCAGGCCGTCCTGTAACGCTCCGTCAGCACTTTAGCTTTTCAAACGTGCCTCAATATAGACTGCCAAAAGTTCCTCTAAAAGCTCGTCTCTCTCCACCTTCATAATCAGGCTTCTCGCCCCTCTGTGGCTTGTGATATAGGTGGGGTCGCCGGACATAATATACCCCACAATCTGGTTCACAGGGTTGTACCCCTTCTCCGTCAAGGCAATATACACTTGTTCCAATACATCTCTCGCTTCCATCTTCTTGTCCTGAACAGCCTGAAAATACTGCGTATCTCTTATATTGCCCATGTCATCACGTCCTTTAAGTATAGGTAACATCCAAGGCGGCGCCGCCCTGAACTGCTACAGGTATTCTTTTCTATTCTACATTATAATTGCCTATTCGGCAATAGATTATTTAAAAAACCTTCAGCAGATCATCCCGAATCAGTTCCCCCGCCGTCATCCAAATGACATTTCCGCCCAGTCTGTCCGCCGCTTCCTCAGGCGAAATTCCGGCCGCTTCCAAATCCAGAGCCGCCTTCACATATTCCGGCGTATACCCTGTCATGTACATGCGCCCTCCGATTTCCTCCGGCTCTTCAAAGAGGACGGACACCTTTCTTCCCGTGAAGCGTTTCCTGTATTCCCGGGACATGGCTGCCTCCAGCTCCAGGAGAGCTGCACTTCTGGCCGCCTTCACCTGCTCCGGAATCTGATCCGGCATGGCGGCCGCCTTTGTTCCGGCCCGTTTTGAATATTTGAACACATGCATCTCATAAAAACGCACATCCGCCACGAACTTTTTCGTAGCTTCGAATTCTTCTTCCGTTTCTCCGGGGAATCCCACGATCACATCCGTAGTGATGGCCGCATCCGGAAACTGCTGTCTCAAAATCCGGCAGCGGCCGGCATAATCCTCCGTGGTATAATGCCGGTTCATCCTCCGCAGCACCGCATCGCAGCCGCTCTGGAGGGACAGATGGAAATGGTGACAGAGCTTGGGCAGCTCCCCCAGAGACCGCACAAATTCTTCCGTGATGATCCGCGGTTCCAGGGAGCCCAGGCGGATCCGCTGGATTCCCGGAATGCCGTGAATCCGTTTTATGAGAGCCAGAAGCTCTCTGTGATCCCAATCTCCGCCTTGGACAGGGCCTCCCTCCATATGTTCCACGCCATAGGAGCTCAAGTGAATGCCCGTCAAAACCACTTCCCGGCAGCCCTGGGCCGCCAGCCCTTTGACTTCCTCTTCCACATCCAAGGGGCTGCGGCTCCTGACCCGTCCTCTTGCATAGGGGATAATGCAGTAGCTGCAGAACTGATTGCATCCGTCCTGAACCCGTATGAATGCCCGAGTATGTTCTCCCCGCCGTTCCAGCCGGAGCGGTTCGCAGGCCTGTTCTTTTCCAATATCTTCCAGCCATGCGGTATGTCCGCCCGACCGTCCGAATTCCTCCAAAATATCCGCCAGCTGCCCCTTGCGGTTGTTCCCGATCAGGATATCCACGCTCGGATCCGCAGCCAGCTCCTGGGATGCCACCTGCACATAGCAGCCCACCGCGACCACCAGGGCCTGCGGATTTTTCTTTTTGGCCCGGTGAAGCATCTGCCGTGATTTTCGGTCCGCGATATTTGTGACGGAACAGGTATTGACAATGTACACGTCCGCTGCCTCGTCAAAGGGCACGATCTCGTAGCCTCTCTGGATGAGCTGCTGCTCCATGGCCTCAGTCTCATATGCATTTACTTTGCATCCTAAATTGTGGAACGCTGCCTTGGGCATTATAAAACCTCCTATTTTCAGCAATCTCACTATTGACTTTTATCTTCCCTCTCTGTACTATTTAAGATGAATGATTCAGGCCGCTCCGGGCAATAAAACAGCCGTTCCGGGCGGTGCATCTTCTTTAGTTTACATATTACAAGGAGGTTTTCCCCATGAAAACAGTTCGCATTTCGCTCAACTCCATTGACAAGGTGAAGTCATTTGTAAATGACCTCTCCAAGTTTGATGTTGATTTCGACCTTGTTTCCGGCCGGTACGTCATCGACGCCAAGTCCATTATGGGCATTTTCAGCCTGGACCTGTCCAAGCCGATTGATCTCAACATCCATGCGGAGAACGGCGTGGACGAGATCCTGACCACGCTGGCTCCCTACATCATTGACTGAGCTTCCAAGTGTTTTTCAGACACTAGCCCTGGCAGCGGATCACTTCCACTGTGTCCAGGGCTGTTTTCATAAGCTCGTCAATCCGTTCTGACAGATGTCTCTCAGAGCTTACGATCCCCCTGATATTGGGCCGTGTCACCGGGTGCTTGGCCACGAAAATGGTGCAGCAGTCCTCATACGGCTGGATGGATGTCTCATAGGTTCCGATTTTTTCCGATAAATCCACGATTTCCTGTTTGTCAAAACCGATCACCGGCCGGAATACCGGCATCGTGCACACCGCATTGGTCGCCGCCAGGGACTGAAGCGTCTGGGACGCTACCTGCCCGATGCTCTCGCCTGTGATGAGCCCCAAAGAGCCGGTGCGCTCCGCGATGATCTGGGCAATGCGCATCATATAGCGGCGCATAATGATGGTCAGCTCCTCATGGGGGCATTTTTCATAGATATACAGCTGGATATCCGTAAAGTTTACTACGTGGAGATCCATGGGGCCGGAAAAACGCGCTACCAGATTGGCAAGATCCACCGCCTTCTGTTTTGCCCGATCGCTGGTGTAGGGCGGCGCATGGAAATAAACCGCGTCGATCTTCACGCCTCTCTTGGCGATCATGTAGCCCGCCACCGGGCTGTCGATTCCGCCGGACAGAAGAAGCGTGGCCTTTCCGTTGGTTCCCACAGGCATCCCGCCGGGTCCCGGAATCACCACGGAGAACAGGTTCACCTTCTGGCGCACTTCCACCCGCAGGCGCACCTGGGGATTGTGCACATCCACCTTCATCTGCGGAAATGCCTCCAGGATCACCTCGCCCAAATCCCGGTTCATCTGCTCGGATCCCACAGGATACTGCTTATCCACCCGCCGCGCATCCACCTTAAAGGTAAGGTTCTTGTCCGGATACACCTGATCCATGTAGGCGACAACCTGCTTCTTTATATTCTCAAAATCCCGGTCCTCCACCTGCACCATGGGGCAGATGTCCGCAATGCCGAACACCCGCTTCAGGGCCTCCACCGCGTCCTCATAGTCATAGGAGCCCTCTGCATTTACATAGATGCGGCCCGCCTCTTTTGTCACATCAAACTGACCGTCCACATTCTTTAATGCATAGCGGATCTGCTTCATCAGGGCGTCCTCAAACATGTAGCGGTTTTTTCCCTTGGTGCCGATCTCTGCGTATTTTATCAAAAATGCATGGTACTGCATACGTTCCTCTCTTTCCTTTTTCAAACCTGTGCTTTGGGATTACCCCCGGGTATACCGCCTGAGAACCGGCAGCGTCTCCCCCAGGACCCGGACACAGTAGTCAATCTCTTCACGCGTATTAAACAGACCGAAGCTGAACCGCAGCGTGGAGTCCAAAAGTTCATTTTTCACGCCGATGGCCCGCAGCGTCCCGCTGATCGCCGGATGGTTGGAGGAACAGGCCGAGCCCGAGGACACATAGATTCCCTTGTCCTCCAGCGCGTGAAGAAGCACCTCGCTGCGCACCCCCGCAAAGCTGGCGCTGACAATCTGGGGCGCGCCCGCAGATCCCTTCTGGCTGTTGATGGTAACCCCCTCCAGGCTGTTCAGACTGTCGATGAGGTAGTCCTTGAGATCCGTGATGCGGGCGATCTTCTCGTCAAAATCCCGATACGCCTCCCGCGCCGCCACTCCCAGGCCGGCGATCCCCGGAACATTCTCCGTGCCGGAGCGCATGCCCCTCTGCTGGCCGCCGCCCAGGAGAATCGGCTTTATCTTTACTTTCTCATCGATATAGAGAAATCCCACGCCCTTGGGCCCGTGGATCTTGTGGGCGCTGACGCTCAAAAGATCAATTCCCTGGCTTTTCGGACGGATGCGGAATTTGCCGTATCCCTGGATGGCATCTACGTGGAATACCGCTCCCGGTACCGTGCTGTGGACAATGGAGGCAATCTCTTCCACCGGCTCCACCGCTCCCACCTCGTTGTTCACGTACATGACGGAAACCAGGATCGTGTCCGGCCGGAGAGATGCTTTTAATTCTTCCAGGGAAATATGCCCCTGGCTGTCCACCGGCAGGTAGGTAACCTCAAAGCCCTGCTGCTCCAAAAACGCCATGGGATTGTACACAGACGCATGTTCAATCCGGGTGGTGATAATGTGTTTTCCCGCACGCATATTTGCCATGGCCGTTCCCACAAGGGCCATGTTGTTGGATTCCGTGCCGCCGGAGGTAAAAAGAATCTCCTTCTCCTTTACCTTCAAGGTCTTTGCAACCTCTGCCGCTGCCTGGCGCACATACTGCTCCGCTTCCATTCCCTTTTTGTGCTTGGCGGAAGGATTTCCATAATCCTCCGTCATCACCTTGACCACAATATCCTTCACTTCATCCAGCACCTTGGTGGTGGCTGAATTGTCAAAATATGCTTCCATTGTACATTCCTCCTAAAATGCCCCTTCAAGCTTCATCATAAGCAGGGACAAAACCGCAAGGCCCGCCGTCTCTGTTCTGAGGATCCTCCGCCCCAGACTCACCGGGCGGACCCCCTGCTCCAGCGCTTCCCGGATCTCTTCCTGCGCAAATCCGCCCTCCGGGCCGATAAACACAGCCACGTCGCCGCCGGGCGCAAGCTGCTCCAAGGCAGCCCGCATGGACTCCATCCCCTGTTCTTCCTCATAGGGAATCAGGCACAGCGAAAACTTTTTCTCCCGGACAAAGGCAAATGCCTTCCCCAGAGACATGGCACCTGAGACCTGCGGGATCCGGCTTCTCTTTGCCTGCTCTGCCGCGCTCTTGGCAATCGCCTGCCACCGCCGGATCTTTGTCTCTTCTTTTTTCTTATCTAATTTTACCACCGCATGTTTCGTCACGGTGGGGACGATGCTCCACGCGCCCAGCTCTACCGCCTTTTGGACAATCAAATCCATCTTGTCAGATTTGGGAAGCCCCTGAAAAAGCCACAGCCTGGCAGGAAGCTCCCCGTCCTGCTCCCGCTCTTCCAGAATGCGGACATAGACGCACCCCTCCGCCAGTTTTTCCACCCGGCAGAGGTAATCGCGGCCTTCTCCGTCGCTCACAAGCAACTCTTCGCCGGGACGCATGCGGAGCACTCTGCGCATATGCTCCGCATCCGCCCCCTCAATCCGTATCCTTCCGTCCTCCACACCGGAGGGCTCTGCAAAAAAATGATGCATGCGTGCTCCTTCTATCTCCCGCTGCGCGGAAGTTTTCTGGCCGTTATGGAAACCCATTCGCCCTGATACGTAATCTCTTCCACAGCGAACGCGCTGTTCGCGGCAAAAGCCGCCTTCACCGCCTCTTCCTTCATATTAATGATACCGGAGGTGATAAAATATCCGCCCTCTTTCAGATGCGCAGGAATCACATCCACCAGGGGAATGATCACATCCGCCAGGATATTTGCCGTCACGATGTCGTAGGCCTCGTATCCGGCCCAATCCTGAATCTGCTTGTCGTCTATGATATTTCCCTGGATCACCTCAAACTGCTCCGGCGCAATGCCGTTGGAGACAAGATTTTCTCCTACGGCCGCAATGGCATTCTCATCCAGGTCCGTTCCGCGCACGCTGCCCGCGCCCAGCTTCAGGGCGGCGATGCCCAGAATCCCGCTTCCCGTGCCCACATCCAGCACCCGTTCTCCCGCCTTTACCCGCTTCTCCAGCTGGCGGATGCAGAGCTGGGTGGTCTCATGCATACCGGTTCCGAACGCAGTGCCCGGGTCGATCTGAATCAGAAGCTTATCCCTGTGCTCCGGCGGAACTTCCTCCCAGGTCGGCTTGATCAGGATATGATCCACCGTAAAAGGCTTAAAATACTGTTTCCAGTTGTTGATCCAATCCTTGTCCTCTGTCTCGGAAGCCTCCAGCCTCCGTTCCCCCAAATCCGCAAATGCGGCAAGCTCGTCCAGGCCTTCCTCCACCATTTTCAGTGTTTCTGCGGTATCCGCATCCGCATCCAGATAGAAGCTCACCTTTGCGACCCCCTCATCCGGCGGCAGCTCCGGCAGGATATCAATAAACATGCCCTTGGTCTCCTTCTCTGTCAGGGGTACATTGTCCTCAATCTCGATCCCTTCGATTCCCAGGTCATCCAGCATGCTGCTGATCAGATCCACCGCATCTGTGGTGGTGGTCAGGGTAAATTTTTTCCATTTCATATCGCTCACACTCCTGTTTACATTCCACTGATTACCTTAACAAATAAAAGCGCCAGCACCACCAGCACCACCGGGCGCACAATCTTCTTTCCATCGTGAACCACCATCCCCGCACCCAGATAATGGCCGGCAATGCAGCACACGCCTGCCGCAAGCCCCAGGGTACAGTTCACATTCCCCGTGAAAAGAAAGGTGGCCAAAGCCGCTACATTGGAAGAGAGATTGATGACCTTTGTCAGAGCAGACGCCGTCCGTATGTCCAGGCGCGCCGCCCCGGTAAGGACTAGGATCAGGAACGTCCCGGTTCCGGGCCCGTAAAATCCGTCGTAGCCGCCGAGGAAAAAGGCTGCCCCCAGAGATACTGCTGTCAGCTGTGCCGGCGGCAGGGGTTCCCGCTCTCCTTCCTGATCCTTTTTCTGCCGGAGCACATAAAAAGCAGTGACCGGGAGAATCACAACCATCAGGTTGCGGATCACCGTGTCCGGCACCAAAAGAGCCAGATGCGAACCCAGGGCAGAGCCTGCCAGGGCCGCGGCAGCTGCTCCAAGGGCGATGTGCATCTTCCCCTTTAAATATCCGTGCTTTGCCAGGCGCAGGGTGGAGACCACCGTCCCCATAGCGGACCCCATCTTGTTCGTCCCCAATGCCTGGTGGGGAGGAACCCCTGCAATCATATAGGCAGGCAGGGAAATAAGTCCCCCTCCTCCGGCTATGGAGTCAACCAGGCCGGCCAAAAATACCAGGGGGCACACAATTATATACTGTATCATCATTGTATCCTCTTTTTTTCGGTAAAACAATCCCTATATTATCATATAAACCAAGCTATTGACAAGCCGGTGCTGGCAATAAGAGGCAGAATTTTTTTGCGATAAAAATAAGGCGCCCGGCATTAACCTTATGAACGGATAAACAACAGCTTCCGGAGGCAGCCCCCAACGCCTATTTATTTAACTAAATCGAATTTCCTATTTTGCATTACACTCCATCACACAGGGCAGGCTGGAATCTTCGGAATCTGAACGGAAGTACAAAAGACTGGCCGGTTGGGAATGGTTCCCTTCCGGCCTAAAATGTGTTTAAAAAGCGCTCTCTGCCCCGCAGGCAGAGGTATTTTTCAGACAAGTGAAATGGCCGGTTGGGGAACCGGCCATTTCAGGAGAAGGTATTTCGTTTCTTATGGGGTGTAGCAAAAACTATATAATGTATTGGGGGGTTACGTCTATTATAATAGCACATGACCTTAAAAAAGTGTGCACAAACTTTCCTTTTTTTCAATTGTCTTTTTAATCATTTTTGATCCCAAGTCATCCGCGCCGCTCCGGTTTCATAGGATTTATTTACAAAGGATCGGTGCCATTGCCCAGCCGCACGGCCTGGGACAGGACTTCCAGCTTATGTATCTCACCCTCCGGGACGGGCGCCTGCTGCGCCGCCTGGCATCTCTGATAAAAATATTTGATGATGTCCTTCCGGGTAATAATCCCGATGAAACACTTCTGGTCGTCCAGCACCGGAACGAAGTTCTGGTTTAAGGCTTTCAAGATCAGATCTTCCATGTCCGCGTCCGCCTTCACCGGGAGATTGTCGCATCTGCGGCGAATCGCTGTGATGGGAATTTTTTCTGCTTCCTTGAGACTTAGGTTGAACTGGTTTTTAATCCCCCACAGCAAGTCCCCCTCGGTCAATGTGCCTATGTATCGGCCTTTTCTGCTGATAATAGGCACAGAGGAATACTTGTGATGCTCCATTTTCTCCAATGCCTGCCTTAACGTGTCGTCCTCACTGATGTAAGCCACCTCGCTCTTAGGCGTCAGAAAAAACAAAATATTCATACTGCCACTCCTTTTTCCTGTACTCCGATGCAGTTTTTTTCATATAACTGCATTTTTATTTAGTATAGCGCAGCGCTCTGAACCGCCTATGAACAATTTCTTATAAAAATCTGAA
>DWWT01000046.1 GCA_019119575.1 Candidatus Enterocloster excrementipullorum
GAACTTCCGCAAGGCTGCTGGATAAGGTTGTAGGGACAGCCTGAAAAAAGTTTCCCTCATTTCTTCTCGCAAGGGAAAAAATGAGGGAAAAGGGCCAAAACGAAGTGGCGAAAACGCTGTAAACGCCAGTGTTTTCAAGGGGTATAGAAATTTTAACTGAGAAATGGAAATTTGAAAAATATAGAGTAATCCAAGACCGTTTGTATCAAAGCGATTTTGACCGTCTGGTCAGCGAAGCGGAAAAGGAGAAAAAAACGTAACAGTTCAAGACGGCGGGAAAACAGGGGCAAAAATAGGCGTTAAGCTTGCTTATAAGCACGCCTTTGCTCCTGTTTTCTCATCAGCCGGGAGGTATCAACGTTCAAGCAATGCTGTCCTCTAAGCGGAAGAGAGCGTACAGGCCCCTCGTTCTCCTTACTCCCCGCTCATCGTCAGACACTTCTTAGGACAGGAGGCCGCGCACAGCCCGCAGCCTATGCAGTTCTCTTCATCCAGCGTCCAGAACCTGGCTGCGCGGTCCACGGTGATGGCCTCCTGGGGACATTTTTTGGCGCACAGGGTGCAGTAGACACACTTGGACGCATCATTGACGGGATGGCCGCCTGCAGCCGGGGCAGTATCGGCAGCCGCCGGGACTTCTTTCGGCGTCACAAACGTCTCCGAACGCTTCTCCGCCTGGGGCTCCGTATATCCAGGCCGCATAAATAAGCACTTTTTGGGGCAGACGTTCACGCAGCTGCCGCACTGGACGCAGTCAAAGCGGTTGATGGTCCAGGTGCCCTGCGCACGGTCCACAGCCAGGGCGCCCGGCGGGCAGGAGCGGGCGCAGAGGCCGCAGCTTATACAGTCCTCAATCTTGATTTCGATATGGCCCCGCATGCGCTCGGGAAAATGGGCGGGCTCTGCGGGGTAATTTTTTGTGACGGGTTTGGAAAACAGGTTTTTTATGGCCCTGTGGCCGTATGGGAAAAATTTTATCGCTGCCATGTGTCTCACCTCTCCGTACAGCTGATGCAGGGGTCGATTGTCAGAATGAGAAGGGGTACGTCCGCAAGCTGGCAGCCCTTCAGCATATCCAGCATGGGCGGAATATTGCTGGTAGTGGGGGTGCGCAGGCGGAAGCGGTCGATGAATTTGGTTCCATTTCCCTTCACATAGTAGATGGCTTCCCCCCGGGGCTGCTCGATCCGCATGAAATATTCTCCCTTGGGGAAGCCTTTCACGGGAACGCTTATGGCACCATCGGGAATCTGGCCGATGGCCTGACGGATCAGGGCGAAGGACTGGCGGATCTCCGCCAGACGCACCTCGCAGCGGGCGTAGGAATCACCCTCGGTGCGGACAATGGGCTTCACGTCCAGATGCGGGTAGGCCCCGTAGCCAAGCAGCCGGGCATCGTAAGGGATGCCGCTGGCCCGGAGCATGGGGCCCACGGCTCCGGCAAGAACCGCCTGGCCGGGCTCTAAGACACCCAGGCCCTTTAGGCGGGAGTGTACCGTGTATTCTCCGAGAAATGTCTCTTCAATGACCGCGAAGTCCTTTTCCATCTGCCGGATGGTGGCGTCCAGGCTGTCCAGCATGGTCTTATCCATATCCTTTAACACACCGCCGATGCAGTTGACGGAGAAGATGATCCGGCCGCCGGTGGTCATGTCAAACATGTCCAGAATCTTTTCTCTGAGACGCCAGCTCTCCATGAACAGGCTCTCAAAACCCATGGCGTCCGCCAAAAGCCCCAGCCAGAGCAGGTGGCTGTGAACCCGGCTCATCTCGATCCAGATGGTGCGCAGGTACTTGGCCCGCTCCGGGATGTCGATGCCCATGATGTGCTCTACGCTCTCGCAGTAGCCCATGCCGTGGCCGCAGCTGCAGATGCCGCAGACCCGCTCGGCGATGTATACATATTCTTTAAAATCCTTGGTTTCCACCAGCTTTTCGAGGCCTCTGTGCACAAAGCCGATGTTGGGCACAGCGCCCACCACGGTCTCATCCTCCAAAATCAAATCCAAATGAACCGGCTCGGGCAGAACCGGGTGCTGGGGACCAAAAGGAACAATGCTTCTCTTTGCCATGTGCTCACCCCTTTTCCTTAAACGGCGCTTCCCGGTCAATCCGGTAAAGCTTGTCTCTGTAGTCCTGGGTAATGTTCTCGATGGGAACCCCGAAGAGCTCCGCCACCTCATTTTCCTGCATGAAGGCGCAGGGATAAATCTGGGTGATGCTGGAGACTTTTTCGTCCGTGGCGGTCACCAGCCGCAGGGTTTCCATGTCGTAGCCCCGGCAGAAGGAGTAGCTGAGTTCATAGCCATCCGGCAGGCGGGCGGCGCAGATCTGAACCAGCCTGCGCTCCTCCATTTTGAAGCGTATCACCGTGGGAAGAAACTGATCCATGGTGATCGGAGTGATTTCGTTTTTACCTTCCATCTGTCTTGCTCCTCCTTTTCTCCTGGCGGTAGGCCTCCTGCTTTTCCTTTAAAAGGGCCAGAGCCTTGACGACCCCGTCGATGATGGACTCGGGCCTGGCCGCGCAGCCGGGCACATAGATGTCCACGGGAATCACAGTATCTACGCCGCCCTTGATATTGTAGCAATCCTTAAATACCCCGCCGGTGCAGGCGCAGATTCCCACTGCGACAACCACCTTGGGATTGGGCATCTGGCTGTAAATCTGCTTAACCACCTTTTCGCTCTGGCTGTTGACGCCTCCGGTAATCAGAAGGATATCCGCCTAGAAGGGGTCGCCGGTGTTGATAATCCCGAATCGTTCAATGTCGTAAGAGGGCATGGTGCAGGCCAGCACCTCAATGTCGCATCCGTTGCAGCTGCTGGCATCATAGTGCAGCAGCCACGGAGATTTCGCAAGCTTTCCCATTGTTCTCCCTCCTATTTAATCAGCATTAAAATGAGAAGATTCAGTCCTCCGGCAAGGAGGGTCACAACCCAGCAGCTCCCCAGCATGGTCTTCCACTTTACCCGGGCGCTCACATTGTCCCAGAGGATTTCCAGAAAATAGAAAATCAGGCATACGGCCACGGCAATGGGCCAGCTGATGGGATTTTTGTTTACGATGAAGAGTCCCACAATGCCCAGCAGAAGAACCTTTTCGTAATACTCAGCGATTTCCATAATGGCCAGGGTGGGGCCGGCCATCTCCGTGGTGAGACCCTTTACCATCTCCTGGTGCGCATGGTGGCTGGTGGACAAATCAAAAGGCGATTTGCGCAGCTTGATGGCCGTGATGAAGAGAAAACCCAGGAGCATTCCCGGCATGGCAACGACCGGGCTTAAAGGGGAGGCGACAATCTCATTGACCACGAAGGAGCCGGTAGCGAGGTAAAAGCCTACGGCGATGAGCAGAGTCAAAGGCTCATAGGCCATCATCTGCATCATCTCCCGGCTGGCGCCCATAGTGGCGAAGGGCGAGGAATCGCTGGAGGCTGCCATGATGAGGAACATGTCACCGGTGGACAGGATGAACAGGCACATGAGAATGTCTGCCCCGCCAAAAAGCATGGAGCCCGCCACGGCCAAAAAGACAAGATAGCTCAAATTTAAGAGGAGCTGCACATTGTTTACTGCAATCATCTGTTTGGAAAATAATTTCCCCAGGTCATAAAAGGGCTGGAGCAGAGGCGGTCCCACCCGTCCCTGCATCCGGGCGCTGATAACGCGGTCAGCGCCTTCCAAAAGGCCGCCCGCAAAGGGGGCAAGCAGCAAGTAGGCAATCACGGAAATTACGGAATTCATATGGCACCTCCTATAATCACACAGAATAGAACAACCAGCACGCCTGCGGAGATAATCTCCGACGGGCGGCGCAGATGGCGCATGCCGAACTCAAAGCGCAGATACCAGTTGGTGAGGTAGAGGTGTTCGGGCAGGCCGTAGCTGTTGGTGAAATAGGTGTTGTCTCCCTCGTTGACGCCTCCCATGTAGATGGGCACGTAGTCCCGGTGGGCGGCCTTTGTCACGAGGAACATAGCGGCGGGAACTACAATGACGGAGGCCAGCATGACGGCCATTGTGTTCAGCACATTGATGGAGAGAACCTCGTGGGACTCCCCGAAAATCTGCAGGATAATCGGGTTGACAATCCGGGTGGCAAGCAATGGGAAGAGCAGGCAGAGGCAGAGCATGCTCCCTGCGTGGAGGAACATGGAAACGTATTGGTCTGCCCGGGTCACGTCCCGGACCTCCTCCTTGGTGTGGTGCATGGAGATGAGCTTTGCCAGCCACTTGGTCCAGTAAAACATGGTAGAGGCGCTTCCGTATGCCAGGAAAAGCACCAGTATGTAATTGCCGGAATCCACAAATGCCTTCAGAGCCACCCATTTGGAGATCAGCATGCCGAAGGGAGCCAGATACATGCCCGCGATGCCGATGCCCATGATATAGGTCAGCTTGGGAAGGCGCAGCAGCATGCCGTGCATGTTCTCAATATCCCGGGAGCCCAGACAGTTCTCCGTGGCGCCCACGGCCTGAAACAGCATGGATTTGCTCACGGAGTGGAAAATCATGAGCAGCACGGCGCCCCAGATGGTCTCCTCCATGCCGATGCCGGCGCAGGCCACAATAAGCCCCAGATTGGACACGGTGGAGAAGGCCAGAACCTTTTTGCCGTCATTCTGGGCAATGGCCATTAGGCTGGCGGCGATGAAAGTAAAGCCGCCGATGAAAGATACTATGGTTCCCACCAGGTTGCCGTTTAGGGCCGGGGAAAGACGGATTAAAAGATAAACGCCGGCCTTTACCATGGTGGCGCTGTGGAGCAGGGCGCTGGATGGCGTGGGGGCTACCATGGCGCCCAGGAGCCATGAGGAAAAGGGAAGCTGGGCGGATTTCGTCAGTCCCGCGAGGGAAAGACAGGCCAGGGGCAGAAGGCTTCCGGCGGCCACCACCTGGTCAAGCTCCACTGTGCCCAGATCCAGGGCGGAGAGCGCGATGGCCACAGCGAATCCAAGACCGCCGAGGAGATTCATCCAGAGAGCCCGGAAGCTGTTGGTAACGGCTTCGTCTGTCCGCGTGTATCCGATGAGGAGGAAGGAAATGACACTGGTAATCTCCCAGAAAAAGTACATCCATATCAGGTTGGCGGAAAGCACCAGGCCGAACATGGCGGCCAGGAAGAAAAACAGCATGGAGAAGAAAAAGCCGCTCCGGTCTGTGAATTCCGTGTGGTGATGGTGGTATTCCTTCATATAACCCACGGCATAGATGCAGATGAGGCCGCCCACGAAAGCAATAATTATGCACATGAGCATGGCCAAGCAGTCAATCTGCATGTGGGCCGCTTCGGGAAATTCCGTGCGGCTTTCCATCCAGGCCACCAGACAGGTCTGGACGACGGACAGCAGGGCGATGGGGTATTTTTTGTGGCGGACACTTAAAAATACGATGAGACCCATTAAAAGAAATTCACCGGCTAACATCGCGTGATCTGCGGCTTCCGTGCGGACATACAGGAGAATTGTCTGTCCGCCCTGGTTCAGCCAGGCACCCAGAAAGAAAAGGGTAAAAGCCATTAGAATGCCGGCCGCGGCGTAGACAGCTTTTCCGCGCATCTCGGCGGACGGAATAAAGGGGGCGGCTGCGGCCATGATGGTCGGAAGAGCCATTACTATCCAGATCGATTCCATTGTCATTGGTCATCCTCCTTGTGCGTTCATTCAAAAACAGTTCATATTATAATCCCGTGGATTTTTAAAAACAAGATTGCCGGCGGGCCGGATACGCTAAGATATCGTTAATTTTTCCCTGAGGTGGAAATTGCCGTATGTTTTGTGCTACAATACTTGGGGTTATTATGTTTGGACAGACACCCATTGTCTGAACGATTGCAATTTTATACCGGATGGAGCAGAAAGAAGCCATGCACGAGCTTGCGGTCACAGAACATATACTGGATATTGCCTTGAAGGCTGCGAAGGAACAGAATGCGGTCCGCATCCGGGCCATTCGCCTGCGCATGGGGCCATTTGCAGGGATTGTCCCCGAGTGCGTGCAGATGTATCTGGACGTGCTGGCGAAAGGAACAATGGCAGAGGGCGCGCAGGTGGAGGCCCGCACGGCTCCTCTGCGGGTGCTGTGCCGGGAATGCGGCCGGGAGAGTGAGATTACAAGAGAGCATATTGCCTGCCCGTTCTGCGGAAGCCTGCGCTTAAAGACTCTTTCCGGCAGGGAATTTATGGTAGAAAGCCTGGAGGTGGATGTAGATGGAGATAAAGGTTCTGCATCAGGTGATGGAGTGGAATCAGGATGTAAGCGCCAAGGTGCGGAAAACACTGGCGGACCGCAAAGTATGCCTGATTAATGTGATGGGAAGTCCGGGGACGGGGAAAACCAGTCTTATTACTGCCTTAATTAAGCGGCTTGGGGAAGAGTTTGCCATCGGCGTGATTGAGGGGGATATTGCCGGCCAGATCGACGCGGAGAAAATAGCTGCCCTGAATATCCCGGCGGTCCAGCTCAATACGGACGGAGCCTGCCATATTGAGGCTATGAGCATTGAACATATTCTCCCTCATTTTGACCTGGACAAGCTGGATGTGCTTTTTGTGGAAAATATCGGCAATCTTGTCTGCCCGGCGGAGTTCGATATCGGGGAAAATTTCCGAATCACAATTCTCAGCATTCCGGAGGGAGATGATAAGGTAAAAAAGTATCCCCTGATGTTTACGGACACCAACTGTCTGGTGCTGAATAAGTATGATATGCTGCCGTATTTTGATTTTGATGTGGAGAGCGTGAAGCGGGATTACCGGGGGGTGAACCCGGAGGGCCCCCTCTTCGGAGTCAGCGCAAAGACCGGAGAAGGAATGGATGCGCTTGCGGAGCGGATCGGAGGGGAAATCCGGGCCGCGATTCGGTGATGGAACATTCGGTGATGAAAGGAAGAATGTCCGGGCCGGGAGCAGGCCGGCAGTGCGTCCGGGTAAAGGTTTCCGGTATTGTCCAGGGCGTCGGGATGCGCCCGTTTCTGCACCGGCTGGCCCGAAGTTTGCAGGTCACGGGCTGGGCCAGAAACACCTTGGAAGGGGTGGAAATGGTGCTGGAAGGGGATACGGAGAGTTTGTCCTCTTTTGTCCGGGAAGTGCGGGAAAATCCGCCGCCTCTGGCTGTGGTGGAAGCGGTGGAGCTGATGGCGGATTCACCGGAACGCCGGACCGGGCCGGAAGAGCGGATCCAAAATTTTGAGACATTTGAGATTGTGGACAGCAGCAGTGAATTGCCAGGAAATACGCTGATTGCTCCCGATATGGCTCCCTGCCCGGACTGCGTAAAAGAGCTCTTCAGCCCGTCAGACCGCCGGTTCCGGTATCCGTTTATCAACTGTACCAATTGCGGCCCCCGCTTTACCATTATAAAGGCTCTTCCCTATGACAGGGCCCGCACCTCGATGGAGAATTTCCCCATGTGTCCGGCCTGCCGGGAGGAATATGGGGACATTGAGAACCGGCGCTATCACGCACAGCCGGACTGCTGCCCGGTGTGCGGGCCTGCCGTATACTTTCTGGACAGTGCCGGGGAGCGGGCACCGGGAGATCCCTTCCGCCTGGCTCAGGAGATGCTCCTTGCGGGCGGTATCCTGGCCGTGAAGGGAATCGGCGGGATTCATCTGGCCTGCGATGCGGGAAATGCGGGCGCAGTGGAGCGGCTGCGGCGGATAAAGCACAGGGAGGCAAAACCGCTGGCTGTCATGTGCGCTTCCTTCAGGGAGGCGGAGCGGTTCTGCCGGATCAGCGGGGCGGAGAGACGGATTTTGGAGAGCCCGAGACGTCCCATTGTCCTGTGCGAAAAGAAGCAGCCGGACTCCTTGCGTGAGCTTAGCGGGAACAGCCGCCTGGGCGTGATGCTTCCCTACACTCCCCTTCATGTGCTGCTGTTAGACGGGGCATTCGGCGGGCCGAAAACGCTGGTGATGACCAGCGCCAATGCGCCGGACTGTCCGGTGCTTACGGAAAATGAGGAAGCCCTTTCCCTGCTGAAGGGGCAGATTGACGGCTTTCTGCTCCACAACCGGCCCATCGAAAACCGGTGCGATGATTCCCTGGTGATGGAGTGGCAGGGGAGGGAATATTTTTTCCGCCGCAGCCGGGGTTATGCGCCGCAGCCTGTGCCGCTGGAACAGGAGGGTACGGGGATTCTGGCGCTGGGAGCGCAGCAGAAAGCGTCTTTTGCTCTGGGGCAGGGGAAGAAAGCGTTTTTAAGCCAGCACATCGGGGATTTGGACAGTCTGGAAGCCCAGGACTTCTTTCGGGAAAATATTTCGCGGTTTGCCGGCCTGTTTCACATTCGGCCAGGCTTTCTTGCCTGCGATCTGCATCCGGGATATGAATCCACAAAAATAGGGGAGGAGATGGCCGGGCAGAAGGGGATCCCCCTCCTAAAGATACAGCACCATTGGGCCCACATGGCTGCCTGCATGGCAGATAACCGTCTGGAGGGAGATGCCTTCGGCATTATCTGGGACGGCACAGGGATGGGCACAGACGGGACAATCTGGGGGGCAGAATGTTTGTCCGGAAATTATGCGGGATTTGAGCGGCGGGGAAGCATCCGCCCCATTCTTCTTCCAGGCGGGGAGGAGGCGATCCGGCGGATTGGCCGGATTGGTTTTTCGCTTTTGTGGGATCTGGGACGGGGTACGCCGTTTTTGGAGGAAAATGCAGAGGCAGCGCCTCTGGAGGGAGGCATACAGGAACGGCGGGCGCTGACAGCTATGCTGGAAAAACGTATTTCCTGCGTGGAAGCCAGCAGCATGGGCCGGCTCTTTGACGGGGTGGACGCTTTGCTTGAAGGGCGCGCCCGGGCCCGGTATGAGGGAGAGGGAGCGGTGCTTCTGGAGGCCCTCGGAGAGGCCGGAAGGGAGGCAGCCTGCCCGTATCCCCTGGCCTTTTATGAGGAGGCCGGGGTACGCTGCTTTGATACGCGGCCTATGATAAAACAGATTGTTTTAGATAAACAGGCCCGTGTGCCGTCCGCAGATATTGCCCGGCGGTTTATGGAGACTCTGGCGGCCATGGCGCTGGAACAGTGCCTGCATCTGAACACCGGGAAACATCCGGTGGTCCTGTCGGGAGGCGTCTTCCAGAATCATTTTCTCCTGGAGCGTGTACGGACGCTTCTGGAGGAGGCGGGATTTGCTGTTTTCTGCCACCGCAGGGTGGCGCCAAATGACCAGGGAATCAGCCTGGGGCAGTTGGCGATTGCGCAAAGGAGTGAAGAATATCGTGTGTTTGGCAGTGCCGTTAAAGATAACAAAAATTGAAGGAAAATCCGCAGTGGGAGAGGCGGGAGGTCTGTCTCAGAATGTGCGGGTGGATTTTATACCGGATCTGTCGGTGGGAGACTACGTGATGGTTCACGCCGGCTTTGCCATAGAAAAAATGTCGGAGAAGGAGGCTCTGGAGGGCTTGGAGTTCCTTGCAGAGGTGCTGGATGAGCAGGCGTAAAGGGGCGGCCGCGGCAGAGGAAGAGGAAATGCGGAAGCGCGGGGCAGGGCGCCTGTCCGCAGAACATGTGCCCGTAGAGCCTGGGGCGCTTCTGGAGGAGATCCGGCGTATGGCCCGATCCCTGGGACAGGTGCAGCTGATGGAAATCTGCGGCACGCACACTATGGCCATCGCAAGGGCCGGCCTTAAATCGCTGCTTCCTGAGAACATCCGTCTGATTTCCGGGCCCGGCTGCCCGGTCTGCGTGACGCCGGCGGGGGCAGTGGACGAGCTGCTGCGCATCAGCAGTATTCCGGGCGTCATCATGGCCAGCTATGGGGATCTGCTCCGGGTGCCCGGCTCGCGCCGCGGGGACAGCCTGCTGCGCCGGATGGCCCAGGGAGCGGATGTGCGGATGGTGTATTCTCCCATAGATGCCCTGGAAATGGCCGGCAAACATCCGGACCGGCAGGTAGTGTTTGCCGGCGTTGGCTTTGAAACCACAGCACCTGGGACTGCAGCCTGTCTGATGGAGGCCAGAGAGCGCCGGATGAGTAATTTTTCCGTGCTGAGCCTGTTGAAGACAACGGAGCCGGCCGTCCGAGCCCTTGTGGACGCGCCGCAGATGCGGGAGTGCAGGATTGACGGCTTTTTGTGTCCGGGACATGTGGCGGTGATTACCGGGGCGGACAGCTTTGCGTTTCTGCCGGAGGAGTACGGGCTGCCCGCTGTGGTGAGCGGGTTTGAGCCCGAGGATCTGGTGGTCTCTGTGTATCTTTTAGTAAAAATGCTGGCGGAGGGCCGGCCGGCGCTGGTAAATGAATACGCCCGTCTGGTTCGCGGGAGTGGAAACCCGGCGGCCAGGAAGGCGGTGGATGCGGTGTTTGCCCCCGGTGGGAGCCTTTGGCGGGGGCTGGGGGAGATATCGGAGAGCGGTCTCGCGATCCGGGAGGAATTTGCCGCCTGGGATGCCGCCAGACAGTATGGATTCTGCCCGGATGCCGGGGCGGAGGCAGCGGGCTGCCGCTGCGGTGATGTGATCCGCGGACTGCTTGCCCCCCAGGAATGCCCCCTTTTTGGACTGGCCTGCCTGCCGGAGGATCCGGTGGGGCCCTGTATGGTGTCCGGGGAGGGGGCCTGCGCGGCGGCGTACCGGTATCGGGAGTGACGGCCTGCACGGGATCGTGCGGCGGAGGGCCGGCAGACAGCAGGAGGTGTGGTATGGATTCTGTGATTACAATGGATTATGGAAGCGGAGGGACAAAGACCTCCGAGCTGATTGATTCAATTCTTGTTCCGGCTTTTTCCAATCCGGCCCTGAATGCGCTGGGGGACGGGGCTGTGCTGCCGGGAGGGGAGCGCCTTGTATTTTCCACGGACAGTTTCGTGGTATCTCCCTGGAAATTCCCGGGGGGAGATATCGGGAAGCTGGCGGTCTGCGGCACGGTGAATGATGTGTGTATGGCCGGCGGAGAGCCGAAATATTTGAGTCTTTCCCTGATTCTGGAGGAAGGCTTTGCTGTGGAGAATCTGCGGCAGATTGTATCTTCCGCGGCAGAGACAGCAGCGCGCTGCGGGGTGCAGATTGTCACAGGGGACACCAAGGTGGTGGAGAGGGGAAAAGGCGACCAGGTCTATGTCAACACCTCCGGCATTGGAGTTCTGCGGGCATCCGGGCTGGGGCGGGAGGCTGTCCGGCCCGGGGACGCCGTAGTTGTCAGCGGGCCGGTGGGATGTCACGGGGCTGCGGTCATGATGGCCCGAGGGGAGCTGCCCTGTGAAGGGGAGCTTCTGAGCGACTGTATGCCCCTGCATGCGCTCAGCCGGGCGCTCATAGAGGTCGGAGGGCTTCGCATCATGCGGGACCCCACCCGGGGAGGCCTGGCGACCACGCTCAACGAATTTGTGGAGGGACTGCCGTTTACCATTGAGATTTCCGAGGCAGCAGTGCCCGTCACACCCGGCGTTCGGATGGCCTGTGAACTTCTGGGATTGGATCCCCTGTACTGTGCCTGCGAGGGGAGGATCGTGGCAGTGATTGCTCCGGAACGGGCGGAGGCTGCCCTGGCCGCTCTGCGGGCCCTGCCTGGCGGGGAGGGCGCGGCCCAGATCGGCCGGGTGACGGAGCAGAGGCCCGGAAAAGTGGTGCTTCGCACCGGGCTTGGCGGAAGCCGGCTTTTGGGGAAGCTTGCGGGCGGGCAGCTTCCGAGGATATGCTGATAAGTGAGGCCGGGCTTTGACCGGATAAGATGAGTGCGGGAGGAATGCGGATGGATTTGGAAGCATACAGAAAGAATTTTAATGAGCAGAGCGCATTTTTAAAGCTGCTCGGCGCGGAGGTGACGGTTTTAAAGGAGGGGTATGCGGAGGCAGAGCTGACGGTGAAGCCGCAGCTTGTGAATATATCCCGAACCGTGCATGGAGGCGTTATCTTTTCGCTGGCGGATTCCACGGTGGGCGCTGCCTCGAAGAGCTATGGATTCGGGAGCGTGACGCTGGAGGGAAAGATGAATTATCTGCGGCCCATAAGCGGGGAGTCCCAGCGGATCCGGGCAGTGGCCCAGAGCGTTCACGCCGGAAGAAAGACCGGGGTGTATGAGTGCCGGGTGTATGACGGAGAAGGGAATCTGGCGGCCATTGGGCAGTATACGATGTTTATGTTTGAGGATCGGGTGGCAGAATAGGGAAGAGAGAAGCGGGGCTGTGTGCGGGCCCCGTTTCTATTTATTATTCCGATGGTATTATGGACGGAGAAATACTCGCAAATTTTATACACCTCCAGCCATAAAAAGCGGCATAAATTCCGCCAAACTATAATACATCTCCCCTTTAAGTCCAGCTGCGGAATCCGCGCACACCATGGAGTTGAGGATGGCCTCCGAGGCGGCCTCGGCCGCCGCCTGGAAGGCCGGGTTGATCTCGCCTTCCGGGATAATGGTCTGGGAGATCAGACCCGAGTTCATGGGGATGCGGTTCTGCGTGGTAAAGCCGATCATCACCTCGCCGCTGCCGTGGCCTGTGTAGGCGCCGGTGCGGGCGATTCCCACCGCGGTGCGGCGGATGATGCGCTTTAACTGCCGGCAGGATACGGGCAGGTCAGTGGCGAGGATGGTCATGATGGAGCCGCGGTCCGGCGCAGATCCCGGCATCCCCTCTTTGGAGGCGGCCAGTATTTTTTCTCCTGCCGGTATTCCATTTAAGGTAAAATCAATGAGGCTTCCAAAGTTGGACTGCACCAAAACCCCGATGGTGTAGGATTGCCCGCAGATTTCAAAAACCCGGGAGGCAGAGCCGATGCCGCCTTTTAAGCCGTAGCACACGGTGCCGGTTCCGGCGCCCACATCCCCCTCGGCAAACTCTTCGCCCGCCTGCATCAGAGCCTCCTGCACATGGGCCGCGGTGACGGCTCTTTTTTGGATGTCATTGATCTGGCTGTCATTGCACTCGCCCACCACGGGATTGACGCTGTAGACCGGCACATGATCCGCCGTGCAGCGGTCGATGACGTATTGAACCAGGGCATCCCATACAAGTCCCGTATTTAATGTATTTGTCAGGGCGATGGGGGTCTCCAGGGTCCCAAGCTCGTCAATCTGCACCAGGCCGCAGCTTTTGCCGAAGCCGTTGTGCACATAGGAGGCCGCCGTGTATTTCAGAGAAAAGGCATTGTCCGGCCCCGGGAGAATGACGGTGACGCCGGTGCGGTTTTTTCCTTCCCGGATGGTGGAATGCCCTACCTGCACGCCGGCAACATCGGTGATCTTATTTCTTGGACCGGAGGGAAGCCGGCCGATTTTGATGCCGTAATCCTGTATTCGTTTCTGTTTCATCTTATCTCTCAATGTCCTCCATATAACAAGCTCTCAGTTTTCCGACCAGCTCGGGATCTTTCATGCCTGCGGGCTGTCCGTCTACCTCCATCACCCGCATGCTGGGATGGCTGGTGCTGGACATGATAATCTCGTCCGCGGCCATCATCTCCGCCGGAGTAAACGCCCGCTCTTCGGTGGGAATTCCCAGGGCGCGGCAGTAGGCGAGCATGTGCTTGCGCTCGGTTCCGGGCAGAATCAGATTGTCCAGGGGATGGGTGATAAAGGCGCCGTCCTTGATAATGGATACGTTGCAGTGGGAGCCCTCGGTCACCAGGCCGTCACGGACGAACACGGCCTCATTGCATCCGGCCTCCTGGGCCTTCTGGGCGGCCATGACGTTGGGAATCAGGTTCAGGGTCTTGATGTTGCAGTGGAGAAAGCGGGTGTCCTCCACGGTGATAACCCGATAGGAGTCGGACATCTGTACGCCGGGCCATGGTTTGGAGTAGACGTAGAGATTGCTGGAAACATCTTTGGGGAAGAGATGGTTTCTGGGAGCGGTTGCCCGCGTGACCTGCCAGTAGAGAAACTGGCTGTCGCTTTCCACCTTGTCTACCAGCTCGGAGAGCAGAGCGCCAACCTCCTCTTTGGTGTAAGGCAGGTCGATCCGTATCATGGCGGCACTGTTAAACATGCGGTCCAAATGGTCCTGGAGAGCAAAAATTTTATGGTGATATACCATGGCGGCCTCATAGATGCCGTCCCCGAAGTAAAAGCCGCGGTCGTTTGCCGGTATCATCATCTCATTAATGGGTGTGATGCTTCCGTTGTAATAGGCGAGATCTTTCATCTTTTCCATAATGTGCTGTCTCCTTTTTTATTTTCCTGTATAGGTGGTTTCTGTTTCCCATCAGTATACAACCATAAACGGGAATATTCAATTGATTTTTCCGTCAGGTTTGGTATGATAGTACAAAAGGAGGTTATTTTGTCTTATGCCCAAGCTGCGGTCCGTCCATTTGCAGAATTTTCTGCGTTCTCTGCAGAATGCTACTCCCGTAATCGCATTTTTCCTCATTGGATTTGTGCTGGTTTATGGGATTTTCGGCATGCAGTACGTGTGTGTGGTTTCCGTGGTTACCGTGTTCTTTCAGACCAGGCATAAGCGGAATGACAATACGCCCTACCGATACGCCCGCCTGCTGATTGTAGGCTCCCTTCTCATTGTTTTTGCGTACATAAGCTCCAGTAGCCTTTTGCGCTGCGTCCTTTTAAATCTGTGCATCCCGTTTGCGCTGGTCTTCACCCAGAGCTCCCAGTTTAATCCCAAGGGATATTTTTCTTACGCTATGATTTTTGTATTTCTCCCTCATGTACTGCGCGACTCCGGGCACGTGGAATCAGCCGATTTTTTCCACCTGCTATGCTCTGACGATGGCGTCTCTGACGCTGGATGAAACGATAGCCATCACCCTGCGGATTGTGTATCTGGCCGCGGCGGTCGCCATTGTATTTGTGGTAAACCGCTTTTTCTTTCCCATGCGGAAGGAAACCCAGTTCCGGTATAATTTTAAGGCGCTGTTCCGGCTGAACAACAGCTATTGGGACATTATCCGGGATGGGCTTTCCAAGGAGACAAGGCTGTCGGTTTCCAATGAGATTCTGACGTATTTCCATATGATTTACCAGGAGTGCGCCGCCTACATACAGAAGAACAAATCCCTCCCTTTCCGGGAGGATAGGGAGGCGGTTCTTCTGAAGCTGTGGCATATGTTTTCAGAGCTGGAGCAGATGCATTTTCTGGTGCGGACAAAGAGCATTCTGCAGGAGGAGCGGAAGGCGCTTATCCATCTGATTGATGCAATCCAGGAGGAGCTGTACCCGATTATTTCCTATGAAAATTTTCCTGCAATCCGGGGAGAACTCCGTTATGAAGAACCCGAGGTGGTCTATGTATTGGAACAGTATTTAAAGCATGCGGAGTCGCTGCTGGCATATAAGCATTGTATTCCGTTCTGAAGGAACAGGAGGCTGGAATTTTATGAAGATGGATGAACTGCAAAAGGCGATAGAAGACATCACCTATGAGAACAAAAAAATTCCGAAAACCGCATTCCAAGTTATACGGGCAAACAGAGAGGAGGCAATCCCCTATCTGCGCCGGGCGGTGGCGCGTGCGCGCTCTGAGGGGGACAAACTGGAGGAGGGATATCAGCTGCATTTTTATGCCGTGTACCTGTTGGGAGAACTTCAGGATCAGGAGAGCTTTCCGGAGCTCATACGGCTGGTATCCCTGCCGGAGGAGACCGTGGAGTATCTGCTGGGGGACTGCGTGACGGACGGGCTTGCGGACATTTTATATAATACGTATAACGGGGATTTGGAGCTTTTAAAACGGTCCATTGAGGACAAAAACATCGGGGAATTTGTCCGCAGCGCCATGCTTTTGACCATGGCCCAGCTCTATGAGGACGGGAGGATTGCCGAGCAGGAGTGGAAGGACTTTCTGCGGAAAAACGTACATACAGGGGATACCTATAACAACCTTTACAATGAGCTTGGACTGACCATCTGCCGCTGCCATTTTGTCGAAATGCTCCCGGATATCCGCTATATGCTTGACAGGGGCCTGATGGATGAAATGTACATGGGAAAATATGATTCCTGTGTGGATGCCATGTTTTTTTACGGGGATGCGGAACCTTTCTGCAGGACGCCGATGGACGCTATAGAGAACCTCAAGCATTGGAGCATGTTTGCGGACGGCCCGGAAGGCGGTGAAGACGCCGCGGACAGGCTGGAAGCCTCCAATCAAAACGGCGCCGGAAAAAAGGAAGCGGAGGACTTTTTTGAGATGCTTCGCGCTGCGGAGCGGGAAATGAATAAACCGGTTTCAAAGAAAAAAATCGGGAGAAACGATCCCTGTCCCTGCGGAAGCGGTAAGAAATATAAGTTCTGCTGTATGAATAAGCAGGGCGAACCGATTGATTTGATTGAAAGCCTGCCGGAGCGTCAGAAATGGCTGAGGCGCTACCCCTATACCGGAATGGAGCGCGTGGCAGGACGGGTTTATCTGGAGGATTATTTTGACCAGGAAAGCATTGAAATCGATAAAATTTTGTATCTGGGGTTAATGCATCGGCCGGGGTTTATATGGAACAGAAACCGGCAGGCAGAGGAAAAGCGGGCCAGGGAATATCTCTGCCTAGCATACCGCAGATGCGCGAAAAAAATGGAGGCGGAGCAGATCTGCTCACTGGCGGAATATGATGAGAAATACAGCATTCATTACCGCAGCGGCGAGTGGGTCAATAAGCTGCTTTCCCTGCTGAAGGCAAACAATGACAACCGCCTGTACCATGAAGTACAGAAGTGGGCCCAGGCGGGAGGACTTTTGGAGGGTGATAAAAAGCGGAAGCAGGAGGTGTGAATATGCCGCAGCACATTGTTGTGACGGACTACAATCCTGAATGGCCGCGGATGTATCAGGAGGAGGAGAAAAAAATTCAGGCGATTCTGCGGGAGAACTGCACGGCGGTCTATCATATAGGAAGCACATCGGTTCCCGGCCTGGCCGCAAAGCCCATCCTTGATATCATGCCGGTTGTTAAGAGCCTGGAGGCGGCAGACCGCGTGGCCGCGGAATTTGAAAAACTGGGCTATGAGTATCTGGGAGAATTCGGAATCAAGGGACGCCGGTATCTGCGGAAGGGCGGAGACGAGCGCACGCATCAGATTCACATTTTCCAGGAAGAGGACAGGAAAAATATAGACCGTCATCTGTTTTTCCGCGATTACATGCGCACCCATAAAAAGGAGCGGGAGGAGTACGCAGCGCTAAAGAAAGCGCTTGCCCGCAGATTCCCCTATGATATAGACGGGTACTGTGAGGGAAAGGAGGAATTTATAAGAGGGATCGAGGCGCTGATGGGATGAGTTCCTAATCTCTCCCAAGTTGTGCATATTTTTTCCCAACCTCTAATATGATGTAAAAAACGTTCTTAGGGGAGAACCCATGAAGGAATATATCGAAGAACGGGCCGTAGCTATTGCCAATTACATCATAGACCATAATGCCACCGTGAGGCAGACGGCGAAACGGTTTGGGATAAGTAAGTCTACGGTACATACGGTAGTAACAAAATGGACAGGCTTCTCTTGAAGTTGGAGTGAGGGTTTAAAGGGTAAAATTGAATATTGA
>DWWT01000047.1 GCA_019119575.1 Candidatus Enterocloster excrementipullorum
AAAGGGAATCATTTATTTTTCTGAAACAAAACTCAAACAGAAAGCAAATATAAGAGAGGTATATTCTATCTGCAAGTGAACAAAAGCGAATAAAACAGAAGATCAGGAGGAAAAATCGATATGAAAAAGAGTAACTTTATAGCGTTGATCCTTGGAACAATAGGAGTTGTTTTCTTTGCGCTGGGAATGTGTATGGCTTTGCTCCCCGAATGGGGAATGTTCAATCAGGGAGTAATCTGCGGCGCAATTGGACTGGCTGTTTTGCTGATCACGGTAATGGTTTGGAGAAGGATGGAAGGGAAAGCCCCCATTAAGCTGAATGCGAAAACCATAGGAGCCGTATTGGTAGGAGTAGTCGGTGCTTTACTGTTGGGTGTCGGCATGTGTTTCTCTATGATATTTGGAAAGATGGTTCTGGGAATCGTGATCGGTCTGGTAGGAATAATCGCATTACTGATGCTGATCCCTCTTCTCAAGGGAGTTTACATAGAAAAGCGCTCATGAAAGAGGAAGCACTTTTCTATGTCAAAAATATACGGAAATATCCGATTCAGGGAAGGATTTTAACAGATTCAATATATAAAGTAGGTTGACATTGGTATCTATCATGGATGCCGGATGTTCCGGAGCCGCCACAGGAGTTCCTCTTCGTTGGTTTTACTACAATCCGAGGAAGCGGGTATAAAATAAAACGTGAAAAGAGGCTATCTTTTGCTAATCCACGGATATTTCAATATAAGCGCCGTCTCCATAAGGGTCGGCCAGAACCAGCGTTTTATTGCCGGAAGTAAAGAAATAGGACTTTTCATAGGTTTCTGTGGGTTCGCCAAATAACTGGGTCAATGCGGATGCGTATTCCTTTAAGTCAGACTTGCCCAAATGAATGACCGCCTGCTCCAGCAAATCAGAACCTTCCTGGTATAAATTGAAAATCAGCGAAACATAGGCATCTTCTCCCAGAAGAGAAAGCGTGTAGGTCCGTTCCAGAATAAGTCCTTCTCCATTTTTCGTTTCTTCTCCCCGGCCCAGAACTGCCGTTACCTCAGAATCTGTTTTCCCCAACAGGTCCATCAGACTCTCAAGATCCGCGGCGGATGGAGAAGCCGTTTTATCGGCTGACTGAGCCGCCGTGGTTTCTGCCGCAGTTGTCTGCTGAATCGCCGCTGCAGCTGTCGCGGCAGTTTCCTGTGAATTGCTGCTGCAGCCGGACAGAGCCAGAAGGCAGAGAGAGACCGCCAAATAATTGCGTAATTTCATGTTCGTCCTCCTTGAAAAAAATTTCCCGATTTTAGCAGGCCTCGACAGTATAGCACAGGTATTTCAGAAAAAGAAGAGAATATCAGCGGCTGTAAGAATTATTAAAAAAGAGTTTAAACTTGCTTTAGAGTATTTAGGATATGCAAAGGTTAGAGCACATCCCGTGTTCCATTCAAATCCTCCTTCAGCAGACGGTATAAGGCGGCCGCAATGGGAACGCCCAGCAGCATGCCCCCGATCCCCATAATGCCTCCGCCGATGGTAACGGCTGCCAGAACCCATATGGCAGGAAGCCCCAGAGAAGATCCGACCACCTTGGGATAAATCAGGTTTCCTTCCAATTGCTGCAGGATGACCAGGAAAACAAGGAAAATCAGAGCCTTTGCGGGGGATACGGAAAATATCATCAGCGCGCCGGCAGCTCCTCCGATATAGGCTCCGGCAACCGGAATCAGCGCGGTAAAGGCGATCAGTGTGCCGACCATTGTGGCATAGGGCAGACGCAGAACCAGCATTCCCAGGGTGCAGAGTGTACCGAGTATGACCGCCTCCATGCATTGGCCGATAATATAGTGGCTGAAGCAGTCATTCAGCACATGGAGCACATACAAAATATTCCGGTTCCAGGAGGGGCGCAGATACCGCTCCATCAGCCGCCTGCACTGTCCGGCCAGCTTATCTTTGCCGAGCAGCAGATAAATGGAAAAAATGATGCCGACAAGGGCAGTGACAATGCCGGAAAAAAAAGAGGATGCTGTGCTCACGATAACATTTACAATCGGGCCGGCACTGGCGGTCAGCAGATTAAACAGCTGATCAATTTTTGCCTGCCAATTCACCGCATTGGATGCCTCGGTAAGATTCTCCGGGAGAATATGGAGGCGCAGCAGCGCGTTGATGATGGATTCAATCGCCGCGGGCACTGCGGAGATAATCACACCGATACAGGAAACCAGCTCCGGGACAACCAGATTGACCACAAGGAGCATGACAATAAGCAGCGTCAGATACGCGCCGATCATACAGAGCGGCCGGCGGCTTTTTGCGGCAATGCCGGCCGCTGTTTTAGAAAACCAATGGCCTTCATAAAAGCGCATCAGAATATTGACAAAATACGCAATTCCGCAGCCGATAAACAGCGGAGAGGCCGCATGGAATGCCGCCAGGAGAATGTCCGCCGCTTTCGGCCAATACCGGATACACAAATATAAGAGAAATACGCTGACTCCTATTCTAAAACAGGCTTTCCAATCCAGCTTCATACGGTTTTCCTCACCTTCCTGTTGTTTTGCGGGTGTCCTTTGTCAGGGTAACCCGCCGATCATTTTCGTCCACGGTGGGAACCGGAGCATTGTCCCAGGCGTCCAGGTCGTTGATGTACTTCTTTGTCTCCTGTGAAATGACGTTGGAAAGAAGCAGGACAGCGATCAGGTTGGGAACCGCCATCAGAGCATTCAGAATATCCGCGATATCCCACACGATATCCAGGGCCACAACCGGGGCAATGGCCGCCACGATTACGTACAGGGCCCGATAGGGAATCAGGCCTTTTTTTCCCGCAAAATACTCCACCGCGCGCTCTCCATAGTAAGCCCACCCAAGGACCGTGGAAAACGCAAAGCAGATGATTCCCAGAGTCAGGACAATGGGCCCGAAATACGGGATCTGGCCAAAGGCAAGTGTTGTCAGGATGCCGCCGTCCGTGATCTCTCCCATATTGATGGAGGGATTTTTCATGATGGTGGTCACCAGTACAAGTCCGGTCATCAGACATACTACCACCGTATCCCAGAAGGTTCCGGTGGAAGATACAAGGGCCTGCCGCACAGGGTTTCGCGTCTGAGCTGCGGCCGCCGCGATTGGAGCGGATCCCATGCCGGATTCATTGGAGAACAGGCCTCGGGCCGTACCGTAGCGCATGGCGGTCATAATTCCGGTTCCCACCAGGCCTCCGGCCGCCGCTCCCGGCTGGAATGCAAGCCGGACAATAGTCTGAACAGCCGGAATAATAAAATCATAATTGATTCCCAGGATAATGAGGCAGCCAAAGACATAGAAGATGGCCATAAATGGGACAAGCTTTTCGCATACGTTGGCGATGGATTTAATGCCTCCGAAGATAACCACGCCAGTCAGAGCCGCCACAAGAAGCCCCACAATCCAGCCTGGGATGCCCGCATTTTCTTCTACAATATTTGCGATGGCGTTTACCTGGGTGGCGCAGCCGATTCCGAAGGAAGCGATGCCGGCGAATACCGCAAAGAGCATGCCCAGGCATGCCCCCAGCTTTTTCCATTTAAGGCCCCGGGAAAGGGCGTACATGGCGCCGCCCTGCATGCGGCCGTCCTT
Source organism: Candidatus Enterocloster excrementipullorum (assembly GCA_019119575.1). Classification (GTDB taxonomy): domain Bacteria; phylum Bacillota; class Clostridia; order Lachnospirales; family Lachnospiraceae; genus Enterocloster; species Enterocloster excrementipullorum. Next base: position 3,607 of record DWWT01000047.1, read on the forward strand.
TTTCTTGACCCTGTATTTGACGGCGATCAGGGATTCCGCGTATTTGGTCGCGATGCCGAAAACGCCGGACAGCCAGCACCAGAACACGGCTCCCGGGCCTCCCAGGGCGACGGCGGTGCCTACGCCCACGATATTTCCCGTGCCGATGGTGGCGGCCAGCGCCGTGGTGAGCGCCCCGAAATTTGACACTTCGCCCTCCGCGTCGGGATCCTTTGTTACAGAGAGACGGATTCCTTTGGTGATGGATTTCCACTGGATGAATCCTGTCCGAAAAGTCATAAAAATATGCGTCCCCAGGAGAAGAAGAATAAGCCACCAGCCCCAGACCGCATCATCAATTGCAGTGATAATTGTCCCTATTGTTTCCATAATACCGTTATCCCTTTCCTGAATTCATATGGTATAAGTTTAGATTACTTTAATACAAATTGCAAGCGCTTTTGCCCGGCGGTTTAGAATACCATGTCCGAATATGGCGGGACTTTATAGAAAGGATGTGCTATACTTAGAACAGGTTTGAACAGTCACTCTTCAAACACACTCTAAAATGTACAAAGGGGGGAATAAAATGATTTACACCATGCTGTATCCGTCTCCTGTGGGCAAGCTTTTGCTTGCGGAAGAGGACGGAGCATTGATTGGGCTGTGGCTGGAGGGACAGAAATATTTTATGGAACCGATCGGCGGCATGCCCATGGAGCCGACAAGCACCCCGGCCCTGAACCGGGCGGCAGAATGGCTGGACCGCTATTTTGCAGGTGAACGGCCGGCTGCCGGAGAGCTGCGGCTCGCGCCGGCAGGAAGTGAATTTCGGAAAGAAGTGTGGAAGATTCTCTGCGAAATCCCATGGGGGGAGGTCTCTACATACGGAGAAATATCCGGAAAGATCGCTGCAGGACGGGGACTAAAGCATATGTCGGCCCAGGCAGTGGGCGGCGCTGTGGGGCACAATCCGATTTCCATCATCATTCCCTGCCACCGCGTGGTGGGGAGCGGCGGCAGTCTGACGGGCTATGCCGGGGGCATTGATAAAAAAATATGGCTGCTCACCCATGAGGGGATCTCGATGGAACGGTTTTTTGTGCCGGAGCGGGGAACCGCACGGCAGCCCCAGGGATAGGATAGAAGGTTATGCCTCTATTTTAATTCCCGCACTCAATACTGATGGCGTTGAATTTCTCCAGGATATGGTCGATTTTCAGCGCCTTTTTTTCTTCCCCCGCGTGATCCATCACGATGGTTCCCTGGTGCATCATCAGAAGCCGGTCGCCGTACTCCACGGCATAGCGCAGATTGTGGGTGACCATGATGGTGGTGAGATGCTTCTCACGGACAATTTTATCCGTAAGCTCCATGATGGTCTCCGCGGTCTTGGGGTCTAAGGCGGCAGTGTGTTCGTCCAGAATCAAAAATTCAATGGGCGTCATGGTGGACATGAGCAGGGCCATGGCCTGGCGCTGGCCGCCGGAGAGCACGCCCACCTTCACGTGGAGCTTATCCTCCAGGCCGAGCCCTAAGGAGCGCAGGCTCTCCCGGTAATAGTCAATTCGCTGGCGGTTGGTGCCGGGGCGCAGGTTGAAGGGCTTTCCCTTGTTGTCCGCCAGGGACATATTTTCCAGAATGGTCATGGAGGGGCAAGTGCCCATGGCGGGATTCTGATAGACCCGTCCGATGCGCCGCTGGCGGCGGTGTTCCGGCATTCTGGTGATGTCCTGTCCGCCGATCAGGATACGGCCTCTGTCCAGAGGAATACTGCCGCAGATAATGTTCAGCATGGAGGTTTTTCCCGAGCCATTGCTGCCCACCACGGATACAAACTGCCCGTCCGCAATGGAGAGATTGAAATCTTCAAACAGGCACATCTCATTGACCGTACCCGCATTGTAAAATTTTTCAATATTTTTTAGTTCAAGCATGGCTCTTTACCTTCTTTCCGCCGGAGGGGCTGATGACCAGGATGATGAGGAACAGGATGGAGGTGACAAGCTTTAGGTCGGAGGCAGTCACCGGCAGGGAAATATGGAATCCGAAAATCTGCAGGTCATTGATCATCAGGGCCAGGGACACGCAGGCCTTATACAGGATGGAGCCCGCGATAACCGCGGTGGTTGCCTTAAAAAAGCTCAGCCGCTTAAAAAGCTGGGTGCCGATTATCACATTTGCCAGTCCGATGACCATGGTTCCTGTTCCGGTAGATATTTCGAAAAATCCTTTCTGCTGGCAGTAAATGCTGCCTGCCAGGGCGGCAAAGCCGTTGGCGATGGCCAGGCCCACGATTTTTACCATGCCCTTATCCTTGGCCAGGGAGGTGACGAGCACATCATTGTCGCCCACCGCCCGCAGCAGGTAGCCGGAGCGCGTTTTTAAGTAGGCATCCAGCAGGAGCTTGCACACAATTGTGATTGCCAGAAGGATAAGGAAGGTGGTGTAAGGCCTTAAAAATTCCGGCACATGCCCGGTGAGGAAGGCATTGCTGAAGATGGTGTCCTTGCTGAAGATGGGCAGATTGGCCTGGCCCGCAATCTTTAAATTGATGGAGTAGAGGCCGGTCATGACAATGATTCCGGAGAGCAGGTCCCGGACCTTCAGCTTTACGTGAATCAGGCCGGTGACGCAGCCGGCAAATGCCCCCACAAGGAAGGAGAGGGGCAGGGCTGCCGCCGGGTGGATGACACCCACCAAAGGCAGGCCGTTTGCAATGCCGGCCGCAGTGAGGGCCGATCCGAGGGGAAATGTGCCGTCCACCGACAGATCCGGGAAGTCCAGAATCTTGTAGGTGATGTACACGCCCAGGGCCATGACGGCGTAGACCAGGCCCTCCTCAAGAATACCAAAAAGAATCGTTGTCATGATGCATGCTCCTTTAATTATTCCTCTAACTTAGAATGCCGCGCGTTTTACTGGGCGATTTCCGAAAACATCTCAGCCGCATTGGATGTGAGCTCCTCGGGGAAGGTGATTCCCAGGTTCTCCGCCACCTGCGTATTTCCGTAGAATGCCGCTTCGGCAATGGTTTCATAGTTCATCTCGCTGGCCTTGGCCTCGCCTTTTAAGACCTTGGCGGCCATGGCGCCGGTCTGCTGTCCCAGAGCCACATAGTCAAGTCCCATGGCGGCCAGGCAGCCGATGCGGACCTGCTCGATTTCACTTCCGAATACGGGGATGTTCTTGGCGGATGCCTTCTCCAGAATCACGGGAAGGGAGGCCACCACGGTGTTGTCGGTCAGGTTGGTCATGCAGTCTACTTTTGTCAGGATGCTGTCCGCTGCAAGGGACACATCGGCGGCGGAGGAGATGCCGGTCTCCACGATCGCAAAGCCGTATTCCGGGGCCAGCTCCTTGTACTGGGCAATGGTGGATTCGGAATTGACCTCGCTGGTGGTGTACATGATGCCGATGGTCTTTGCATCCGGCAAAATGGCCCGGATCATCTCAAGCTGCGCCTTTACAGGAAGCTCGTCGCTGGTTCCGGTAATCTCGCCCACCGGCGTTCCGTCCGCATTTGCCAGCTCCGCGGCCACAGGGTCGGTGACGGCGGTGAAGATGACGGGAATGCCGGATTTCATGGCCACACTGTATTCGGCCTGGGCCATGGGAGTCGCGATGCCGCACATCAGGTCCACGCCTTTGCCCGCGAAGTTTGTGGCGATCTGGCTGGCGGTTCCGCCGTCTGTCTGGGCATTTTCATAGAGCACGGTGAGATTCTCGCCCTCCACGATTCCGGCCGCCGCCAGCCCCTCCAGGAAGCCCTGGCGGCAGTTGTCAAGGGAGCCGTGCTCCGCAAACTGGCCGATGCCGATGGTGTAGGAGCCTTCCGCTGTCTGTTCGCTCTCCGCGGAAGCAGACCCGCTCTCGGCTTCACCATCCGGGGTTTCGCTCGGTGCGCTGTCCGCCGCAGCGCTGGTCTGGGAATCCGCACTGCCGGACTGGGTGTTCTCTGCGGCGGAAGAGGAGCAGCCGCTTATAAGGGCTGCGCTCACTGCAGCTGCAAGCAAAAGAGAAATAGATTTTTTCATAATAGTGTCCTCCTTTTTGAAATAAATGTGCTTTTTGCGGAGCCGTTTTGTTTTACAGGGGCGAGGCTTTCGAGAAATAACAATAAAAAAACGCCTCAATTACAGAGTATCTGTAATTGAGACGAATAAAATCCGCGGTGCCACTCAAATTAGCCCAAAGGCCCTCTCAATCCCATACCAACATATGGGCCGCTTTGGTAACGGCTGCGGAAAGCCGTCGGTCCCTACCTGTCTGCTGTTCAGGACCGCCCTCAAAAGTCCATTCTGCTGCCTGCTCTGCGTCCCGATCCCACCACCCGGGGCTCTCTGTGCCAGCGCGTTGGAAGCATACTCCTCTTTCTCAACGGTTTCGCTTATTATCCAGTATCTTAATACATGGAGGGGCGTTTGTCAATAGGTGTTTTGCAACTTGGCTCTTTTAATGAATGGGAATATGTGGTAAACTGTAAATGCGGAATACGCCGTTTGGAGACATAAAATATAGCAGGAGGAATCAGTTATGAGCCGTTTGCTCGTAGTTGTAGATATGCAGAAGGACTTTGTGGACGGAGCTTTAGGGACTAAGGAAGCCCAGGCCATTGTACCCGCGGTAAAACGAAAGATTGAGGAGTATCAGGCCGCAGGCGATCCGGTGGTTTTTACGATGGACACCCATGGGCCGGATTATCTTGCCACGCAGGAGGGAAAAAAGCTGCCGGTTCCCCACTGCATAAAGGGAACGCCGGGCTGGGAACTTGCTGAGGAGCTGCGGGAATCGGCCGGAAAGATGTTTGAAAAAGGCACGTTTGGAAGCAGGGAGCTTGCGGAGTATGTGCAGAAGACCGGATACGCCGCTGTGGAACTTGTGGGATTGTGTACGGATATCTGCGTGATTTCCAATGCGCTTCTCATCAAGGCATTTTGTCCGGAGCTGCCGGTACGGGTGGACGCTGCCTGCTGCGCCGGGGTTACGCCCCAGAGCCATGAAAACGCATTGAAGGCTATGGAAATGTGCCAGATCGATGTGATCAGGAAGGAGATAGAAGACAATGAGTGAAAAGCATTATGTGATTACCATTGAGCGGCAGTACGGAAGCGGAGGCCGTCTGACAGGCAGGAGGCTGGCCGATGAGCTGGGCATCCATTTTTATGATGAGGAGATCCTGAAGATGACTTCGGAGACAAGCGCCATCGGGGAGCAGTATTTTCGGCTCGCAGATGAGAAAGCGGGAAACAAGCTTCTCTACCGCATTGTGACAAGCCTGAAGCCGGAGCTGACGGAACCGAACCGGGACGGCCATAAGATTACGTCCCCGGAGAACCTGTTCCGCTTCCAGTCCTCGGTGATTCGGAAGCTTGCCGCCTCGGAAAACTGCATCATCGTGGGCCGCTGCGGCAACTATGTACTCCAGGATCAGCTGGACGATGTGATCCGCATCTTTGTCTATGCGGACACCCTGACCCGTGTCCGGCGGGTGATGGAGGTGGATAAGGTGGATGAGGCCGAGGCCCTGCGCCGGATGAAGCGCATTGACAAGGAGAGAACCGAGTACCACCGGTATTTCACGGGGAGAGAGTGGATGGATATGGAAAATTATGATCTGCCCATCAATGCCAGCCGCATCGACTACGACCAGATGATTCAGCTGATCAAGGGATACCTGAAGCTGCGCGGCTATCTGGATTGAGGAAAGGGGCAGGGAGAACGAATCGATGCAGATTTTCATAGGAATTATGATTCCCTTTGTGGGGACGGCGGCAGGGGCTTTCTGCGTATTTTTCCTGCGCCATGCCCTGCATCCCAAGGTACAGAAGGCATTGCTGGGCTTTGCCTCCGGGGTCATGGTGGCGGCCTCCGTGTGGTCCCTCCTGATTCCGGCCATGGACATGAGCGCCGGGATGGGGCGTCTGGCATTTGTGCCGGCGTCTGTGGGATTCCTTCTGGGAATCGGCTTTCTGCTGCTTCTTGACAATATCATCCCGCACCTCCACATGGACGCCAGTGAGCCGGAGGGCCCCAGGGGGCAGTGGAAGAAGAGCACGATGCTGGTTCTGGCCGTGACGCTTCACAACATTCCGGAGGGCATGGCCGTGGGCGTAACGTTTGCCGGGCTTATGGCGGAAGGGGGAGCCTCTATCACCCTGGCGGGAGCCCTGGCTTTGTCCCTGGGAATCGCCATACAGAATTTTCCGGAGGGAGCGATTATTTCCCTGCCCTTAAAAGAGGCGGCGGGAAAGAAAAAAGCATTCCTATACGGAATGCTCTCGGGGATTGTGGAGCCCATGGGAGCGGCCCTGATGCTCCTTTTGTCGGATTATCTGGGGCCATCCCTTCCCTATCTTCTGGCCTTGGCGGCAGGCGCCATGCTTTATGTGGTGGTGGAGGAGCTGATCCCGGAATCCGCGGAGGGGGAGCACTCCAATGCGGCCACCCTGGGCTTTGCCTTTGGGTTTGTGGTCATGATGATCCTGGATGTGGCCCTGGGATGAGATGCACCGGCCGGGCCAGGCCCCCGGCAGCGGGGCGTCCTACTGAATCAGGCTGCCCAGATCCTTGTAAAATGCAGGGTAGGAAATGTTTACGCATTCTCCGCCCTGTATTTTTGTCTCTCCCTGGCTGCACAGGGCGGCTACGGCAAAGGTCATGGCGATGCGGTGGTCGTCGTGGCTGTCTATGACAGCGCCGTGAAGCGGGCGGCCTCCAAGGATGCGCAGGCCATCGTCCGTTTCCTGCACCTGGGCTCCCATGGCGGTGAGGTTTTGGGCCATCACGGCAATCCGGTTGGACTCCTTAACTTTCAGTTCCGACGCGTCCCGGATGATGGTTTCCCCTTCTGCAAAGCAGGCCATGGCGGCGATGACGGGAAGTTCATCGATGAGGGTGGGAATGATGTCTCCCTCGATGACCGTGCCTTTCAGGCTGCTGTGGGTTACAAGCAGATCGGCTGTGGGCTCCCCTCTGCCCTCGTTTCTGTTAAGCATACGGATATCCCCGCCCATTTTCCTGCACACTTCAAGAATGCCGGCGCGGGTGGGATTGATTCCTACATTCTTAATCAGGATCTGGGAGCCGGGAACAATGAGCCCGGCGGCGATGAAATAGGCGGCAGAGGAAATATCGCCAGGCACTTGGATATCAGCGGCGAAGAGTTCCCTGGCGGGCGTAATGCGCGCGGTAGTTCCCTCTGAGGCGATGTCGGCGCCGAAGAGGCCGAGCATCCGCTCCGTGTGGTCCCTGGAGAGGGAGGGCTCTGTGACGGCGGTTTCTCCGTCCGCGTACAGTCCGGCCAGAAGAACGGAGGATTTTACCTGTGCAGAGGCCACAGGGGAGGCATAGTGGATGCCGGTGAGCGGGCGGCCCTGAATATACAGAGGGGCGCATCCATTTCCCGGCAGGCTTTCGATGTCGGCGCCCATCCGGGAGAGGGGATCCATAATCCGCTTCATGGGCCGTTTTTGGATGGACGCGTCCCCGGTCAGGGTTACATCAAAATCCTGGGCGGAGAGAATTCCGGAGATCAGGCGCATGGTAGTCCCGCTGTTCCCGCAGTCCAGGACGCCCTCCGGTTTTTCTAGGCCCCGCATGCCCCGGCCGTGAACCAGTACCGTGTCGCCTGTATTTTCAATGGATACGCCCATTTTTTCAAAACAGGAGATGGTGGACAGGCAGTCCGCTCCCTGCAGGAATCCTGTGATTCGGGTAGTTCCCTTGGCAAGAGAGCCAAACATGACCGCCCGGTGGGAGATGGATTTGTCGCCGGGAACCTGAATTTCTCCTTTCAAGCTTCCTGATTTTCTGCATTCAACCATTTTTGCGTCTCCTTTGTGATTTATTATCGGGGCGACAGCTCATATTTATATTTTTCAAGCTGCCGGCGCGCCGCCTCCATGGAATCCTTGTCGTAGAAGGAAATTTTGAGGGCGCCTTCCCCCAGTTCCCGGTTGTTGTTGATTCCGATATTTTTAATGCTGATGCCCTTGGCGGCCAGAATGACGGACAGGGTGGAGATAGAGCCGGGCTCGTCCACAATGTCCACGGAAAATTCGTAAGCGGGCTCCAAGGAGCCCTTGGCCCTGTCCGTGATGGAATTGCGATAGGAGCGGGACGCGTCAAAAAAGCGGTAGATCGAATCCTCACGCCCCTCTTTTACATCTGCGAGAATCTGCGACAGGGAAGCGATGTAGCGCTCCAGCATATCCGCAATGGGACGGGCATTTGTCATGCAGATCTGGGACCACATCTCCGGGGAGGAGGAGGCAATGCGGGTGATATCCTTAAAACCTCCCGCCGCCAGAAGCTTCATCAGGCCCCGGGGGGAGTCGTTGTCCCTCACCAGTCCCACCAGGCCGGAGGCGATCAGATGGGGCACATGGCTGATGGCAGCCGTGATGCGGTCGTGCTCCCGGTAATCCAGGACAATGGGGATGGCGCCGATGGTCTCTGCCACACGGACAATCCGCTGCACATTGGGGGAAGGGCTTTCAGCGGCAGAGGACGATGCACCGGATGCCTCGCCTTCCGGTGCAAGCCCCCGCGCCGGCGTTATGATGTAGTAGGCATTTTCCAGGAGATGGTCCGTGGAGTTTTCATAGCCTGTCTTTTCCGAACCGGCCATGGGATGTCCTCCCACAAAGCAGTCCTCCAAACCCAGGGAGAGGATTTCTTCATGGATTTTGGTTTTTGTGCTGCCCACATCCGTAATCAGCGCGCCTTGCTTTAGGAAGGGACGGATGGTGGCCAGATACTGGGCGTTGTACTCCACCGGGGTACACAAAAAAATGAGATCGCAGCGAGAGAGACGGCTGTCCACGCCGTCCAGAATTTCATCCACGATCCCGTCCTGACGGGCCTGCTCTAACTTAGAGCGGGTTCTCATGTACGCCATAATATGGATATCCGGCCGGGCCCGTTTGATGCCCCGGGCAATGGAGCCGCCGATCAGGCCGAGCCCTATAAAAGCAATGGTTGTATCTGTCATCTGTTCCATGGGATTCTCCTTTTTGTATGCGGGAGTGTGTTTGAAAATTGCTTCCTGCAGGGACGATTTAAAGCTGCCGGCCGGCCAGCTTAGCGTAGGGGGCCAGATCGTCCATGAGGGCTTCGAATGCGTCGAAAGTCAGGGACTGGGGGCCGTCTGACAGGGCGCGCTCCGGACAGGGGTGCACTTCAATCATCAGGCCGTCTGCACCCACGGCGATGGCGGCCTTTGCCAGAGGCTCCACGTAGGCCCGCACGCCGGTGGCGTGGCTGGGATCCACAATGATGGGGAGATGGCTCTTCTGGCGGATCACCGGCACAGCGCTGATATCCAGGGTATTCCGGGTGGAGGTTTCATAGGTGCGGATGCCCCGCTCGCAGAGGACAATATTGGGGTTGCCCTCGGAAATGATATATTCCGCCGCGTTCAGCCACTCGTCTATGGTAGCACATAATCCGCGTTTTAACAATACGGGCAGGCCGGATTTGCCGGCCTCCTTCAACAGCTCGAAGTTCTGCATGTTTCTGGCGCCGATCTGGAGCATGTCCACGTATTTCACGGCTGCCTCGATGGCGTGCTCGCTGGTGACCTCGCAGATCACATTGAGCCCCGTCGCTTCCCGGGCCTCCTTCATATAGCGCAGGCCCTCCTCCTCCAGGCCCTGGAAGGAGTAGGGGGAGGTTCTCGGCTTATAGGCCCCGCCCCGCAGGAACGTGGCCCCGGCTTTCTTTACCGCATAGGCAGTCTCCATGAGCTGCTCCCTGGACTCCACCGCGCAGGGCCCGGCCATAACGGTGAGATGGCCCGGCCCGATGAAGGTATTGCCCACCGGCACCAGGGAATCCTGGGGGTGGAATTTTTTGTTTACCAGCTTGTAAGATTCGGTGACGGCCATCACCTTGTCCACGCCCTCACTCATCTCGATGTTGCTTCCGGCAAGCCGTGTCTTGTCGCCTACAACGCCTACAATGGTTACCTGGGAGCCCTGGGAGAGGTGGGCGGTGAGGCCGCGGGATTCAATCAAAGCTTTGACTTTTTTTACTGCTTCCTCGGAAGCGTTCGGTTTCATAATAATAATCATGGCAGTATCTCCTCGCTGTAATCATTCGGTTTGTATTTGCTAATATACGCCAAAGAAACGGAAAAGTCAACGCTTTATTGCTTTAAACTTTTACGCTTTTAAGCATTATTCAAGATAAACCGCATATTCACGGGCTTCCGTGACATATCCCACCGCAGCAGCCTCGGGGATTGCCTCCCGCAGCCTGCGCAGGCAGGCCATTCCCTCTTTTTCCGGCAGGGCGATGAGCAGGCCGCCGCTGGTCTGCGGGTCGTAGAGAATATCTTCCATAGCCAGGGGGATGCCCTCGCGGACATGGACGCCGGCAGCGGTGTACTCCCGGTTGCGGTAGGCCCCCGCCGGGATAAAACCCATCTGGGCCAGTTCCCAGGCCTCTGGGTGGAAGGGCACCTGCCCGGTTTGGATGTGGAGGGAGACCCCGCTTCCCTGGGCCATCTCAAACCCGTGTCCCAGAAGGGAGAAGCCGGTCACATCCGTGCAGCTGTGGACGGGAAAGTCCACTACGATGTCCCGGGCTGTTTTATTGAGGCTGGCCATCTGGCGGTAAATCCGCGCGAGAACCGGCTGCTCCACCATATCTCCCTTGGCCCCGGTGGTCAGTATGCCGATTCCCAGCGGCTTTGTCAGAATCAAAATATCCCCGGGCCTTGCACCGCTGTTGGTGAGTACCCGCTTGGGATGGACAAAGCCGGAGACCGCCAGGCCGTAGATGGGCTCCGCACCGTGGATGGTGTGTCCTCCTGCGATGATGGCTCCGGCCTCATAGGCCTTGTCGTAGCCGCCGCGGAGAATCTCATGGATCGTATCCTTGTCCATGCGCTCGGGAACACAGAGAATATTGAGCGCCAGCTTTGGCTCTCCGCCCATGGCATACACGTCGCTCAGCGCATTTGCCGCCGCAATCTGCCCGAAAAGAAAGGGATCATCCACAATGGGCGGGAAGAAGTCCGTGGTCTGCACCAGGGCCGTATTTTCATCGATGACATATACACTGGCGTCGTCGCTCTTATCATAGCCCACGATGAGCCGCGGGTCTGTGTGGGTCTTAAACCCGGATAAAAGCTGCGCTAAGGTACCGGCCCCCGCTTTGGCGCCGCAGCCGGCGCAGGATGCCAGCTTTGTAAGTCTTACATTGGATTCCATAAATTGTTTCCTCCTAACTTCCCTCCGCCCGGTACATCACTTGATACCCGTCAGGCAGGAGAGAGACGGCCTGCTCCACCTCCTCCGGCCAGGTTCCGGAGGGGCAGGGCACATCGCCCTCGTAGAGTACGCAGGTTCCGCAGCTGCTGCTTAAATCCCTGGGGACAGGCATCATCCTGGCAGAGATTCCCCTGCTTTCACAGAGACGCTTAAACCGGATGGCTCCGAAGTGCGAGTAAAATGTGGCGATGTAGCGCATCACTGCCGGGTGATGGAGAGACGGAAGTCCTCCCCCTCCTCTGTGACCTGCACCTGGTAGCCCTGATGCCTGGCATAGCGGGTCACATTTTCGCGGGATACCGGGTTGTCCACAAGAATCTCATAGGCATCCTCTTTGGAATGCATGGCATTGCGGATCAGAATAACGGGTTCCGGACAGGAGAGCCCTCTGGCATCAATGGATTTCATAATAAATATACCTCCCTTTATTGAGTATTCCGGCTGTTCAGGCCGCCGATGCAGGCCACCGCGGCGATGCCGATGATTACGGCGATTTTTCCGGCCGCTGTGGGGCCGTCCGTGCTTGAGGCAAGGCCGAAGTTGTGGGCGAAGGCAGCGCCTATGAGCAGCCCCAGAACAGCGATGGCACTGTCCGTGTTCCCCTCACCGGCAAGAATCAACTGGCGGAGAGGACAGCCGCCCAAAAGCACGCAGCCAAATCCCGCGAGGAACATTCCAAGACCATTCCACAATCCGTCAGTATGGGCCACGGGCTGGCCCGCAAAGCCCAGATGGAAGTAGGAGCCGCCTGTGAGAAGGCCCAGAACCAGGTTTGCGGCCAGGGCGGCGGCAAAGACAGCGGCAAATCCCGCCAGCAGCCGGCTTTCGCGGAAGAGAATCATATCGCGGATTCCCCCCACCATGCACAGCCGTGTCCTCTGGGCCAGAGCGCCCACGATGAGCCCGGCAGCCAGGCTGATGAGAAGGGGGGCATGCAGGGCGCCGGGGCCGCCTCCTGCCTCCGTGAAATGGATGAAGGCGGGGGCTGCCGCCAGGAGCAGCAAAAGGGCGGCCTGGATGCAGGGAAACAGCGCGCCCTCCGCAGGGGGCAGACGGTAGGTTCTCTTTAAGGAATAGCCTCTCTGGAGAAAAAATATCCCGGCCAGGATGCCGCAGACAAAGCCGGCAAGGCCTGCAAGGGCATTTAAATCACCGCCCGCCAGGCGCAGGATCATACGGAAGGGGCAGCCCAGGAATACAAGGCAGCCGATCATGACAAAAAAGCCCAGGACAAAACGGGTCAGGGGAGCGCTGCCGCCTCTGGGATGAAATTCTTTGTTCAGGCAGGCGAGCAGAAGGCTCCCCAGAACCAGGCCGATGATTTCGGGCCGTATGTACTGGACATTGGCGGCGGAGTGGAGCCCCAATGCACCGGCGGTGTCGCGCAGAAAGCAGGCGATGCAGAATCCCATATTGACGGGATTGCCGAAGAGCACCAGGAGGGAGGCCAGGATGCCGATTAGAGCGCCGGCGGCCAGAATTGCAGTTTTTTCATTTTTCATACTCATATGTACCTCCTACTTTTATAAATGCATTATAGCAGACAGCGCCTCCTGCCACCAATAGGATTTATTGATTACAGTAATGGATTTATTTGAAAAATCGATAAATATATGGTAAAATTGCCGCAGTGGATTTGCATAGGAGCGTAAAACAGGAGAAAAGTTCACAGGGAGGATGAGATGATAGAGGCGATTTATTTTGACAATGCCTGCACCACCTATCCCAAGCCGGAGGAGGTAGCGCAGGCGGTACATGCCTACATAACCCAGGTGGGGAGCAATGTAAACAGGAGTTCTTACGGCAGGGCGTACGGGGCCGAGGAGATGGTGTATGATGCCAGGGAAAGGCTGTGCCGCTTTTTTGGGGGAGGCGACTGCCGGAATGTGGTTTTTACTAAGAACGTGACGGAGAGCTTAAACATTCTTTTAAAAGGGTTTTTAAAGCCGGGGGATCACGTAATCACCACCTCTATGGAGCACAACGCGGTGATGCGCCCCCTGACCCAGCTTTCCCGGCAGGGCGTCGCCTTTTCCAGGGCCTGGTGCCGGGAGGATGGATCCCTGCCGCCTGGGGAACTGGAAAAATGTCTGCGGCCGAACACACGGGCCCTGGTGATGACCCATGCAAGCAATGTGTGCGGGACCATTCTCCCCGTGGAGGAAGCCGGGGCGTTCTGCAGGGCCCATGGACTGCGCTTTTTTGTGGATGCGGCCCAGACCGGGGGAACCGTGCCCATCCATATGCAGGAGATGCACATTGACGCCCTGGCCTTTACCGGGCACAAGGGGCTCTTGGGGCCCCAAGGAATCGGGGGATTTATCCTGGGCGAGGATATGCCTATGGAGCTGGAGCCCCTTCTCTCCGGGGGAACGGGGAGCGTCAGCCATAAGGAGGAAATGCCGGATTTCATGCCGGATCGGTTCGAGGCGGGAACACTGAATCTTCCGGGAATCGCGGGGCTCTGTGCGGGCCTTGACTGGCTGGAGAAGACGGGGATCCATCGCATCGCCCGGCATGAACTTGACTTGACGGAGCAGTTTCTCGCGGGGCTTAACGGGTTAAAGGCCCGGGGGCTGGGAATAGAGATTCTGGGAAAAACGGGCCGGGAGGGCCGGACCGGGGTGGTGTCCATCCGGACGCCGGGACACGGCCTGGCGCAGACAGCGGCGCGCCTGGACGAAGCGTACGGCATCATGACGCGGGTAGGGCTGCACTGCGCGCCCTATGCCCACCGGACCCTTGGAACTTTTCCGGAGGGAACCATCCGCTTTTCCTTTGGCTGGTGGAACCGGGCGGAGCAGGTGGAGGCGGCCGTGGAGGCTCTTGGCAGGATTCTTGCGGAGGAAAGCGATGGATTTTAAGCAGCTTCAGTCTTTTGTAGAGGTGGTAAACAGCGGAAGCTTTACCAAGGCGGCCGAGCGGCTCTACATCTCCCAGCCCACGGTCAGCGCCCACATCCGCCAGCTGGAGGAAGAACTCCAGTCCAGGCTTATCATCCGCACCACCAAGAGCATTGAGGTTACGCCCAGAGGGAAGGAACTGTTTGCGTGCGCCTCCTCCATCCTGAGACTTAGGGACAATCTGCTTATGCGGTGGGCGGCTGGGGAGGAGCAGATGATTCAGCTTGGCGCTTCCACCATCCCCTCGGCCTACATCCTGCCGGAAATCCTCCCGGAATACGGCAGGCTCCATCCAAAAACGTACTTTGTCATCCACCAGAGCGACAGCCGCGGCGTGGAAGAGGGGCTGTTAAACGGGAGTTTTGACCTGGGGATGGCAGGAAATGAGTCCGCGGAGCCGGCGCTGCGCTCCGTACCCTTTTACAGAGACCGGATGGTGCTGGTGACGCCCGTGACCCGGCATTTCCTGGCGCTCAAGGAGAGCGGGGCAGGGCCTTTGGACATTCTCAGGCAGGAGCCGGTAATCCTGCGGGAACAGGCCGGAGGGGAGAGGAAAAGCGCGGATTATTTTCTTGCGGAAATGGGATTCCGGGAGGAAGCGCTCAAGGTGGCGGCCCGGGTCAATGACCAGGAGTCCGTAAAAAACCTGGCCGCAGGGGGCGTCGGCGTGTCCATCATTTCCCGCCGGGCGGCCCGGGATTTTATACGGGAGAAGCGGCTTCTGGCCTTTGATCTGCCGGGGGAAGCCGCCGGAAGGAATCTGTGCCTGATCTTTCGGAAGGATTATATCTTGAAGCGGGAGATCCGGGATTTTATGGCGTTTGTAAAAAGCTTTTATGCGGAAATGCCTTGACAAATTATTCCCCAGGGTACGTATTTTGTCCTGATTGGGCTCCGGCTTTTTCCATGAGGAGGTCAACCACCTGATCCGGCTGCACTTTGCGCGGAGCGAGGACACGCTTCGGGAGGCGCTGGTGAGGCTTGAAAAAATGGCGCGGCTCATTCGGTAGTTCGGACGAATGCTTTGGGCGGCGGGGAAGAAAACTTGTGGCAAATCATACAAAATGCTTGAAAAATTCTGAAAAATTTAGTAAAATATACGCATGGCCTAAATATTAAATGTACAGGAGGGAAGTTTATGAACGTATATGGTACTGAACAAATCCGCAACGTGGTGCTGCTGGGACATGGTGGAGCCGGAAAGACCACAGTTGCGGAGGCACTGGCGATGGTAACCGGGGTCACAAAGCGCATGGGCAAGGTGCCGGACGGCAATACCATCAGCGATTATGATAAAGAAGAGATCAAGAGACAGTTTTCCATTTCCACAACCTTGATTCCTCTGGAGTTTCAGGGGGACAACGGGCCCATGAAGCTGAACCTTCTGGATACGCCCGGATTCTTTGATTTTGTCGGTGAGGTGGAGGAGGCCATCAGCGTGGCTGACGCTGCCATCATCGTTGTGAACTGCAAGGCGGGCATTGAGCCGGGTACGGAGAAAGCCTGGGAGATGTGCGAAAAGTACAAGCTGCCCCGCATGATTTTCGTCACCAACATGGACGATGATCACGCCAGCTACCGTGAGCTGGTGGTGAAGCTGGAGACCAAGTTCGGGCGCAAGATCGCTCCCTTCCAGCTGCCGATTCGTGAAAATGAAAAATTCGTGGGCTTTGTGAACGTGATTAAGATGGGAGGCCGCCGGTTTACCCATCTGAGCGATTATGAGGAGTGCGAGATCCCGGAGTATGTAAAGAAGAACCTGACCATTGCCAGGGACGCCCTCATCGAAGCCGTCGCAGAGACCAGTGAAGAATATATGGAGCGCTATTTCCTGGGCGAGGAGTTCACTGTGGAGGAAATCCAGGGAGCGCTGCGGGAGCATGTGATTAACGGAGATATCGTGCCGGTGATGCTCGGCTCCGGCATCAACTGCCAGGGCTTTAAGGTGCTCCTTCAGGTACTTGACCGCTATTTCCCGGCACCCAACCATTTTGAGTGCATCGGCGTGGATGTATCCACAGGCGAGCGCTTTACCGCCAGGTACAATGACGACGTATCCCTTTCCGCCAAGGTGTTTAAGACCATTGTGGATCCCTTTATCGGAAAATATTCCCTCCTCAAGATCTGCACCGGTACACTGAAGGGCGACACTACGGTTTATAATGTAAATAAAGACACGGAGGAAAAGATCGGCAAGCTCTACGTCCTGCGGGGCAAAGAGCAGATCGAGGTGCAGGAGCTCCACGCGGGCGACATCGGCGCTGTGGCCAAACTGACCGTGACCCAGACCGGCGACACCATGGCGGTGCGCTCCGCTCCCATTGTATACCACAAGCCGGAGACCTCCACCCCCTACACCTACATGGCCTTCGCGGCGGCCAACAAGGGCGAGGACGACAAGGTTTCCACCGCTCTCGCCAAAATGATGGAAGAAGATCTGACCTTAAAGGTGGTCAATGACGCAGAGAACCGCCAGTCCCTGATCTACGGCATCGGCGATCAGCAGCTGGATGTGGTTGTGAGCAAGCTGCAGTCCCGCTATAAAGTGGATGTGATTTTGTCCAAGCCCAAATTCGCATTCCGCGAGACGCTGCGCAAGAAGGTAAAAGTACAGGGCAAGCACAAAAAGCAGTCCGGCGGCCACGGCCAGTACGGCGATGTTATTATGGAATTTGAGCCCTCCGGCGATCTGGAGACACCCTATATCTTCGAGGAGAAGGTATTCGGCGGCTCCGTTCCCAAGAACTACTTCCCGGCAGTCGAGAAGGGACTGCAGGAGTGCGTGCAGAAGGGCCCCTTGGCCGGATACCCGGTTGTGGGCTTAAAGGCTACCCTGCTGGACGGCTCCTACCATCCGGTGGATTCCTCGGAGATGGCCTTCAAGATGGCCACCATCCTGGCATTTAAGCAGGGCTTTATGGAGGCAGGTCCCGTGCTCCTTGAGCCGATCGCGTCCTTAAAGGTTACGGTTCCGGATAAATTTACCGGCGATGTGATGGGAGATTTGAACCGCAGAAGAGGCCGCGTGCTGGGGATGAATTCCGACCACCACGGCAAGCAGGTGATTGAGGCGGATGTGCCTATGTCCGAGCTCTTCGGCTACAACACGGATCTGCGCTCCATGACCGGAGGACTGGGAACCTATTCCTATGAGTTTGCCCGCTATGAGCAGGCTCCCGGCGACGTGCAGAAGAAGGAAGTGGAGGCCAGAGCCGCAGCTAAGGATGAGTAAAGGAGGAATTTGCCAGATGAAAAAATATGTATGTGATCCCTGCGGATATGTATATGATCCCGAAGCGGGCGATCCGGACAACGGAATTGCCCCCGGAACAGCCTTTGAGGATCTGCCCGAGGATTGGGTGTGCCCCATCTGCGGAGTAGGGAAGGATATGTTCTCCCCGGTTGAGGAGTAGACGGCCGGAACTTGGATCGTTTAAGCAAGTAAGCCTGCATGCGCCCGGCGGGCGGGTATACCGTCAAAAGGATGAAAACCTGGCGGGCGCATTTGGCATCCCTGAATGCACGCCGCCTGCCGGCGGCAGGATTTTCAAAGTAACAAAAGCGTACTGTGAATGCAGACTGGTCTGTTTTTGCGGCACGCTTTTTTGCATTTGAAGGGCGCAAAGACCAGTGAATTTTGCATTACTCCGCGTTCGTTCACAGGCTCATCACAAAAACATCGTATGATCAAAGCAATGTAGCTCCGGCGCGGGCTGACAAGTATGGGAACAGGAGGAGGCAGGCATGCGGGTACTGATTGCGGAGGACAAAGGCGGGAATTGCGGATGCGCCCTTGGCCATTATTATTTCATGCCAGGACGGATCGGAATTTGACGCGGGGCTGGCGTGCCAGAACATGGCGGCGGAAGCGCAGCTTCTGGGATATGGAACTAAGATTTTAGCTTCCCCCACAATCGCCTTAAACGGGGAGAAGCAGGAGGAGTACCGGCAGCTTTTGAGTATTCCGGAAGGGCAGAGTGTGGTGGCAGTTCTTTTGGTGGGAACCGAGGACACCTCTGTGTCGGCAAAGACAGATGGAGTGACCGGTCCCTCGGAGCGGAGCCCCTATGAGGAAATGGTGACTGTGCTCGCAGGGAGCGGGACAGATGAGACTTTGAAAGATGAGGAAACCGCGGAAGAATAGGGCCGAAACCGGCGGTGAAAAAAATTTATAATATGTTGCAAATGTCACAGCAAAAAATAGAAATCGCGGGTATACTACATAACATAAGGCAGGAGAACTGCCGGAATCATTTTAATTATGAATTGTTTGGAGGAAATAGAAATGAAGAAATATGTATGTGATCCCTGCGGATATATTTATGACCCTGAAGTTGGCGATCCGGACGGAGGAATTGCTCCCGGAACCGCGTTCGAGGATATTCCTGAGGATTGGGTTTGTCCTGTATGCGGCGTGGGCAAGGATATGTTTTCTCCCGTAGAAGAGTAAAGCCGCGCAGACCATTGAAGAAATAGAGAGAGCTGTTCCGCTGCGAACAGGCTGGTAGCGGAGAGGCTGCTGCACAAAATGCAGGGCCTCTCTATTTGTTTGTGCGGGGTACGGATGACGGGGGCCCGCGCTGTGCCCGCTGCAAACTCCCGCTTGAATCTCCTTCACAATTCAAGTATAATAACTCCTATGATAATTTTGCTGCGGTGCAGAAGGGTTTTGCGGAATAACAGGAAAGCCGGGCCGCGCCGCAGTACCTGAAGGAGGACAACATGGGAGTTTCAAAGGTTTACTACACAAATATGCGGACAACTCTTACGGAGAATCTGCTCCAGAAGCTTGCACGGCTGGTAAAGCGGGCGGGCATGACGGATATTGATTTTTCCAACAAGTATACGGCTATTAAGATTCATTTCGGGGAGCCGGGCAATCTGGCTTATCTGCGGCCGAATTATTCCAAAGTCCTGGCGGATCTGGTGAAAACCCAGGGCGGAAAGGTGTTTCTCACGGACTGCAACACCCTGTATGTGGGCCGCAGGAAGAATGCCCTGGATCACCTGGACGCGGCCTATGAGAACGGCTACAACCCATTTGCCACAGGATGTCATGTGATCATTGCCGATGGGCTGAAGGGGACGGACGAGGTTCTGGTTCCCATTGACGGGGAGTACGTGAAGGAGGCAAAGATCGGCCGGGCGCTGATGGATGCGGATATTGTGATTTCACTCACCCATTTTAAGGGCCATGAGGCCACAGGATTCGGCGGCGCATTAAAGAACATCGGCATGGGCGGCGGCTCCCGGGCGGGCAAGATGGAGATGCACAGCGCGGGCAAACCCTTTGTGAACCAGGAAGTCTGTATTGGCTGCGGTTCCTGCAAAAAGAACTGTGCCCACGGAGCCATCACAATTGCGGATAAGAAGGCATCCATTGACACGAATGTGTGCGTGGGCTGCGGCCGCTGTGTGGGGGCATGTCCGGTGGACGCGGTGTCTCCTCTGTACGATGAGGCCAATGACGTGCTGAACAAGAAGATCGCGGAGTATACCTGGGCGATTTTGAAGGACCGCCCCCATTTCCATGTGAGCCTGGTGGTGGATGTTTCCCCCAACTGTGACTGCCATGCGGAGAATGATGTGCCCATCGTGCCCAATGTGGGAATGTTTGCCTCCTTTGATCCGGTAGCCCTGGACATGGCCTGCGTGGACGCGGTGAACCGCCAGCCGGTTATGGCGGGGAGCTTTCTGGCGGAGCAGGAGCAGGTCCATCACGACCATTTCACCGACACGCACCCGGACACCCACTGGCAGAGCTGCATTGACCATGCGGTGAAGCTGGGGCTGGGAAATAAGGAATACGAGCTGATCACCATCTGACATGCGCGCTTGCCTGACGCGCGGAGCTTTTACAGTTAAGGAGGATAAAATTATGGCAAATAAGAGATCCATGGGAACAATCTGCATCCAGGGAGGCTGGGAGCCTAAAAATGGAGAGCCCCGGCAGCTTCCCATCTATCAGAGCACGACCTTTAAATACACCACCAGCGAGCAGATGGGAAGGCTGTTTGATTTGGAGGAGAACGGATATTTTTACACCCGCCTTGCAAACCCCACCAATGACGCGGTGGCGGCCAAGATCTGTGAGCTGGAGGGCGGTGTGGGCGCTATGCTCACTTCCTCCGGACAGGCGGCCAATTTCTACGCCATGTTAAATCTGTGCCAGGCCGGGGATCATATCGTCAGCACGGCGACAATCTACGGAGGCACTACCAATCTGTTCACCGTGACTCTGCCCAAGATGGGCATCCAGTGCACCCTTGTGAACCCGGATGCGCCGGAGGAAGAGATTGCCGCGGCATTCCGTCCGGAGACAAAGGCAGTGTTCGGCGAGACCATTGCAAACCCGGCGCTGACGGTTCTGGACATTGAAAAATTTGCCAAGCTGGCTCATGACCACGGGGTTCCGCTGATCATAGACAATACCTTTGCAACCCCCATTAACTGCCGGCCCTTTGAGTGGGGAGCGGATATCGTGACCCACAGCACCACAAAGTACATGGACGGCCACGCCATGACTGTGGGCGGCTGCATTGTAGACAGCGGAAACTTCGACTGGGCGGCCCATCACGACAAATTTAAGGGACTCACGGAGCCGGATGCCTCTTACCACGGCATTGTGTACACCGAGCGTTTTGGAAAGCTGGCCTATATAACTAAGGCTACCGCGCAGCTTATGCGGGATCTGGGCTCCATTCAGTCGCCCCAGAACGCATTCCTCATCAATGTGGGACTGGAGACCCTGCACCTTCGCATGCCCAGACACTGTGAGAATGCGCAGAAGGTGGCGCAGTACCTTAAGAGCCGGGAGGATGTGGCCTGGGTGAATTATCCGGGACTTCCGGGGGACAAATACTATGAGCTGGCCCAAAAATATATGCCGAACGGCACCTGCGGCGTAATTTCCTTCGGCTTAAAGGGCGGGAGAGCAGCAGCGGCCGCGTTTATGGACAAGCTGAAGCTTTGCTCCATCGAGACCCATGTGGCGGATTCCCGGACGGCGGTTCTTCACCCGGCAAGCCATACCCACAGGCAGCTCACGGATGAGCAGCTGGTGGAAGCAGGGGTTGACCCCTCCATGATCCGGTTCAGCGTGGGAATCGAGGATGCCCAGGATATCATTGAGGATATCCGTCAGGCTCTGGAATAAAGCCGGGGCGGAGGACGGCATTCTATTTCTTAAATATATAATAAAATAAGCACAGGAGATGACAAATGGGATTTTCGCTTGATGTGAGCGTACCGGTTATTACCGTATTTCTGCAGGGAGTGCTCAGCTTTTTCTCTCCCTGTGTCCTTCCGCTTCTTCCCCTGTATGTGGGCTATCTCTCCGGAGGAACGGCCCGCAGGGGAGAGGACGGACGCCTCTATTATGACCGGAGGCGGGTGATGATGAACACCCTGTTTTTTGTGATTGGCGTGGGCGCCGCCTTCTTTATCCTGGGGCTGGGGGTTTCCGCGCTGGGAACATTTTTCAGGGACAGCCAGGTGCTGTTTGTGCGGGTGGGCGGCGTGCTCATCATTCTCTTTGGACTGTACCAGCTTGGAGTATTTGGCTCGTCCGCTTTTCTGGGGCGGGAGAGAAGGCTTCCCTTTAAGCTGGATACCCTGGCCATGTCGCCGGTTACGGCCCTTCTTCTGGGCTTTACCTTCAGCTTCGCGTGGACGCCCTGTGTGGGGCCCGCCCTGGCCAGCGTTTTGATCATGGCTGCGTCCGCGGGAACAAGAGGCTGGGCTTTTGTACTGATCGGGGTGTACACCCTGGGCTTTGTCCTGCCGTTTCTGGCAGTGGGGCTGTTCACAACAAGCCTTTTGGAATTTTTCAAATCCCATATGCGTGTCGTGCGCTACACGGTGAAGGCCGGCGGCGCGCTCCTGGTTCTCATGGGGGTTCTCATGCTGACGGGGCAGATGAACGCGGTAACCGGATACCTCTCGCGTATCTCGCAGCCGGGGATTGCAGAGCAGTCGGAGGAGGCCGGCGCAGGGGAGACGGACCTGGCGTCCGGGGAGACTGCTGCGAGCGAATCGTCTCCCGGTGAATCGTCTTCCGGTGAAGCCGCGGACGCATCGGAGTCTGAAAATGAGGAGCGCCCTGTGATCCCGGCGCCGGATTTTACCCTGAAGGATCAGTACGGAAACACCCACTCCCTGGCGGATTACCGAGGAAAGACCATTTTCCTGAATTTCTGGGCCACCTGGTGTCCGCCCTGCCGGGCAGAGATGCCGGATATCCAGCATCTGTATGAGACACGGGAGACAGAGGGGGAGGAAGCCCTGGTTATCCTGGGAGTGGCGGCTCCGAATTACGGACAGGAGACAACGGAGGAGGGGATCGCGCAGTTTATGGAGGAAAACGGCTACACCTATCCGGTTCTCATGGACGCGGATCTGGAGCTCACGTCGGCCTACGGAATCTATTCCTATCCGACCACTTTTATGATCGACCGGGAGGGAAATGTGTTCGGGTATGTGTCCGGCCAGCTCTCCCTTGAGATGATGGAAAGCATCATCCGCCAGACGATGGACGGCGCAATGGACACAGAAGAGTAAGAAGGAGAGAGACACAGCTATGAAGCATATCCGAAAACTTTTCCGCATTATTTTTGGACGGACCGCCTTTGTTGTTTTGGCTCTGCTTCTCCAGATCGCGATTTTAGTGACATTCTTTCTGCGGCTGGAGAATTATATGCACATCGTGTATGTTGTCTCTCTTTTCCTCAGCGCTGTGGTCATCATCTATATTTTCAATGAGCCCATCAACTCCAGCTTTAAGCTGGCATGGATCGTGCCGGTGCTTGTGATTCCGGTGTTCGGTGTGATGCTCTATATTTTTGTGCAGCTCCAGCCACAGACAAAATTCACCGCGCGGCAGATCCGCAGGCGGGCACAGGAGACGAAGCCTTTTCTCTCCCA
Source organism: Candidatus Enterocloster excrementipullorum (assembly GCA_019119575.1). Lineage (GTDB taxonomy): Bacteria > Bacillota > Clostridia > Lachnospirales > Lachnospiraceae > Enterocloster > Enterocloster excrementipullorum. The sequence goes on from DWWT01000047.1 coordinate 26,690, forward strand.
GGATGCGCAGACCGCCCGGGCTTTGGGCCAGACGGATCCCGGAGAAGGAAGGCTGGCGGAATATCTCAAGGATTACGCGGGGTACCCGGTTTACCGGAATACCTATGTGAAATATTTTCCGCTGGGCGAGGACAAATTCAGGGATCTCCTTGAGGAGCTTAAAAAGGCGGAGCATTTTATTTTCCTGGAATATTTTATTATTGACCGGGGCTATATGTGGGACAGCATTCTCGCGGTGCTGGAAGAGAAGGCACGGGCCGGGGTGGAGGTTCGGGTGATGTATGACGGGATGTGCTGCCTGATGCTTCTTCCCTATCACTATCCCAGGGAGCTGGAGGCAAAGGGCATCCGATGCAAGATGTTCTTCCCCATAAAACCCACGCTGTCCACTCACCACAACAACCGGGATCACCGCAAGATTGCCGTAATTGATGGGCACACCGCGTTTACCGGCGGGGTAAACCTGGCAGACGAATACATCAACCGGCGGATCCGCTTCGGCCACTGGAAGGATGTGGCCGTCATGCTGAAGGGGGAAGCGGTAAAAAGCTTCACCATGATGTTTCTGCAGATGTGGAATGTGACGGAGTCCAGGCCTGATGACTACAGCCGGTATATTCCAAAGGAGCCGTATATTTTTCCCGGAGGGATGGAGCCCACGGGCTTTGTGGCGCCCTATGGGGACGGCCCTATGGACCGGGAACTGGTGGGAAAACAGGTGTATCTCGATATCCTGAACCGCGCCAAGAAGTATGTTTATATTATGACGCCCTACCTGATTCTGGACGATGAGATGGAAAATGCGCTCTGCTATGGGGCAAAGCGGGGAGTGGATGTGCGGATCATTATGCCGCATATTCCGGATAAAAAATACGCGTACCTTCTGGCCAGAACCTACTATCCGGAGCTGATCGCCGCCGGGGTAAAGATCTACGAATATACCCCGGGATTTGTCCACGGAAAAGTGTTTGTCAGCGACGATGAGAAGGCGGTCGTGGGAACCATTAATTTGGATTTCCGCAGCCTGTATCTCCACTTTGAGTGTGCGGCTTATATGTACAGGAACCGCGTGGTGGAGGACATTCTTCGGGACTATGAGGAAACTTTGAAAAAATGCCGTCTGGTTACGGATCAGGACTGCAGGCAGTTCAGCCGGGCAGGCACACGGGCCGGCCGGCTCCTGCGTCTGATCGCACCCCTGATGTAGGTCAGGGGTATTTTTTTGCCGTTATTCGGGAGCAGAGGGGCTTGTTTTTAAAAAAAGACACAGTTGTTTCACAAAATGAACATATTTAGATGATATCTTTAGGAACAGTTAATTAAGTTAATTTTTAGTTTATTTGAACCTTATACGAGAGGAGTTTTACCACCATGAAGAAATCTCATCACGCGTGCCGTTATGTGTGCGGTTCCCTGGCGGTTGTGACCGCCGCTGCATCCTGGACGCCCCTTACCGTATATGCCGCCAATGCCTCTTCCAGCAATTTTGATATGAGGCAGCAGGTGGTGAGCCTGACAGGCATTATGGATGTAACCAGCTTCCGGGAGGAGGTCACACGGGGGGACTTCGCAAGGATGCTGGTAAATGCTTCCAGCTACCGGGAGAATCTTCCCACGGTGGCTGTTTCTGTTTTTGCGGATGTCCCGGCCACGAATCCGAATGCCATCTATATACGGATTGCAGCTTCACAGGGCTGGATGACCGGGTATCTGGGAGGCCTGTTTAAACCCGATGAATCCGTGTCTTACAAGGATGCGGTGAAGGCCATGCTGACTATGTTGGGCTATACGGACGATGACTTTGTCGGGGATCTGTCCACCTCCCGCCTTTCCAAATTCAATGATCTGGAGCTCAATGAGAATGTAAACCGCAGTCTGGAAGACAAACTGAACCAGACGGACTGCATGAACCTGTTCTATAACCTGTTAAAGGCTAATCCCAAGGACGAGACGGGAATTTATGGAGCGATTCTGGATTGCGAGCTTACGTCGGATGGAGAGATTAATCCCATCGGCATCCTGGAAGACGAGCGGAAGGGCCCCATCCTGGTGCGCAGTGGGTTCAGCGTGGCCGAGAGCGTACCATTTGACACAGATGACGCCAATGTGTTCTTAAATGGTACGGCAAGTTCTCTGGAGGAAGTAAAAACCGCTCAGCAGAATGCCGGCTTTGCTGTGGTTTACTATAATGTAAAGTCCAAGACCATCTGGGCGTACACGACTACGGATTGGGATGAGGATGACTATGTAGGAAATAACACCTATGTGCTCATAAAGGGCGAGATTAAGAACATCTATTATCAGTCTACAGATGTGATGACTCCCACATCCATCCGGATCGAGGTGGACTCACAAAACACGGACGATATTTATGAGAGCGTGGAGCCGGATTCCGATGGCTATTATACCATCACGCTGGATTCGGCCGAACTTCAGTATATGTTCTCCATCTACGGCGTCTTGGAAGTGGGCGACGAGGTGGTCCTGGTCTGCAATTACGACAACGGAAGCTTTACGGCAGTGGATGCCATCGAATACTAAATAAATTGCGAGGTGCGGTATGAAGATAGGAAAAGTGCCAATGGGATCCCTGCTGGGCAGGCTGCCCCTGCCTGGAAAAAAGAAGGGGGAGATCGCTCCGTCGGGGAGCAGCACCCCGGAGCCGTCCCAGGGAAACTCCGGGAAAAAGAAAAAAAGACGGAAACTGAAGCTGTGGATGAAGATTATCATTGTCCTGCTCCTTGTGGCGGCGGTTCTGGCAGTGGTCATGTTTCAGAGAAGCCGGGCAGCGGCCCAGGCGGCGGCAACGGCGTCTTCAGTGAACACAGCGACCGTAGAGCGCAGGGACGTCACTTCCGAGCTTTCCTCCACAGGAACGCTGGAAGCAGCGGATTCCTACAGCATCGTATCCCTTGTGGAGGGGGATGTGATCAGTGCGGATTTTGAGGAGGGTGACCAGGTGGAGGCAGGACAGATACTCTACCAAATCGACAGCTCCAGCGTGCTGACCCAGCTGACCAGCGCTCAGAATTCTCTCACGAGAGCCCAGGAAAGCTATGATGATGCGGTGGCGGACTATAATAAGGCGCTGTCTGACTACAGCGGCAATACATACAAGGCTACGGAGAGCGGTTATATCAGCGAGCTGAACATCCATGTGGGAGACAGGATAAGCGGAAGCGCGACCCTGGCACAGCTCTACAGCGACGATGTGATGAAAATCCGGGTCCCCTTCCTCTCCGGTGAAGCGGCTCTGATTGCTCCCGGCATGGCGGCGGTTCTCACTCTGGTTGACACAGGCGAGCAGGTAGCCGGAACCGTCACGGCGGTGGCTTCCCAGGAAACCGCTCTCACCGGAGGACGGCTGGTTAAATATGTGACCATGGAGGTGGCAAACCCCGGCGGACTTACCATCACTACCCAGGCCACGGCCCAGATCGGGGATTTTATCGGAAGCGACGAGGGGACATTTGCCGCGGTCATTGACAAGGCAATGAACGCGAATCTCTCCGCTACGGTGGAGGTGGCGGCCGTTCTGGTAGAGGAAGGTGCTTATGTGACCAACGGAACCCCCATTTTCCTTATGACGGACGAGACGGCGGAGGATCTGATTGACAGCTACCAGGATTCCATGGACAACGCGGAATCCCAGCTCGAGAGCGCCCAGACCAGTCTGGATAATACCCAGGAGGAGTATGACAATTATACCATTACAGCTCCTATTTCCGGCCAGGTAATCACCAAAAATTATAAGGTAGGCGACACCATTGAGCGGAATACAAGCAGCAGCACCACGGTGGCCACGATCTATGATCTGTCGGAGCTTACCTTTGAGATGTCAATCGATGAGCTGGATGTCCTGAACGTGGAGGTGGGCCAGACCGTGGAGGTGACGGCGGATGCCCTGGAGGGGCAGACCTTTACCGGAACGGTTACAAATGTAAGCCTGGAAAGCTCCTATTCCAACGGCGTGACCACGTATCCGGTGACGGTAACCATGAATGAGATGGGCGACCTGCTTCCGGGAATGAATGTGGACGGCGTGATCATTCTGGACGAAGCGGAAGATGTGCTGGCCGTTCCCTCCGGCGCCCTCATGCGCGGCAACCAGGTCTATGTGCAGGATACATCTGTGACAGAGGCCCAGGGACCGGTTCCCGCAGGATTCAGGGCTGTTCAGGTGGAGACCGGCGTAATCAGCGATTCCTATGTGGAGATTACCAGCGGTCTGGAGGAAGGCGATGTTGTATATGTGGCTGATACCACGTCGACGACAACCGGATTTATGATGATGGGTCCCGGAGGCATGGGCGGCGGTCCCGGAGGCATGGGCGGTATGGGAGGCGGCCCCGGCGGCGGAGGCGGCGGACGCCGGTAGCCGTCTATCATCAGGAAAGGAAACATGGCATATGGAAGCGGCTGTAATGGAACAAAACCAGGCTCCCCCCGCAAAGGGGGAGGCGCTGATTGAATTAAAGCATATATATAAGATATACTATTTGGGCGGCGAGGAAATACGGGCCAGCGACGATGTGAGCCTGACCATCTGCCGCGGAGAATTCGTGGCTATTGTGGGCAAATCCGGAAGCGGGAAGTCCACTCTGATGAATATTATCGGCGCGCTCGATGTGCCTTCCATGGGAGAGTATTTCCTGGGAGGAGAGGACGTGAGCGATATGACGGACAAGGAGCTGGCACATATCCGCAATAAGATGATCGGATTCATTTTCCAGCAGTATAATCTTCTCCCCAAGCTGAATATTCTGGAAAATGTGGAGCTTCCCCTGCTGTATGCCGGGGTGGGCGCCTCAGAGCGGAAGGAGAGGGCGATGGCCTCCCTGCGGAAGGTGGGGCTGGAGGAAAAATGGCGCAATTTTCCCAACCAGCTCTCCGGAGGACAGCAGCAGAGAGTGTCCATTGCCCGGGCTCTGGCGGGGACGCCGTCGCTGATTCTCGCCGATGAACCCACCGGCGCCCTGGATTCCAGGACCAGCCGGGATGTGCTGAATTTTCTGAAGCAGCTCAACGAGGAAGGAAACACGATTGTGATGATCACCCATGACAACTCCATTGCCGTGGAGGCCAAGCGGGTGGTGCGCATTGCCGATGGAAAGATCAATTTTGACGGAGACGTGAAGGACTATGTATCAATCATTCAAGCTGGCTCTTAAGAGCATCTGGGGCAATAAAATGCGCTCCTTTCTGACCATGCTGGGAATCATCATCGGCGTGGCCGCGGTGATTATTCTGGTGAGTATTGTAAACGGATATATGGGGAGCGTGGTGGAAAGCTTCGCCAGCATGGGCGTCAACCGGATCAATGTAAATGTGACCAACTTGAGTTCCCGCTCCCTGGACGAGGATGATATGTACGCCTTCTATGATGAAAATACGGATCTTTTTGCCCAGATCTCTCCCAGCGTCACGGTGAGCACAACGGTAAAGCACGGCACGGACGAGATGGATTATACCTCGGTGGGCGGCTACAGCGAGCAGTATCTGGACATTATGGATTATGAGCTGGAGGCGGGCCGGAATATCGCTTACTCCGATATTATTTCCCGGCAGAAGGTCTGCGTTGTGGGCGCGTATGTGGCTCAGACTTTGTACGGCAGTGCCCAGAGCGCGGTGGGGCAGACGATCAAGATCGGCGGCTATGCGTTCAATATCATCGGCGTGGTGGAAGCTCAGGAGGAGGATGATATGGACGACGGGGGCACGGACGATTTTGTGTGGCTGCCTTACAGCGTGGCGGTGAAGATGTCGCGGAACGCGGTAATCAGCAACTATATTCTCACCTCCATCGATACCTCCATGTCGGACGAATGCGTGGACGCCATCGAGAGCTTCCTCTATGAGACCTTTATGGATGACGATCTTTACATGGTAACGGCTATGAGCGAGATGCTGGATTCCTTAAACGAGCAGATCGCTATGATGAGCGCCATGCTGGGCGGCATTGCCGGAATCTCCCTTCTGGTGGCAGGTGTGGGCGTTATGAACATTATGCTCGTATCCGTGACGGAGCGGACGCGGGAGATCGGTATCCGCAAGTCCCTGGGTGCCGACAAGGGAACCATCATGCAGCAGTTCGTCATTGAGGCCGCGGTGACCAGCTCCTTGGGCGGCATCATCGGAATTCTGATCGGCTGCGGGGCTACGGGGGTAGCAGGCACTCTCATGGGCATCAGCGCCTCCCCCACGCCGGTAGCAATCCTGGTTTCTTTCAGCGTGTCCGTGGGAATCGGGCTGCTCTTCGGATACATGCCGGCCAGCCGGGCGGCAAATCTAAATCCCATTGACGCCCTGCGAAGCGAGTGATAGGAGGTGCTTTTTATGAAGGTGCTTGACATGCACTGCGATACCATAGGAGAGCTTTACGGCCAGGAAAAGGCAGGGGTTTCCCAGGGAATAGTGAGAAACAGCCTGATGGTGGATCTGGAGAAAATGGAGAGAGGGGATTACGGCCTTCAGGTCTTTGCGCTGTTTGTGAACCTGCAGAGCGCGGGGGATGATCCCTTTGCCCGCTGCATGGAGATGGCGGACACCTTTTACAGGGAACTCTCCGCTTATCCGGACCGGATCGGCATTGTGCGCACATATGAGGATATTGAGAAAAACTGGAAGAGAGGGAGGATGTCAGCCCTTCTGTCCATTGAGGAGGGCGGTACATGCAGGGGAAACCTGGCGTTCCTCAGGGACTTCTACCGCCTGGGCGTGCGGATGATGACGCTGACATGGAATTATCCCAATGAGCTGGCGTATCCCAACCGCTTCTCGCGTCTTCCGGACGGAAGGGGATGCTTTGAGGCGGAGACAGAGAGAGGGCTCACCGAGACCGGCATTGCGTTTGTGGAGGAAATGGACCGGCTGGGGATGATCATCGACGTATCCCATCTGGGCGATAAGGGCATCTGGGATGTCCTGGAGCGGGCAAAAGGCCCGGTTGTGGCCAGCCATTCCAATGCCCGGGCGCTGGCTTCCCATCCCCGGAATCTGACGGACGATATGATTCGCCGGCTCTCGGAAAAAGGGGGCGTCATGGGCATCAACTACTGCGCTGCGTTCCTGGAGGATTTCGGGCCGGAGGAGAAGGAAATCAGCCGGATCAGCCGGATGGTGGAGCACATGAAGCACATCCGGAACGTGGGCGGGATCGGGTGCATTGGCCTGGGATCGGACTTTGACGGAATTTCCTGCCCTCTGGAGATGGAGAATGCCGCAGCTCTGCCGAGACTTGCGCAGGAGATGGAACGGGCAGGATTTTCGGCCGGGGAGATTGAGGCGGTGTTTTACGGGAATGCTCTCCGGGTATTTCGGGATGTGCTCGCATAATTTTACATAAATTTTACAATTTAACGTAGCGGATTTTACTTCTGTCTGGTATGCTGTTTACATACCCGCGGTGCGTGAGGGATCGGGGGCTCTGCGCACTGCGCGCAGAGCGGGGAAATGGAAAGGCAGGAAGGAAATCATGGATAAAATTTACATTGTTGAGGATGATGAGAATATACGAAACCTTTTAAAAATTGCCCTGGAGGGGTTCGGCTATGAGGCGCAGGGCTTTGAGACAGCGGAGGAGGGGCTGGAGCAGATCGCTCAGAATCCGCCGGATCTTGTGATTTTTGACTGGATGCTTCCGGGTATGGATGGGGTTGCGGCTATCCGCCAGCTCCGTCAGACCGAGGAGGGAAGGGATATGCCCATCATGCTTCTCACAGCCAAGGAGAAAGAGCTGGACAAGGTGGTGGGGCTTGACTGCGGAGCGGATGACTATATGGTCAAGCCCTTCGGCGTGCTGGAGCTCTCGGCCAGGATTCGGAGCCTTCTGCGCCGGGTTCGCAGGGAAGAAAACAGAGACATTCTTTCCTATCAGGGGATCAGCGTCAACCGCAAGACACGGGAGGTTGTGAGCAGCGGCCGGTCTGTGGAGCTTACTCTAAAAGAATTTGAACTGCTGGTATATCTTTTGGAAAATCAGTCCCGCGTGGTCACCAGGGATGAACTGTTAAACCGTATCTGGGGCTATGAGTACGACGGGGAGACGCGTACCTTGGATATGCATATACGGACCCTCCGGCAGAAGCTGGGAGAGGAGGGCGGAGCCTGCATCAAGACGGTGCGGGGCGTGGGCTACCGGATGATTCGTCAGGAAGGAGGCCAAGGGGGAAAATATGCGTAAAGCGGTTCTGGGAAAATTTGTACTGGTACTGCTGGCGGCGCTGTGCATCAACAGCGTCATCTTTTATATATCCGCCAGCCACCTCCTTATGCAGACCACGGCGCAGAGCCTTATCTATACCCTGCGCTCCATTGACAATCTGCTGGATTACGGGCAGAGCGACCAGGAGCTCTTAAAGCAGACAGAAAATCTGGAAGATTTCACCGAGGCGGATGAGAGCCGCCTGACCCTGATACGGGGGGACGGGACTGTGGCCGCGGATTCGGACGCGGAGGCCGGGGAGATGGACAACCATCTGGAACGGGAGGAAGTGAGCCGGGCCCTGGAGAGCGGGGAGGGGTATGCCACCCGCTGGTCCGAGACGCTGGGGCAGGAAATGCTGTATGCGGCATGCCGTTCCCAGCATTCAGACATGGTGCTGAGGCTGGCTGTACCCTATTACGGGATGAGCGAATTTCTTCCGATGCTGTTTCCGGCCGTGATTATCAGTTTCCTTATTGCCTTGGGCATATCCTTTATCTTCAGTCAGCGCTTTGCTTCTTCCATCACCCGTCCCCTGCAGGAAATTTCCCGGGAGATGCTTAAGGTGCGGGGGGATTACGGAGATCTTCATTTCCGGAAATATAAATATTCGGAGATCAATGTGATTGCGGACACAACCATGAAAATGTCCCGGAATGTGAAGGAGTATTTAAGCCAGATTGAGAAGGAAAAGCAGATACGCCAGGAGTTTTTCAGCAATGCCTCCCACGAACTGAAAACCCCTATCACATCCATCCAGGGGTATGCGGAGCTGCTGGAGAGCGGCATGATCCAGGATGAGAATATGAAGCTGGATTTTGCCCGCCGCATCAAGAAAGAAGCTGAGAATATGACGGGACTGATCAATGACATCCTGATGATTTCCCGCCTGGAAGCAAAGGATGCGGAGGTAGTATTTTCCAGTGTGCGCATCAGTGTCCTTCTGGATGACATCCTGGACAGTTTAAAGCCTCTGGCGGCACAGTGCCAGGTGTTTCTCCATGCGGACTGTCAGCCCATCACCATTGAGGCCAACCCTCAGCAGATGAAGGAGCTTTTAAATAACCTGATCACCAACGCGGTAAAATACAACCGGCCCGGAGGGCAGGTATGGGTACAGATCCGGGAGCAGGGGGACGCCATGGTTGTTCGGGTAAAGGACAACGGCATGGGAATCCCGGCAGACAGCCTGGATCGGATTTTCGAGCGCTTTTACCGGGTGGACAAGGGAAGGAGCCGCAAGCAGGGAGGAACCGGCCTGGGACTTTCCATTGTAAAGCACATTGTGAGCTTTTACCGCGGGACCATCCGGGTTTCCTCGGAGATCGACAAGGGCTCGGAGTTTGTGGTGGAGCTTCCCCTGAATCGGGAGAAAAACTGAAGAGAAAGAAATGGAAAAGAGAAGCAGGGCTGCCCGCAACCCAAATCCTTGAGACAATGGGGGGACAGCCCTGTTCGAATTATATCGCGGCCATTCGTATGCTATACCAGTTTCTGGAAATATTCGTACCCGTCGTTCTGATGGCGCTGCACCAGCTTCTGGATTTTCTCCGTGGGGGAGAGGGTGGCGCTGATGGAACGGTCATGGTTTAAGGAATTGATAATGGCGGCAATATACTTGCTCATATCTGCCTCCAGATACCACTCCCGGTCGAGAAGGGCCTGCGGACGGTAATTCAAATTGGTGGTGATCACATAGTCCAGATAGCCCTTGTTGTAAAACTCGTCGAATTTCTCCAGACCGTTGGTGAACAGTCCGAAGGTGCAGCACACGATCACCTTGTCCGCCCTGCGCTCCTTTAACGCTTTGCAGGTGTCCAGCATGCTCTCGCCGGAGGAAATCATATCGTCGATGATCAGCACGGTCTTCCCCGCTACGGAGGAACCGAGGAACTCATGAGCCACGATGGGATTTCTGCCGTCTACCACCCGGGAATAATCCCGGCGCTTGTAGAACATGCCCATCTCAACGCCAAGATTGTTTGCCAGGTAAACCGCACGGTGCATGGCTCCTTCGTCCGGACTTATGATCATCAGGTGATCTTTATCGATGGTGATATCCGGCTCCCGCTTAAAGAGCGCCTTGACAAATTGATAAGTGGGCATAAAATTGTCAAATCCGATCAGAGGAATGGCGTTCTGCACACGGGGGTCATGGGCGTCAAAGGTGATAATGTTCTGTACACCCATGGCAGCCAGCTCCTCCAAAGCCATGGCGGAGTCTAAGGACTCCCGTTTTGTTCTCTTATGCTGGCGGCTTTCATAGAGGAAGGGCATAATCACATTTACCCGATGGGCGGTGGAGACACAGGCCCCGATGATGCGCTTCAAATCCTGATAATGGTCGTCCGGAGACATGTGGTTGGTGTAGCCGCTGACTGTGTAGGAGATGCTGTAGTTCATCACGTCCACCATGGCAAAGACATCCGTTCCGCGCACGGATTCTCCCACAACACCCTTGGCCTCGCCGCTGCCGAAGCGGGGGCACCGGCAATCCAGAAGATAGGAATCCACATCGTATCCCCGGTAATGCAGATCCTCCTGGCGCCGCTTCAGCTCCTCCATATCATTGCGGCGGAACTGGACAATATGATCGTTGACCTTGGCTGCCAGATCCCGGCAGCTTTCCAGGGCTGCGATTTTTAAAGGGGCGACGGGAAGGGAATCATTGAATACGAAATTGTTAGCCATGAAAGCTTTGCTCCTTTGTTAGATGATGTTGGTATCACATAAGATTTATACCATTTCCGGGTTAAATGGTCAAGCGATTCTGCCTTTTTTACCGAAACGGTTGAGAATTTCCGGCAAACTTGTTATGATAGAAAACGAGTGGGGACGGCGCAATACGGACGCCGTCCCAAACAGTTGAAAAGGAAACGGAGCATTTTATGAAAAAGAAAGAAAAAGGCCATATCATTTCCCGGGTGGAGCCGGGTTCCATCGGAGAGGAGCTTTCCCTGGAGCCCGGAGACCGCCTTCTGGCGGTAAACGGTGAGGAGGTGGAGGATATTTTTGACTACGAATATTATGTGGAAAGCCCCTCCGTCACCCTTCTGGTGGAGAAAGCCTCCGGGGAGGAATGGGAGCTGGAGATAGAAAATGACGGGGAGGATCTGGGACTGTCCTTTGAGAACGGCCTTATGAGCCAGTATCGATCCTGCAGCAACAAGTGTATTTTCTGCTTCATTGACCAGATGCCGCCGGGAATGCGGGAAACCCTTTATTTTAAGGATGATGACTCCCGCCTCTCTTTTCTTCAGGGGAACTACATCACGCTGACCAATATGAAGGAAAAAGATATCGACCGGATCATCCGGTTTAAGCTGGCCCCGGTCAACATTTCGGTCCATACCACGAATCCGGATCTGCGGTGCCGGATGTTAAACAACCGCTTTGCCGGTAAGACCCTGGGCTATATGGACCGGCTTTATCGGGCAGGGATCCCCATGAACGGGCAGATCGTGCTCTGCAAGGGGATCAATGACGGGGAGGAACTGGAGCAGACCATCCGGGATCTGTCCGCCTATCTCCCCTATATGGAAAGCCTGTCCGTGGTGCCTGTGGGCCTGTCAAAATACAGGGACGGGCTCTATCCTTTGGAACCGTTTTCAAAGGAAGATGCCGGGGCGGTCATTGACCGGATTGAGGGCTGGCAGAAGCGGATATTTGCCGAACACGGCACACATTTTGTGCATGCAAGCGATGAATTTTACATTCTGGCTGAACGGCCTTTGCCGGAGGCCGGGCGCTATGACGGCTACATCCAGCTGGAAAACGGCGTAGGCATGCTGCGGCTTCTGGCCGAGGAGGTTCGGGAGGCCCTTGCGGAAGAAATGCCGGAGCCGGTGAAGGCCGGGACGGTATCTGTGGCCACAGGGCGTTTGGCCTACCCCTATATCTGCCGGATCGCGGAGTGGGTGCGGGAGCGCTTCCCTCAGCGGATCATCCGGGTCTACCCGGTGAAAAATGACTTTTTCGGGCCTATGATCACGGTCAGCGGCCTGCTCACCGGAAGGGATATTGTGGCCCAGTTAAAGGGTGCTGATTTGGGGGACTGCCTCCTTCTTCCGGAGAACATGTTCCGGGCCGGGGAGGAAGTTTTTTTGGACGATATGACCCGCACGGATGCGGAAAACGCTTTACAAGTGAGGGCACGTATAGTAAAATCAAGCGGACGCGATCTGGTTTTTGCCCTTCTGTTTCCCGAGAGGGAGAGCGATGCCGAACATGCGCGTTCCCTGCCCGGGGAAGCCTATGGCTATGAAGGGTATGAACTGGATGAGATTTCAGACGCGGAAGGAGGAGTACAATGAGCAAACCAGTGGTGGCGATTGTGGGAAGGCCCAACGTGGGCAAATCCACCCTGTTTAATGTGATAGCAGGAGATACCATCTCCATTGTAAAAGATACGCCGGGAGTGACCAGGGACCGCATTTATGCGGACTGCACCTGGCTGGACATGAATTTTACCCTGATTGACACAGGAGGAATCGAGCCGGAGAGCCGGGACATCATCCTGTCGCAGATGCGGGAGCAGGCGGAAATTGCCATCTCCACGGCGGATGTGATTATCTTCATTGTAGATGTGCGCCAGGGACTTCAGGATGCGGATTCCAAGGTGGCGGACATGCTGCGCCGGTCCAGAAAGCCGGTTGTCCTGGCTGTGAACAAGGTGGACAGCATGGCCAAGTTCGGCAATGACGTATATGAATTTTATAATCTGGGAATCGGGGACCCCATCCCCGTATCCGCAGCCTCCCGTTTGGGGATCGGCGATCTGCTGGACGAGGTGGCCAAGCATTTTGACGCGGAGAAGATGGAAGAGGAGGAGGACGACCGCCCGCGGATTGCCGTGGTAGGAAAGCCCAACGTGGGCAAGTCCTCCCTGATCAATAAGCTTCTGGGCGAGAACCGGGTTATTGTGTCCGACATTGCGGGCACCACCCGGGACGCGGTGGACACGGAGATCATACACAATGGAACCCCCTACGTGTTTATCGACACAGCGGGCATCCGCCGCAAGAGCAAAATCAAGGAAGAGCTGGAGCGCTACAGCATTATCCGCACGGTTACCGCGGTGGAGCGGGCCGACATTGTGGTTGTGCTCATTGACGCGGCCGAGGGAGTGACCGAGCAGGACGCCAAGATCGCGGGAATCGCCCATGAGCGCGGCAAGGGTGTGATTGTGGCCGTAAACAAGTGGGACGCGGTGGAAAAGGATGACAAGACCATCTACCAGTACACGAATAAGCTCAAGGAGGTTCTCTCCTTTATGCCCTACGCGGAGTACATTTTCATATCCGCAGCCACGGGCCAGCGTCTGGGAAAACTCTTTGACCTGATCGACGCGGTGCGCCAGAATCAGAACCTGCGGGTGGCAACAGGCGTGCTCAACGAGATCATCACGGAGGCCGTGGCCATGCAGCAGCCGCCCTCTGACAAGGGAAAGCGGCTTAAAATCTACTACGGCACCCAGGTGGCGGTGAAGCCCCCGACGTTTGTGATTTTTGTGAACAATAAGGAGCTGATGCATTTCTCCTATACGAGATACCTGGAAAATCAGATCCGGAGCGCCTTCGGATTCCGGGGAACGCCTTTAAAGTTCCTTATCCGGGAACGGAAGGCAAAAGATCAGTAAATAAGCAAGGGGGAATCCGAGTGATGGAACGCATTGTATGTCTGCTGGCGGGCTATGTATTCGGCCTGTTTCAGACCGGATTTATCTACGGGCGGATGCACGGGATCGACATCCGCAAATATGGAAGCGGGAACCTGGGCAGCACCAACGCCCTGCGGGTTCTCGGCGCAAAGGCCGGGGCTACGGTGTTTGCGGGGGATGTGCTGAAAATTTTGATTCCCTGCATTCTGGTCCGGGTGATTTTTGCCTCCCGGCCGGACATTGTACACGTGTATATGCTGTACACAGGCCTGGGGGTGACTCTGGGGCATAATTTTCCATTTTATCTGCATTTTAAGGGCGGAAAAGGAATTGCGGTTATGGCCGGGCTTTTTGCCGCGGTGGACTGGCGCCTGGCCGCTGTCTGCCTGGTGGTCTTTGCGGCAATTGTGGCGACAACCCGGTATGTATCTCTGGGATCGCTTGCCATAGCGGCTGTGTTTTCTGTCTGGAATATCGGAATGGGATATCTGGGAGCCTATGGGCTGGCAGGATCCCTTTACGTGGAATACTGTGTGCTCTCCCTTATCATCACGGTCATGGCCTTCTGGAGGCATCGGGCCAACATCGGGCGCCTGATGCGCGGGACGGAGAACAAGGTGGGCGCAAAAAAGAAAGAAGAGGCGTAGCGCGCCGGGAAAGTGAGGAGGACTGTATATGGCGGCAGTTGGAGTGATCGGATCAGGAACATGGGGGACGGCTCTTGCCATCCTTCTTTCGGGAAATGGCCATCGGGTGGATTTGTGGTCAGCCCTTCCGGAGGAAGCCAGGCAGTTAAGGGAGACCCGGCGCCATCCGAATCTGGAGCAGGTGACCCTGCCGGAGGAAATCCGGGTAACGGACGATTTGGAAGCGGCCATGGGGGGGAAGGATCTCCTTGTCATGGCTGTTCCCTCAGTCTACGTCCGGCAGACAGCGGCGAAGATGCGCCCCTGGATCCTGGAAGGGCAGATCGTCACCAATGTGGCAAAGGGAATTGAGGAGACCACGCTGCTTCCCTTATCCGAGGTAATCGGCCAGGAGCTTCCCGGCGCGCGGATTGCGGTTCTCTCAGGGCCCAGCCACGCGGAGGAGGTGAGCCGCGGACTCCCCACCACCTGTGTGGCCGGAGCGAGCAGCAGGCAGACAGCGGAATACGTCCAGTCCCTGTTTATGAACGAAATTTTCCGGGTTTACACGAGCCCGGATGTGCTGGGGATTGAACTGGGCGGGGCCCTCAAGAACGTGATTGCCCTGGCGGCCGGCATTGCCGACGGCCTTGGCTGCGGGGACAATACGAAGGCGGCCCTGATCACCCGCGGAATCGCGGAAATCACGCGTCTGGGCGTGGCTATGGGAGGAAAAGCAGAGACCTTCAGCGGCCTTACGGGCATGGGGGACCTGATTGTCACCTGCGCCAGTATGCACAGCCGGAACCGCAGGGCAGGCATCCTCATCGGCCGCGGATATACCATGGAAGAGGCCATGCGGGAAGTGAAAATGGTTGTGGAGGGAGTCTTTTCCGCCAAGGCGGCCCTGGCCCTCTCAAAAAAATACAGCGTCTCCATGCCCATTGTGGAGCAGGTCAATGCGGTTCTTTTTGACGGAGCTTCCCCGAAGGAGGCGGTGAAGGAGCTGATGCTTCGTGACCGGCGCATGGAAAATGCGGGGCTGGAATGGGAAGAACAGTGACGTAAAATCATAAGGAAAAGGTTGACAAGAGAAACGGAACTACCTATAATTATAAAAGCTTATAAAAAGCAAGAGGAGGAATAATTATGAGAAAACAGATTGTAAGTCTTGGCCTTGCGGCAGTTATGGCAGCTTCTCTGGCAGCATGCAGCAGCTCTTCTTCAGAGACTACCGCCGCGGCGGCAGCGGACTCCCAGGAGGCAGCAGGCACCGAGGCGGCTGAGGGCGGAGATGCGCAGGCAGCCGAAGGTGAGGCGGCGGACGGCGCTGTGTTTAAGATCGGCGGCATCGGCCCCATTACCGGTGACGCGGCCGTATACGGTATTGCCGTACAGCGCGGAGCAGAGCTCGCGGTTGAGGAGATCAACGCGGCAGGCGGCATCAACGGCTATCCGATCGAATTCCAGTTCCAGGATGATGAGAATGACCCGGAGAAATCCGTGAGTGCCTACAATGCCCTGAAGGACTGGGGCATGCAGCTTTTAAACGGAACCGTTACCTCCAATCCCTGTGTTGCGGTAGCAGACAAGAGCATGGAGGACAATATGTTCCAGATCACACCCTCCGGTTCCGCAGTGGAGTGCGCGGCTAACCCCAACGTGTTCCGTATCTGCTTCTCTGATCCGGATCAGGGTACTGCGGCGGCCACCTACATCGGCGAGCATGACCTGGCTACTAAGGTAGCGGTTATCTATGACAGCTCCAGCGTATATTCCAGCGGAATTTACGAGAATTTTGCTCAGGAGGCTCAGAACCAGGGCATCGAGATTGTTTCTGCAGAGGCATTTACCGCGGACAGCAACAAGGACTTTTCCACACAGCTCCAGAAGGCAAAGGACAACGGCGCAGAGCTGGTGTTCCTTCCCATTTACTATACAGAGGCTTCCCTGATCCTGCAGCAGGCCAACACCATGGGATATGCTCCCCAGTTCTTTGGCTGCGACGGAATGGACGGAATCCTGAATGTAGAGAACTTTGATACCAGCCTGGCAGAAGGGCTTATGCTGTTAACTCCCTTTGCGGCAGACGCAACGGATGATCTGACCGTAAATTTCGTGACCAGCTATGAGGAGGCATACGGCGAGACCCCGATCCAGTTCGCGGCTGATTCTTACGATGCGATCTATGCCCTCAAGGCTGCCATCGAGGATGCGGGCGCAACACCGGATATGTCCGTAAGCGACCTGTGTGAGGCTGTAAAGGCTTCCATGCTGAATATCACTCTGGACGGTCTTACCGGTTCCGGAATGACCTGGACAGAGGACGGCGAACCTCATAAGGAGCCTAAGGCTGTTATGGTTGAGAACGGTGCGTATACCGCTATGGAGTAATCCGCGGAACATACATTGGTTTTGACCCAAAAGAGGGTTGTCGTTATGACAGCCCTCTTGTTTGTGAATGCCTTCTATGCTATAATTCTCGTAACCGTTCGGACGGCGGGAAAACAGCAGCAAAAATTTTTAAAAGACTTCAAGACGAAGAGGTGTTAGTATGGGCTTTATTAATTATTTGATCAACGGCATCAGCCTTGGGAGCGTGTATGCGATCATTGCCTTGGGCTACACCATGGTGTACGGCATCGCCAAGATGCTGAATTTTGCCCATGGGGATGTCATTATGATCGGAAGCTACGTGGTTTTTGTCACCGTAAGCTCCATGGGCTTTCCAACCCTTCTTGGCGTCCTCCTTGCAGTGGCGGTCTGCACCGTGCTGGGCGTGGTGATTGAGCGCGTGGCGTATAAGCCTCTGCGGGATGCCTCACCGTTAGCTGTACTGATCACGGCGATCGGCGTCAGCTATCTGCTTCAGAATATCGCACTTTTGATTTTCGGGGCGGATACCAAGTCATTTACCTCCGTGGTGGGGATTGAACCCCTGCGGCTTGCCGGCGGGCAGCTCAATATCACGGGGGAGGCCATTGTGACCATTATCTCCTGTATCATCATCATGATCTGCCTGACTGCGTTTATCAATAAAACCCGGGCGGGACAGGCCATGCTGGCGGTATCCGAGGACAAGGGGGCGGCTACCCTCATGGGCATCAATGTAAACGGAACCATTGCCCTGACCTTTGCCATAGGCTCCGCCCTGGCGGCAGTGGCCGGCGTGCTTCTGTGCTCCGCCTATCCGTCTCTTACTCCCTATACGGGCTCCATGCCGGGCATCAAGGCCTTTGTGGCGGCCGTATTCGGGGGCATCGGCTCCATACCGGGGGCTTTTATCGGCGGTATTCTGCTGGGGATTATCGAGATTCTTGCAAGGGCATATATTTCCTCCCAGCTGTCGGACGCCATTGTGTTTTCCGTGCTGATTATCGTCCTGCTTGTAAGACCCACAGGAATCCTTGGCAGGAAAATCAATGAGAAAGTGTAGGTGCCGGTATGAAGAGTAAAGCAAAGCAGAAAATATTTGTAAATAATATGATCACCTACGGGATGGTGATTGCGGCCTATATTATCATGCAGGTTCTGGTTGCGGCGGGACAGGTTTCCAGCTTGCTGCAGGGACTTTTGGTTCCCTTTTGCATTTACGTGATCATGGCTGTGTCTTTAAATCTCACGGTAGGTATCCTGGGTGAGCTGAGCCTGGGCCATGCGGGCTTTATGTGCGTGGGAGCCTTTGCCGGGGCCCTGTTTTCCAAGTGCGTCAAGGGAACCATGGATCCCACCCTGGCGATGGTGATTGCCCTTGTGATCGGCGCCCTTGTGGCGGCTGCCTTTGGAATCCTCATCGGCATCCCTGTGCTCCGCCTGCGCGGCGACTATCTGGCGATAGTGACACTGGCCTTCGGCGAGATTATCAAGAACCTGATCAACGCGGTCTACCTGGGCAGAGATTCCGCGGGCTTCCATTTTTCTCTGAAAGATTCCCTGTCCCTCAATCTTGCGGAGGATGGAGAGGTGCTGATCAAAGGGGCCCAGGGAATCACGGGGACACCCCAGGAGGCCACATTTACAATTGGGATTATATTGGTTCTCCTCACACTTTTCATTGTTATGAACCTGACCAATTCAAGAACCGGGCGGGCCATCATGGCGATCCGGGACAACCGGATTGCCGCGGAGTCCATCGGCATCAATATTACCAAGTACAAGCTGCTGGCCTTTTCTGTCTCCGCGGGACTGGCCGGAATCGCAGGCGTGCTCTACGCTCACAATCTGACTACCCTGACGGCCACGCCTAAGAACTTTGGCTACAATATGTCCATCATGATTCTGGTATACGTGGTGCTCGGAGGAATCGGAAGCATCCGCGGCTCTGTGATCGCTACAGTTATCTTGTACCTGCTTCCGGAACTTTTGCGCGGCCTGAACAATTACCGCATGCTGATGTATGCCATCGTGCTGATTCTGGCTATGCTATTTAACTCTGCGCCTCAGTTTGTCGCAATACGGGAGCGTATATTCGAGGGATTTATGCGGAAGATAAAGAAACCGGCAAAGGAGGCGGCTTGACATGGCATTGTTGGAAGTAAAAAATTTAAGTATCTCCTTTGGCGGTCTGAAGGCGGTGGACGATTTCAGCGTGTCCATCGAAAAAGGGCAGCTCTACGGCCTGATCGGCCCCAACGGCGCGGGAAAGACCACGGTGTTCAATCTTCTTACCGGTGTCTATAAGCCGGACAAGGGAAGCATTGTGCTGGACGGAAAGAATATTACGGGCAGGAAGACGACGGAGATCAACCAGGACGGGATTGCCAGGACATTCCAGAACATCCGTCTGTTTAAAGAACTTTCCGTTCTGGACAACGTAAAGGCGGGCCTTCACAATCATTATAAATATTCCACAGTTGCGGGCATTTTCCGCCTCCCCAATTATTATAAGGTGGAGAAGCAGATGGACGAGGAAGCCATGAAGCTCCTTGAGGTTTTTGGACTGGACGGGGAATGTGATTTTAAGGCATCCAACCTTCCCTACGGCAAGCAGAGAAAGCTGGAGATTGCCAGGGCCCTGGCCACAAAGCCCAAACTTCTTCTGTTAGACGAACCGGCGGCCGGCATGAACCCCAACGAGACGGCGGAGCTCATGGAGACAATCTGGTTTGTGCGGGATACATTTGATATGACCATTCTCTTGATTGAACACGATATGAAGCTGGTGAGCGGCATCTGTGAGCAGCTCACGGTGCTGAATTTCGGGCAGGTGCTGTGCCAGGGTGAGACCAGCCAGGTGCTGAGCAATCCCGAGGTGGTCAAGGCATATCTTGGCGAATAGGAGGAGAGGAAGCGATGGCGATGCTGGAAGTCAGAAACCTGGAGGTCTACTATGGCGTAATCCAGGCGTTAAAGGGAATCTCCTTCGATGTGGAGCAGGGTGAGATTGTGGCGCTGATCGGTGCGAACGGCGCCGGAAAGACGACGACGCTGCACACGATTACGGGCCTTCTGAGCGCGAAGGCCGGGACGATTTCCTATCAGGGAACGGATATTACACGGGTACCGGGATACAAGCTGGTAAAGATGGGCATTGCCCATGTGCCGGAAGGCCGCCGGGTTTTTTCCAATCTTACGGTGCTTCAGAATCTGAAAATGGGCGCATACACCCGCTCGGACAAGGGGGAGATTGAGGAGACGCTGAAGCTGGTTTACCGCCGGTTCCCCCGTTTGGAGGAAAGAAAAAATCAGCCTGCCGGCACGCTCTCCGGCGGAGAGCAGCAGATGCTGGCCATGGGCCGGGCGCTCATGAGCCATCCGAAGATGATTGTTATGGATGAGCCGTCCATGGGCCTTTCCCCCATCTATGTGAATGAGATTTTTGATATTATTCAGAGCATCAACAAAGATGGAACTACGGTGCTCCTGGTGGAGCAGAATGCGAAAAAAGCCCTCTCAATTGCGGACAAGGCGTATGTTCTCGAGACCGGGACCATCGCTCTCAGCGGGGACGCGAAAGAGCTGATGAACAACGACCGGGTGAAGAAGGCGTACTTAAGCGAATAAAGGGCGATAGAGTCGTCATACCGCGCTGCCCCCTTGCATATATTATAAAAACGTGCAAGGGGGTATTTTTATGGACAATTTTAATGTATACAAGGATATCCAGGCCCGCACCGGCGGGGAAATCTATATCGGCGTCGTGGGGCCGGTCCGCACAGGAAAATCCACCTTCATCAAGCGCTTCATGGAACTTCTTGTTCTCCCGGCCATGGAGGATGAGAACCTGCGCAGCGTCAGCCGGGATGAGCTTCCTCAGAGCGCGGCCGGAAAGACAATCATGACCACGGAGCCCAAATTCATCCCCAAGGAGGCGGCCCAGATCAGCCTGGCGGATGGGATTGAGGCCAGAGTGAGGCTCATTGACTGCGTGGGATTTATGGTGGAAGGGGCCTCCGGCCATGTGGAGAACGGGGAGGAGCGTCTGGTAAAGACACCGTGGTTTGACTATGAAATCCCATTTACCCAGGCGGCGGAGATCGGCACCAGAAAGGTGATCGGAGGGCACTCCACCATCGGCATTGTGGTGACAACGGACGGGTCCATCGGGGAGATCAAGCGTTCCGGATACATAGGGGCGGAAAAGCAGACGATTGATGAGCTGAAAAGCCTGGGTAAGCCCTTCATTGTCCTGCTCAATTCCGTGAAACCTTACTCCGATGATACGGTGCGTCTGGCCAGGGAGATGTCGGACAGCTACGGGGTCTCTGTCCTTCCGGTCAACTGTGAGCAGCTGAAAAAGGATGATATTTTCCATATATTGGAACGCGTGCTGAAGGAATTCCCTGTGACGGAGCTGGATTTTTACATTCCCAAATGGCTTGAAATCCTTCCCGCATCCCACTGGCTGAAAGCGCAGGTGATCCAGACAGCGGCCGGACTGATTCAGAAGGTGGATCACATGAAGGATGTGGCCTCCCAACTGGAAGGCCTGGACGGGGGACCGATCCGCTCCATTTCCGTCCGATCCATGCGCATGTCGGATGGAAGCGTGGAGCTTCAGGTGGAGATGGACGAGAGCTATTATTATCAGATTCTGAGCGATTACGTGGGCCTTCCCATAGAGGGAGAGTACCAGCTTATGCAGACGCTGGGAAGCCTGGCGCGGATGCAGAAGGAGTATGAGAAGGTGAAAAACGCCCTGGCCCAGGTCCGGCTGAAGGGATACGGGGTGGTGACGCCGGAGCGCTCGGAGATTATGCTGGATGAGCCGCAGATGATACGCCACGGAAATAAATACGGCGTGAAGATGAAGGCGGAGGCGCCGTCCATTAATCTGATCAAGGCCCACATTGAGACGGAGATTGCTCCTATTGTGGGAAATGAGCAGCAGGCGCAGGATCTGATCGCCTACATTAAGGAAAATGCCAAAGAAGGGGATGACGGGGTGTGGAGGACAAATATTTTTGGAAAATCCATCGAACAGATCGTGGAGGACGGCATCCAGGCAAAAATATCCCAGATGACCGAGGACTGCCAGATGAAGCTTCAGGATACGCTCCAAAAGATTATCAATGACAGCAGCGGCGGGATGATCTGCATTATCATTTAGCGGCAGTTTCATTCGGCACATTCCCAATTGCATTCTCTGCCCGAAATGTGATATACTAAAGACAAAATTGACAGAAAATTTTATCGTTTCAGAGGGGAGAATGCAGATGAAACTTACATTTATCGGGGCGGATCATCAGGTGACGGGAAGCTGTCATTTCCTGGAAGTGGGGGAGATGAAGGTGCTCATTGACTGCGGCATGGAACAGGGAAATATCCAGTATAAAAACGCGGAACTTCCCGTACCGTACAGTGACATCGACTATGTCTTTCTGACCCATGCCCACATTGACCACGCGGGCATGCTGCCGTGGATCTATGCGCGGGGATTTCGCGGAAGGGTGATCGCCACCTACGCCACAGTGGATCTGTGCGGGATTATGCTGCGTGACAGTGCCCACATCCAGGAGATGGAGGCCGAATGGAAGAACCGCAAGGCCCGGAGGGCTGGGCGGGAACAGGTGGAGGCATTATACACGACCCAGGATGCGGAGAATGTGCTGGAGCATTTTGAGGGGGTGGCCTATGGCCAGATGTTTAAGCTGAACAGCAATCTGACCCTCCGCTTTACGGACGTAGGGCATCTTTTGGGCTCGGCTTCCATTGAGATTTGGGCCACCGAGGATGGGCAGACGCGCAAGATTGTCTTTTCCGGGGACATTGGGAATAAAAATAAGCCCTTGATACGAGATCCCCAGTATATCAGCCAGGGGGACTACGTGGTGATGGAATCCACATACGGAGACCGGTATCACAAGAAGGGAGAGGACCACATCGGACGGCTGGCGGGAATTATCCAGGAGACCCTGGACCGGCAGGGAAATGTGGTCATTCCCGCGTTTGCCGTGGGCAGGACCCAGGAGCTGCTCTACATGATCCGTCACATAAAGGAGGCGGGACTTGTAAAGGGGCACGGGGATTTCCCCGTGTATGTGGACAGTCCGCTGGCGGTAGAGGCAACCCATGTCTTTAAGGAAAATATGCTGGAATGCTACGATGAGGAGACAAAGGCCCTGGTGGAGCGGGGGATCAACCCCATTGATTTTCCGGGACTTACCCTGTCCATCAGCAGTGAGGAATCAAAGAACATCAATTTTGACATGACGCCCAAGGTGATTATCTCTGCCGCCGGGATGTGCGATGCGGGCCGTGTCCGCCATCATTTAAAGCACAATCTCTGGAGACAGGAGTGTACCGTAGTTTTCGCCGGATACCAGGCGGAGGGAACGCTGGGCCGTCTTCTCCAGGACGGGGCGGAGACGGTGAAAATATTCGGCGAGGAAATCAACGTCCGGGCCCATATTGAGACCATGGACGGCATCAGCGGCCATGCGGACCGGGACGGCCTGATCGCCTGGATCTCATCTTTTGAGGAACCGCCGCGATATGTATTTGTGGTTCACGGAAGCGAGAGCTCCTGCGTTGCATTTACAGATGCGCTGACGGCCCAAATGGGGCTGCAGGCAAGGGCGCCTTTCTCCGGCTCGCAATTTGATCTGCTGAAGGGCTGCTGGATCAAGGAGACGGAGGGCGTTCCCGTTGATAAGGAGACGGCCGGAAGACGGAAAGTTACGGGCGTGTACACCCGCCTGGTGGATGCGGGGCAGATGCTCATGGATGTTATCAAGAGAAATGAAGGAGGGGCCAACCGGGATCTCACGAAATTTACGGAGCAGATTCTGGCCCTCTGTGAAAAATGGAACCGATAAAAACAAACAGACAGGAAGGCTTGCATATGACAAAAGTACAGATCTATACAGATGGCTCTGCAAGAGGAAATCCGGACGGGCCAGGGGGCTACGGGGTGGTGCTGCACTATACGGACCGGGAAGGACGGCTGCATGAGAAGACGCTTTCCGCGGGATATGTGCGGACGACCAACAACCGGATGGAACTCATGGCTGCGATTGCGGGGCTGGAGGTGTTAAACCGGCCCTGCCAGGTTTCTCTCTACTCGGATTCCCGGTATCTCACGGATGCGTTCAATAAGGGCTGGATTGATAACTGGGTGGCCAAGGGCTGGAACCGGGGCAAAAGCGGGCCGGTAAAGAACATTGATCTGTGGAAGCGGCTTCTGCAGGCGAAAAAACCCCATCAGGTGGAGTTTATCTGGGTCAAGGGACATGCAGGCCATCCGGAAAATGAGCGCTGTGACAAGCTGGCAACTTCAGCGGCAGACGGTACGGACCTGCTGGTGGACGAGGGGCTGGAGGACGTTTGAGCCTTCTTGCCTCCTGCGGCATGGCAGTTTCTTACATATCTCTTACGATGTATTACTCCTTTTATCTTCATATTCACTGTCCGGTTTTTTTGTGCTAAGATACCTGTAACGGACGAAGTATAGAACAGGACAGGGATGAGAACGGATGAGGGATAAAAGGATATGGATTGTGATCGCCTGTATTTTGGTGATTGGATCCGGACTGACAAAATATACCCACTCCTTTGTGAGCAGGAGTGGGGGAAGCGCCGGTGGGGAGGCGGCTGTCTCCATGGCAGCGGCCGGTGAATACCCGGCGGCTTTGGCGGACAGTTCCCCCGCGGCATCCGCGCTGGAGCAGGAGGCTGCGGCACAGGCCGGCGGAGGACAGGGGCCGGGCCTGCAATCCCGAATGGCGCCGGGACCGGGGGAAGCTTCGGATCAGGCGGCCGCCGGGGAAGCCGGGACGATGGCTTCCGTGCAGGAGACCGCTGCGGCGGCAGATGGGGAGGCCGTGCCGGAAGCCGCGGCATTTGGAGCGGCTCCTGCAACGGCATCGCCGAAGACGGCCGGAGGCGACAGCGCTTCTGAGTCCCCGGATGATGCGGGGACGGAGGGCACCGCTGCAGACATAGCTGCGGATGCGGCGTCCGCTCCGGAGGAAACGACGGCCGCCGACGAGCCAATTTCTCCCCTTGTGGGAGCCAGGCCTGCGGAGCGAAGCAGCGGATCAGGGACGGATTACCGGCAGCGGCTTGAGGATTTGGATGCGCAGATTGAGCGGATACAGAAGGAAGAGCAGGAGTCCAATGTGTACTCCATTATAACCTCTGCGGAGTCAGAACTTAAAATGTGGGAGAGCGAGCTGAATACGATTTACACGGCCCTGCTGGCAGCCCTTTCCCAGGAGGATGCGGCCGGCCTGGCCCAGGAGCAGCAGGAATGGATGCAGAACCGGGAGGCCAAGGCAGCGGAGAGCTCGGGAAAGGGAGGTTCCATGGAGAGCCTGGGATATGCGGCCGCTCTAGTGAGCATTACCCGGGATCGGGCCTATGAACTGGTGGAGCGCTATGAGGATACGGTGAGCGCCTCATAAAAGCGGAGGGCGCTGTCAAGATCCTCCTGGTTTGGACGTCCCTTTGCGATGCCGCCCACCAGCTTAAAAAGGCCGAAGGTGTCAAAGCCGAGGCAGCCGAAGGTGCCGGCGATATGGGCGGATTTTGCCCGCACTGCCGCATCAATCAGGGGGATTTTGCGTTTGACAGCAATCGCGTCAAGCACTTTTTTTGTATTTCCATGGTGCATGAAAGAGGAAGGAAATCCTTCGGACAGCGGGCAAACAGGGGGAAAAACAGGCGGTAAGCTTTGAACACACACTTGATAAATATATGGCAATATGGTAAAATGACGGTTATGATTTATTGATGATAAGAGATGGAGGAAGATAAAGTGAAAGAACCACAGTACCGCGGTGTAAATGAACTGCGCCGGATGTTCCTTGACTTCTTTGAGAGCAAGGGCCATCTGGTGATGAAGAGCTTTTCCCTTGTGCCGCATAATGATAACAGCCTGCTTCTGATCAATTCGGGCATGGCTCCCTTAAAGCCCTATTTTACGGGTCAGGAGATTCCGCCTCGGCGCAGAGTCGCAACCTGCCAGAAGTGCATCCGTACAGGCGATATTGAGAATATCGGAAAGACCGCCCGTCACGGCACCTTTTTTGAGATGCTGGGAAATTTCTCTTTCGGCGACTACTTTAAGCACGAGGCCATTGCCTGGACGTGGGAATTTTTGACCCAGGTGGTAGGGCTTGACCCGGACCGCCTGTATCCTTCCGTGTATGTGGACGATGATGAGGCGTTTGATATCTGGAACAAGGAGATCGGCGTAGCTGCCGACCGGATTTTCCGCTTCGGCAAGGAGGACAACTTCTGGGAGCACGGCTCCGGCCCCTGCGGCCCCTGCTCCGAGGTCTATTATGACCGCGGGGAGGCCTATGGCTGCGGAAAGCCCGGATGCACCGTGGGCTGCGACTGCGACCGCTATATCGAGGTCTGGAACAACGTATTTACCCAGTTTGACAATGACGGCCACGGCAACTACACAGAGCTGGAGCACAAAAATATTGATACGGGCATGGGACTGGAACGTCTGGCCGTGGTGGTTCAGGGCGTGGATTCCCTGTTCACAATCGATACCAATAAGGCCCTTCTGGACCGGGTGTGCTCTCTTGCGGGCAAGGAGTATCAGAAGGATCACGAGACGGATATATCCCTGCGTATTGTCACGGATCACATTAAATCCTGTACCTTTATGATTTCCGACGGAATCATGCCCTCCAACGAGGGACGCGGCTATGTGCTGCGCCGCCTTCTGCGCCGCGCGGTGCGCCACGGAAGAAAGCTCGGCATCAAGGGCGAGTTCATGGCGGAGCTGGCGAAGACCGTGATCCATCTGTCCAAGGACGGTTATCCCGAGCTGGAGGAAAAGAGATCCATGATCCTTAAGGTTCTGGCCGAGGAAGAGGATAAATTCAACAAGACCATTGACCAGGGACTGCTGATCCTGGGAGAGATGGAAGAGGAAATGCGCGGGGCCAAGGAAGACCGCTTGTCCGGTGCAAATGCATTTAAACTCTATGACACTTACGGCTTCCCTCTGGATCTGACCAAGGAAATCCTGGAGGAGAAGGGCTATTCCGTGGATGAGGACGGATTTGCCGCAGCCATGAAGGAGCAGAAGGACAAGGCCAGAAAGGCCAGGAAGACGACCAATTACATGGGCGCGGATGTGACGGTTTACCAGTCCATTGATCCGGCCATCACTACGGAGTTTGTGGGATACAATCAGCTCACGGCGGATTCCAAGATCACGGTTCTCACAACGGAGGACGAGCTGGTGGAAGCGCTGACGGACGGGCAGCGGGGAACCATCCTGGTGGATGCCACGCCGTTTTACGGCACGATGGGCGGTCAGCAGGGCGATATCGGCGTGATCCGCAGCGAGCAGGGCGAATTTAAGGTGGAGGACACCATTCATCTGCAGGGCGGAAAGGTAGGCCATGTGGGCGTGATGACCAAAGGCATGTTCAAGGTGGGAGATACGGTGACGCTCTCCGTAGATTCCCTGAACCGGGCCCTGACCTGCAAGAACCACAGCGCAACCCATCTGCTGCAGAAGGCTCTGCGCACCGTGCTGGGCGATCATGTGGAGCAGGCCGGATCCTATGTGGATGCGGGGCGGCTGCGTTTTGACTTTACCCATTTCTCCGCCATGACGCCGGAAGAGATCAGGCGGACGGAGGATCTGGTAAATCAGGAAATCCAGGCTTCTCTGCCTGTAACCACCCAGGTCATGACGCTGGATGAGGCGAAGAAGACAGGGGCGATGGCCCTGTTCGGCGAGAAATATGGGGAGAAGGTCCGCGTTGTAAAGATGGGCGATTTCTCCACAGAGCTGTGCGGCGGTACCCATGTGGAAAATACCGCGAATATTGCTTCCTTTAAGATTTTGTCCGAGGCCGGCATTGCGGCGGGCGTGCGGAGAATCGAAGCGCTCACTTCCCAGGGACTTATGAAGCATTATGAGGAAGTGGAGCAGGAGCTGGCGGAGGCAGCCAAGGCGGCAAAGACCGTTCCGGCCTCCCTTGCGGCTAAGATTGAGAGCATGCTGGGAGAGATCAAAGCGCTCTCCGCTGAGAATGAAAAGTTAAAGAGCCGTCTGGCCAACGAGGCTGTGGGCGACGTGATGAGCCAGGTAAAGGAAGTAAACGGTGTAAAGGTTCTGGCAATCCAGGTGGAGGGCGTGGACATGAACGGCCTGCGCAGCCTCGGAGACCAGATGAAGGAGAAGCTGGGAGAAGGCGTGGTAGTGATCGCCTCTGTTCAGGACGGAAAAGTAAACCTGATGGCGTCTGTTACGGAGGAAGCCCAGAAGAAAGGTGCTCATGCCGGCAACTTGATCAAGGCCATTGCGGGCCTTGTGGGCGGCGGCGGCGGCGGACGTCCCGGAATGGCTCAGGCAGGCGGAAAGAACCCGGCAGGCGTTCCGGATGCCCTCGCAAAGGCTTTGGAAGTTGCCGAGGCGCAGACAGCCGGGAAGTAGAGGCCCTTTCGTTTCTGTCCGGCCTTTGGCCGGGCAGGAAGACGAGTACCGTCGGAACGGTTATCCGCATTAATTTAAGTATTTTCAAAATTATTCTTGACGTAGCGTATTTTTATGCTATAATCATTACAGTGCGAATATACCCAAACAGTTGTATTATGCACAATTACACAACTGGAGGGAGGTTAGGTGTGAGCGATGTCAAACGTAATTGTTAAAGATAACGAGAGTCTTGACAGTGCTTTGCGCAGATTCAAAAGAAACTGTGCGAAGGCTGGTATTCAGCAGGAGATTCGCAAGAGAGAGCATTACGAGAAGCCCAGCGTAAGACGTAAGAAAAAGTCTGAAGCTGCTCGTAAGCGTAAATACAACTAATCCGATAATCGGATTGCGTTGTTTGTACAGATGTAAGGCCGGCCGGCGGGACGTATGTCCCTGCCGGCTGTTTGTGTTTTCCGATGGACAACGGAGATGGGGGATGTTATACTAAATGTATAGTACCCTTTGTCAACTAAGGGTGTGGATTCAGGACGGCATGAAGACGGAGAAAGGGGGTTGCATGATGAGAAGAGGCAGAAGACGGGCGGGGGTGTTCCGGGCGGCTGCTTTCTCCCTTATATGGGGGCTTGCTCTGTCGGCCGGAATCACAGCTTGGGCGGAAACCGATGAATATGAAGAATATGAGGACGAGTATGAAGAGAACGCATACACTGCGATTGACAGCGTGACCCTGGAAGTATATTCAGATATCCGCGCCGGGGATATGTACGGCGACGTGGAGGTGTCCGGCGATGAGGACGGATACACAGTAGACAAGGTAGAGCTTGTCAATGAGCCGAAGATGGGGTGGGAGGCCGGTGACCGGCCAAAGGTTCAGGTCACCCTGGAGGCTGGGGCTGCGTACTATTTTTCCTCCGGTTTTTCGCGAAGCGATATTATTTTGGAAGGAGATGAGGGAAGCGTATCCTCCATTCAGAAAAAGTCCAGCACTCTGTGGGTGACGATTACCCTGGAAGCATTGGACGAGGAAGATGAGGAGGAAGCGGACGAGGACGATTCCAAGACGCAGGATAACTGGTCGAAGGCGCAAACCGGCAGCGGGACGGTCTCGGCTTCCGATGATTCAGATCCCTCCTATGGCCCGGGAAGCAGCGGCACGGAAGATGACTGGGAAGAGGATGCGTGGGAAGACGAGGATTCGGAAGACGCAGACTGGCAGAGCAGCGGGATGTCCGGCTCGGAATCACGGACATACAGAGGTGCCTGGCTGTACGACGGGGTTGGCTGGTGGTACTGCTATGCGGAAGGCGGATACCCCGTGAATGGCTGGCTTCTGATTGATGACTGCTGGTATTATTTTGACGGAGCCGGTTATATGGCCACAGGCTGGATTTTCTGGAATGGACAGTGGTATTTCTGCTCGGAGAACGGAGATATGCTGGCTGACACCGTCACGCCCGACGGATATTATGTCGGGGCGGACGGCGCATGGGAAGCGTGAGACGCCTGCAAAGAAGGCGCTTGAAAATGGGATCTCATCATCTGCTGTTTACACTTCCTGAAGCGAGCAGGAGGGGGAGGCCACAAGAGAATAATTGGTGTGGTAGATTACGAAGCCCGGAGCCGTGCCTGCGGGCTTTTTGATATGCTTCTTTTGGATGTAATCCACCTCCACTTTGTCATTGTCCCGGCCCTTGGAGTAATAGGCGGCCAGAGCCCCCGCCTCTTCAAAGGCACGGTCCGGCACCTCATCCTGTCCCTGCACTTTTAAGATGACATGGGAGCCGGGAATGCCTTTGGCGTGGAACCACCAGTCATTTCCGCTTGCAAGCTTAAAGGTCAGTTCCTCGTTCTGGTAATTATTTTTTCCTACGTAAATGTCGTAGCCGTCGGAGGAGCGGTAATGGAACGGCCGGCTGGTAATTTTCGGCGCTTTGTCCCCGGCCCTGCGCTTTTTCACATAGCCGTACTCCATCAGCTCTTCTTTGATCTGCACCAGGTCGCTCTCGGTCTGGGCGATATCCAGGGAAGAGCTGATGGACTCCAGGTGGTCGATCTCCCGGCGGGTCTCCTGGGTGAGCTGGCTTAAGGCCTCGTACGTCCGCTTGAGCTTGTTGTATTTGTCAAAATGCTTCTGGGCATTCTCCCGGGCGGTGAGCTGGGGATCCAGGGGAATGGTGATTTCTTCATTGGTGTAGTAATTCAGGCAGGAGAAGGATTTCTCTCCGCCCGCCAGCTCATAGCCGTAGGTGTTGAGAAGTTCCCCGTAGACGCGGTATTTTTCCCGCTTTTCCGTGTCCTTCAGCTGTTTGGCCTGGAGGTCGTATTTTTTATACTCCCGCTCCAGGGCGGTCTGGACAATGCGGCGCAGATCCGCGGATTTCTGGCGGATCCGGGTGAGCGCGTCCCGGGAGGCGTAAAAGTCCTCCAGGAGAGCGCTGATGGATGCGTAGTCCTTCCGGCTGTAGCCGGAGCCTTCAAAGCATGTCAGGGGAAATGCCGCGTATTCCACAGGGGTATCTCCCTCGTATACGATGGCCGGGGAGAAGCGCCCCTGGCTCACATCCTCCATGAGAAGCCGCAGGGTGTGGTACAGGTGGATCAGCTCCGGCTCCGTGCAGTCGCCTGCGGAGCGGTCTCCGTCCAGGGAGGCCAGATGACACAGCTCCTGGGACATGATGGGGCTGATTCCCGTGAGACGGCTGTAGATCGCCTTCTGCAGGGGCATGGGGGAGCTCTTCATCAGAGACATAAAGTCCGCCTCCGCCACAGTGAGGGGATCTGCCTTGGAAATGGTCTGTGGAATAAAGTATTCCCGGCCGGGCAGAACCTCCCGCACAGAGCTCATGTTGGCGGATACGTGCTTGATGCTGTCTAGGATGACGCCGTCCTCCCGGCAGAAGATAATGTTGCTGTGCTTTCCCATGATCTCCACGATCAGGCGCTTCCTGCATACGTCCCCCATTTCGTCCAGGTGCTCCAGCTTGAATTCGATAATCCGCTCCAGCCCGGGCTGGGTGACAGACAAAATCCGGGCGCTCCCAATATGCTTGCGCAGGAGCATGCAGAAATTGGGGGCGGTAAGAGGGCTGGTTTTGTTCTTTCCCGTCAGGTAAATGAGGGGAAGGCTTGCGCTTGCCGAGATCTGCAGGCGGTAATTTTCCCGGTTGTTTTTTATTGTTATAAGAAGCTCGTCTTTCTCCGGCTGGGCGATTTTGGAAATGCGGCCGCCTGCCAGGGCGCCGGACAGCTCATGTACGAGATTTGCAATGGTGATTCCGTCAAATGCCATATAGGTTCAACTCCTAACTTGTCTGAAATATTATCAGGATTGTACCACAAAACAGGCAAATTTAAAAGTGGCATGTTGACTTGACATGGCGGATGAATTATAATAACAAAGACCACAAGGAAAGAGAGGCAGTCCGTATGTTAAAGAGCATGACCGGTTTCGGCAGATGTGAGCAGGTGACGGACCAGTATAAAATTTCTGTTGAGATAAAAGCCGTGAATCACAGATATCTGGATCTGGGAATCCGGATGCCAAAGAAGTTCAGCCGTTTTGAGAATGCGGTGCGCACGTTTTTGAAGGAATATGTAAAGCGCGGCAAAGTGGATTTGTTCATCAGCTTTGAGGACTATACCGAGAGCGAGATGTGCGTGAGGTACAACCAGAGGCTGGCGGCAGAGTATGTGGACTGCTTTAAGAAGATGGAGGAGGCCTTTGGAATCCCTAATGACATGACAGTCTCCGCCCTGGCAAAGCTGCCGGAGGTTCTCACTATGGATCAGGTTCCCGAAGATGAGGAGCGTCTGTGGGAGATTCTGTCGGGAGCGCTGAAGGGAGCTGCGGAGAGTCTGGTTCATTCCCGCGAGATTGAGGGAGAGCATCTGCGCCGGGATCTCCTCGAAAAGCTGGACTATATGGAAGGGCTGGTGGATTTCATTGAGGAGAGAGCTCCCGCCATTTTGAAGGAGTACAGAGCCCGCCTGGAGGACAAGGTGAAGGAACTCCTGGACGGAAGCGCCATAGATGAGGGCCGCATTGCGGCGGAGGTGGTGATCTATGCGGATAAGATCTGCGTAGACGAGGAGACTGTGCGCCTCAGAAGCCATATTGACAGCACGCGCAAAGAGCTGATGCAGGGGGAGAGCGTGGGGAGAAAGCTGGATTTTATTGCCCAGGAGATGAACCGGGAGGCAAACACGATCTTGTCAAAGTCCAGTGATCCTGCGATTTCCGACCAGGCCATTGCTCTCAAAACGGAGATTGAAAAGATCCGGGAGCAGATACAGAACATTGAGTAAACCTGCATGTGCCCGGCGGCGGGATTTTCAAAGTAAGGAGGGCGTATGGAGCGTCAGGGAATTTTAGCAGTAGTCTCCGGATTTTCCGGAGCGGGAAAGGGCACGCTGATGAAAGAGCTGCTCAGACGGTATGACAATTATGCCTTGTCCATTTCGGCTACCACGCGCAGCCCCCGGGAAGGGGAGGTGGACGGCCGCGAATATTTTTTTGTATCAAAAGAGCGGTTTCAGCAGATGATCGAGGAAGGAAGCCTGGTGGAGTATGCACAGTATGTGAACCATTATTACGGCACTCCTAAGGAATACGTGATGCGGCAGATGGCCCAGGGCAAGGACGTGATCCTTGAGATTGAGATACAGGGCGCGCTGAAGGTGAAGAAGCGTTTTCCGGAAGCTCTTTTACTCTTTGTGACGCCGCCGAGCGCTGAAGAGCTGTGCAGACGGCTGGTCGGAAGGGGCACGGAGACGATTGAAGTGATCAACGCAAGGCTGCGCAGAGCCGCAGAAGAGGCTTCCGGCATGGAGGCCTACGACTATCTCCTCATCAACGACGATATCGACCGCTGTGTGGAGGAGATGCACAGCCTGATTCAGCTTCAGCACCGCCGTACGGTTTATCATCTCGAGTTTCTAAACCGGATGCGGGAGGAGCTGCGCCATCTGGATGCCAGAGGACAGCAGTAAACAGCAATTGACGAAATAGGATTGAAAGGAGAACAAAATATGTTACATCCATCGTATACAGACCTTATTAATGTAGTAAACAGCGATATCGAGCCGGGAGAGCAGCCGGTGGTTCAGAGCCGGTACTCCATTGTGATCGCGGCCTCCAAGCGGGCCAGGCAGCTGATTGCCGGGGATGAGCCGCTGGTCGCCGGGGCAAACGGCAAAAAGCCGCTGTCCATTGCCATTGATGAACTGTATCATCAGAAGGTAAAAGTGCTTCCCGAAGAGGAGGCTGTCCAGGAAGAGGAAGAGTAACGATTTGGAGCATTTCCTGTGCGATCAGGAGCGATGGGATGGGAAATGGCGGGGGCTGCCGCAAAGAGGTATTTGCGACAGCCCGAATTTTGCTGTGGACATGACTTTTAGGGACGGCGGCGGTCCGGGCCGGCCAAAGGCCGGACACGGTGCGCCGGAGGTTTATGCTCCGTCCGGAAGGGTTATCTGAATTTTGGGAGAGCTGCTTATTTATGGAAGAGAAAAAATTATTCTGCGTGTCTCTGGGATGCGATAAAAACCTGGTAGATACGGAAAAGATGCTGCGTCTGATCCGGGACATGGGCATCTCTTTTACCGATGACCAGGGAGAGGCGGATATTATCCTCATCAATACCTGCTGCTTTATCGGCGATGCGAAGGAGGAGAGCGTGAACACCATCCTGGAGATGGCCGAGGAGAAAAAGGAGGGCCGGTGCCGGGCTCTGATTGTGACGGGATGTCTGGCCCAGCGGTATAAGGAAGAGATCCTTGAGGAAATTCCCGAGGTGGACGCCATACTGGGGACTACGTCCTGGGAGGAGATCGGGACGGTGATCCGCGGAATCTGCGGCGGCCAGGAGAGCCATGTGTCCTGCTTCCACGATTTGAAGGAGCTTCCCGCTTCCGAGGGAAGGATCGTAACCACCGGCGGGTACTATGCCTTTTTGAAAATTGCGGAGGGCTGCGACAAGCGGTGTACGTACTGCATTATCCCCTATCTGCGGGGGCCTTACCGGAGCGTACCTATGGAGGATCTTCTCGCCGAGGCCCGGGAGCTGGCACGGGGAGGCGTGCGGGAGCTGATTCTGGTGGCTCAGGAGACCACCCTATACGGTGTGGATCTCTACGGCGAGAAATCTTTGCCCAGGCTTCTCAAGGAGCTGGCGAAAATACCGGAGATCCGCTGGATACGGATCCAATACTGTTATCCCGAGGAGATTACGGACGAACTCATTGCGGTTATAAAAGAGGAAGAAAAGGTCTGCCATTATCTGGATATACCCATCCAGCATGCCAGCGACCGGATTCTGCGCCGCATGGGACGGCGGACGACCCGCCGGGAGATCACGGAGCGGATCCGGCAGCTCAGGGAAGAGATTCCGGATATTGCCCTGCGCACCACGCTGATCTCGGGCTTTCCCGGCGAGACAGAGGAAGATCATGAAGAGCTGCTGGATTTTGTGGACGAGATGGAATTTGAACGTCTGGGCGTATTTCCCTACTCTGCAGAGGAGGACACGCCGGCCTATTCCTACCCGGATCAGGTTCCCCAGGAAGTGAAGGAGGCCCGGCGGGATGCCGTCATGGAGCTTCAGCAGGACATTGCCTTTGCCCGATGTGAGGAAATGAAGGGAAAAGTCCTCACTGTGATGGTGGAGGGAAAGGTGGCGGATGAGCCGGTGTATGTGGGGCGCACGTATATGGATGCCCCCAATGTGGACGGGCTGATCTTTATTCATTCCGGCGAGGCGTTTATGTCCGGCGACTTTGTCAGGGTGAAGGTGACAGGGGCTGCCGAGTATGATCTGATAGGAGAGGTGTACGATGAATCTGCCGAATAAGCTTACCGTTCTGCGTATTTGTATGATCCCGTTTTTTGTGGCGGCCCTGCTCTACGAGGGCGGAACCAGCCGGAATATGCGTATTCTGGCGGACGTCCTGTTTATTGCAGCCAGCCTTACGGATCTTCTGGACGGAAAGATTGCCAGGAAGTACAATCTGGTTACAAATTTTGGAAAGTTTATGGACCCGCTGGCGGACAAGCTTCTTGTGTGCTCCGCTCTGATCTGCTTAATCGAGCTGGGCCAGCTTCCGGCCTGGGTGGTGATTATCATTATCAGCCGGGAATTTATCATCAGCGGATTCCGCCTGGTGGCTGCGGACAACGGCATTGTGATTGCGGCCAGCTACTGGGGGAAATTTAAAACGGTCTTCCAGATGACGGCGGTGATTCTGCTGATTTTCAATATCCCGTCTCTGGCGCTTCTGACAAATATTGTGCTGGCGGTAGCCGTTGTGCTCACCGTTGTATCCCTGGCGGATTACATTGTAAAAAACCGCAAGGTTCTTACAGAGGGAGGTATGTGACATGTCTGTGGAAGAAGAGGTGGTGGCGCTCCTGAAGGCGGGAGGACTCACCATAGCAACGGCAGAATCCTGCACCGGCGGGATGGTTTCCGCCCGTCTGGTAGGCGTTCCCGGGGTGTCCGAGGTGTTTATGGAGGGGCTTGTGACCTATTCCAATGAGGCGAAAGTCCGCCTTCTCGGCGTGGGGGAGGAAACGCTGGAGGCTTTTGGAGCCGTAAGCCGCGAGACCGCCGTCCAGATGGCGGAGGGAGGATGCCGGAGGGCCGGGACGGATGTGTGCGTGTCGACCACAGGGCTTGCAGGGCCCGGCGGAGGAACAGAGAAAAAACCCGTGGGGCTGGTTTATATGGCCTGCTGTGTGCAGGGACATACGGCGGCAGAGCGTCATATATTTTCCGGGAACCGGCAGCGGATACGGGAACAGTCTGCGGAAGCTGCCCTTGCGCTTGTGCGCGCCTGTCTGACGGAGCGCGCCTGATTTCCATTGCTTTACACGTCGGGCGCATGCCTGGCTGGAAGCGGTTTTCGGCCGCACTCTGGAGAAAGGAGATGTATAGATATGGAAGGAGCCCGCATGAAGAGACAGCTGGGAGCTGCCTGCTGCTATGCATATGCCCGGCTTACATTGAATTATTATATGTACTATGAGGCAGCGCAGGACGCGGATTTCCCCAGGGAGATTTTAAACCCGCTATCCGGCCGGTTTCACAGCATCCTGGGAGATTTTCTGGAGGGAATCCCCTCGTCGAAAGCGCTCGAAGAGCTGAGAACAGAGGTGATTCGGGAGATGGAACGGGCCACGGCCTACACGGACAGCCTCCAGGCGTATGAGTATGTCCTGAATCGGATAGAGGGCCGCTTTGAGCCGAAGCTCATGGGAGGAGAACGGCGGGCGCTGGATTCGGAGGCGGCTGCCCGGGAGATTATGGCTTACATAAGAGACGGAGGGGAGGCGCCTTTGGTAAATCAGCGCATTCAGAATGTGGTGGGCCAGCTTCCTGTGCGTCTGACCAAAAATAAATTTTTTGCCATGGTGGAGGAAGGCCTCTCTGTTTACCTCAAGGGAACGCAGGAAAATCTGGATGATATGATGAATATACTTTGGTCGGAGGGGCTTTTGAACCAGCCGGAGGACTGCGCCGAGGGCTACGAACGGCTGCATGGATTCCTGGAGATGTGCCGTGGAGCGGATTATGCGCGTATGGATGCGCAGACATACCGGGGGATGACGGAACAGCTGAAGGAGGCGGGGGATACGCTGAGCGGCTTGACCTGGAACATTCTCCTCCTCATGAATTTGGTCAATGACCTGTATTTGATTTTCCTCACCAGGGAACGGGTTTTGATGGGGGTATCCGAGGAGACACGGATGAAGGAAATCCTGCGGGGAATTAAGGCTATGTTCGATGCGGGAGCAGGGGAGATCCCCGGGGAGCTGACCCAAAGCCTCACGTTTTTGGAGGGCAAGCAGGAGGCGTATTTTGAACAGTGGATGCGCGGCCAGGAATCAGCGGGGGAGATCCGGGCCGGAGATGAGCCGCTGGGAGAGCTTCTCTATCAGGTGGAAACTCTGATGTCCGGAAGCTCCTTTATGGAACTGGTGCCCTCGGAAAATCGCGAAATGCCTGTGACAAGAGAAGCTCTGGCACAGGAGGAAGAGAGGCTTTTTGACAGCCTGCGGGAATCATGGAAGCATCAGCCCAAGGTTCTGGTACGGGCGGTGATGGCAAAGATTCTTTCGCGGCTTCCTGTATTTTTTCACTCCTCCGATGAACTTTTTTCCTATATAGAGAACAGTCTCGAGGCCTGCGAGGATGAGGCGGAGCGGGAGGCGTCCGTCCGGCTGATCCGCATGATCCGGGATGAGGAGATGGAGTAAAATGATCTGGTGGAAGCATCTGTACATGGGGGACAAGGCTGCCGCGGGGAGACCGGCCATTTTGGAGGGGATCCGCCGGGGCAGAAGGATGCCGGGCGTATATGTGATTACTTTGCCGGAGAGCGGGAATCATATACTTGACATCCGTCCCGTCTCTCTTCTTACCGAGAAAGAAAGAGGGGACGGGGCCTTCCTGATTCTGGGCGCGGCTCTGGGCTATGGAGAAGCATGCCAGGTGGTGCGCCGTATGGTGGATGATATGTACCGGGCTACAGGGGCTTTTGACTGGCGGCATTATATGGAATTTCTGGAGGCGAGATGATCCACGGACTGTTTTTCGTGCTGAAAATATTGGGAATCCTCCTTCTGGTTCTCCTGCTTTTTCTTGCGGCAGCTCTCTTCGCGGCGCTTTTTGTGCCGGTTCGTTACCGGATAAAAGGAGAATTTCCGGGGAACGGAAAGGCGGCCTTCGGGGAGGGGAGAGTTTCCTGGCTCTTTGGCGCAGTCTCTGTCAGGGGACGGTTCCTTCAGGGGGAGGGACTGCGCCTTCGGGCAAAGCTCCTGGGAATTACGCTCTGGAAATCCGGTGGTGAAACGGAGGCGGACAGCGGCCGATCCTCTGCCGGGGAAGATGCGGCGGGAGATAGCGCAGGGCATACGATGGAACAGTCAGCCAAGCGGTCCGCGGAAAATACCGGTAAAAGCATGGAAGAGGGATCTGGTCAAATGGCAGGTACCTTCAGGGAATCAGCGGATACGGATGCTTTCGGCAAAGATGCACACGGGCTGGAAGAAGCAGATGAAAATTCAGCCGGGCCAGGTCCTAAAAGGCGAATCGGGGAGAGGATACAGGCTTTTTTTGACAAAATTTATGGACGTCTGCGCAAACTGGCATTTTCAATTCGGGAATTTTGTGGTAAGCTAAAGAATATGGCGGGAAAAGCAGAAAAAATAAAGGACTGGTTTACAGACGAAAAGAATCAGGCATCCTTCCGTCTGCTGCTCCGACAGGGAAAGCGCCTGGCTGCCCACGGGCTGCCAAGAAAGGGAAGAGGGGAAATTACCTTTGGCTTCGAGGCCCCCTGCCTGACGGGGCAGGTGCTGGCAGCGGCCAGCCTGGTTTACCCCTTCTGCCACAGGCGCCTGAATCTGTATCCTGTTTTCGATGGAAAGATCCTGGAGGGAAATA
Source organism: Candidatus Enterocloster excrementipullorum (assembly GCA_019119575.1). Taxonomy (GTDB): domain Bacteria; phylum Bacillota; class Clostridia; order Lachnospirales; family Lachnospiraceae; genus Enterocloster; species Enterocloster excrementipullorum. The sequence goes on from DWWT01000047.1 coordinate 65,475, forward strand.
TGGATTTCCGCGGAAGAATCCGATCCGCCTATATTTTATGGCTGGCCTGGGGAATATGGAAGGACCGGCATACCCGGAGGATGATTAAACGCGCTTTGAACCGCAGGCGCTTTTAGTCGGGCAAAGGGGCGTGCGTCCCCGCGCCTGCGGAGGGAAGATATTTTGCAGTAAATTGAATGAGCATGGAGATAGAACGAGGAAAAGGATTATACTATGGCAGAAAATCAATTCACATCCACAATCGAATCATTATTTAAAGGGCTGGATCAGTTTGTCACCACCAAGACTGTGGTCGGAGAACCTGTGCAGGTGGGGGAGACGATCATTGTGCCGCTGATTGATGTGACCTGCGGGATGGCGGCAGGCGCCTTTGCGGAGGGCGGCAAGCAGAAGCAGCGCGGCGGCGGGGGTATGAGCGCCAAAATGAGCCCCAGCGCTGTTCTGATAATCCAGGGCGGGGTGACAAAGCTGGTGAATGTGAAAAATCAGGATGCCATCACGAAGGCCATGGATATGGCGCCCGACCTGATCAATAAATTCCTGGGAGGGAAACCGGCTGTGTCAGAGGAGACGGTCCAGACGGCGAAAGACACGGCGGCCGCTTATGACAAAGGACCGGAGCGGATGGATGAATGAATAGAGAGGGAAGCAAATAGGCGGGAGGAAACTCCCGCCGTATTTCTTAGGGAAGCGAGCCGCGCGAGTTCTGCGGGGCCGCCCGGAGGACAGGCACAAATGCTATAACAACAAAAAGGCCCTTGATAAATCAAGGGCTTAAAATGGAAGCAAGGAGGCTCGAACTCCTGACCTTTCGCGTGTGAGGCGAACGCTCATCCCGGCTGAGCTATGCTTCCAAAAGTTACCAACGAATATTATTTTATCACAACTTTCCAATATGTCAAGCAGTAA
>DWWT01000048.1 GCA_019119575.1 Candidatus Enterocloster excrementipullorum
GCTTTAACTGGCGGGATGCTGATTGAAAATGCACCATTTTCCTTGGTTAAGGAATAGGACAACTGAACATTGAAAAGCCGGAAAAGCCCGGAATACCAAGGAAAATCGGCGCTCAAAGGAGTTTAGTACGGCTTAAAGGCTGCACGTCGCGCTCCGCAGTTCTCCAAGAGATAATCATTGGACATTCAATGTAGTTTACAACTCCTCCGGACGTTTGTCTCGAGGAGTTTTTTGTGTATTTTTTTTGTTGAATATGATAGAATAACTGTATTACAGAGAATTGGGGGAACAAATATGGAACGGACTTTTTTTACCAATATCGATATTAAAAAGATTCGTCATTTGGAGAACATTTCTATTCCATTAGATAAAGAAAAAAGAAAACATTTGATATTAACGGGTAAAAATGGTAGTGGAAAAACAAGTGTTCTGGAAGCTATAGTTAAATATATTCAGGGCTTTTTTGCTGAAAATGGAACGTCACTCGAACAAGCAAAAAGTAAGTATATTCGTTATTTAAACAAAGTGAGTAGTTTAGAACCCGCAGAAGATTCAGAAGAGAACAGGCAAAAAAATTATGAATTAAAAAAAAGCTTAAAGTTTTGGGAGGATCAATTAAAAAAGCTGGATGCAGGAATCTCTTTGGGCTGTACATCTGATGCTTTATTAAAAGAAAAATATGACCAGGGAAATTTTATCTTTGCATATTATAAATCTGAAAGAAAGTTTCAGATAGAAGAGTATAAAAATATAGAGAAGATAGAATTGCATGATAAATATAAGATTACGGAAAATCCGGGTGCTAAACTTGCCAAATATCTGGTGGATTTGAAAGCTACACAGGCTTTTTCAAAAGATAAAGCTAAAATTCAAAAGATAGATCGGTGGTTCCAGAGATTTGAAGATATTTTGAGAACAATTTTTGAAGATAATAATCTTGAATTGAAATTTAACGATGAAACATTTCAGTTTTCTATTTATGAATCAGATAGAGAACCATTTGATTTTAACACGATGTCCAGCGGCTATGCGGCAGTATTGGATATTATTAATGATCTGATTATAAGGATGGAAGCAAAATCAGGATTGAGAACTGAATTTGATATGGAAGGCGTTGTTTTGGTGGATGAGATTGAAACGCATTTGCATTTGGAATTACAGAAAAAAATTCTTCCTATTCTGACAACTCTTTTTCCTAATATACAATTTATTATTACCACACATTCGCCATTTATTTTAAATTCTCTAAATAATACTGTGATTTACGATCTTGAAAATAAGATGCTTGTTGAGAATGGAATGAAGAATTTGCCATATGAAGGTATTGTGGAGGGATATTTTAAAGCAGATAGATTGTCAGAAGAATTGCGAGAAAAGTTTTCAAGATATAAGGAGTTGGTTTCCAAAGATGAACTAACAGATGAAGAGTATGAGGAAATTGACGGATTAGAGTATTATTTAGATGAAATACCAGACTATCTAGCCAAAGAATTAACCGCAGAGTATAGCCGTTTGAAACTGGAATTTTCTAACAGGGGGTAGGGGAATGGTTAAAATAGAAAGAAATCCTACTCCGCCGCTATCATTAGCGATTGAAAAACAAAAGGCGAATGGAGCTTATAACAAAGCAGATGTGATACAGCAATTGAAAAAAGATTTTCATGATAAATGCTATATTTGCGAGTTGGGAGAATTATCGGATCCGGAAGTAGAACATTTGAGACCGCATCATGGTCGAAAAATACTGGATAGGGTTTTTGATTGGAATAATTTATTCTATGTATGTCCACACTGTAACAATTTGAAAAAGGAAGCTAAATACGATGATAAAATTATAGATTGTTGCGTTGATGATCCTGAAGAAATGATGGAGCAAAGCTATGAGGATGGGCATGTGAACGTACATAGTATAATGAATGAAGAGAGTGCCAATGTAACTGCAGAATTGATCCAAAATTGTTTTGAAAAACGAAATACGGGAATCAGGGAAGCGGCATGCCAATATAGGGTAAATCGTTTAGCGGAAGTAATGAATGTATTATATAAAACGTTGGAAAAGCATAAAGAACATCCTGAGTCAGAACGGTATATCAGAAGTTTAAGAGCTGCATTAGGCAGAAAAAGTGTTTTTGCGGCATTTAAGAGGAATTATGTAAGAAAGCATATTGCAGATTATCCAAAGCTAAAAGACTTTTTGGCATAATCAGGGTGTGACGAGGAGTTGTGCGCTAGTAGTGCTATATCTTAGGAATTCGGCAAATACAGGCATTTCCAGTTACTCAAACGTTAATTTCAATTATTTAGGAGATAATCAGATACGAGAAAGCGAAAAAGGGGGTTATCAGTTAATACCGATTTCCCCCTGCCCAATTTGGAAAAATCGTAAATCAGCGCGCAGGATTCAGATCCACCCCCCGTCCAGCCCGATGACCTGCCCGGTGAGATAGGCGTTCTTATATCCGAGATGGTAGACCAGATCCGCCACTTCCTCGGCTCTGCCCAGACGGCCGGCAGGAATCTCATCCACAAGGGTGATCAGATCGTCCTCCTCCATCCACTGATTCATCTCTGTGTCAATGGCGCCGCAGGCCACGGCATTGACCTGGATATTGCTGGGGGCCAGCTCCTTTGCAAGGGCCTTGGTGAGCGCGTTGATGCCTCCCTTGGTGGCGGAATAGGCAGCTTCGCAGGAAGCGCCCACAGTTCCCCACACCGAAGAGATATTGATAATTTTTCCCTGTTTCTGCTGAACCATATAGGGGATGGCGAGCTTGCAGCAGTTGAACACGGAAGTGAGGTTCACATGGAGCATCCGCTCCCAGTCTTCGCAGCTCATATCCTGCAGAAGGCCGATGTAGGAAATTCCGGCGTTGTTTACCAGAACGTCTACACCGCCGAACTGTTTTTTGGCCTGGTCAAAAAGTTCACTGCAGCACGCCATATCTCCCATATCCCCGCGATATGCAAGGCAGGGAACCTGAAAGGATTCGATCTCCTTTTTTGTCTGAAGAAGACGGTCCTCCCGGTGGACGCAGCTTATGACTACATTATAGCCTTTCTTGGCAAACTTTACAGCGATGGCCTTCCCGATTCCGCGGGACGCGCCGGTGACGAGCACGGTTTTTCTTGGCATATAAACACATCCTTTCCAACTCCTATTTTATCACAATCCGGATCTGTGTACAGAGAATTGTAAGAAATTAAATTGTAATAATGTTAATACCATCAGTGTACAAGGGGGCGCTGAACCGTGTGTCCCCTTGTACACTGATGGTAATTATGTTATAATGACCAAGTAGACAAAGGCAAGGAAATGTGAAAAGGAAAATCTAAATATGACCCATGTATATGATCTTATTATAATCGGATCCGGACCGGCTGGTCTCGGAGCTGCCATATATGCCCAGAGAGCCCGTCTGGACACGCTTGTGATTGAGAAGGCTATGGTCAGCGGCGGCCAGGTGCTTACCACCTATGAGGTAGATAATTATCCGGGGCTTCCCGGAATCGGCGGCTATGATCTGGGATTGAAGTTCCGGGAGCACGCGGATAAGCTGGGCGCGCAATTCCAGGAAGACCAGGTTTTGAAGGTGGAAGATGACGGACCGGACGGTACGAAGCGTGTGGTCTGTGTGAACGGAACGTATGAGGCGAAGGCGCTGATTCTCGCCACAGGAGCAGTGCACAGAAAGCTGGGAATCCCGGGTGAGGAAGAATTTGGCGGTATGGGGGTATCCTACTGTGCCACCTGCGATGGGGCATTCTTCCGCAACAAGGTGACGGCTGTGATCGGCGGAGGCGACGTGGCTGTGGAGGACGCCATCTTTTTGGCCCGTATGTGCAGCAAGGTATATTTGATCCACAGAAGAGATTCCCTTCGCGCGGCCAAAAGCCTGCAGGAGAGCCTGATGGCCCTTGAAAATGTGGAAATCCTGTGGGACAGCGTGGCGGACAGCATTCTGGGAGATGGGAAGGTGGAGCGTCTCGTGATCTCCAATGTGAAGACAGGAGAGAAGCAGGAACTTCCGGTTCAGGGAGTATTTATCGCTGTGGGCATTACGCCGGAGAGCAGCGCTTTTGCTGGTCTTGTAGAGATGGAGAACGGATATATCAAGGCAGGGGAGGATGGAAAGACCTCTGCCCCCGGAATTTTTGCCGCCGGGGATGTGCGCACCAAGCAGCTGCGCCAGATTATCACCGCGGCTGCCGACGGGGCGAATGCAGTGACGAGCGCGGAGCGGTACCTGACAGAGCGTTAAAGGAGTAAAATGCGGATGAAGACTTGGAGAAACATACTGATCCTAAGCGCTCTTTGCAGCGGCATTTCTGCTTTCCCGGCGCTGGCGTCCACCAACCTGGAAACCGGCTCTTCTTTGGCGGGGATTTCCGTAGCTCTGAACAATTACTATGCGGGAAATGAGGAACCGGAAAAGAAGCTGGCAGAGGCCTACTCGGCGATGGAAGAGGAAGAGGCCGCCGGTCAAGGCGCAGCAGCGGCAGCCGCACAGTCGCAGATACAGGAAAGTGCGGCCCAGGATACGCAGGCAGCTCAGGCCTCCCATGCATCGGCCTATGATAATATAGCGGTGTCAAATATAAACGGCACAGTGAACATCCGGACGGAGGCCAATACAGGCAGTGCCGTTGTGGGAAAGATCTATAATGACTGCGCTGCCACGATTTTAGAGACAGTAGACGGAGAGGATGGCAAGTGGTATAAGATTCAGTCCGGTTCGGTGACCGGGTATATAAAGGCAGAGTATTTCGTAACCGGAGAGCAGGCGGAGACCCGTGCTAGGGAGGTGGGAACTACCTATGGAACGGTGGTGGACACGCCCAGCCTGCGTCTTAGGGAAAGCCCGGATCTCACCAGCAAAACCCTTACCCTTCTGGCGGAGGGAGCGCAATATACCATTGTGGGCGAGGAGGGAGATTTCCTCAAGGTTGCGGTGGATACGGATCTCGAGGGGTACGTATTTAAGGATTACATGAAGACAGAGGTTTCCTTCAACGAGGCGGTTTCTCTGGAAGAGGAACAGCAGCAGGAGGCTGAGGCGGAGGAACGCCGAAAAGAAGCGGAAGAAGCCTTGGCAGAGCTTGAAAAAGCCAAGGAGGAAGCGAAAAAGGCCACGACAACCGCTGCAGCGCCTGAGACGACGAAGGCGGCGGAGACAACCAAGGCGGAGACAACTAAGGCAGAAACAACGTCCGCGGCACCTGAGACAAGGCCTCAGGTGATCGAGGCAAATCCGGAGAGCGATGGAGACACTACTGCTGCGGCACCGGAGACGGAGCGAGAGACAGAGACAACCACGCAGGCGGAGACCCAGAAGGTTCAGGAGGGACCGGGAAGCAGTTCGGATGCGGGAAGCTCCTCGGCAGTCACATCCGCAACCAGAAATGCGATTGTGGCGTACGCAAAGCAATTTTTGGGAAATCCCTATGTGTATGGAGGAACCAGCTTGACGAATGGAGCAGACTGCTCGGGATTCGTTATGAGTGTGTTTGCGCATTTCGGCATCAGCACAGGGCGCAGCTCACGGGATCAGGCAGCTAAGGGAAGGGAGATTCCTGTCAGTGAGGTCCAGCCGGGAGATCTTTTATTCTACGCCAGCGGCAATTATATCAACCATGTAGGCATCTATGTGGGAGGCGGACAGATTATCCATTCCAGTACACCGGCTACGGGAATCTGCTATGCGCCGTCTAATTACAGGACGCCCTGCAAGGCTGTCACATTCTTGGATTAAGACAATTGATACGTGTACATAGAAAGGACCCGCTGCCGGGGAGTTATCTCGGCGGCGGGTCCTTTTTAGAGGCCGAATATCAGAATTCCGGTTCGATCAAGCCATACGTTCCATTTTTGCGCTTATAGACTACATTGACTTGATCGGTATCAGAATTGAGGAATACATAAAAGCTGTGTCCCAGCATCTCCATCTGAAGGCAGGCTTCCTCCGGATTGGTGGGCTTGATGGCGAATTTCTTTGTCTTTACAATCTGGATCTCATCATCCGGGAGCTCGTCCTCTTCCTCAATAAAGGCCTGAGAGAAGGAGACGGCAGCCTGTTTGCGGTCAATCAGTTTTTTTCTATATCTTCGTATCTGCCGTTCGATGACTTCCTCTACTAAATCAATAGATACATACATATCAGAGCTGGACTCTTCCGCGCGGATCGTGTTCCCCTTGATGGGGATCGTGACCTCAATTTTCTGCCGGTCCTTCTGGGCGCTCATGGCGACGATCACTTCCGTGTCCGGCGTAAAGAAATGCTCAAGCTTGCCGATCTTTTTTTCCACGGCAGCCTTCAGACCTGGAGTTACTTCAATATTTCGTCCGGTAATGGTATAACGCATAACATCAACTCCTTTTCTTGAGATAATGACATTATATCATATTTATTGTAAAACTACAATGAAAACATATGAATTGCCTAACAATTTATCTTAATTTTTTATGAATAATATCTTTAAATAGAATTCCAAAGTATTGAATTTCTAATTGAGGGAAACGGAAAATGTCAAGAGGAAATCGTGTATTTTATCCTATTATTTTGAAGTTTATCAGAAGTGTACAAAAATAAAATCTTTCTATAAAACGTGTAAAGATTTTACGCAGTGGGTATGGGGATTGTGGATAAAGTGGATAACTTGGTGTATAACTGGTTTTTCCCATAAAAAGGACAAACTCTCTTGTGGATAAATCTGTGGGCTGTGTGTATAACAAACTGTGGATAATGTGGATGTGTAAAAAACCGAACATAGTTTTTGTGCAGGGTGCATAGTTGACAATAAGAGACAGCGTCCGGGGGAATGTCTGCACAGGCCGCCGGACGGCGTGCGGCCAAACCATTTACGCGAAATGTAAATTTTTTATTAACTCGTTGAATAAATGTCCGCCAAGTGCTACAATGTATAAGATTATATCATGGGCGCAGTATCTGCGGAAATTGTTCCTTTATAGAAGGAATAGACAGAAAGCGGCGGGCAGATAATAAGATTGAAAAGTTGTTCGGCAGATGCGGGCGCGTAAGCTCTGAAAAGAGCGGCATGAGCGGGGACCTTCCGGTGTTCCTGCATTATATTTAGGAAGAAGTTAGGAGAGTATACCATGAACTTAATTGAAAAAGTGTTTGGGACTCACAGCGAGAGAGAGCTCAGGATGATTCGGCCCATTGTGGAAAAGATCGAGAGCCTGCGGCCGGAGATGGCATCCAAGTCCGATGAAGAGCTGCGGGACCAGACCCGGATTTTCAAAGAGCGTCTGGCGCAGGGAGAGACATTGGACGATATACTGCCGGAGGCATTTGCCACTGTTCGGGAGGCGGCCAAGCGGACGCTCAATATGGAGCATTTCCCGGTACAGCTCATCGGCGGTATTGTGCTTCACCAGGGCCGTATCGCGGAGATGCGCACCGGTGAAGGAAAGACCCTGGTTTCCACCTGCCCGGCCTATTTAAATGCCCTCAGAGGCAAAGGCGTACAGATTGTTACGGTGAATGATTATCTGGCTAAGCGTGATGCGGAGTGGATGGGCCAGGTGCACCGGTTTTTGGGGCTGACCGTGGGCGTTGTGCTCAACGAGATGAACAGCGAACAGCGCAAGGCGGCGTATGCCTGCGATATTACGTATGTGACCAACAATGAGCTGGGCTTTGATTATCTGCGGGATAATATGGCAATCTATAAGGAGCAGCTCGTGCTTCGTGATCTGGACTACTGTATCATCGATGAGGTGGACTCTGTTCTGATCGATGAAGCGCGGACGCCTTTGATTATATCCGGGCAGAGCGGCAAGTCTACCAAGCTCTACGAGGTCTGCGATGTGCTGGCCCGCCAGCTGGAGCGGGGAACCGTATCCAAAGAGTTTTCCAAGCTCGACGCCATTATGGGCGAGGAAATCGAGGAGACCGGCGACTTTGTGGTGGATGAGAAAGATAAGGTGGTCAACCTGACGGAACAGGGCGTGCGGAAGGTTGAAGAGTTTTTCCACATTGAGAACCTGGCGGATCCGGAAAATCTGGAGATCCAGCATAACATTATCCTGGCTTTGCGCGCCAACAACCTGATGTTCAGGGATAAAGACTACGTGGTGAAGGACAATGAGGTTCTGATCGTCGACGAGTTTACGGGACGTATTATGCCCGGACGGCGGTATTCCGATGGACTGCACCAGGCGATTGAGGCCAAGGAGCATGTAAATGTGCGCCGGGAAAGCCGCACCTTGGCGACCATTACCTTCCAGAATTTCTTTAATAAATTTAATAAGAAAGCGGGTATGACGGGTACGGCCCTGACCGAGGAAAAGGAGTTCCGCAATATCTACGGCATGGATGTTATCGCCATTCCCACCAACCGTCCGATGATCCGCAAGGACCTGGACGATGCGGTGTATAAGACCAAGAAGGAGAAGTTCAAGGCGGTTGTGGACGAGGTGGAGAAGGCTCACGAGAAGGGACAGCCCGTGCTGGTGGGCACCATCGCCATCGAGACGTCTGAGCTTCTCAGCAAGATGTTAAACCGCAGGGGAATTCCCCACAAGGTGCTGAACGCCAAGTTCCACGAGCTGGAGGCGGAGATCGTGGCGGATGCAGGTATCCACGGATCCGTAACCATCGCTACCAATATGGCCGGCCGTGGTACGGATATCAAGCTGGACGATGAGTCCAAGGCCCTGGGCGGTCTCAAGATCATTGGAACGGAGCGCCATGAATCCCGCCGTATTGACAACCAGCTGCGCGGACGTTCCGGACGTCAGGGAGATCCGGGTGAATCCCGTTTCTACCTGTCTCTGGAGGATGATTTGCTGCGTCTTTTCGGCTCTGAGCGCCTCATGCATATGTTTGAGGCTATGGGCGTGCCGGAGGGAGAGCAGATTGAGCATAAGATGCTTTCCAACGCTATTGAGAAAGCGCAGATGAAGATTGAGAGCAACAACTTTGGTATCCGCGAGCAGCTCCTTAAGTTTGACGAGGTGAACAACGAGCAGCGCGAGGTTATCTATGCGGAGCGCCGCAAGGTTCTGGACGGGGACAATATGCGTGATCTCGTTCTCAAGATGATCACGGATATCGTGGAGAATGCGGTGGATATGTCCATCTCCGATGACCAGACAGCGGAGAAGTGGGATCTGTCTGAGCTCAACAGCCTGCTTCTGCCCATCATCCCCTTAAGCCCCATCCGCCTCACGGACGAGCAGAAGTCCATGAAGAAGAATGAGCTCAAGCACAACCTGAAGGAAAAGGCCATCAAGCTGTATGAGGCAAAGGAAGCGGAGTTCCCGGAAGCGGAACAGATCCGTGAGATCGAGCGTGTGGTTCTTCTCAAGGTAATTGACAATAAGTGGATGGCCCATCTGGACGATATGGATGCCCTGCGGGAGAGCATCGGCCTTCAGGCCTATGGCCAGAGGGATCCGGTTGTGGAATATAAGATGCAGGGCTATGACATGTATGAGGCTATGATGGCATCGATCCAGGAAGAGACGGTGCGCATCCTCTTCCACATCCGCGTGGAGCAGAAGGTGGAGCGGGAGCCCGCAGCCAAGGTAACGGGCACCAACAAGGACGGGGCATCCCCCAGCGCGCCGAAGAAGCGGGTGGAGCAGAAGATTTACCCCAATGATCCCTGCCCCTGCGGCTCCGGCAAGAAGTATAAGCAGTGCCACGGAAGAATGAAATAAAAAATAGTAACAGTTCCGGACGGCAGGAAGGCCAGGTGCTCTTGGGATATGTGCCCTTCGGAACTGCTGCAAAAAATATATGAAAGAAGGTGAAGCTGTGGTTGAGTTCGATAATTTTAAACATACGCTCTCGACGTATGACAAACCATTAGTGGAAGTGAGGGATTCACTTTGACCTGGATAACAAGGTCAGAAGAATCGCGGAATTAGACAAATCTATGGAGGAGCCGGGTTTCTGGGATGACCCGGACAAATCCACAAAGCTGGTGCGGGAGGCAAAGAACCTGAAGGATGAGGTGGACACCTACCGCCAGCTGGAGCAGGAGTATGAGGACATCCAGGTGATGATCCAGATGGGATATGAGGAAGAGGATGCTTCCCTTGTCCCGGAAATTCAGGAGATGCTGGACCATTTCTCACAGACACTGGAGTCCATGCGCATGAAGCTCCTGCTGTCCGGGGAGTACGATGCCTACGACGCAATCCTGCGGCTGAACGCAGGAGCCGGCGGCACGGAGTCCTGCGACTGGTGCAGCATGCTCTACCGCATGTACTGCCGCTGGGCGGAAAAACACGGGTTTAAGACCGAGGTTTTGGATTTCCTGGACGGTGAGGAAGCAGGCATCAAGTCCGTGACCATCCAGATCAGCGGGGAGAATGCCTACGGCTATCTTCGCTCTGAGCACGGAGTGCACCGCCTGGTGCGTATTTCCCCCTTTAATGCGGCAGGAAAGCGCCAGACATCCTTTGTGTCCTGCGACGTGATGCCGGATATCAAGGAAGACATTGACATCGAGATCAATCCGGATGATATCCGGGTGGATACCTACCGATCCAGCGGCGCCGGCGGCCAGCACATCAATAAGACGTCCTCGGCGATCCGCATCACCCACTATCCCACGGGAATCGTGGTGACCTGCCAGAACGAGCGGTCCCAGTTCCAGAACAAGGATAAGGCCATGCAGATGCTGAAGGCCAAGCTCTATATGTTAAAGCAGGAAGAGCAGGCGGCTAAGGCTGCGGGAATCCGGGGAGACGTGAAGGATAACGGCTGGGGAAGCCAGATCCGCTCCTACGTGCTCCAGCCCTATACCATGGTGAAGGATCTGCGCACCGGGCAGGAGAGCGGCAATGTGGATGCGGTCCTGGACGGAGGCTTGGATGACTTTATCAGCGCATATCTGCGCTGGATGAGCCTGGGATGCCCGGACCGGCATGCCAGGGCGGATGAGTAAAACCCCAAATGGCAGCGGGCCGAATGCTTATTTTTAAGCGTTCGGCCCGCTGTTGTGCTGTGTATTAATCCGTATTCGCGTTCAAAGAGATTCCGCGCGGCGGATTCGAAACTGCAGCTCGGCGATATGTTCTTCCTATCCATATCCTTTGACATTGCGCCCCCCAGTGAGTCCGCTGCCATTGCGGTTCTTTTATACGATGAAGAATGGAGAGCCGGTACAGGAAACTGTGCCGGTTCTTTTTCGTCAGCCCTTTTTCGGGTAAGAAATAGTTGCATTTTTTCAAAAAATATGCTAACATCTTCCACGTAACTACAGATGTATTCCTGATGCGGACAATCACGGAGGCCAAGAAGGAAGCAGGCGCGATGGAAGAAAAGAGCAGATATTTTGTGGTGAAGCAGAAGGCGGTGCCGGAGGTTCTCCTGAAGGTGGTAGAGGCCAAGAAGATGCTGGAGACGGAACGGGCTCTTACGGTACAGGAGGCCGCTGACAAAGTGGGCATCAGCCGCAGTTCATTTTACAAATATAAAGACGATATTTTTCCTTTTTATGACAACACCAAAGGGAAGACAATTACTCTTGTGGTGCAGATGGATGACGTGCAGGGGCTGCTCAGTGATCTTCTCCATGTGGTGGCGGATTACAAGGCCAACATCCTGACCATCCACCAGAGCATACCGGTGAATGGAGTGGCGACGCTGACGCTGAGTGTGGAGGTTCGGGAGGACACGGGAAATGTGTCCAGCATGCTTGAGGAGCTGGAGGAATTGAAGGGGATTCACTATGTGAAGATCCTTTCGCGGGAATAAACAATGAGCAGGGAGCAGAGAATAATGATCAAAGCGGCAGTTATGGGATATGGAACCATTGGTTCCGGAGTGGCAGAGGTCTTAGAACAGAACAAAGATGTGATAAAGCAGAGGGCGGGGCAGGAGATTGCGCTCAAGTATGTGCTGGATCTGCGGGAATTTCCGGACAGTCCGGTGGCAGATAAGATCATCCATGATTTTAAGGTGATTGAAGAGGATGAAGAGATCCGGATTGTGGTAGAGACTATGGGAGGCCTGAATCCGGCATATTCTTTTGTGAAGTCCTGCCTTTTGGCGGGCAAGCACGTGGTTACGTCCAACAAAGCGCTGGTGGCTGCCCATGGAACGGAGCTTCTTGCGATTGCCCGTCAGCGCCATGTGAACTTTTTGTTTGAGGCCAGTGTCGGCGGGGGGATCCCCATTATCCGCCCTTTGTACCGGTGCCTGGGCGGGGAGCAGATCGAGGAGATCACGGGCATTTTAAATGGAACCACCAACTATATCCTCACTAAAATGGACAAAGAAGGGGAATCGTTTGAAAATGCCCTTCGGGAGGCGCAGAACCTGGGATATGCGGAGCGCAACCCGGAGGCGGATGTGGAAGGGTATGACACCTGCCGGAAAATCGCGATTCTCACGGCTATGGCTGTGGGAAAAGAAGTGAACTTTGAGAATATTTATACCGAGGGAATCACAAAGATCACAGACATTGATTTTAAGTATGCGGAAAAAATGGGCACATCCGTCAAGCTTTTCGGTACCAGCAGGATCAGGAAGGGAAGGGTCAGTGCCTATGTGGCTCCGGTGATGATCGGAAAGGATCATCCGCTCTACTCCGTAAGCGACGTGTTCAATGGCATTCTGGTAAAGGGAAATATGCTGGGCCCCGCCATGTTTTATGGAAGCGGTGCGGGAAAGCTGCCTACAGCCAGCGCGGTGGTGGCGGATATGATTGAGGCGGCCCAGAATCCGGATTCTCATGTGCCGATGGGATGGACGGATGAAAAACAGACGATAGAGCCCATAGAGACAGCGAGATTCCGATTCTTTGTACGTATTGCCGGTTCGTATAGAAACAAAGAAGAGGATGTGAAAAATTTCTTTGGAAATGTGGATGTGTACGAGCTGTACGGTCTGGATGAATTTGCAGTGCTCACGGGAGAAATGGCAGAGGGGGATTTCCGGCGGGCTGCTGCTTCCTTTGACGCGAAGGAGCAGGCAAAGTCGGATTTTGGAATCAAACAGACCATCCGGGCAGTGCTTTGACGGATGAATGGACGCGAAAAGACCCCGCCAAGTACCGCAGGCGAGCGCTTAAAAGACAGGCGCTGAATGTTCATAACAATAAAAAGGAGGGCGGGACCCCGCGGCGAGGTCTCAGCCCTCCTTTGCATTTGCAAAATCAGAACGGCATCCGATCTACAGCGCGGATGCGGACAGGCTTTCGGGGACAATCATCTGCTGCTGCATCTGTTCCCGAAGCTGCTCCTGAAGTTCATAGAGATAGGAATTAATCTGTGGGCCAAGCACCGGATCTTTTAATGCGTCGTAGTAGGAGATGAGAGCATAAAAGAAAAAGAGCGTCAGTCCGATGGCTAAAATGCTCAGGATGATGCCGGCAATGGCTTTTCCCATCAGGCCTTTTCCCTGTCTGTCAGGGGCGCGGCGGGACAAGATGGCCAAAATGAGCCCTCCGGCGCCGCAGAATAGTCCTGGAGGGAAATAGCCCAGGATAGCCAGGACGATGCCGTTCAGCCCGTATATGGCTCCCCGCGGATAAATGCTGGCGTTCATCAGCGAGACGGGAAGATAAAAAAAACTGAAAAAAAGGCCGACAGCACCGCATACAAGCGAGCAGGTGGCCAGCTGGCTGGCCGATGATGAAGTTTTCTTTTTTTTATAAATGGAATTCATGATCGTATGCCATATACCTTTCGTCGGTAAAATTGCGGTTGATTCTATCGGCTTATTTTATCACGAAAATTCCCGGCTGTCCAGACAAAGAAAGAAAGCTTGCATAAGCCTGCGGTATGCACTATAATGGAGGGACAGCAATTCGGGGCGGCACAACAGGGCTGCCTGCGACGAAGAAAATGTAACGTAAAAGCAAGCGGGGTAAATCCATGGACATAATCAAAAAGCTGGCAGAAGAACTGCATATTGCTCCGTCCCAGGCGGAGGCTGCCGTGAAACTGATCGACGAGGGGAATACCATTCCCTTTATTGCCCGATATCGAAAAGAGGCTACCGGTTCGCTGAATGACGAGGTTCTCCGGTCTCTGGACGAGCGGCTCAAGTATCTGCGCAATCTGGAGGAGAGAAAGGAGCAGGTCATTGTTTCCATTGCCGAGCAGGAGAAGCTGACGCCTGAGCTGGAGAGGCAGATACGGGAGGCTCAGACTCTGGTTGCGGTGGAGGATCTGTACCGCCCGTATAAGCCAAAGCGCCGTACCAGGGCTATGATTGCCAAGGAAAAAGGATTGGAGCCGCTTGCCGATCTGATCAGCCTGCAGATGACGCGGGAGCCGCTGGAGCAGTCGGCTGCGTCCTATATCTCCGAGGAAAGCGGCGTGGGCTCCGCGGAGGAAGCGATTGCCGGGGCCATGGATATTCTGGCAGAGCGCATCTCGGACAACGCCCAGTACCGGACCTACATCCGCAATATCACGGTAAGTCAGGGCCTTTTGACAAGTCAGGCGCGGGATGAGAAGGAAAAGTCCGTTTATGAGATGTATTACCAGTACCAGGAGCCGGTGAAAAAGGCTGCGGGCCATCGGATTTTGGCCTTGAACCGGGGGGAAAAGGAAAAATTTCTCTCGGTAAAGGTGGAGGCGCCTGAGGAACAGATCCTTCGCTATCTGGAAAAACAGACAATCCTGCGGGACAACCCTTACACGGCTCCGGTACTGCGGGAGATCGTGAAGGACAGCTATGAGAGGCTCATCGGCCCTTCGATTGAGCGGGAGATCCGCAGCGACCTCACGGAGAAAGCGGAGGAAGGGGCGATCAAGGTTTTCGGAAAGAACCTGGAGCAGCTTCTGATGCAGCCGCCCATTGCCGGCCGGGTGGTGCTGGGGTGGGATCCTGCATTCCGAACCGGCTGCAAGCTGGCCGTGGTGGACAGTACGGGAAAGGTTCTGGACACCGTGGTGATTTATCCGACAGCTCCCCAGAACCGGGTAGCGGAGTCCAAGCGCATTCTCAAAGAAATGATAAAAAAATATAATATTACGCTCATATCCGTGGGCAACGGCACGGCATCCCGGGAGTCCGAGAAGATTATCGTGGAGCTTTTGGGGGAGATCAAGGAGCCGGTGCAGTATGTGATTGTAAATGAGGCCGGTGCGTCGGTGTATTCTGCGAGCAAGCTGGCCACGGAGGAATTCCCGCAGTTTGATGTGGGGCAAAGGAGCGCGGTATCCATCGCAAGGCGGCTTCAGGATCCGCTGGCTGAGCTGGTAAAGATCGATCCCAAGTCCATCGGCGTAGGCCAGTACCAGCATGATATGAATCAGAAGCGGCTGGGAGAAGCCCTGGAAGGCGTTGTGGAGGACTGCGTCAACCGTGTGGGCGTGGATCTCAATACGGCGTCGCCGGCTCTTTTGGAGTATGTGTCGGGCATCAGCAAGACGCTGGCCAAAAATATCGTGGCATACCGGGAGGAAAACGGCGCATTTAAAAATCGCCGGCAGCTGCTGAAGGTGGCCAAGCTGGGGCCCAAAGCGTTTGAACAGTGCGCGGGCTTTATGCGCATCACCGGCGGAGATGAGCCGTTAGACGGAACCAGCGTGCACCCGGAAAGCTATGACGCGGCGGGAAAGCTTCTTGAGAGGCTGGGCTGCACCAGGCAGGAGCTGGCAAAGGGCGGTATCGCGGGTATTGGGAAAAAGATTCGGGATTATGGGAAGCTGGCCCGGGAGATCGGCGTAGGGGAGCCAACCCTGCGGGATATCGCAGCGGAGCTGGAAAAGCCGGCCAGAGATCCCAGGGATGAGATGCCCAGACCTATTTTGCGGAGCGATATTTTGGAGATGAAAGATTTAAAGCCCGGCATGGTGCTGAAGGGCACGGTGCGCAATGTGATCGACTTCGGCGCTTTTGTGGATATCGGCGTGCATCAGGACGGGCTTGTCCATATTTCCCAGATAACGGACCGCTATATCAAGCATCCCCTGGAGGCTGTGAGCGTGGGGGATGTGGTGGATGTGAAGGTCCTGGCTGTGGATTTGGAAAAGAAGAGAATTTCCCTGACAATGAAAGGAATAAAGGATGGTAATTGAGACGTGGAGCCCCCAGGAGACCTTTGCCCTCGGGCAGAGGATGGGGCGGGAGGCCAGGCCCGGGCAGGTGATCTGCTTAAATGGTGATCTGGGCGTTGGGAAAACGGTATTTACCCAGGGATTTGCGGATGGGCTGGGAATTGGAGAGCCGGTGAACAGCCCTACCTTTACGATTCTGCAGCAGTACGAGGAAGGCAGGCTTCCGCTGTATCATTTCGATGTGTACCGAATCGGGGACGTGAGCGAGATGGACGAGATCGGATATGAGGACTGCTTTTACGGAGACGGCGTGAGCCTCATTGAGTGGCCCACAAAGATCCGGGAAATCCTCCCGGCGCAGGTGACCTGGGTGGAAATTGAAAAGGATCTGGAAAAGGGATTTGACTACCGGAGGATTCGGGTGGAGGAGAGAGCATGAAGGTTTTAGGTATTGAGAGCGCATCTCTTACGGCCAGTGTGGCTTTGGTGACGGATGATATTCTTACCGGGGAATATACGGTGAACTTTAAGAAGACCCATTCCCAGACGCTGCTTCCCATGCTGGATGAGCTTGGGAAAATGCTGGAGCTGGATCTGTCCTCCGTCGATGCCATCGCGGTGGCCGGAGGCCCCGGCTCCTTTACCGGGCTGCGCATTGGAGCGGCCACAGCCAAAGGGCTGGGCCTTGCCCTGAAAAAGCCGCTGATTCACGTGCCGACAGTGGATGCCCTGGCATTTAACCTCTGGGGAGCTGCCGGCCTGGTCTGCCCTATTATGGATGCCAGGCGAAGTCAGGTATACACGGGAATATACCGGCTGGATGACGGATTTACCGCTGTTATGGAGCAGACACCCATGGATATGGGGGATTTGGCAGATGTGCTGAATGCGAAGGCGGAGCGTGTAATATTTTTGGGGGACGGCTGCCCTGTATATCAGGAGGTAATCCGCAGCCGCATTCAGGTGCCCTGGACATTTGCTCCGGCTCCCATGAACCGGCAGCGGGCCTCCTGTGTGGCGGCTTTGGGTATTTTGGCCCTCAAAGGGGAATATACTGGAGCAAAGGTGGTAAGCGCCGGTGATTTTGCGCCGGATTACCTGCGCAAATCCCAGGCTGAGCGGCAGAGGGAGGCGCTGCTCTCACCGGATGGGGCCGCGGGAAAACTTCCGGGAGATTATTGATGAAAGCCCCGCTGGCGGATGGCGCGAAGAGGGATTCTAGGGGAGGATGGCTATGGATCAGGGAAATGGGGTACGCCCCATGGATGTACGCGATGCAGAGCAGGTGGGAGAGCTGGAAAGCATATGCTTTTCCGAGCCCTGGTCTCTGCCGTTAATCGTCTCTGGGCTGAACAGCCGGCTGGACACGTATTTTGTTTATGAAAAGGACGGTAAAATTCTGGGATACAGTGTGGTGCGCATTTTGGCGGACGAGGGAGAAATTCAGAGGATTGCTGTCCTGCCTGCGTACCGCAGGCAGGGGATTGCCAGGAAATTGATGGATGCCATGATGATATTTGCCAGAAAAAGGGGCGTGTGCGCTGTGGCCCTGGAAGTGAGGGAGAGCAATGAGGGCGCCAGAAACCTGTATATTTCTTATGGTTTCAGGCAGGAGGCGGTTCGCAGGGGATACTACCACAATCCGGCGGAGGATGCTATTATCATGTGGAACCGGAGAATATGAAAGAATTACCACTTAAAATATGAATAATTTGTGTTTATAATGGAGAGGAATCAGACATTCCTCTCTGTTTTATTTCCGCAGGCAGCGGGCCGGACGCACAGGCGGATGCGCCGGGATCAGACAGGTAAGGGGAGGAATGAAGGGACACTATGTGAGAGAAAGGCGAGGATATACATGAAAAAGTACAACAAGAACGGCCAGCTGGAGGCTGTAATCTGCAATAACTGCGGGAAGAAATTGGTGGTCGACAAGGGAATTATACGGGAAGGAGCTGTGGCATTTGATCATGCATGGGACTACTTTTCGGAAAAGGATGGACAGGTTCATCACTTTGACCTGTGCGAAGAATGCTATGATGCGATTACGGCGGAATTTAAAATCCCGGTGGATGTGGAGGAGCAGCTGGAATTGCTGTGAGCGTCCTGCGCGGGCGTAAGCAGCGATCCGTTTAAAAAATGAATACGTTAAAAATGGCAAGAGGCGCGGCAACATCCCTGGCAGGGATTTTGCCGCGCCTCTTGCCTATTCCTCCGAATATATGGTATACTTTGATGCGCGAAGCGCACCCGCCCTGAAGGGGCATGGATTACGGGTGACCGAAGAGATGGGAAAGGAGCGGAACATTTTACCATGCTTGATATATGCTTATTGGGAACAGGAGGCATGATGCCGCTTCCTTATCGGTGGCTCACCTCCATGATGGCAAGATGCAGAGGGAGCAACCTCCTGATAGACTGCGGGGAAGGCACGCAGATCGCATTGAAGGAAAAGGGCTGGAGCCCCAAGCCGATTGACGCGATCTGCTTTACCCATTATCACGCGGATCACATAAGCGGTTTGCCGGGACTTCTCCTGACCATGGGAAATGCGGAGCGGACAGAACCGCTGACACTTATTGGCCCCAGGGGGCTTTCACGGGTGGTGGGAGCGCTGTGCACCATAGCGCCGGAGCTGCCCTTTAAGCTGCAGTTTGTGGAGCTTGGAGAAAACAGGGAGACGATTGAGCTGGATCCATACGTGATTCGGGCGTTTCGCGTGAACCACAATGTAGTTTGCTACGGATATTCGATCGAGATCCCGCGAAGCGGGCGGTTTGATGTGGAGCGGGCGAAGACCCAGGAAATTCCGCAGAAATTTTGGAGCCGGCTGCAAAAGGGAGAAACAATAGAATTTGAGGGAAGGGCTTTGACGCCGGATATGGTGCTGGGGCCTGCCAGAAGAGGTTTGAAGGTTACCTACTGTACGGATACCCGGCCGCTGCCGGTGATCGCGGAATACGCCCAGGGATCGGATCTTTTTATATGTGAAGGTATGTATGGGGAGAAGGAAAAGGCGTCTAAGGCCAAAGAGTACAAGCATATGACATTTTATGAGGCGGCAGCGCTGGCAAAGGAGGCGCAGCCCGGCCAGATGTGGCTGACCCATTACAGCCCGTCTCTGACGCGTCCGGAGGATTATATGGATGAGGTGCGGAAAATATTTCCCAGGGCGAAGGCGGCAAGGGACGGCTGGACCATGGAGCTGGAATTTGATGAAGATTAACAGAAAGGGACGAGGAGAAGATGGAGGGCAACAGGACAGAGGATGTTTTAATACTTGCCATAGAGAGCTCCTGCGATGAGACGGCGGCGGCTGTGGTGAAAAATGGAAGAACCGTATGCTCTAATGTGATCACATCCCAGATTGAGACCCACACGGTTTATGGGGGCGTTGTGCCGGAAATTGCGTCCCGCGAACATATAAAGGCTATCAATTATGTGATCGAGCGCGCACTGGCTGAGGCAGGAACCAGTCTGGAAGAGATAACGGCTATCGCAGTCACCTACGGTCCCGGCCTGGTAGGCGCTCTTTTGGTTGGTGTGGCGGAGGCAAAGGCAATCGCTTATGCAGCCGGAAAACCGCTGGTAGGGGTTCATCACATTGAGGGCCACGTGGCGGCGAATTTTATTGAAAATCCGGATCTTGAGCCGCCGTTCGTGTGCCTGATTGTATCGGGAGGGCACACGCATCTTGTGATTGTACGGGATTACGGAGAATTTGAGATTATAGGGCGGACCAGGGATGATGCGGCCGGGGAAGCATTTGACAAAGTAGCACGGGCGATCGGGCTGGGATATCCGGGCGGCCCCAAGGTGGACCGGGCGGCCAGAGAAGGAAATCCGGAGGCCATTCCATTTCCCAGGGGGAAAGTGGAGGGATCTCCCTACGACTTTTCGTTCAGCGGTCTCAAATCTGCCGTTCTCAACTACTTAAATCATGCGCAGATGACGGGAGAACCTGTCAGCACAGCGGATGTGGCAGCTTCTTTTCAAAAATCTGTGGTGGATTCCCTGGTGAGCCGGGCCATTCTTGCTGCCCGGGAATATGGGTTTGATAAGCTGGCTATTGCGGGAGGGGTGGCAGCGAATACCGCCCTTCGGGCTGCAATGGCTGAGGCATGCAAGAAGAACAAGATTCGTTTTTATTATCCGTCTCCCATATTCTGCACGGATAATGCGGCTATGATAGGTTCCGCTGCGTATTATGAATATAAAAAGGGAAATTTGTCCGGCTGGGACCTCAATGCGGTTCCCAATCTGAAGCTGGGAGAACGGGGGTGATCGCCGTATGAAAAAACATTGCGCTGCGATTATTCTGGCTGCGGGTAAAGGAAGCCGGATGGGGATGAAAGAGGCAAAGCAGTTTTTGGAAATTGGCGGTCTGCCGGTAGTGGCCCATTCGCTGACTGCATTTCAAAAATCTCCGAGAATTGATGAGATTATTTTGGCTGTTCCCAAAGAACAGATCGCGTATGTCCGCAGGGAAATTGTCGAAAAGTATGGATTTGATAAGGTCACAGCGGTGACGGCAGGAGGCGCACAGCGGTACGAGAGCGTGTGGAACGCTCTTCAGATTCTTTCGGAAAGAGCGGAAGAGGGGTATGTGTTCATCCATGATGGGGCGCGTCCGTTCGTGAGCGGCGATATAATTGAGCGGGCGTTTCAGGCTGCGGAGAAATGGGGAGCCAGTGTGGTGGGAATGCCGGTAAAGGATACAATCAAGCTTGTGGACGCGGACGGCTGCATTGTGGACAGTCCGAACCGCTCCGGTCTGTGGCAGGCGCAGACTCCGCAGGTGTTCAGACAGTCCCTGCTTACGGAGGCTTTTTGCAGGCAGATGGAAGATGACTGCAGTCTTATAACCGATGACGCCATGGTAGTGCAGAGGCAGACCGGCGTGCGGGCCCACATGGTGGAAGGCAGCTATGAAAATATAAAAATCACCACGCCCGAGGATCTGCTTGTGGCAGAGGCTTTTCTTAAAATGTCTGTGTACCGGCAGTAAATGGCTGCTGCCGGGCGGGCCCTGGCTCCCGCAAAGTGGAACGCGCATAATGCGAAAAAATGTTACGGAAAAAATGAAAAAAATGGTTGACATCTGCCGAAACAAATGGTAGACTATCAAAGTTGCTTCTGATACCGGCTGTTGGCAGCTGGGAGGCAAAACAAAAACTTTGAAAAAATGAAAAAAAGCCTTGACAAAAAGGACTTGCTTCTGTAAAATAGAAAAGCACCTTTGGAGAGGTATCGAAGTGGTCATAACGAGGCGGTCTTGAAAACCGTTTGTCCGCAAGGGCGCGTGGGTTCGAATCCCACCCTCTCCGCTGCAGACAAATGTAAGAGATGCCTGCTGAAATATAATATATTTTAAGGATTCAACCGAGCAGAAGTACCCAAGAGGTTGAAGGGGCTCCCCTGGAAAGGGAGTAGGTCGTTGATAGCGGCGCGAGGGTTCAAATCCCTCCTTCTGCGCTGAAGAGTGTAGCTCTTCTGATTTATATAGCACCATGAAAACCAAACATTAAACAGTATGCGAAACCCTGAAGATTCCGAGAAAAGAACAGGCTCGGTCGAGCCTTGGATTTGAGGAAAATTCAGAATGTAGACCAAGTAAAGAAGGTTAAGGAAAGCCAAGCGCAATTCGAGACCAAAGATTGAACATGAGAGTTTGATCCTGGCTCAGGATGAACGCTGGCGGCGTGCCTAACACATGCAAGTCGAACGAAGCGGTTTTGGTGAAGTTTTCGGATGGAACCGGAACTGACTGAGTGGCGGACGGGTGAGTAAC
>DWWT01000049.1 GCA_019119575.1 Candidatus Enterocloster excrementipullorum
AATGGAAGCAAGGAGGCTCGAACTCCTGACCTTTCGCGTGTGAGGCGAACGCTCATCCCGGCTGAGCTATGCTTCCAAAAGTTACCAACGAATATTATTTTATCACAACTTTCCAATATGTCAAGCAGTAATGAAAAAATCTTTTTTCAAGTTACTGCCCGGCTGTGCATATTATGTTTATAGGCAGCAGTCTGAATCGAGAAAGGAATCGGAAAAACGCTGCCGTACATCTTACCTGGCTGCGCGCAGCCGCGGAGAGGAGAGGGAAAAATGCGTCGAATATGCGGGCTTATGCTGTTCTGTTTCGGCCTTGGAATGGCAGTGCTCCTTTTTATACCGGAAACCATTTTTACATTTCTTTTTGTGATCGGATGCCTGGTGCTGGGATACAATTTATTCTGCTGTTAGAACATGCCGGCCGGCAGCATACAAAAAAACTCCGGAATCTCGTGTGAGACCGGAGTCTTTGCTGCGTCCAGATTTGATTAGGCCCGCTCTACAAGGCCGGAACGTAAGCAGGAAGTACATACATACATCCTCTGGCTTCCGCCGTTTACCTTTACCTTAACGGACTTCACGTTAGCTTTCCACATCTTGTTGGATCTTCTATGGGAGTGGCTCACCTTGATTCCGAAATGAGCACCCTTTTCACAGATTGCACACTTTGCCATCACTGCACCTCCTTACCACTTACTTGGATTTCAACAAGAGAAATCCACAACAAATGTATGATACCAGAAACTCTTAAAATTTGCAAGCGAAAAAATAAAAATTTATTTCTTTTTTTCAGAAAATAGTGTATACTAAGGGCGAATAGGAGAAGATGGGAGGCTGATGTATGAAGGGACGGATCAGCAACAAGATGGGCGAAATACAGATAAGCCCGGATGTGATTGCTTTGTATGCGGGAACCATTGCGGTGGAGTGCTTCGGCATTGTGGGAATGGCGGCTGTCAGCATGAAGGACGGTCTGGTAAAGCTTTTGAAAAAAGAGAGCCTGACTCACGGCATTAATCTGGAGATAAAGGACAATCGGATCTCCCTGGACTTTCATGTGATTGTGTCCTACGGAGTCAGCATATCGGCTGTGGCGGATAACCTGATTGAAAGTGTGAAATACAGGGTAGAGGAATTTACCGGCATGGAGGTGGAAAAGATCAACATCTTCGTGGAAGGTGTAAGAGTGATTGACTAGGAGGAAGCAACCTGTGGGTTTAAGTACAATTGATGCCGGGATGGCAAAGAAGGCTTTCCTGGCCGGAGCAAAGGAATTAGAGGCAAAAAAGGAATGGATTAATGAATTAAATGTATTTCCCGTACCCGACGGGGATACGGGAACCAATATGACAATGACGGTTATGGCTGCGGCAAGGGAGGTAGCTGCTCTGGAGGATCCTTCCATGAGGGATCTGGCGCGGGCTATTTCGTCCGGCTCTCTCAGGGGGGCCAGGGGAAACTCAGGGGTGATTCTCTCCCAGCTTTTCCGCGGATTCACAAAAGAGATACAGGACGCGGAGATCATTGATGCAGATGTCCTGGCCAGGGCTATGGCGAGAGGTACAGAGACCGCTTATAAGGCGGTGATGAAGCCAAAGGAGGGGACGATCCTCACCGTGGCCAAGGGCATGTCGGACAAAGCGCAGGAGCTCTCTTTGGAGGGCGTGGATATGGAAGCCCTTGTTCGGGAGGTGATCGAGGAGGGCGATCGGGTACTTGAACGGACGCCGGAGATGCTTCCCGTATTGAAGCAGGCGGGAGTGGTGGACTCCGGAGGCCAGGGGCTGATGCAGGTGGTTAAGGGCTTTTTAAAGGGCCTTACGGGCCAGGCCGGCGAACTCACCCTGGATGCGGAGAGCGGCAGTTTCCTGACGGATGGTATGAGCGCCGCCGTACGGGGGCAGAAGAGCGCGGCTGCGGGAGCAGCTTCCCAGGATATCGAGACAGCGGATATAAGATTTGGGTATTGTACGGAGTTTATCATCAATCTGGAGCGGGAATACAAGGACAAGGATGAGGAGGAACTGAAAAGGTATCTGGCCTCCATCGGAGATTCACTGGTGGTGGTATCCGATGATTCGCTGGTGAAGGTTCATGTTCACACCAATCATCCGGGCCTGGCATTCGAAAAGGCCCTGACCTACGGTTCCCTGTCCCGAATGAAGGTTGACAATATGCGGGAGGAGCACCAGGAGCGCGTGATTATGGATGCTGAGCGCATGGCAAAGGAACAGGCCGGCGGGATGTCATCCGCCGCAGCTTCATCCGCAGAGCCGCCGGCAGTTTCCGCGGAGAGCGGAGAGGAGGAGACAAAGCCCTTCAGCTTTATCAGTGTGGCGCCGGGGGATGGGCTTCGGGAAGTGTTTGAAGGAATTGGAGCCGATTGGGTGATCGAGGGCGGTCAGACCATGAATCCGAGTACAGAAGATATGCTGACGGCCATCGACCACGTGAAGGGAGATGTTGTATACATTCTTCCCAATAATAAAAATATTATCCTGGCGGCCAGACAGGCGGCGGAGCTGACAAAGGACCGGAGAGTATTGGTGGTTCCTTCCGCCACAATTCCCCAGGGAGTCACGGCTCTGGTGAATTTTATGCCGGATCTGTCCCCGGAAGAGAATCTGGAGAATATGGAGCGGGAGATGGCGCAGGTCCGCACCGCGCAGATCACCTACGCCGTGCGTTCTACGATGGTGGACGGAATCGGCATAAACGAGGGCGATATTATGGCGATCGGCGATAAGGGAATCCTGGGCCTGGGGCACACTCCCTTTGAGGCGGGGATGGAAGCCATGAAAGCCATGCTGGACGACGATATGGAGCTGATTACCCTGTATTATGGCGCCGATGTGAAGGAAGAGGAAGCGCTCCGCCTGAAAGAGGCGGGGGAAGAGCTGTTCCCTGACAAAGAGTTTGAACTTCAGTACGGAGGACAGCCAATTTACTATTATATTATTTCTGCAGAATAATTTGCGTGACAATACAGAATTTTCCAGTTATAATAAGTATAACTATTCGGATGCAATACAAAACAAAAAGGAGATGTTTGTATGAATTTTGAGAATAATGTTCGGTCTTATTACGAAGCCCAGGCTTCGGGAGAATCCTTAGGGCGCTATACGGCCAAGACATTCGGCTGGATGTTTGCGGGCCTTATGGTTACATTTATCGTGGCTGTGGCTGGATTGATGACAGGGGCGATTGTCTATGTATACTCTATTCCCTACTGGTACTATCTGCTTCTGATTGCGGAGGTGGGAACCGTGATTTTCCTGTCCGCCAGGATTGAGAAGCTTTCCGTGGGAGCGGCGCGGGCGCTGTTTTTCCTGTATGCGGCTCTGAACGGCGTTGTATTCTGCGCGTATTTGATCCTTTTTGACCTGACCGTATTATGGATGGCTTTTGGGATCACCTCCCTGTTTTTCGGGATCATGGCTCTGATCGGCTGGTTCGGAAACATCAATTTCGCGAGCCTCCGTCCCTTTATGATGGGCGGCCTTGTATTTTTGGTGGTTTACTGGCTGCTGGCCATGTTCATTGATTTGAGCGCGTTCAGCACTCTGGTCTGCGGAGCGGGCATCTTTATTTTCCTGCTGTTTACCGCATATGATACAAAGAAGATCCAGGCGTATCACGCATATTATGGAAATATGCCGGAGATGGCTGCCAAGGCATCTATTTTTGCGGCTCTGCAGCTCTACCTGGATTTCATCAACCTGTTTGTGTACCTGGTACAGATTCTCGGAAGGAAAAAATAACCATCGGGCCGCAGTGTGACCCTGCGGCCGAATAGTATAATTACGGCATAAGAGGGAGGCAAAAAACATGCGGATCGGAGCGCTGGAGGCAGGCGGAACAAAGATGGTATGCGCTGTGGGGCGGGAGGACGGGACAATTCTGGAACAGATGTCCATCCCCACCACCACGCCGGAGGAAACCATTCCGAAAATTATTTCCTATTTTAAAGAAAAAGATATATGCGCGCTGGGGGTGGCGGCCTTTGGGCCGGTGGATGTGAATCCGCGGTCGGATACCTACGGATATATACTGGACACGCCCAAGCTTGCGTGGCGCCATAAGGATCTTCTCGGCGAATTAAAAAAGGAGCTTCCCGTCCCCATGGGACTGGACACAGATGTGAACGGTTCCTGTCTGGGGGAGATGACGTACGGCTGCGCCAAAGGGCTGGACAGCGTGATCTATCTGACCATCGGGACCGGTATCGGCGTGGGAGTGGGAATTAACGGAAAGCCCCTTCACGGCATGCTCCATCCGGAGGGAGGGCATGTCCTTCTGACACGCCACAAGGACGATCCGGAGGGCGGCATCTGCCCTTACCATAAAAACTGTTTTGAGGGGCTGGCATGCGGCCCTTCCATTGAGGCGCGCTGGGGAAAGAAAGCGGTGGAGCTGGCGGATCGGGCGGAAGTCTGGGAGCTGGAGAGCTTTTATATTGCCCAGGCACTGGTCGATTTTATTATGATTCTGTCGCCCAGAAAGATCATTCTGGGAGGCGGAGTGATGCATCAGGAGCAGCTTTTCCCATTGATCAGGACAAAGGTGAAGGAGCTTCTGGGCGGATATCTGAATACCCGGGAACTGGCGGATATGGATTCTTATATTGTGTCCGCCAGTCTTCACGATGACCAGGGAATCATGGGCTGCATCAAGCTGGGCCTGGATGCCCTGGCGCAGGCATGACGAACGGGCAGCCGCTCACCGACCTGAAAGGGGTGGGGGAGAAGACGGGAAAGCTGTTTGAACGGCTGGGCATCCGCACGGTGCGGGATCTCCTTTCCTATTATCCCAGGGATTATCAGGCGTATGAGCGGCCGGTGCCAATCGGCCAGTTAAAAGAACAGAGGATTATGAGCGTAGAGTCGGCATTGGCAACAAGTGCCGACCTCCTTCGTTTTAACCGTATGCAGCTTGTCTCCGCGCAGATTCGGGATCTGACCGGCAGCCTGCAGCTTGCCTGGTACAATATGCCCTATATGCGCAGTCATCTGAAGACGGGCGAGATGTACGTGTTCCGCGGCAGAGTGGCGAAAAAGAGGGGACGCCTTGTCATGGAGCAGCCGGAAGTTTTCACCCCTGAGGCGTACGAAGCTTTGGAGGACAGTCTTCAGCCGGTTTACGGACAAACCCGGGGGCTGGGAAACAAAGCCATTGTGAAGATGGTTCGGCAGGCTCTGGAGGTTCGGCAGATGGAGCGGGAGTACATGCCCGGCGACATCCGCAGGCGCCAGGAACTGGCCGAGATCAATTATGCCCTGGAACGGATTCATTTTCCTGCGGACCGGGCGGAACTTCTCTTTGCAAGAAAGCGTCTGGTCTTTGACGAATTTTTCCTCTTTTTGACCGGGGTAAAGCGGCTGAAGGAGCACCGTGAGAACAAGGCGTCTTCTTATATCATACGCGAAACAGCCCTGGCGGTCCGCCTGAAAGAATCCCTCCCGTACCGGCTGACCCGCGCGCAGGAGCAGGCGTTTGCGGATGTGTGCCGGGATATGGGCGGCGGCTTTGTGATGAACCGGCTGATCCAGGGAGATGTGGGATCAGGAAAAACCATCGTGGCGGTTCTGGCCCTGCTGTCCGCCGCGGAAAATGGGTTCCAGGGCGCGCTGATGGCGCCCACGGAGGTTTTGGCCAGACAGCATTTTGAATCCATCACAAAACTTTTTGCGGACTGCGGCATTGAAAAACGGCTTGTCCTGGTTACCGGGTCCATGGCGGCAAAGGAGAAGCGGGAGGCTTACGCGGCCATTGCTTCCCATGAAGCGGATATTGTCATAGGAACCCACGCCCTGATTCAGGAAAAGGTGGTTTACGACAAGCTGGCACTGGTGATCACGGATGAGCAGCACCGCTTTGGCGTAGGCCAGAGGGAGCTTTTGAGCGGCAAAGGCGACAGCCCCCATGTGCTGGTCATGAGCGCCACGCCCATTCCACGGACCTTAGCGATTATTCTCTATGGAGATTTGGATATATCGGTAATTGACGAACTGCCTGCAGGCCGCCGCGCCATTAAAAACTGCGTGGTGGATCCGGGCTGGCGGCCGAAGGCCTATGCCTTTATCGAAAATCAGGTGGCGCAGGGCCGTCAGGCTTATGTGATCTGCCCCATGGTGGAGGCCAGCGAGATGATCGAGGCGGAGAATGTGGTGGATTACACAAAGAGCCTCCGGAAGGAGCTTCCGGATTTCATACGGGTGGAGTATCTCCACGGGAAGATGAAGGCGAAGGACAAAAACCGGATTATGGAGGAATTTGCCGCGGGAGAGATCCAGGTGCTGGTCTCTACCACTGTGATTGAGGTGGGAGTCAATGTGCCGAATGCCACGGTGATGATGATTGAAAACGCAGAGCGCTTCGGCCTGGCACAGCTCCACCAGCTCAGAGGCCGGGTGGGACGGGGGGCTGACCAATCCTACTGCATCATGATCAATGGTTCCGGGGACGGGGACGCGGCCAAACGCCTGGATATTTTAAATAAATCGAATGACGGCTTTTTTATTGCCTCGGAGGATCTTCGGCTTCGCGGGCCCGGCGATATCTTTGGACTTCGCCAAAGCGGCGACCTGGAATTCCGGCTTGCGGATATTTTCACAGACGCGGATGTCCTTAAGCGGGCCTCCCAGGAGGTGAGCCGCCTGTTCGCGGAGGATCCCGGTCTGGAAAAAGAAGAGCACAAGGAGCTGCGTGCGCGGATTGAGGCCTATCTGGGCGATCATTATGAAAAGCTGAGCCTGTAAATGGAGGGGCATAAATCGGGATACGTCCTAACTCTGCGCCACGGAAACATACGCGCGGAAATTATAGAAGTTCAGGAAAGGAGCCATTTATTATGAACGAGACCTTAAAAACAATTCTCACAAGAAGAAGCACACGGAAATTTTTACATAAGCCGATCCCTGCAGAGGATCTGGATCTGATTGTCCAGGCAGCCCTCCACGCGCCCAGCGGCATGGGAAAGCAGACGTGGCAGTTTACGGTTGTGAAAAACCGGGATAAAATTCAGAAGCTGGCCGCGGTGATCGGCGAGGTGCTGGGAAGAGAGGGATATGATATGTACGCGCCGGAGGTGCTGGTCATCCCCTCCAATGAGAAGGAGAGCCGGTTCGGCAGGGAGGACGATGCATGCGCGATGGAAAACATTTTCCTGGCGGCCCATTCCCTTGGAATCGGATCCGTGTGGATCAACCAGCTTCAAAACATCTGCGATGATCCAAAGATCCGGGCGGAGCTGACCGCCCTGGGCATCCCGGCGGATCATGTGGTGTACGGACTGGCGGCTTTGGGATATCCGGACGATGTGAAGTCTGAGAAGGCAAGGATTGGGAAGGTTGTGGTGGTGGAATAAGAGCCCCACGGAAAGAAAAACGCCGCTGCGGTGAACGTTCTTTGAAGAGCTTTTCATCCGCAGACGGCGCTTTTTGTGTGCGAGTAACTGTTAAGGACAGTTACGTATGAGATGATTTCCAACCAGACAGTCAGCTGGTTTCGTCAATCTGTTTACTTGCCAGCCATCTGACGTTCCTGGGCCTCGATCATCTTTTTAACCATATAGCCTCCTACGGAACCATTCTGAGCAGAGGTCAGGTTGCCATTGTATCCGTTGGTCAGGGGCACGCCGATTTCGCCTGCTACCTCCATCTTAAACTTGTCCATTGCTTCCTTTGCTTCCGGTACATTTGTTTTGTTAGAATTACTAGACATATTAAAACGCCTCCTTGTAATAGTGGGCCACAGCGCTTTGTGTGCCGCGGCTGGTTTGCTGTTACAATGCTAGTATGTGATGATTCAAAAATAATACGCTAGAATGTTCTGCGTAAAATGCCAAAAGTTAGGTGAATGCAGAAAAACCCCTTGTGCATCTTGAATTTTCATATTATACTTGTTGAGAGCGAATATAAAGGAGATAAAAATGAGAGTGATTGCAGGCAGTGCCAGACGGCTGCTGTTAAAAACGGTGGAAGGACTGGATACCCGGCCGACCACGGATAGAATTAAAGAAACTTTATTTAATGTCCTCCAGAATGATGTGCCAGGGTGCATGTTTTTGGATTTGTTTTCCGGAAGCGGGGCCATCGGCATTGAGGCGCTGAGCCGCGGGGCATCCCTGGCGGTGCTGATTGAGAAGAATCCGAAAGCTGCGGCCTGTATCCGGGAGAACCTGGAACATACCCGGCTGGCAGACCGCGCTCTGGTGATGGAGCGGGATGTGCTGGAGGGGCTGCGCCGCCTGGAGGGGCGCAACTATCGGTTTGACATCATTTTCATGGATCCGCCCTACGGGCAGAGACTGGAGCGTCAGGTGCTGGCGTATCTGGCCGGTTCACCGATGGCCACGCCGGATACCCTGGTGATTGTGGAGGCGGCGAAGGAGGAAGATTTTGGCTGGCTTGCCGGGTCCGGCTGGCGGTTAATCAAAACAAAAGAGTATAAGACCAACAAGCATGTGTTTGTTGGAAGGGAGCAGGAATGAGAATTGCGGTTTATCCGGGCAGCTTTGATCCGGTCACACTGGGCCATGGGGATATTATTGAGCGCACGGCCAAGATGTTTGACAAGGTAATCATCGGCGTGCTCAACAACAATGTAAAAACTCCATTGTTTTCCGTGAAGGAACGTGTTAATATGTTAAAGGAGGTTACGGCCCATCTGCCTAATGTAGAAGTGCAGTCTTTTGAGGGCCTTTTGGTGGATTTCCTGCGGAGGAATGACGCGCAGGTCATCGTCAGGGGGCTGCGGGCGGTTACGGACTTTGAGTATGAGCTTCAGATGGCGCAGACCAACCGGGTGATGGCTCCGGAGATCGATACCATTTTTTTGACGACAAATTTGAAATATTCGTACTTGAGCTCCAGCATTGTGAAGGAGATTGCTTTTTATGACGGGCAGATCAGCCAATTCCTGGCTCCGGAAGTGGAAGAACGGGTGCGGGCAAAAGTGGCTGAAAGGGCCGAGGGGACGGTTTGAGGATAGGAGAATCGAATTATGATGAGCAGAATTGAGCAGTTGATCAGTGAGATAGAGGAGTACATAGACAGTTGCCGGTTTCAGGCTCTGTCGAACAGCAAGATTATTGTCAACAAGGAGGAGCTGGAGGAGCTCTTAGTGGAGCTGCGTCTGCGGATACCGGACGAGATCAAAAAGTACCAGAAGATTATCAGCCAGCAGGAAACGATTCTGGGAGAAGCGCGCTCTCAGGCAGATGAGATGCTGGAGGACGCCAAGCGCCAGGCGGATTCTATGGTGGCTCAGGCCAGTGAGCAGACCTCGGAGATGATCAATGAGCACGAGATTATGCAGCGCGCCTATGCCCACGCGAATGAAGTTGTGGAGCAGGCTCAGGCCCAGGCGCAGGCGATTGTGGACGCCGCTGTCAATGATGCCAACAATATTCGCCAGAGTTCCATTCAGTATACGGATGATATGCTGCGGAGCCTCCAGACCATTATCAACCATACGATGGAGGGGGCCAAGGGCCGTTTTGATTCTTTTATGAGTTCTATGCAGTCCAGCTACGATATCGTGTCTTCCAACCGGAATGAGCTGGCTGGAGGACTGGTGCAGCCGCAGGAAGGACAGGAGCAAGGGCAGGAGCCCGTACCTCAGGAACAGGGGGAGAACTAGAGAGCGTTTAACAATTGTTTTCTGTCAGATGCGGAGCTGTGTCAGACCAGGCTTTTTGCCGCCGCGTAAAAAAGAATACAGGAAAGTGCGCTGTGGAGCAGTTTCCACAGGACATAATGCCGGATGGAAAGTCCGGCATTTTTTAATACGCTCTTTGTCTGAAAGATGCCGGACAAGCCGCCGAAGGCAGCGGACGCCACGATGAAGAGGGCGCCAGCAGGGCCCAGGGACGTGCAGAGCAGGCTGATTCCCGTAGTCATCTCCACAAATCCCAGGAGGGCGGGCCGCAGCCAGGAGGGGAGAAAAGCAGGAAAGGGCAGGACCAGAAGATAGAGAGCCAGGATGGAAAAGAGCATGATGTAGCCCCCGATTTTTACCATGGTTTCCAGACAGCTCATGAGATGGTCGTCAAAGGAAAAGGCGGGAAGGGCTGCAGGAAGGGATCCGGCGGCCAGGGATCCGGTCTGCCGGTTTGCCTGTTTTGCAAAAGGATCTTGGCCGCTTTGCCCAGGAAGGTAAACATGCCTGGCCAGGATGGAGAGGGGAACAATCGGCAGATAGAGGGCGGCCAGGCAGATCCACAAGGGATAGAGAGGGGCACCCGCGGCGGGGAACAGAAGGCGGGGGGCCACATACCCCACAACAAACATGGGGCTTGGATGGTTGCTGACAGCCAGAAGATAGCGGGCCTCGGCAAGGGAGATCCTTTCCTGATTTAAAAAGTCGCTGGCTGTTTTGGCGCCCATGGGATAGCCGCAGAGAAGGCCGCTCATAAATACGAAGCTGCCCTGGGGAGAGAGTTTTAAGACTCCGGACAGCAGAGGACGGAAGGGGCCGGTGAGAATGGGAATGCCGCCCAGGGCCGCGATGGCGCCGGAGCAGATCATGAAGGGCAGCAGGGTAGGGAGGACCACCTGAGCCCAGAGGAGGAGCCCCTGGGAGGCGCCGGCATAGGCCAGGGAGGGATGAAAGAGGAGCATGAGCAGACAAAAAACGGAGAGGATTCCCCCTATGGATTTTTTCATAGACACCTGAATATAATGAACCATTCCAATTTGTATAATATATTGCCGAGGGAGTCTGCCTATGCCTTTTCTTACCCGCCTTGCCGTCCGCCGACGGCCTGCCGGCCGACGGTTTCTTCGCCGCCCGCAGGGAGGAACCTTCGCCCTGTGGGCGCTGCTGTTTGTTCTGGCATTTTTCCAATGTGTGATTACGCGGTATCTCAGGGAAAATCCGGACTATTATCAGATTGGGCCCTACGCATGGGAAAGCGCCGGATTCAGGGCCATGAAACTGGGGGAGGGGGCCGCCGCTCTGGAGGAACTTGATCCGGCCCGGATTGCCGGCCTTATGGCGGAGGAGAGCTATGACCTGACCGGACGGACCCGGGAGGAAATTTTGAACATGGACTCCGCATTCAGGCAGATTCGTCCCAGGGATTTTGAAAAACTCGCGGAGGCGTACGGACGGGTCTTTGGGGACTTGGAATATTTTCCTGTTCCGGCCAGCCTAAATCCGGACACGCCGGATGTGACGTATCAGGACGGATGGATGGACGGGAGGGAGTATGTGGGCGGAGACAGCGCGGGGAAGCTGGATGAAAGCGCGCAGACAGAAAACGGAGTGCAGGAGGGCGATACGGAAGCAGGGGCAGGGCAGGAGGCGTCCCGCTCCCACGAGGGCTGCGATGTGATGGCCGGCGGCCAGCCCCGGGGTTTTTATCCGGTCGTGAGCATGAGCGATGGGGTGGTGGAGAAAATGGGCTGGCTGGAGCTCGGGGGCTGGAGACTGGGAATCCGCACGCCGAAAGGGGCCTACCTTTATTACGCCCATCTGTACCGTTACGCGGAGGAGTTAAAGGAGGGGGACCAGGTGCGGGCAGGGCAGCTTTTGGGTTTTATGGGAGACTCGGGCTATGGACCGGAGGGAACAGTCGGCCAGTTTCCGGTCCATCTGCATGTGGGCATATACATAGGGACGGAGCATTACGAGGAAATGAGCGTAAATCCCTACTGGCTCCTGCGGTTTCTCCAGAAGAGGCGGGTGGTGTATAATTATTAATAAATTTGTAATAACTCCATTGACGAGGGGCAACAAACAGACTATAATAAACTTATTGCAGAATTTTGTCTAAAAAGGGGAAAATTTATGAAAAAGGGAGTGTGGGTAATGGCGGCCCTATGCTCTTTGGCTCTTTCACAGACAGCCCTGGCGGGGGAATTTGTCCAGGATGAGGGAGGCATATGGTATAGGAACGAGGATGGGAGCTGGAAGACGGGCTGGTTTTTGGATGCGGACGGATCCTGGTATTATTTTGACCAGGACGGCTATGCGAAGCTCGGATGGTATCAGGAGAATGGGAAACGGTACTTTTTCCGCCAGGACACAGGACGGATGATTGCGGATCGGACCATCACCCTGGATGGAACTGTATACACGTTTGACCATAACGGGGTGAGCACGCAGCTTTCTGACCGCTACAGCGGATGGATGTTTGACGATACGGGCTGGTACTACCGCCTGCCGGACGGCAGCTTTATCACGGACGGCTGGGAGCAGATTGACGGCCGGTGGTTTTTCTTTGACCCGATCGGCTATATGGAGACCGGGCTTATCGATTGGAACGGAACAGCCTATTACCTGGACGATGCCAGCGGCGCTATGGTTACAGATGCCAGCCGCGTGGTGGACGGCGTTACATATAATTTTGATGCTTCCGGTGCGGGCACTGTGGCCTGGCCCTATAAGAGCCCGGTGGTGATCCCGCCTGAGGAGGAAAAGTCGGAGCTTCAGAAGACCGTGGACGCGGTGTGCGATGGAATTCTGGCCCAGATTACCAACAGCTCCATGGGAGAGCGGCAGAAGGCCGAGGCGATTTACCGGTGGGTGCGGGGAAATCTGCGCTACAGCGGCCATTCTTCCACCCGGGACTGGGTGACGGAGGCATACCAGGGATTCCGCAGGAGACATGGAGACTGCTATACGTATTTTTCCGTATCCCAGGCCCTCCTTACGCGGGCAGGACTGCCCAGCATTGAGGTGATCCGCAGTACGGATAATGATCATTATTGGAATATGACCCGGGTGGATGGCACCTGGTATCATTTTGACACTACGCCCCGCTCCTGGGGCGGCTGGTTCTGCCTTTTGACAGATGCACAGATGGCCGCTTATTCTGCGGCTCACAGGGGATGCTTTACTTTCACACCCGGCCTCTATCCGCCGTCTCCGTAAGAGATTCCGGCAGGGATGGCTTTTAGCGGAGAAATCGATTAGGAGGAGACCCCGGGGAATGGAGGAGAAAGGACACCGGCGGTGCCCGTGGCTTGGAATTCTGCTCTCCCTGGCAGTGTTTGCCGGGGCGGTGTGGACAGCCCAGCGGATTTTGATGCCCAAGTACATGGGCTCCGTCATTGAAGGAAATTTTACAGAGGAATATTATCGGGACAGTACGAGCCATGACCTGCTGATTTTGGGAAACTGTGAATCCTACGAGAGCATTTCTCCCATGACCTTGTGGGAGGAATATGGGATTACCAGCTTTATCCGGGGCAATGCTAACCAGCTTATGCCGCAGAGCTACTATCTGCTCATGGATGCCCTAAAGAGGGAGACGCCGAAGGTGGTTCTTATCAATGTACAGGCCATGATGGTGGCGGAGCAGGACACGGAGGAGTACAACAGGATGGTATTTGACGGCATGGCCTGGGGACGGGACAAGTGGGAAGGCATCAGGGCCAGCGCGATGGAGGATGAGAAGATGATGGAATACATTTTCCCCATTCTCCGATATCATTCCCGGTGGAGCAGCCTGGAAAAAGAGGATTTTGTCTACAGCTTCCGGGAGAAGCCGCTTACTTCTTTCCAGGGGTACTATCTGCGGGCGGATGTGCGGCCGGCAGGGGAATTTCCCGCGGAGAGGCGGCGGGAGGATTATACCTTTCCCGAGGAGAATTATGCGTATCTGGACAGGATCCGACAGGCCTGTGAGGAGCGGGGAATCGCCCTGGTTCTCATGAAAGCTCCCAGCCTGTATCCTTTGTGGGTGCCTCCCTATGAGGAGCAGATACAAAATTATGCAGAAGAACACGGGCTTCTCTATCTGAATTTTCTCAATCTCATGGAGGAGACTGGGATTGATATGAGCCGCGACACGTATGACGAGGGCCTGCACATGAATGTGTACGGGGCCGAGAAGGTGGCGCTCTACCTGGGGAAAGTCCTGGAGGAGATGTATGGCCTGGAGGATCACAGGGACGAGGCGGACACCGCGCAGTATTACGAGGAACGTCTTCTGGCCTATGAGGCGGAGAAGGAGCGGCAGATGGAAGAATTTTCGCGGCTGGGATATATTCCGAAATTTACGGAGGACTTCCAGGAGCAGTGACATAGACGGAAATAAAAGTTCATGAACAGGTCAGGAGGAATGGTGAGATGAAAGGTTTAAAGAGAGCAACAGGAATGGCGGCGGCAGCGGTGATGGCAGCGTCTTTGAGCGTATGCGCTTGGGCTGCGGAGGCAAAGGCAGAGTATGCGTTTACCACAGGAGAGAACACAATCACTGTGGGGGAATATGCGGATGTGGTTCTCGGAAAGCTGGGCGATGCCAATGATGTGAAAATTTTGACCAACTGCGCGAACGGCGGCAAGGACAAAGCGTATATTTATGATGACTTTGATGTCTATACTACCCAGGATGAGAAGAAGAATACGGTGGTGGAGTCCATTATTTTAAAGAGCGACAAGGTGGCTACGGAGGAGGGCCTGAAGGTGGGTCAGACTCCGGCTGATGTAAAGAAGATTTATCCGGGAGCCACGGAGAGCATGGGCCTTTACACCGTTGTCCTTGGGGACACGCAGATTGTGGTGGACTGCGGCTTTGCTAATGACAAGGTTGTGAGCATTTCTTACGAGAATTACGTTGCGGAATAAGGAGCAGACAGGGAGACTTAAAAGAATGAAGGAGCTGGAATATCCTTTTGACGGTGCGAAACTGCTGCAAAGAAAGAAGAGCCTCAAAAAGGCTCTTCTTTCGGATGGGAGAGACCGCATCCGGAAAAAAATTGCGGTGCTGGGGGGCTCAACGACCCATGACCTGGTGCTGATGCTGGAGCTGTTTTTGCTGGATCAGGGAATTGAGCCGGAATTTTATCAGTCGGAATACAATCGGTATTATGAGGACGGGGTGTTCGGAACACCGGCGCTTGACAGCTTCGGGCCGGATTTGATTTACATTCACACGACCTGCCGGAATATTCCGGATACGGTGTATCCCGGGCCGGAGGACGGGCCGCAGCAGGTTCAGGAGAAGCGCGCGGGGGCATGGAAGCATTTTCATCACCTCTGGGAATGCCTGGAGAAGCGGTTCCACTGTCCCATTATCCAGAACAATTTTGAGAAACCGCCGTATCGTCTTCTGGGAAATATGGATGCCTGGGACTGCCGGGGAAGGGAGCATTTTCTCGCGCAGCTGAATGAG
Source organism: Candidatus Enterocloster excrementipullorum (assembly GCA_019119575.1). Taxonomy (GTDB): domain Bacteria; phylum Bacillota; class Clostridia; order Lachnospirales; family Lachnospiraceae; genus Enterocloster; species Enterocloster excrementipullorum. Next base: position 15,122 of record DWWT01000049.1, read on the forward strand.
CAGTTTGCCGGATATGCCCGGGAGCACGGGAATTTTTATATCCAGGACATCGACTGGCTGGCCGCGGCGGTGGGGCTTGGCGTCTGGCATGATCCGCTGTACTGGCATATGTACAAGTACAGCCCGGCGGTTCCGGCAGTTCCGGAGCTGGCATTTAATTTGTCAAATATGATTAAGGCCATATTTGGGAAGAACAAAAAGGCCCTGGTTCTCGATTTGGACAACACGCTTTGGGGCGGCGTGGTGGGAGATGACGGCCCGGAGAATATCGCCATCGGACAGGAGACAGGGCTGGCCCAGGTCTACAGCGAATTTCAGCAGTATTTGAAGGCGATGAAAAAGCAGGGGATTCTCCTGAACATTGACTCGAAAAATGAGATGGAAAACGCTCTGGCAGGCCTTAGCCGGCCGGACAGCGTGCTGCGGCCGGAGGATTTTATTGTCATCAAAGCCAACTGGGAGCCAAAGGACAGGAACCTGGCTGAAATTGCCGGGGAGCTGAATATTGGGACGGATGCCCTTGTCTTTGTGGACGATAACCCGGCGGAGAGGAGCCGGGTATCCCAGGCGGGACTGGGAGCGGCGGTTCCGGAGATGACAGAGGGGCATGAGGCCCAGCCGGAGCGGTATATTTCCATATTGGACCGGTCAGGATTTTTTGAACCGGTGAGCCTGTCCCGGGAAGATTTGGACCGGAGCAGCATGTATCAGGCCAATACCCAGAGAAAGCGGCAGGAACAGGCATTTGCCGATTACGGGGAATATCTGCGCTCCCTCGAAATGAGGGCGGAAGTTGGAAAATTTGTGCCGGAGTATATGGACCGGATCGCCCAGCTCACGAACAAGTCCAATCAGTTTAATCTTACCACCCGGCGCTATACCCGGGGAGAGCTGGAGCAGCTGGCGGCGGATGCGGGGTATCTGACCCTTTACGGGAAGCTGTCCGACCGGTTCGGGGACAATGGCGTTGTCAGCGTGATTTTAGGACGGCAGGAGGAGGACAGCCTTCATATTGAGCTGTGGCTTATGTCCTGCCGGGTGTTAAAGCGGGGGATGGAGCAGGCCATGCTGGATACGCTGGCGGAGCAGGCCGGCCGGCGCGGCGTGAAGCGGCTTGTGGGCTACTATTATCCAACCCCGAAAAATGGGATGGTCCGGGAATTCTACCGGGAGATGGGATTTTCCTTGGTTTCCGAGGATGCGCAGGGAAATACCCGGTGGAAGCTGGATCTGGCGGGTTATGAGCCGAAAAATGAGGTGATTGCGATAGAAAGGCGGGAAAGTGTATGAGCAGGGAAGAGGTTTTTGAGAAGCTGGATCAGGTGTTCCAGGATGTATTCGACGATGAGTCGCTGCACGTGACGGACGAGACGACGGCGGCGGATGTGGACGGCTGGGACAGCTTGGAGCACATTGACCTGATGGCCTCTGTGGAGAGGGCCTTTGGAATCCGGTTTTCCATGGGGGAGATCACCCGGATGAAAAATGTGGGTGAGATGGCGGATTTGATTCTTGAGAAGCGGGAGCAGTAAAAATGAGCTTTGTGTCATATGGCTTTCTGGTGTTTATGGCAGTCTGTCTGCTCTGCTTCCTGGCGGTGAATGCTGTCCCGGGAAACAAAAAGAGCCGGCGGGCGGCCGTACTCTTTGCGGCCAGCGCCGTGTTCTTGTGGCTGTCCGGAGGAATTTTGAGCCTGGCGGTTTATGGATGTTCCGCGCTCACGGTCTGGGCCGGGGCGCGGGGGATCGAGAGGGCTGGGCAGCAAAAAGGGGATTCCCCGAAGGCGTCCGCCGGAAAAAAGCGGATTTTCCTTGCAGTGCTCCTCTGCAATCTGGCGCTTCTGGCGGCTTTTAAGTATGTGAATTTTCCGGGATATACGCTGCGGGAACTGGCCTGGCTTACGGGTCGGGAGGAAATGGTTTCCTGGACGCCTGTTTCGATTCCGGCGCCGGCAGCGATTTCTTTTTATACCCTGACCCTTCTGGGATATCTGATCGAGGTATACTGGGGCGTGGAGCGGGCCGAGAAGCGCTTTTGGAAGGTGGCGCTTTTCGGAGGCTTCTTCCCTCAGATGTCCACAGGGCCTGTGGCGCGGTGGGGGAGTTTGTCCGCCACACTGTTTGACGGGGAGGCCCGGAAGCCTGGGGAAGTCTTGGAGGCCGCTTCGGAAAAGGAGCCGGGCACTTCCACAGCAGCGGATGTGTTTTTCGGCCTGCGGCGAATTCTCTGGGGGCTGTTTAAGAAGCTGGTGATCTCGGAGCGGCTGGCTGTGGTGGTGAACACCGTTTACGGGGATTATGAGACTTACACAGGAAGCCTTCTGGTGCTGGCCGCCGTGTGTTTTGCCTTCCAGCTGTATACGGATTTTGGAGGGGCGGTGGACATCGCTCTGGGGGCTGCCCGCATGTTCGGGGTGCGCCTGGAGGAAAATTTCCGGCAGCCCTTTGCTTCCCGGAGCATTGCGGAGTTCTGGCGCAGGTGGCATATGACGCTGGGCGCATGGTTTAAGGATTTCGTCATGTATCCCCTGATGCGTACCCGGGCTTTTGAGGGGCTTTCCAGGACATGCAAAAAACGGTTCGGGAAGAAAGCGGGAAAACGGGTGACCACGGCGGCGGCCCTCTTTGTGGTCTGGTTCCTTCTGGGGCTGTGGCATGGAGGCATGTGGACCTTTATTATCGGCTCCGGGCTTTACCACGCGTTTTTGATGAGCGCGGCTTTGCTGGCCGAGCCTGTCTGGTCAAACTTTTATAAAAAGACCGGAATACACAGGGAGAATCCTCTGTGGGCGGCCTGGCAGCGGGTGCGGACATTCGTTCTGGTGGCCATAGGATTTGTGTTCTTCCGGTCGGATTCCCTGGGAATGGCGTTCGGCATTTTTAAGGGGATGACCTCCGGAGACATGGGAGTTTTCACAGCGGCTGGCTTTGCGAGCCTGGGGCTTTCCATGGCGGATTGGGGTGTACTGGCGGTGTCCATGGGGATTTTATGGGCGGTGTCGGAGGTATCCTCCCGGAGGGAGAAACGCGGCGATTTGGGAATGGCGGCGGATACAGCGGTGTCTGCTTCACCCGAAACGGACGGAGGGATTTGCACGGTGCATGACAGCCGGGGAGAAGTGTGCTGGGGCAGACTTTCGGCAGTGTGCGCGGCGCTGGCATTTGCGGTGCTGATCCTTGGGTTTTATGGGAGAGGGTATGATGCGGCGGCGTTTATTTATGCGGCGTTTTGATGGGAATGCGGGAAAGGGAGTTTCTCGGTAAGAAAAGGCGCTTTCTGAAATCACCGGTTGACTTCAGAAAGCGTCTTTTGTGTTGTATAGCAAGAAAACCTTTAGGCGATCAGGAATCCTTTAAGAGTCTTCTAATTTTAAATAATATTCTAAAAGTGCAAGTCCCCGCCGCATGCGTTCTTCCGGGTAACATTTGCATAACTCAATAAATTGTCGTATCAGAGGAGAATCATCCTCTATCTCATCCCCTAATATAAGATGATCCAGCGTCTAAACCATAATGGCGAAAAACCTTGAATTTTATTGCATCTCCATATATTTCATGATATAGTTAATTTTATCAACGGATATCTATATTTTCGACAGACATCGTCTTTTCGGATATGGAATACATTTCCAGTCAATTGTCAATTGGCCTCTTCGGCCGGATATTCAATTTATGTTGAAAATGCACGGTATATTTCGTATAATTAAAGGAGGAATGCGAATGGAGAAACCTCTTCAGTGGCATCCGGCCTTTCAGGCCGTGCTGCAGATCGAGTTCGCGGAGGAGATTACCATTACGCTTGTGGGGAATCACTATCCGAGAAAGCTCATTGCATTTTTGAAAACGCGGTATGGAGTCCGGGTGGAAAATCCGTATCCGGGAATTTTTTACATAGAGGGCCTGCTGTTT
>DWWT01000007.1 GCA_019119575.1 Candidatus Enterocloster excrementipullorum
AAATCCGTGCGTGAGAAAATGCCGGATGAAGACCGGCTCTATGACCTGGCGGAGGTGTTCAAGGTGTTCGGGGATTCCACCCGGATCAAAATTCTGTATGTCCTGTCGGAATCCGAGATGTGCGTGTGCGACATCGCCCAGCTTCTGAATATGAATCAGTCCGCCATCTCCCACCAGCTGCGCATTTTAAAGCAGAACGGCCTGGTGAAAAACCGGAGGGAAGGACGGGCCGTGTTCTATTCCCTGGCGGACGGACATGTGAAGACCATCATGTGCCAGGGCATGGAGCACATTCTGGAGTGAGGAATGCGGATCGCGGGGGAGAAGCGCTGTGAAGGAAAATAAGTACGACGACGAAGTGTTTTTTAACAAATATAAAGAGATGAGCCGCTCGGTATACGGGCTCAAGGGAGCGGGAGAGCACCCGGTATTTACCGCGTATGGATCCCAGGACTGGTATTATGATGACCAGGGGAACATCCTCCATTTCCCTGTGGACAACTATTATTACGAGGGAAAACGGGAGGCCGTGTTCCTGGGAGAGAAGGTTATAAAATACCACCGCACTCTGACCACGTATCTGGAAACCCTCCTGGAAAATGGGTTTTCCATACGCCACGTGGTGGAGCCCCCGCCGCCGGAGGATATGATGGATCTTCCGGGCATGCGGGATGAGATGCGGCGGCCTATGATGCTTTTGGTTTGTGCGGAGAAGCGCGGGGACTGGCTGCGGTGAAACAGGAGAAGAGCCCTTACAGCAGCACATCCTCCAAACTTCTCTTCGGCACATAATGTACCCCATTGGCATCCCGATAGTAAGTGGTGGAACCGTCCTCGCCCACGGGAACGATCACAACCTCTTCCTTGGGTTTTCCCAGAGCCAGAACCAGGTCGATGGAGTACGCTTCTGTGTCAATCTGCAGGGCGCGGGCAATGTCATCTCTGCGGCAGCTTCCGATCATGCAGCCGCCGAAGCCCTTTTCCACCGCGGAGAGCATGATGGTCTGGGCTGCAATGCCGTCATCCCACTGCTTGTTCCGTCCTACGGACAAATCGCAGGCGATTACAATGTAGGCGCCGGGGCGCTCGCCTTCGCAGGGGCCGTCCCAGTCTTTTAAGGCTCCGGCCCAGTTGATGGCTGCGAAAACGCCGGCCTTCTCAGCCGCGTCCGTGACAATGCGAAAGCGCAGAGCCTGGGCATTGGCGGCGGAGGCGGTGAGCCGGGCTGTATCCACCATATCCCTCAGATCATCCATGGGAATGGGCACATCCTCGAAGAAGCGCCGGTAAGACCGGCAGGTTTTGACAAGATCCTTTAACATGGGAATATCCTCCTTGTTCCATTCGTTTATGCAGCAGCACTTACTCTTCGCCAGCGGATTCCGGCAGTTCATGCCCCTGAGTAATATGACGCTTGATGGCGGCAAAGCTTTCGGCGCTGACCACGTGTTCCATCCGGCAGGCATCTGCCGCCGCTGTCTTGGGATTCACGCCCAGATAGATGAGCCAGTTGGTCAGCATAACATGACGCTCGTACATGGTGTTGGCAATCTCCAGGCCGGATTCGGTGAGGGTGATGTGGCCCTGCTCGTCCATATGGATATAGCCGTTCTCCCGAAGATTTTTCATGGCCACGCTGACGCTGGGCTTGGAAAAGCTGAGTTCTGTGGCAATGTCAATGGAGCGGACATACGGGTGCTCCAGGCTTAACATATAGATGGTTTCCAGATAATTTTCTGCTGATTCCTGTATTTTCAAAGAAACGAACCTCCTCTCACTATACCCCTTATTTTAGCAGAATCCGGCCGGTTTGACAAATTAATAATATGGAAAACAGCCCCATAGCAGCAAAACGGGCTGCGAAAAATAAGACTGACAAACGCTGGCTTTTAAAAGACTGCCAGAGCTCATCAGTCTATGTGTAGTAACGATGGAATTTGCTATTTTTTCAGTAAAATCAAAAATTGACAGCATGCATGGGCTGCTGGAAAAGGTGAGGATCCATTAATCCGCCTTAATCTCCTTCCACATATCATTGTAGATGGCATCCACATCCTCGCCCAGGTATTTGATGGTCTCGCAGTTGGTGAGCTTGCTTAAATCCGGGAAGAGAGCCGTATTGTTCTTCAGCTCGTCATCCAGCATCTCATAGGCGCCGGTATTGGGCGTGGGGTAGGTGATGTAGTCAAAATTCATCTTGGCGATATCCGGGCGGCAGAGGAAGTCAATCCATTTTTCCGCATTCTCTTTGTGCTCCGCGTTGGCGGGAATGACCCAGGAGTCCAGCCAGTAGTTGGTGCCTTCCTCGGGGATCACATACTCCAGGGTATAATCCAGTCCCTGCTCGGCCACGGCGTCCTGGATATAGAGCATCTCGCCGGAGTAGATCATGGCCACAGCGGCTTCCCCGCCGATCATCTTGTCCCGCACCTGGTCGATGACATACGCCTGCACCAGAGGCTTCTGCTCAATCAGAAGATCCCGGGCCTGGGCGATTTCCTCCTCGTTGGTGGAATTGAGGGAATAGCCCAGCATTTTGAGGGCGGCGGTGAAGGTGTCCCGCACGCTGTTCTGCATGAGAATTTCTCCGCTCAGGCGCTCATCCCACAGATCCGCCCATTTGGTGGGGGCGGGAACGCCCAGCTCCTCCAGGCGCTTGGTGTTGTAGAGGATGCCCATGGTTCCCCAGCAGTAGGGAACGGAGTATTTGTTGCCCGGGTCAAATGCCTCGGACATATCCCGGTAA
>DWWT01000050.1 GCA_019119575.1 Candidatus Enterocloster excrementipullorum
TACCTGGCTCTGGATGACTATTTTGCCGAGGAGGGCGTGGTTCCCGAGGAAGCCTACTCCATTATCCAGAAGGTAGATGACAAGATCTACGGCATTCCCGGCGATCTGAAGTCCTGGTTTGTCCTCATCAACAAAGACATGCTGGATGCTGCCGGCCTGGAAGTTCCCTCCCTTGACTGGACCTGGGACGACTACCGCGAGTACGCGAAAGCAATGACCACCGGCGAGGGCGCAAGCAAGATCTACGGTTCCTACTTCCACTCCTGGGATCACTATGATTACATGGGTATGTGGTCCACTTATCCGGACAACCCGATGTTCAAGGAAGATATGTCCGGCGTAAACTTCGATGACCCCGATTTCAAGGATTGGCTGCAGTTCCGTTATGACTTAGAGCAGGTTGACCAGTCCTCCGTATCCTACGGCGATGTGAAGTCCTTAAATATGAACTACCGTGATAAGTTCTTCAAGGGCGAAATCGCAATGCTGCCCATCGGAAACTTTATTGTACCCGAGCTGGACGACCAGGATAAGTATCCTCACGAGTTCACCACCACCTTTGCTCCTATTCCTGCGTGGAAGGATGCAGAGCCCGGAACCACTTACACAGAGTCCCACTTCTACTCTGTAAGCAAGAACTCCAAGCACCCCAAGGAAGCCTATGATTTCATCCGCTTCTACACCACCGAGGGTATGAGAATCCGCGGCATCAGCGTATCTGCAGAGGCCGGCATTGATAAGATGGAATTCATGAACATGCAGATCGAAGATCCCACCTACATCGATGTTGAGACTCTTGAGAACGTAATGAACAACCCCGCATGGAAGGATCTTGTTTATACGAATGTTCCTTCTTACAATAAGGAAATGTCCCAGCTTATGTTAGATGAGTGTTCCAAGTTCCTTCTGGGAACCGATACTATTGACAACGCCATATCTTCCCTGATTACTAATGGAACGCAGCTCATGAAAGACAAAGGCGGCCAGTAAATTTTTTCAGAGGGAGATGCAAATCTCCCTCTTTCTGGTTTAATGCATAAGGAGGCGCATGATGTTATATCCACAGATGACACAGACACGCATGAAATTCAGCCTAGATGGGATATGGGATTTTACGCTGCTGAAGGGCGGAGAAGAGCCGGTTCCCGGTATGCCTCTTCACACTCCGATTCCCATGCCGGTTCCTTCCTCTTACAATGACATTTACCAGGGAAGGAATTTCAGAGACCATGTGGGTGACATGGTTTATCAAAGGGAGCTGATTGTCAGCCCGGCCATGAAGGAAAACCGCCTTGTTCTCCGCTTTGGAAGTGTAACTCACAAGGCAAAGGTGTACTTAAACGGGATTCTCCTGGGCGAACACAAGGGCGGCTTTCTTCCTTTCGAATTCGACATCACAGATACTGCTCAAGAGGGCGCAAACCTCTTGACTGTTTTCGTAAATAATATTGTGGACAACACCACGCTTCCCGCAGGCCGTCTCGTCCGCCAGGCCTTCCCTGGTATGCCCGAGGAAGTCCACAATCTGCCCAATTTTGACTTTTACAATTACAGCGGAATCATGCGTCCGGTCTGCCTGTACACCACACCTAAAACTTACATTGAGGATATTGTTGTTCAGGGAAAGATGGATGGAACCTTTTCCTGGCACATTCAGACCGGCGGGGAGGCGATGGATACCGCCCGCATCTCGGTCCGCATTCTGGATCCAAAGGGGAGCTGCGTATTTGAGGGCGCAGGATCCGAAGGCGCAGACCGTCTGACCCAGGTTCTTTTGTGGGACACCGAGCATCCCAATTTATATCAGATTGAGGTTCTCCTTGCCGCCGCAGACGGAACCACGGATTGTTACCGCGAGCATTTCGGTTTCCGCGAAGTTTCCATAAAGGACTGCCGGATTTGCTTGAACGGAAAACCGGTGTATTTAAGGGGTTTTGGCAAACATGAAGACACACCGGTAAATGGAAGGGGATTTAATCAAGTATACAATGTGAAGGACATTGCCCTTTTAAAATGGATCGGAGCCAATTCCTTCCGCACCAGTCACTATCCTTACAGCGAGGAAATGCTGGATTTATGCGACCGTGAGGGCATTCTCATCATCGATGAGGCACCCGCCGTAGGACTTCACTCCCATTTTTCCGCAACAGGCATGCTGGATGCCTCCGGCGATCATACCGGCACCTGGGAGTACATGAAAACCGCCAAGCACCACCGTGATGTCATCCGCGGCATGGTCGCCAGGGATAAAAACCACCCCTGCGTGATCCTCTGGAGCGTGGCCAATGAACCGGCCAGCGAGGAGGAAGGGGCAAAGGAATATTTTGAACCGCTTTTGAATCTGATCCGCCAAGAGGATCCCCAGCACCGTCCGGCCACTCTGGTGACCTACGAAGGCTCCAGTCCAGAAAAATGCAAGGTGGCGGAACTGTGCGACGTGCTGGTAATCAACCGCTACCGGGGCTGGTACGACACGGAAGGAAATCTTCCCGGCGCCGCCGCCCTTTTGAAGGATGAGCTGGAGCGCTTCCACAAACGGTGTCCGGATACGCCCATCATGCTGGGCGAGTACGGAGCGGACACCATCGCCGGCATGCACGACATCAACGAGGGACTTTTCAGCGAGGAGTATCAGACCGCATTTTTAAAGGCCTACAGCCAGGTATTTGACGAGCTGCCCTACATCACCGGCGAGCACATCTGGAATTTTGCGGATTTCGCCACGGCAGAGAATATCAAGCGGGTACAGGGCAACAAAAAGGGCATTTTTACAAGAACAAGGGAGCCCAAGATGGCTGCGTTCTTCATAAAGGAGCGCTGGAACAAAATGAAAGAAAAGGAGAACGGCATATGAGCAAGATTGATACTTTGACAAGAGAACAGTGGATTATGAACACCTTCCCTGAATGGGGAACCTGGTTAAATGAGGAGATTGAAAATGAGGTTGTGGAGCCGGGCAATGTGGCTATGTGGTGGCTTGGCTGCACCGGCATCTGGTTTAAGACCCCCGGCGGCTGCAACATCACCATCGACTTCTGGTGCGGAAACGGGAAACGCACCCACGGCGACGGCAAGATGAAACCCGGCCATCAGATGGCTAATATGTGCGGCGCACGGATGATGCAGCCCAACCTGCGGGCCGTCCCCTTTGTGCTTGACCCCTTTGCCGTAAAGCAGGTGGACGCTGTGTTTGCCACCCATTATCATCAGGATCACATGGATCCCAACTACGCAGCCCATGTAATCCAGAGCGGCATGACTACCGTGGATGAGAACGGAAACGAGATTCCCGTTCCCTTCATCGGCCCCAAGAAGTCCGTGGAGACCTGGATGAAATGGGGAGTTCCCGAGGACCGCTGCCGCGTCGTAAAGCCCGGCGATGTGATCAAAATCAAAGATATTGAGGTGGTTGTGCTGGATTCCTTTGACCGGACCTGCCTGGTAACTACGGACGATACCTCCGAGAACCGGGAAGAGCTCACAGGCATCTGCCCCATGGACATGGATGAGAAGGCCGTAAACTATCTGGTCAAGACGCCGGGCGGCAACATTTACCACAGCGGCGACTCCCACTACTCCATCTACTTCGCCAAGCACGGCAAGGACCATGAGGTGGACGTTGCCTTTGGTTCCTACGGCGAGAACCCCGTGGGAATGGCCGACAAGATGACCTCCGTGGATATCCTGCGCATGGCCGAGGCCCTGCGGTGCAAGGTAGTTATCCCCATCCACTACGATGTGTGGACCAACTTCAAGGCGGACACCAACGAGATCAACGTGCTCTATGAGATGAAGAAATACCGTCTGGACTACAAGTTCCACCCCTTCATCTGGGATGTGGGCGGCAAGTACGTGTATCCGGCCGACAAGGACAAGAGGGAGTACCACTACCGCCGGGGCTTTGAGGACTGCTTCGAGCATCCGCAGAATATCCCGTTCCGCTCCCTTCTGTAAGCAGGAGGCCTCTATGAAGAAATATACATTAGGTCTGTACGAAAAGGCCATGCCCTCCTCCCTCTCCTGGGAGGAGCGGCTCACCGAGGCAAAAAACGCGGGCTTTGATTTTGTGGAAATCAGCATTGACGAGACGGATGAAAAGCTTGCCCGCCTTGACTGGAGCGCTTCGGAGCGTCTGGAGCTGGTCCGGACAATGGAAAAAATCGGAGTTCCCATCCGCAGCATGTGTTTAAGCGGCCACCGCAAGTATCCTCTGGGAAGCCCCAGCGAGGCGACCCGGGCCCGGAGCATGGAGATTATGGAGAAAGCCATTGCCCTGGCAGATGATTTGGGAATCCGGGTCATCCAGCTTGCCGGCTACGATGTGTATTACGAGGAGGGCACCGAGGAGACCCGCCGGCTCTTTGGGGAAAATCTCGAAAAGGCAGTAGAGATGGCTTCCCGCCGAAGCGTTGTCCTAGGCTTTGAGACCATGGAGACGGAATTCATGAATACCGTGGAAAAATCCATGAAATATGTAGATGCGGTCAATTCCCTGTATCTGGGTGTGTATCCGGATCTGGGCAATCTGACGAATGCCGCCAAGACCTACGGAACGGATGTCTGCGAAGATATTCGTCTCGGCACAGGACATCTGACCTCCATGCACTTAAAGGAGACGGTTCCCGGCGTATTCCGCGAGGTGCCCTTCGGCACCGGCCATGTGGATTTTGAATCCGGCATCAAAACCGCCTGGGACTGCGGCGTGCGCCGGTTTGTGACGGAGTTTTGGTATACGGGAAATCCCGAGTGGCGGCAGGATTTGGTTCAAGCTAGTTCCATGATGCGTCCCATCCTGGAACGGCAGCAGTAATTGGCACAGCAATTCAAACGCAAATGACCGCCGGAAGCGGCACGGCAGGCCGCCGGCAGCGGCAGCTTTCCATGCTTCCGGCGGTCTCTGTATAAGAAAGAGGTTCGATTATGAAAGTTGAAAAAAAAGTAATGGGCACCCTGGAAAAATGCTATTCCATCGCGCCTCTGCACTATAATGGAAAAGACCATATCCTGGTGGCTGCAGAAAAGCAGGATCCCTGCCAGCTCTTTGACCTGGATGGGAATTATGAGGAGACGGTCTGGGAAGGCCCCGGCGGCACCATGAGCATGGTACAGGTTCCGGGGAGCAACGGCGAATTCCTGGCAACCCACAAATTCTATTCTCCCAATGATTCCAAGGAGGCCAAGATCGTGCGGGTATGGCCTGAAAATGGGGAGTGGAAGGTCGCCGTACTTAAGGAGCTTCCCTTTGTGCACCGCTTTGACATTATCTCCCGAAACGGAGTGCGCTATCTCATCGCCTGTGCCCTCAAATCCGATCACGAATACAAGGACGACTGGACCCATCCGGGCAAGGTCTACGCCGGCGTTCTTCCGGACGACCTTTCCGCCTATTCGGAAGAGAATCAACTGGAGCTCACAGTCATTAAGGACGGCATGACAAAGAACCACGGTTATTACAAGGTGATGCGGAATGGCCTGGAGACCGCTGTTATCAGCTGCGAGGAAGGGGTCTATGCCTTCACGCCGCCGGAGGCTCCCGATAAGGAGTGGAACATCGAGCAGCTCATCTCAGACCCGGCAAGCGACGGCGTTCTTCTCGATCTGGACGGCGACGGCAGGGAGGAGTTGGCTGTGATCTCTCCCTTCCACGGGGAAAATATCTACATATACCGGAACGAGGACGGCGGCTTTAAACGGGTTTACGAGTACGGCGAGAAGGCAGAATTCGCCCACTCTATCTACGGAGGAAGCCTCTGCGGCCGCCCGGCGGTTGTCATCGGCCACCGGAAGGGCAAACGGAATCTGATCGCGTTCTTCTGGAATGAGGAAAAGAAGGACTTCGACACGCAGATTCTCGATGAGGACTGCGGCTCCGCCAATGTCTATCACTATGAAAAGGATGGAAAGGATATCATTATTTCCACCAACCGGGAAATCAATGAGATTGCCATGTACACCATTCAGTGAGGAGGTTCTATGGGAAGCAGGCTGGAAGAATTTAAACGGGGCAGCGATTATCTGATCTGCATTGACTCAGACGGCTGCGCTATGGACACCATGGATATCAAGCACTACCGCTGCTTTGGCCCCTGCATGGTAGCGGAATGGGGCCTGGAGAAATGGCAGGATGCGCTCCTTGCGCGCTGGAACGATATCAACCTCTACACCGGAACCCGCGGCATCAACCGCTACAAGGCCCTGGGGATAATTTTGCAGGAAATTGACAGAGACTATTGCCCAATCCCCGGGCTTCGCGCCCTGGAAAACTGGATTGCGGCCACCGGGGAGCTCTCCAACAAGAGTCTGGAGGACGCCATCGCTGCGGCAAAAGCCGCCGGCAGTTCGGCGGAGGGCGGCGGCAATCCGGAGGGGGCTGCCGGTAATCCGGCGGAGTCCGGCGGCACGGAGGCCATGAAAAAGGCCTTAAGCTGGTCCGTCCATGTAAATGAGGGCATCACCGCGCTCTCCGAGGACGAGAAAAAGGCCTTCCCCGGCGTGAAGGAAGCCCTGGCCTCCCTCAAGGGAAGGGCGGACCTGGTGGTGGTATCTTCCGCCAACCTTCAGGCTGTGATGGATGAATGGAAAAAAGAAGGCATCCTGGAGTACATGAATCTGGTTCTCACCCAAAACGACGGCAGCAAGGCCTTCTGCATCCAGGAGCTCCTAAAGAAGGGCTATGATGAGAACCGTGTGCTGATGGTGGGGGATGCCCCCGGCGACTATGATGCCGCTGCGAAAAACAACGTCTGCTTCTTCCCGATTCTGGTGAGGAAGGAGGAGCAGTCCTGGAGGAAGCTGCGCGAGGAAGCCGCAGACCGGTTCTTTTCCGGCTCTTACCGGGGGGAATATGAGGAGGCGCAGATTGAGAACTTCCGGGATAATTTAAGATAGGCGCAGCCGTTTAGACGGAGATTCAAAAACATCCTCACAGAAGCAGGCGCCAGGGGCACCTTATCTGCGGGGATGTTTTTATTCTTTTCGCTGGTAATGGTTCATGTCGGAAAATATCTGATATTCCAGCATAGAGCCGCAGAGCTCCAAAAGTGACCGGCTCCCATGTCTTTGCCAGGTCAATCACCCTCTGCAGGCACTTAATCTGCCGTTCATCGAGTATTCCGGGCTTAAAATAGGCAAGCGTCACATGAGGCGTCAGCGGATAGTTCAGACACAGAATAGGCTGAAACGCCTCATAATACCGCATCAGAAGGCGGCAGCTTTCCGCTGCCCGGCAAACTGGATAAATCCCGTCCACGCATCCCCGGGCCTTTCCCGGCATCAGATATAGGGTATGCCAGCTGTCGCTTTCCCGATCCCCGCTGTCAAATGTGGGGATATCCAAAGTGAGCCGCAGGGCCTTTCTCCCGCCCGCCCTCACATACCGTGCGGCATCCGCTCCGGCCCAGGCATTCGGATATTCCGCCTGCTTTATCCCGAAAAAACTGTTTGGCCGGAAAACGCCGCTCATTTTCCTGTAAGAGGAAAAACAGATGCTCTCTCTGAAATCATTTTTCAGCTGCTGTTCCACACCCTCACCATCCGCGGGCTCAAACAATTTTCTTATCAGCCTTGTCAAATATCCCACTTCGCGCCTCCTCGCCTTTCATATCCAACAGTCCCCAAATAATCCCGAACATCCATCCCCCGTATCCCAAAAGCGGAACACTGTTTCCGAGTCCCACTCCGGTTCCTATCAAAAACACTTCCTGCCCTGCCGCGAAAACCGCGTTCACGATTAATACCGCGGATATGTACCAAACGCAATTGCCCAAACAGGGATTTTCCCACTTAATGCGCAGGAGCGAATACAGCATAACCGCAAGAAGCACTGTGAACAGGAGAAGAACGATTTTCCCATACTCCGCATGTATGCAAGACAGCGGGAACCGGCTCCAGGAAAACCATATCTCCCTATTCGCCTTCGAGCCGATCCGAATCCAGCTGCCGCTCTGAAGGGCGCCCGAGCAGTTCATCTCTGCCGCCAGCAGCAGAAGAAAGGCCGCTCCGGCCTTCCGGATGCCCTTTCGCCACACAGGCGGCTGATTTTGTATGAGCTTCCTGTTTTCATTGCACGCATTCCTCCCTGGCGGCCAGCATCTCCTCAAAGCGCTCCATCATGATCGTCATGCTGTGATTCAGCGAATAGATGTTGCTCTTTAGAATATTAAAGGCATTCGTATACTCCGGATAATACCGCTTGCAGTACGATGCCATGGGAATCAGGAACATATCGGTTTCCCTTAAATATTTTTTCAGCTTCTCATAGGACAGATTATACAGCGTGCTGCTGTTGTGAAGCCTGTCGCTTAACTTGATCAGCGCGGCCTTGGGATTTTCCGCAATTCTTTTAAAATAAACGGAAAGCTCATGATCGTCCAGGCCGGATTCTTTTGTCAGTACGCGGATGATGTCCACAACTTCACCGGAAATCCGGTACTTTACTTCCAGCTCCGCGCCCTCCAGGGGGAGCTTGTCCCCGCAGTCCTCCAGCACATCATGCAGAAGAGCGGCCGCCAGCGTCACGTCATCATCAATTCCGTAGTTGATCAACGTGCTGCAGACCTTCAGCGGATGGCTGATGTAAGGAGCGCCGTCCTTCCGGTGCTGCCCCTCGTGCAGCCTCCTGGCAAGGGACAGCGCGACAAGAGTCTGCGGAAGTTTTTTGGCAACCGCATATCCCTTGATAAACATGTAAGATTTGATATACTTCTCCGTATCGTTTTTATCAAACTCTTCCTTAAACGGGATGCTCATGTTATCTTTTTCCATACCCTTTCCCCCTTGCTTTTCAGATTTTTAATACAGCCATTATAACAGACGTTCTCCGCGAATCCTGCAATCTGTTTCCGCTTCGTATTCAGCTCTTTTTGCGGGATAGGTCCTTTAAAAGCTCTGCCGCCGCATTCAGCAGCATCTCTTCCATACTGCTCCTGTATCTCCGTATAGTTTCTTCCCAGACGGTCAATGGATTTCACATCGAGGATTGTTCCCTCATTCAGTTTTCGAAGGAGCTTCTTGTACTGCGGGCGTTCAAAATCCTTTCCGCTCTGCTTGTCTACATATCAATCTGTCAGTGATTTTGTACTTCTGCTAAAACAGTCCCCATTTCCCCGCAGTTTTATTACAGGTATTATCCGGCGGACAGTCACTTGCAGACATCCAAAGTATACCTCTTTCATTCCGCCTTGTAAGATCCCTCCTCATGCGCTATACTAAAATAAGCCAGAAAATACGTAAGTTAATACGCAAGTACAGGGAGTTCTTTTTATGGGAAATTATAAGCCGCCTTTTACAATCACCAACGAAATCGTATCGTATGCAGCATCTATTTCAGAAAAAATTGGGCGAATCACGGCTATCAGCAGCCTGCCGTCAAAACCGCATCTGCGAAAAAACAATCGAATCCGCTCTATCCATTCATCTCTTAAAATCGAGGCAAATTCCCTCTCCCTGGGACAAGTCCGGGATGTAATTAATGGCAAAACCGTACTGGGTGAGCAGAAAGAAATTCAGGAAGTTAAGAATGCTTATGCTGCTTATGAACAATTATCTGAAATCAATCCCTACAGCATCAGGGACTTAAAACATTTTCATTCCATTATGACAAACTGTATCGTGAGGGACGCCGGTGACTTTCGCCGAGGGGAAGAAGGTGTTTTTAATGGCAGCCAGTGTGTTTTTATGGCGCCGCCGGCTCGATACGTTCCGCAGCTGATGAATGACCTTTTTGATTGGATGAAAGAAGCGCGTACCAGCGTTCATCCTCTGGTTCTGGGCAGTGTATTCCACTATGAATTTGTCTTTATCCACCCATTCTCAGACGGCAACGGCAGAATGGCGCGGCTATGGCATACTGCTATTCTTTCAAAATGGAAGCCGGTATTTGAATATATTCCGATTGAGAGTCAAATTGAAAAATTTCAGGAAGAATATTACGAAGCAATTGCAAGATGTCATGCAGAAGGGGCCTCGACACATTTTATTGAATTCATGCTGTGGCAGATTGATAAGATTCTGGATGATATTTCTGTTCAGATCAGTGAGGATAGTGAATCGCTTTCTGAATGTATCAAAAAACTGCTTGCGGTCATGGAATACGATGTTCCTTACACAAGCAGAGCTCTTATGGAAAAACTGGGCTTAAAATCAAAAGAGGGCTTTCGCAGGAATTATCTGCGCCCGGCCATGGATAAAGGCCTGCTGCGCATGACAATTCCTGATAAGCCCAACAGCAGAAATCAAAGATATAGCAAGACATAAAAAATATACTAGAGCGTGTTTGAAAATTGCTTTCTGCCAGATGTGCGTTCCACTTTGTGGGAGCCAGAGGCCGAATGAAGGAGGCGCAGTGGGGCTGCGCTGACTGAATTCAGCCTCTGGATGCCGCGAAGTGGGGCGCGCAGATGGCGGGAATGAATTTTCAAACACGCTCTAATACAGCTTCCTCTTCACCCTAACAAACACCCGCTCAATCACATACGCCACCAAAAACACCAGTAGGATCGCCACCCCCGCCGTTCCATAATCATATCCCTGGAGGCTGTTGGAGATCACGTACCCGATGCCGCCTGCGCCCACCATTCCCAGGATGGCGCACTCGGAGAAATTCGTCTCCAGGCGCATGCCCGCCCAGGCCACGATCTGGGACAGGGCTGCGGGGAGAACCGCATTGAAAAAGATGGAGAGGCGGCCCGTTCCCGTAACTTCAAGTGCTTCGATGGTCTCGTCCGGGATGCTCTCAAAGCTCTGGGCAAAGGACTTTGTGAAAAAGGCTGTGGTGTGGACGCACAGGCCGGCCACACCGGCCTCGGGCCCCATCCCCAGGCAGACCAGCATGAGCAGCACCCAAACCGGCGTGGGAACCGCCCGCAGGAAGGTAAAGAAGGACTGGGTCAAAAACGAGAGGATCGGGATGCGGAAAATATTCCTTGCCGCCAGCATTCCAAAAAGGATTCCCAAAACCAGGCTGTACAGAAGGGACAGCACGGCGATGGAAATGGTTTCCACCAGGGAGGAGAAAATCAAATCCATATTGGCGAAATCCAGGTGGGCCAGCTCCCAGAACACCACGCCGATATCCGGCACCCGGGAGAGCATTTTCAGCCAGTCAATCTCCAGATACAGGAGGCTGATCACCGTAAGCACAGCGGTTCCCGCGAGAAATCCCGGGATAAACCGGTTCCTCTGCCTGCACTTCACAGGAATCCGGGCGGCCTTCGGCGCAGGCTTTTCCCTGCCTCTCATAACTGCCGCGCACTCTGCCAGTTCTTGATTCATCATTTCAGGATCTCCTTTCGAAGCTTATTCGTAATCTGGTCCACAACAATTACCATGGCCGCTATTAACAGGATAATGCTTAAAGCAATGTCATACCGAAAGCTCTTGATATAGGAAAAGAGGGTCAGGCCCACGCCTCCGCCTCCCACCATTCCCACGATGGTTGAGGCCCGGATATTGACCTCCACGCAGTAGAGAAACCAGGAGAGGAAGCCGCTAAGACAAGAGGGAAGAATCGCCTGGCTCACCCGCTGGGGGAAGGAAGCGCCCACGGCCTGCAGGCTCTCCACACAGTCCTGAGACACATCCTCCATGGTCTCCACAAAGGCCCGCACCATGAAGGCAAAGCTTGTGATGCACAGGGCCACGAATCCGACGCCCGTCCCGATTCCCAGGGAGGAAAAAAGGATAAAGGCCCACACCAGCGCGGGGATATTGCGCAGGAAGGTGGCAAATCCACGGACAAGCTTGGCAGCCCTTGGGAAAGGGGAGACTTTTTCACTTCCGAACAGCGCCACAAAAAACGCCAGAACCGCAGCTATGGTGGTGGAGGACATAGCCAGGGCCAGAGTCACCAGTATGCTGGAAAATATCCCCGGAATCCGGCTGGCCCTGGGAAGCGCCGGGGGCAGAAAGTCCTCGGTGATAAATTCCCAGAACGCGTCTCCGTTGGCGATCAGGGTCATCACATTAAACTCCGTCAGATAGCTGCACAGGATAAAAAGAATAACCGCCGCAATCAGAAATCCTGTGTACATCCGCTTTATATCACGCGCAATTAACGGTATTCTCCTGGTCATCTCTTCTCCCTCCCAGCATAAGATTTTCCCGCGACGTTCCGTAAATCCGTTCAATGTCCGCCTCTGTCAGCTCCTGGGGCGTCCCGTCAAACACGATCTCCCCTTTGCAAAGGCCGATAATCCTGGTGGAATAATTTAAAGCCACATCCAGCTGATGCAGATTGACGATGCAGGCGATTCCCCTCCTGCGGGTCATGTCATGGAGGAGATCCATGATCGTCTTTGCGCTGGAGGGATCCAGGGAGGCGATGGGCTCGTCGCACAGAAGCAGCTTGGGCTTCTGCATAATGGCCCGGGCAATCCCCACCCTCTGCTTCTGCCCGCCGGACAGATCCGCCGACCGGTTATAGCAGAAGTTTTCCAGTCCCAGCTCCTTTAACAGTTCAAGCGCCTCCCGCTTGTCTGCCTCGCTGTACAGGCCGAACACCCCTTTCATCCCTCCCATATAGCCCAGACGGCCGTGGAGGGCATTCTGGAGAACGGAAAGGCTGTACACCAGATTATAATTCTGAAAAATCATCCCCACCTTGCAGCGGAGCCTGCGCAGCTCCCTTCCTCTCTGGCGGGACACCGCCTGTCCGTCCAGCCAGACCTCTCCCCCGTTTATGGGGATCAGCCGGTTAATGGCCCGCAGAAGGGTGGATTTTCCCGACCCGGAGGGGCCGATCACGGAGATGAACTCCCCCTCCGCCACCTGAAAGGACACATTTTTCAGCGCATGCACGCCGTTTGGATAATTCTTTGATACTTGTTCAAACTTTAAAATCGGTTCCATCGCTTCCTCCTGCAGTCTTCCCCTGCGCCGGCTGCGGGCATCCGCTCCGGCTGCAGACCTTAAAACTCGTTGATAATCTTATTTAACTCGATGATCTCCTCGTAGTCGCTCATATCGCACGCAATAAACCGCGCGCCCGGCAGCTTAATCACATCCGTGAAGTACTGCTCGTTCTCATAGGAGGTCAAAAACTCTGTCAGCATCTCCCGGGTAGCCGCGTCCACATGCTCGGCCACCACCATTGCCTCGGCGGGAATCGCACCGGACTCATGGATAATCTTCACATCCCCTTCCGCCGCATTTCCATTGGCAATCTCAGACGCAAGAATCTGGTCGGAAATCGGAGCCACATCTACATCTCCCTTGACTACGGCCTGAAGACCTGCCTGGTGGGAGCCGGAATAGCTCACCGCCTCGAAAAAGTCCCCGTTGGTGTGAAGCATATCGGAATTCAGTCCCTCGTCCGGGAAGGCCTGGATAATCTCCGCGGTGGGAACCAGGTTGCCGGAGGTGGAATCCGGATCCACAAATGCCATGGTTCTTCCCTTGATGTCCTGGATGGAATTAATGTCGCTGTTGGCGCTGTTTGTAATCAGCACGGAATGGTAGATGGCCTTGTTCGGATCCCCGTCCTCCGCCTTCATCACGATGGGCTCCAGATACGTGCGCTCCACGCCCAGGGCCAGAGCCTGGGAGCCCATATAGGCCATATCCGCGCTGCCGGTACGCAGTGCCTCGATAATCGCGTTGTAATCGCTGGCCTGGATTTCCTCCACCTCGCAGCCCAGGTATGCGCCGAGATCCTCCGCCAGACCGTTGCGGGCATCCGCGCTGGCTGTGGTAGACTCATTGGGTGCATAGGCGATGGTAAACACACCGTCCTCCCCGCCTGGGGAAGCGGATTCCTGCGCATCGGCAGCCCCGCTTCCGGCTGCCTCGGAGCCGGCCTCTGCCGACGCAGAGCCGCTTTCCGCCCCGCTGGCCGCCGAGCTCGCCCCAGAACCGGCCTCTGCCGCGGCGCTGCTCTCTCCCGCTCCCGCAGAGCAACCGGAAACCATAGACGCTGCCAGCACTGCCGACATGGCGATACCCATCAATTTTTTATATCCGTGTCTCATTTTTTCGCTCTCCTTTTTGCTCATATATTTTTCAATCATAAATCTCTTCCAGAATTTCCAGAATCATGGCTTCATCAATATCCAATGGGTTGTTGTCCGCTCTCCCCTTGGTCAGCCCCAGACTGGCCATGCGGGGAAGATCCTCCCGTTTTACCCCCCACTCTTTGAGAGTGGACGGCTGGCCGGAGCGGTCCAGTATGCTGCGAATCCGTTTTCCTAGCTCTTCCCCGTCCACCGCGCCGAGGGCTGCCGCCAGTCTCCCGCCGTCCGCTGTCACAGGCAGGTTTCTCTTAAAGAGCGGCGCCAAAAGCATGCTCACCGCGGTTCCGTGAGGAATCTGGTAATGCATGGTCAGGGGATAAGAGATGGAATGGCAGGCCGTTGTCTTTGTGTTGCTGAAGGCCAGCCCCGCCAGCATGCTCCCGCGGGACATGGCTTCCTTGGCCTCCTGCCGCCCCGCCAAAAGCCCTTCCATGTTCTCCATAACCAGCCGGACCGCTTCCAGGGCCAGTGCCCTTGACACACAATTGGTTCCCCTTGCCCAGTAGCTCTCTACCGCGTGGGCCGCTGCGTCCAGTCCGGAGCTGACTGCCAGCTTTAATGGCATTCCCTCGGTCAGATGCGGATCCACCAGGGCCGCCCAGGCATAGTTTTCGCGGCACTCCACGGAGCGCTTGGCGTCCTGCTCCGGGTCCCAGATCGTGGCCCAGCAGGTCACTTCGCTTCCCGTCCCCGCGGTGGTGGGAACTCCAATCCACTGCGCCTGCGGGGTTCCGTAATTCTTTTCCCGTATCATTTCCCGAAGGGCATCCACATCCGGAATCCGATGTCCGTACAGGCAGCACAGGGATTTTCCCACATCCATGGTGCTTCCTCCGCCTACCGCAACCACTGCCTCCGGGCTGAAATCTCTTGTAGCCTCATAAACCGCAAACAGCTGGTTCACTGTGGGATTGGATGCCTCAAAGCACACGGTTTGGATTTCGAAACCGGCCTCCGGCTTCAGAAGAGAGGAAAATCCGGGATTGTTCAGCACATTTTTGCTCCATACCAGAAGGAGCACCTTCCGCTTTTCCAGCCCCATCTCTTCCAGAAGCCCCGTCAGCTGGTTTGTACTTCCCGGCCCTTCCAGCGTGCGGACCGGATTGTAATACCGGTTCATCGCTCCGCCTCCTTCTTAGCGAGCCTGCGGTTTATCTCCTCCACAGCAAGCGGCAGCTCCCGGATGGAATCAATCACCAAGTCTGCTCCCGCCTCCCGGTAGCGGTCCGCCGCTTTCCTCTTGCACTGTTTCAGCTGCTCCGGCTCCATGGCTTCATATTCTTCCTCCGTGAGGCCCAGGAGATTGGAACCGGTGAGTATTCCCACGCTCCAGGCTCCCGCGTTCTTTCCCTCCAGGATATCCGCCACCGTGTCTCCCACCTTTACCACGGCCTGGGGCGGATACACCTTCATCCGGCGCATACACTCAAACAGCATAAACGGCGTCGGTCTTCCCATGCCCGTGACATCCGGCGTCACCACGCAGTCCGCCTCATATCCCAGCTCCTTCGCTCTGGGAAGGACCTGCTCCATCATCCGGGAATTGTAGCCGGTTGTGGAAGCAATCGCAAGCCCCTGGCTGCGCAGCTGCTCCACAGTCTCCACAACTCCGGAAATGGGAACGCTGTACTCCGCGACGACCTGATAGAGCTCCTTCTCAAAGCTCTCATACAGCCGCTCCACATCTTCCTCGGTCCAGGCAGCGCCGTGGACTTTCTCCCACTGGCTGCTCCCCGAAGGGCTTTCCAGAAGGGAGCGGATATGGGCCTTTTTTTCCAGCCCCATTGGCTTATTGATCTCCTCACGGGTCAGATGGATTCCTTCAGCGGTAAATACCCGGTCAAAAACTTCCGCTGGGGCACTGGAGCCATAATCCACAGTCGTTCCGGCCCAGTCAAAAACAATCATCCGGATTGTGTCCATTGTCTTCATATTCCTACTCCTTGTTTTGCTTTAATTTGCTGTTTTTTGCTGTTTTATGCTTGAATTATAGCCCGGCCGTCCCGCACAAACAAGCAGGTTTGTGGCAAATATATGAAAAATTTATGTAAAAGCTCCGACGGCTGGCAAACAGGGAGCAAACGCAGGCGGCAAGCCGGCTTATACGCATTATTTTGCTCCTGACACAAAAAGCGCCGCCTCTCGGCAGCGCTTCCATCACTGAATCAAAAATCCTTTGTTTCTATATTTTTCCCGGACATCCCCGGAAATATTTTCATCCATAACCAGAACATCCACCTGATCCCCATCCAGTACCCTCACCTTAGAGCATTTTCCCAGCTTACTGGAATCCATCACCGCTATCACCTGCCGTGAAACCTCGGCCAGACATTCGATAACAGGTATCTCATTCAGCCGGAAATCCGTATATCCGTCTTTATAATTCACCGCATTGATGGATAAAAAAGCGATATCCGGGTAAAATCTTGCAAATTCCCGCAGACAGCCGGATCCATAGGAGGACTGCTCCAAAGCATCCATCTCCCCTCCCGCAAAAAGCAGTCGGACAGCAGAATTTTTCATCAGAATATTCGCAGCGGCAAAATTATTTGTAACCACGGTGACATGGGTATTTAGAGAAAGCATCTCCTGGGCCAGAATGGTGTTCGTCGTTCCGGAGTTCATGGCGATTATATCGCCTTCCTTGATATACCCAAGAGCCTTTCGGGCCGCTCCCCGCTTTAAATCGCTGTGGATTACCTCCCGCCCCTCAAAATTTGAGAGGGCAGACAGGGACTCGGGCAGGCAGGCCCCGCCCCGCAGGCATTTGACCAGACCCGCCTGCTCCATGGCCTTTAAATCCCGGCGGACTGTATCCACAGATACCTGAAGCAGCTGGCTTAGCTCCCCCACCTTGACCGTGGACTGCAGCTTCAGCTGCTGGAGAATCACCTCCGCCCGTTCATTGTACAGCATATTTGCCTCCCCCTCCTACAGTCCGATCCGGTCTTTCCGCTCCATCATCTCATCAATCCGCGCAATGTACTGCTCTACTTCCTTCACATTCTCGCACCGCTCCCGCCGGTTTTCCTTTGGGAATACCACCTTGGTAGTGGTTCCCGCGCCGCAGGCCGCAATGGTCTGCATCTCCTCCATAATCAAGATGTTGTAAATACACGCTTTTCCCGGGCGGGCATATCCCACATTCTCAAAATTTCCAGCCATATTTTTCTGCCGGTAGAGATAATAGGGCTTCATCCCCATGCTCCGGGCGCAGGCCGCGCTCCGCTCGATCATTTCCGGGGTATTGACAATATGCAGGCCGCTGTACTCTTCCTTAAACATGTTGAGCCGGGCCGCCCGCTTGATCGCCAGGGAATGCACTGTAAGAGAATCCGGCGACAAAGCCCGAATCTCCTCCAGTGTGCGGTCCACATCCTCCAGCGTCTCCTCGGGAAGCCCCATGATCAGATCCATATTGATGTTGTCAAAGCCCAGCTCCCGGGCCATGTAAAATTTCTCCTTCACCATGTCCACAGTGTGGCGGCGTCCGATGAGATCCAGGGTCTTCTGGTTCATAGTCTGGGGATTGATGGAGATGCGGGTGATGCCGTGGGCCTTAAGAACAGAAAGCTTCTCCCGGGTGATGCTGTCCGGCCGTCCCGCCTCCACGGTAAATTCCAGGGCATGCTCCGTGTCAAACAGCTCCTCCATACGTTCCAAAAGCCGATCCAGTTCCTCTGCCTCCAGGGATGTGGGAGTCCCGCCTCCTATGTAGACCGTATCCAGAGGCCGCCCGGCCATCCGGCCCGCGGTGTACGCGAGCTCCTTAAACAGGGCATCCAGATAAAGCCCTGTCCTTCCCTTCCACTTGCTCACCGGATAGGACGTGAAGGAGCAGTACAGACAGGTCGTAGGACAAAATGGGATTCCCACATATAGGCTGTATCCCCGCTCATAGTCCAAAGGCGCCAAAAGCTCCTTTTCCCTGGCCCCGATCTCGATACACAGGTTAATCTTTTCATCGCTGGCCAAGTATGTCTCCTTCATAAAAGAGCGGATATCCTCTTCCCTCCAGCCTTCCATCAGGCGGCTTAAAGCGATTTTTGTGGGCCGGATCCCTGTGAGGGAACCCCAGGGAAGCTCTTTTCCCGTCCTTTGCACAAGCATCTGATAGAAGAGCTTTTTTACAACATTTTTTGTCTCTGTGCGGTCAGACAGATCCGTCTTCCGGCTGCCATGAGATACGCAGCGCCACCCTTCCAGTCCGGAGGGCGGGCAGGCGCGGTCCGATTCCGTCGGAGCGGGCGGGCAGTCCGTTAAAAGGGCTTCCTCCCCGTCAGCCGCCCGCTCTGCCCTCTCCCATATCCGCAGAGAGACCTCGCCCTCCCCCAGGCGGGACTCCACGTAAAAGGACACTCCGTCCTTCACCTCATGGGCATAAGCCTCGCCCGGATAAAAGGACATCAGAAGCTCTCTGATGTCCTGCTCATATGCATTGTCCTGTATTAATAATCCGATCATCCGTAAGGAACCTGCTTTCTATCTGTTATAAAATGCAATGGGATTGTATTTTTTCTCATGGCCGATGGTCGTGGCGTCCCCGTGGCCCGGGTACACCATGGTGTCGTCCGGAAGCGGGAACAGCTTGTCCACAATGGAACGCACCAGCTGGCTCATACTCCCGGTGGGCATGTCCGTCCGGCCATAGGAATTCTCAAACAATGTATCCCCCGCGAGAAGCACCCCCTCCTCGGGCAGATAATAGCACACGGATCCGGCCGTGTGTCCCGGCGTCTCAATGACCTTCCACGAAAAGCCCAGAAGATCCAGCTCATCTCCGTCATGAAGCTTCACATCCTCCTTCAGGCTTACCTGCTCCGCCCACATATGGGAGGAAAGATTCATGGACGGACTGAGAAGAAGATTCTCCTCCGCTGCCGCCCCGTAAATCGGAATCCGGAACGAACGGCACACGTCCGCAGCCGCGGAGGTGTGATCGCAGTGCCCATGGGTAAGAAGCACCGCCCTGGGCCGCAGCCCCAGCTCGCTGCATTTATTCAAAATATAGGGGGCATTGTCCGCCGGATCTACGACCACCGCGTCTTTTGTCTTATTATTGTATACAAGATAACAGTTGGTGCTGATCGGTCCCAGCACGCATGTTTTTATCCGAAAATCACTCATACTTTTTTCTCCGTTCCGCCGCGGGCTTCTGCGGCATCTGCTGCATGATTCCTGTTCCCCGGCAGCCTTAACCGGCTGTCCGCTGTATATCCAGAACTCCCTCGATCTGACGGATCCGGTCTGTCAGCCGGTTCAGCTCCTCCGTGCCGTGAATATCAAAGGTCATAATAATGGTAGCCTTCCCCTGCTTGCTGGTCCGCACGTTCATAGACGTGATATCAATCTGCTTCTCCGTAAAGACCTTGGAAATATCCGCAAACATGCCGATCCGGTTGTTCGCAAATATCTGTATTTCAGTGGAATACTGTTCGCTGCTGTTGTCATTCTCCGCAACCTGCCATTCAGCCTCGATAATCCGGCTGCGCTCATCCTCCGGGAGGTTAATCATATTGATGCAGTCCGTGCGGTGGATGGACACGCCGCGTCCCCTGGTTACAAAACCCACGATCTCATCGCCGGGCACCGGATTGCAGCACTTGGAAAAGCGGAC
This sequence comes from Candidatus Enterocloster excrementipullorum, assembly GCA_019119575.1. Classification (GTDB taxonomy): domain Bacteria; phylum Bacillota; class Clostridia; order Lachnospirales; family Lachnospiraceae; genus Enterocloster; species Enterocloster excrementipullorum. The sequence continues at coordinate 19,624 of DWWT01000050.1, forward strand.
CGCCAGATCGTGGATTCCCTTCACCGTAATGCCGCTCTTGTTCTTTCGCACGGTAGCTGTGCCGGAACGCCCGTCGGTATCGGCGATTCCGCCCAGGACATCCTCATCCGTAATCTCCCGGCGCTGCTTTTTCTCCCTCTCCTCCAGCATCTTATTGATGACCTGGCCCTCTTTGAGACCGCCGTGGCCGATGGAGGCCAGGACAGAATCCCAGTCCCGGAAAGCATATCGGTTCATCACCTTTTCCATAAATTCCGGTTTCCCAAGCTCTGCCCAGTTGATTCCCTTGGTCTTGCAGTAGCGCTCGATCATCTCCTTGCCCCGGATGATATTGTCCTCTTTCATCTGGGTCTTAAACCACTGGTTGATCTTTGTCTTAGCCTGGGTGCTCTTTACAATCTTCAGCCAATCCCGGCTGGGCCCCTTGGAATTCTGGGAAGTGACAATCTCGATCTGGTCGCCGTTCTGAATCACATATTCGATGGGAACCAGCTTTCCGTTCACCCTTGCGCCCACCATCTTATTGCCCACCGCGCTGTGGATGGCGTAGGCAAAATCAATGGGGGTAGAACCGCTGGGAAGGGTTTTCACATCCCCCGAAGGGGTAAAGCAGTACACGCTGTCAGAGAACAGATCCAGATCTCCCTTAACCATGCTTAAGAATTCTCTGGAATCGTCCGTATCCCTCTGCCACTCCAGAATCTGGCGCAGCCAGCTTAATTTTTCCTCCTCTTTGCCCGCGGCGACCTGGCCGCTTCCGCTCTCTTTATATTTCCAATGGGCCGCGATACCATACTCCGCGGTGCGGTGCATCTCATACGTCCGAATCTGTATCTCAAAGGGCTGGCCGTTGCTTCCGATCAAAGTGGTGTGCAGAGACTGGTACATGTTCTGCTTGGGCATGGCAATGTAATCCTTGAATCGCCCGGGAATGGGCTTGTACATCTCATGAATAACACCCAGAGCCGCATAGCAGTCCTTCACCGTATCAACCATAATGCGCACCGCAAACAGGTCGTAAATCTGATCCAGAGTCTTGTTCTGCTTCACCATCTTCTTATAAATGCTGAAGAAGTGCTTCACCCGGCCGTTCACCGTGGCCTTGATGCCTGTGTCCTCCATGTGCTTCTTTACCTCATCCACAATGGACTGAACAAATGCCTCACGGGCATCCTTTCGCAGGTTCACCTTTTCCACCAGATCGTAATATACCTCGGGCATAAGGAATTTGAGGGACAGATCATCCAGCTCAATCTTGATCTTAGAGATACCCAGCCGATCCGCGATAGGCGCATAGATCTCCATGGTCTCCCGCGCCTTCTCCTTCTGTTTCTCCGGCTTCCAGTACTGGCCGGTGCGCATATTGTGGAGACGGTCCGCCAGTTTGATGATGATCACCCGGATATCCTTCGCCATGGCGAGAAACATCTTTCGCAGATTCTCCGCCTGAATCTCCACCTTGTCCTTGTCCCAGTTCAGCTGGGTCAGCTTGGTAACGCCGTCCACCAAAAATGACACTTCGGAGCCAAACTCCCGGGTCAGATCATCCAGAGTCATCTTGGTATCCTCCACCACGTCATGGAGAAGTCCCCCGGCGATGGTCTCCTTGTCCATCTCCAGGTCAGCCAGGATGATAGCCACGCACAGAGGATGGATGATATAGGGCTCTCCGGACTTGCGCTTCTGCTCCTTATGCGCCTCATCCGCTACCTTGTAGGCCTTTTCGATCATGGAAATATCATCCGAAGGATGGTACTTCCGGATGGTGTTCACCAAATCCTGGTACAGCACTTCCGGCCTCGTAAAATCAGCCGGCGCCTCCAGCTCAATATCCAGTTTTTCTTTCGTTCCCTCATTCGCCATATGATCGGTCACCTTTTCCTACGGATATGTTGTGATGCATCACAGCCGTTCAGGGCAAAATCCCTGGACTGTTACGATTCATTATAATTTTTTTTAACATAAATTGCAAGGGGATGTCTATTTCCGCCTTGCAATCCGCCCTGCAGACCTGCCCGAAAGAGCGGGAAAAGGACGGAAGCCTCGTTTTTTCGCTGCCTTCCGCCCTTATTTCCGCTTATCCGCTACTTTCCCTCATATATGATTGCGGACTCTACCGCATAGCCGTCCAAAAGCTCCCGTCCCTTTAAGCCCGCCAGCTCCATGACAAAACAAATTTTGACCACCTGACCGCCAAGCTTCTCAATCAGGCTGGTCATGGCCTTCGTCGTGCCTCCCGTGGCAATCAAGTCATCGATGATAACCACCTTCTGTCCCGGCCGGATGGCGTCCTTGTGAATCTCAATCTCCGCCGTGCCGTACTCCAGGGCATACTCCACCGAGACCGTCTCGCAGGGCAGCTTTCCCTTCTTGCGCACCGGCACAAACCCCTTGTGCTCCGCGTAAGCCACCGGAACGCCAAAGATAAAGCCTCTCGATTCCGGCCCCACAATCAGATCATAATCCAGATCCTTCACCATAGCCCGCAGGCTGTCAATTGCCATCCCCAGGCCGTCCGCATCCTGCAGGATTGTCGTCACGTCCCGGAATAT
>DWWT01000008.1 GCA_019119575.1 Candidatus Enterocloster excrementipullorum
ATACAGCTCCAAATCAAAAGAAATGGAGCAGTATAATGATATTTTACAATTATTTGAAGGAACTTAAATGGAGTTACACTCATAACCATGGGCTTTTTCTCAATGAAAATGAAATTGTAGAGTTAACCAGAGGCAGTGAAACAGAAGTTCAAGAAAAAATAGCGTTAAACTGCTATGGCGAAGCACATACCGAGGGAAAGAGCAAGAAACCTTTGGGATATAATATATTTAATGTGATGGCAGATTATAGACAACTTGACAAATTACAGAGAAAGACTATAGAATTTTTAGTGTCAACGGGAATTGGAAATAATATGCCGAGAAAGAAGAAGCAGGAATTTACGATTGTATTCCAAGGGACAAAGAAAGAGAAAGAAGAAGGAAAAGGACGGTTGATGATATACGTCCCCCTGCTTAATGGTGGACGGTCAGCCGTTTATGGAAAGACAGATAAGGAGGTGACTATTAAAGCCTACAAAAGACAACTGGAGGACCGTCAGAGCGCCTTTCTGGAGGAATTGTCTAAGCTCGATAATGAAGCACTGGAAAAGTTAGATATAAGGCTTATTTCCCTTATGGAAGAGCAAAGCAGAACCAGTGATAAAGATGCGGATACCAAAAAAGTCTTGACGTTTGAAGAAGCATTTATGCATGCCGTACATACTAGAGTGGCTAAAAAAGAAATAAAAGGACAGACCAGAGATAATTATATCAATGTATATAATCGGATATTCAAGAATAATAAAGGGTTTACCCAGCGGCCAATTTCAGAGATAGAGACAGATGATGTCTATGATATTCTGGAAGAAGTTGTAAATCGAGGGATAACCAGGCATAACTTTGTCAATCCTTATGTGGTGGTTCGCTTACCATTTCGATTTATTATGAGTCTGAGAAAAACTGACCCTTATAAGGTGAGTTTACAAGTGAGTTTAGATGAACTTGCCGAAAAAGTAAAGGGATTCAATAATAGGTTTACTATACCTAAAAAGGAGGAAGAAGCCTATAATGAAGAAGATGTTGATGATTGTATAAGCGCAATATATAAGTTAATGTCTAGGAAACCAAATATCAAGTCAAGATATTATTTGATTATGGCAAATTTCTATTTGGGTTTACGAGCCGGCGAATTGGCTGCGTTATCAGTAGAGGATGTTGATATGGACCAGAAGGTACTTTATGTAAGACACTCAAAAACAACCAAGAAAGAATATGATGAGAATATGCAGCCGGGTAAATATCTTCATGAGATTGGAGATACTAAGACTCCCAATGCTGTGCGAGAGCTTCAAATCGTAGACGAGGTATATGAAATTTTTACAGAATTATTTGCCTATAGAAAGCGCAAGGGATACCGTGGGAAGTATTTAATTTCAGATGATGGTAGAGCCAAGGATTATACTGGCGCTCTTAAAGGCGCATATAGACAAATCCGTATCGAGATGGCCAATAATATACACGGACACCTTCAAAGGAAAACATTTGCCACTATGAATTACTTAAATCCTAATGTAGAGGATAAGGAATTGCAAAAGATGTTAGGACATAGCAGCTTAGTGACTACATTGAATAAATATATTCTTCCTATGAGGAAAAGCCGTGAAAAGTTAAGGGCAGCCGTACAATCTACATACAGTAAAAAAATACAACAAAATAGTGCTGAAAATACAACAAAATGATAATGTTGATAGGGCAAAAACCTTGAATTTACAAGGAAATCCGAGAATTTAACTCTAATATGGTTGATACTAATATCATTGAGATAGATAGAACCCCGGGAGGGGACGAGAACTGTGAATAGCCGAAATAGATACCGCTAATTTCATTATTGAGATAGATAGAGCCCCGGGAGGGGACGAGAACATTAAAACCTCCTTCTCTCATCTAATACTTGTAAATATCTATTGAGATAGATAGAGCCCCGGGAGGGGACGAGAACACACTTGATAAAGTGTTAAGCATAAAGGACACCATTGAGATAGATAGAGCCCCGGGAGGGGACGAGAACGATTTCCGCCGTAGTTTTCGGCGTGCCGTTGATGACTATTGAGATAGATAGAGCCCCGGGAGGGGACGAGAACCCTTGTGTGCGCTTGCCGAACAACTTGTTTTGCGTTGATTGAGATAGATAGAGCCCCGGGAGGGGACGGGAACAATTCTGATAGCCTGCGCCTAAACTAATTGACTTTTACTTATTAAGATAGATAGAGCCCCGGGAGGGGACGAGAACGAATGGGCTTCACACTCTATAAATTCATAGTATCCGCATTGAGATAGAGCCCTGGAAAGGGACAAGAACATTTCGCACGTAAGTGCCTTACAATAACCGAAACTTTATTGGGAAAGATAGCCCCCCCGAAAGGGGACGAACGCTAGTATGCGGTATATTCCCGCTGTGCCTTAAGACCATCAGGATAGTTATACCCCGAGAGGGGACGGGAGTTGCTTCCGTGGCATCGACAGGACGATCTTGTACTTGAATCTAAATTTATAGAAACGGCTCCGCAAGGGGACAAGAGAGAATCAGTTTCTCTATTAGAACGCGGCAAGATGGATAGTGAAAGAACGATCATAAATGCACTGCGGCAGAAAGGAGGGCGGGAATGAGTTATCTATATGTGTGCGAACAGGGCGCGGTGGTGGGGATTGCGGAGAACCGGTTTCAGGTAAAGTACCGGAATGGGATGTTAAAGAGCATTCCGGCGGAGACCCTGGAGGTGATCGAGATTTTCGGGAAGGTTCAGTTGACGACCCAATGTCTTGAAGAGTGCTTGAAGCGGGGGGTGAATGTGATCTTCTACTCCACTTACGGTTCCTACTATGGAAGGCTGGTTTCTACTTCCCACGTGAACGTGCGGCGGCAGAGGATCCAGGCGGAGATAAGCAAAAACGAGGAGTTCCGCTTAGCCTTTTCCAAGCGGATCATCAGCGCTAAGATCCGGAACCAGGTTGTCATCCTGCGGCGGTATGCCAGGACGGGAGATCGGGATGTCCAGAGGCCGATCGCGGAAATGCAGTACATGGATTCTAAGCTGGAGGATGGGAAATCCATTGAACAGATCATGGGATACGAGGGAAATGCGGCTAAAATCTATTTCCGAACCCTGGGAAACCTGATCCATCCGGACTTTCGATTTGAAAAGCGGACCAAGAGACCGCCGCTGGACCCGTTCAATCCCATGATCAGCCTGGGGTATTCCATTATCCTGAATGAAATTTACGGGAAGCTGGAGGCCAAGGGGCTCAATCCCTATTTCGGCCTTATGCACAAGGACCGGGAAAAGCATCCCACCCTGGCCAGCGACCTGATGGAGGAATGGCGGGCGGTTCTGGTGGATTCCACTGCCCTGAGCATGATAAACGGCCATGAGGTGGGGCGGGAGGAGTTCTATACTACGTCAGAAATGCCGGGTGTTTTTCTGGATAACCAGGCATTTAAGCGGTATGTACAAAAGCTGGAACAGAAATTCCGGACTGACAATAAGTATCTGCGGTACGTGAATTACAGCGTCAGCTTCCGGCAGGCGCTGGACCTTCAGATCAGCCAACTGGTAAAGGCGTTGGAGACCGGGGATCAGGAGGCGTACATGCCGGTGACGATCCGGTGACGGTTATGGAGAATTACTATTGGAATACGGGGATGGCTGCGGAGAAGAAGATTTACGCGCTGGTCATCTATGACATTGTCAGCAGCAAGAGAAGGGTCCGATTTGCCAAGAAAATGAACGGATATGGATTTCGGGTGCAGAAGTCGGCCTTTGAAGCGATCATACCGGAGAACCTGTATCGGAAGCTTCTGGCGGAGATCCCCCAACTCATCGACCGGGAGGAGGACAGCGTCAGGGTCTATAAGATGGTTGGATACGGGGAGGTGTCTCTGTTTGGACAAAACGTGTCTGTGGAAAATGAAGAAGTGACGATTATTTAGGAGGAAAAACGCTATGAATCAGAAGATCTTATTTTCGCCTGTGGGGGGAACGGACCCGATTTCAGCCTCTAACTGCAGGGACGGCTCTATGCTGCATATCTGCCGTCGGTACCGGCCGGACAAGGTGATCTTATATATGTCCTACGAGATCTTGGAGAATCAGAAGGCGGATGACCGTTACTTTTATTGCCTGAGAAGATTGGACGAGCTCCAGGGGCGCCAGCCGGAATATAAGGTGATCGAGTGCTCGGAGTTAAGGGAAGTCCAGGAGTTCGACCACTTTTATCAGGACTTCCGGGACCGGATCGCGGAAATTTATCGGGAGATGGATAAAACGGATGAGCTGCTGCTAAACATCTCGTCGGGGACGCCTGCCATGAAGAGCGCTTTGCTGGTTTTGGGAACCCTGGGGGAGTTTCCCTTTAAGCTGATCCAGGTGAGGACGCCGGAAAAGAGGATGAATGAAAACAGCCATCGGGACTATGACGTGGAGACCCTCTGGGAGTTGAATGAGGACAATGCCCCGGATTTTGAGAACCGCTGTCAGGAGGTCCATTGCCCTACCCTATCGGCCATCAAAAATGAAGAGATCATCAAGAAACACATTGGCGTATACGATTATTCGGCAGCCGCGACGGTGGCCAGGAGTATGCCGGAGCGGTATACGGAATCCTATCTGGAGCTGCTGGAGATGGCCAGACGGCGCCTGCTGTTGGATTTTAAAGGCGTGGATCGGATCTTGGAGAAAAAGGGGTTTGACTGTATTCCAGTGAAGGGCGAAAACGAGAGAAAGGAATTTGAGTACGCCCTGACCTTGGAGATCAAGCGGAAGCGAGGGGAGTATGGCGATTTTATCCGGGCCATTACGCCGCTGATCGTGGATCTGTTTGAGATGGTGCTGAAAAATTGGTGTAACGTAAGGGTGGATGATTACTACAGCGATACCTCGAAAAGCCGGAGATGGGATAAAATGAAGCTGCAGGGGTCAGATGTGTTGGACGTACTCAACCAAAGGTTCGATAAGTTTGAGTGTAAGTTTGTCCAGTCGATCCATCTATTGACATTGATCGAAACGTATTCGAAGGAGAAGGAACTGATTGGGGCGGCAAGGGCGCTGAGGCAGGTGGAGGAGAAAATACGAAATCTGGCTGCCCATGAGATCGTGTCGATCACGGATGAGGTGATCAAACAGAAGACGAAATTTACAGCCAAAGAGATCATGCGGCAGGTGAAGATCATGTTTGATCATACCGGGATCGGGATCAAACCGGAGTATTGGGATTCCTATGAGGATATGAACCAGAAACTGCTGGAGCTGATGGAGAGGAGCGGCTCAGGCATTGATCGGCAAAAATAGAATAAGAAGAGAGAAAACCGTTCCCGGAAGAAACTCGTCTGCCGGGAATGGTTTTTGTAGCTTTTCTAAATTTACTTAGCAGCGCCGACGCTTTCCTGCTTCGACAAGACCGCGGGGACGATGATCTTCAGCGGAGTATCTTGAAGGGCAGGATGGCGGATATGATCCATCAGGGCATAGACCGCCGTAGTTCCCAATGCCTTCAGATTGGTATCCACAGAGGTGAGTTTTGGGGTGGCATACTGGGCCTGCTCGGAGTTGTCATATCCGATGACACTGACATCTTCGGGGATGTTCAGCCCCAGTTCCTTCAGCGCCTTTGAGGCCCCCAGGGCGAGCCTGTCTCCGCAGGCAAAGATCGCGGTGGGCCGTTGGCGAAAGCTGGGATAGTTTGTGATGATCTCCTGGTACCCATAGTCAAAACTCCACTGATCTCCGCCTAGGATATGGGTTTGGTCAAAGGGGACGCCATACTCGAAACAGGCATAGGTAAATCCCTTGATCCGCTCCCGGCAGTTAGTGGAAGTCCGGTTTCCCGATAACAAAAGAAGATTCCGGTGGCCCATGTCCAACAGATATTTGGCGGCCTGATAACCTCCGTTGAAATTATCCGGCATAATGGAAGTGATGAGCTCGCTGCAGTTGTTGAGAAGGACCGACGGGATGTGAAGCTGTCGGGCCTTCTCGATATGTTTTTCCGCGACGGCGCTCAAAAAGATGATCCCGGCATATTCCATGGACGCCAGATATTTTTCCAGACTGTCCTCATCATCCAGGGTCATGTAGACCAGGCGAAAGTGATTCCGGGAGCACTCTTTCTCCGCGACAAAGAGGAGCCCCGCGTAGGTGGGGAAGGTGATCCGGTCGGACGCGTCTTTGGTCCTGGGAAGAATGAATGCGATATTCTTTATGGGAAGAGAGGACGCGTGAATTTGAGGCTGGGGGATCTGGGGGGCGGAGGGGGCGTGAGAGACGCAGGTGCCCTTGCCGGGAAGCTTGGTGACCAGATGTTCCTCGCATAAAAGCTGGAGCGCTTTTCGTACCGTGGTCCGGTCTACCTGATAGAGCTCCCCGATCTCCCGCTCAGAAGGGAGAAGATGCCCTGCGCCGTATTCTCCGCTGGCAATTTTGGACTTGATGTCAGCAAACACCTTCTGATACAGAAACGTTTTACTCGATTTCATGGCTCTACATCCTTTTCTTCTGGCATATAATCCTTTTTTCTATATTTTAATCCCAAAATCCCCCATTTGTCACGTTTTTTTATAATGCTGCCCGCCAGGCTTCTAAGATCAGGGCTTCATCCAAAGGCCGCGGATTACAGGTGATATGGCCTGTGGTCCGCTTTACTGTATCCAAAAGTTCCTCTTCCGAGAGATTCCGTGTCAGCCAGGGCTTTAGAGAGACGGGGGCCTGGATCGTGTCCTGAAGCGTTCGGATGGCCTGAAGGAGCCGGTCAATGATCTGGTCATCATCCCGATCGTCGGTAGAAACGCCAAAGGCCTTTGCCAGTTCCACATAGCGCTTTTTGGCGTGGTCCCGGTTTAGCTGGATGGAAATGGGAAGAAAAACGGAGCAGGCGTCGCCGTGGGGGATCTGGAATACAGCCCCCAGCGGTTGGGCCATAATATGAGCGATACCGATCCCTGCCGTGATGGCGACTCCGCCGAAATAGCTGGCCAGCATCATATTTCCCCTGGCGGTCAGGCTGTCAGGCTGGCGGACGGCTTCGGCCAGATTTTTACTGATAAGGGAGACCGCTTTTAAGCCATACATTTCCGTGATGGGGCTGGCGTTTAAGGAGACGTAGGACTCGATGGCGTGGCTCAAGGCGTCCATTCCGGTCGCTGCTGTGACAGAAGGGGGAAGTTCCAGGGTGACGGTGGGATCCAGGATCACCACATCCGCGATCATGGAAGTGTGATACAGGCTCTTTTTCAATCCATTGTGATTGTTTAAGACTACGCTGGTCTTGGTGGCTTCGGCTCCGGTTCCGGATGTGGTAGGGATCGCGGCGAAAAAGGGAGGAGCCACGGTGACGGGACGTCCCTCCATCTGATATTCCTCGATCATTCCGCCGTTGACGGCCAGCATATTGATGGCTTTCGCGGCATCGATCACGCTCCCTCCGCCTATGGCGATGGTACAGTCGCACCCATTGCTCAAAAAAATATCTCGGCCGAGATTGACGCAGTTTAAGTCTGGCTCTCCGTGAATGCCGGCATGGAGATACCAGGAGATCCCCTCCTTTTTTAGTTCCTGGCACAGAGCGTTCAGGCAAGGGGCGTCTGGACTGTATACCGCGATCATAGGCTTTTTTAGCTGGCGCCACTTGAGAAGGGCGGGGAGTTGGGCGATGGTGTCCTCTCCAAAGATGAGTTGTCGGTTGTGTACCATTTCAAACATAGAAAGACCTCCTTTTAAAAATAAAACAACATGTTGTGTTTCTATATATGGGATTATAACCATATAGAATAGAAAAGTCAACAGAAAAATAGAAAAAATGACAAAATAATATTGACAACAAAAACAACAGGTAGTATATTATGAATCATAAAAGCAAGAATCAAACACCAAATAAGCACCAATGGTGCTTTTGAAAGGAGGCAACATGATCACAGAGAACACGACGCTCAGGGATGTTTTGTCAGAAGAGTTGATCCAGCTGGAAATGAACGGCTCTACAAGAAAGGAGGTGTTGGAGGAATTCGCGGAGATGTTTGAGCGGGCAGGCGCGCTTACGGACAAGGAACAGTTCCTCCGGGATGCCTGGGGCAGAGAATCCGAAGGCCCCACGGGGATCGGCGGCCAGATCGCGATCCCTCACAGTAAAAGCGCCGGAGTAAAGACAACGATGATGGCGGTGGGAAGGACCAGGCAGCCAGTGGAATGGCCGTCCCTGGAAGGGGAAACCTGTCAAGCCTTTGTGATGTTCGCGGTGCGGGAAGACGATAAGACTCAGCTGGTAACTTTGTTGGCCCAGGCCGCCGTGGCGCTCTGTTACGAAGAGGTGACCAAGACGCTTCTTTACTCAAACGATAAGAGGGAGATAGTGGACGCGCTGTGCAGAAAGGAGAGAGAATAGGATGAATATTGTAGGAATTTGTGCATGTACCGCGGGGATCGCCCACACCTACATGGCCAGGGAGAAGATCCTTCAGGCCGCAAAGGCGAGGGGAGATGGCTGCTTTATCGAGACTCAGGGGACGATCGGTCCGGAAAATGTCTTAACTCCGGAGCAGATCAAACAGGCGGATGTGGTGATCCTGGCGGTGGACGTGAAGGTTTCCGGGGAGGAACGGTTTGCCGGAAAGCCTCTGGTAAGAGTGGGAACGGCTACGGTGATCAAAGACGCCAAGGCAGTTCTGGACAAGGTTCAGGCCGCGTTAGACAAACGATAAGTTAAGGGGGGATTGAAATGTTTGAACAGTTTAAGGCTTCTAAAATCAAAAAGCACATTTTAACGGCGATCGGATATATGATCCCGCTGGTGGTAGCGTCTGGTCTGTGTATGGCGCTGGGCCAGGTGATCGACAGCGATGTGAGAAATTCGACGACAGGGATCGGATATTTTCTCTATCAGGCAGGCAACTTTGGAATGTCGGCAGTCGTTCCGGTGATAACGGCGGGCGTGGCCTATTCCATCTGCGACCGGCCGGGGATCGCTCCGGGATTGATCCTAGGATTTATCTGTACCGCGATCAAAGCCGGATTTATCGGAGGGATCGTGGCCGGTTTTCTGGTCGGGTTTATCGTGATCCTTTTGAAGAACTATGTGAAACTTCCCAAGTCTATGCAGGGGCTTATGCCGGTTATGGTGATCCCGGTGCTGACAACCGCGATCGCGTCGGTCTTGATGTACACGGTGGTGGGGATCCCCTTCACCTGGCTGATGAACGCGCTGACGGAGTTTATTACAGGAATGCAGAACAGTTCTAAGTTCCTGTTCGGCGCGGTGTTGGGAGGTATGGCTTGCTTTGATTTCGGCGGACCGGTGAACAAGACCATGTCCACGTTTGTAAACGGCCTGATGATCGACGGGGTCCTTCAGCCGGAGGCGGTGAAATTCGTAGGATCCATGATCCCGCCCTTTGGGATCGCGATCAGCTGCCTGCTGACTCCTAAGAAATATACCAGACAGGAAAAAGAATCTCTGAAAGCCGCGGTTCCCATGGGATTCTGTATGATCACGGAGGGCGTGATCCCCATTGCGGCAAGAGACTTGGTGCGGGTCGTATTCGCGTGTGTCTGCGGTTCCGCCATTGCCGGAGGTCTGTCCATGGTTTGGGGATGCGGTTCCCCGGTACCTCACGGCGGTATGCTGACGGTCCCGCTGTTTGATAATCCGGTGATGTTCTGCGTGGCGCTGTTGATCGGAAGCGTGATCACCGGAGTGATCCTGTCCCTCATTAAGAAGGTTCCCACGGAGGCGGACGAACTTGGCGGAGCGGACTATGTAAATCCTCTGGATATCGCGGGCGGAACGGAAGCGGCAGGCGCGTCCTCTGTAAAGGACGGAGATATTCATTTTGAAAATTTTAACTAGACAAAGGAGATAGAAATATATGTTGATTTCAATGACAGAGATGCTGCGGGTGGCGAAGGAAAAGCATTTCGCGGTCGGCGCGTTTAACGCGACGGAAAGCTCGCTGTTCCGGGCGGTTGTGGAGGAGGCGGAGTCTACGGATACGCCGGCGATCATTCAGGTCGCGCCGGGAGAATTTCAGTTTGCCACGCGGGAGTTTTATACTTATGTACGGGAACGGCTGGCGGGAAGCCGGACTCCTTTTGTCCTGCACCTGGATCATGGAAAGACCATGGAAGAGTGTATGAGAGCGATCCAGGCCGGATTTACGTCGATCATGGTAGACGGGTCAGCGCTTCCTTATGAAGAGAATGTGAAACTGACCAAGGAAGTGACCGGATTGGCCCATATGGTTGGCGTGTCAGTGGAGGGAGAGATCGGAACCATCGGGGCGATCAGCAATTCAGACGAGGGCGGAGTGGAGAATATCACCTATACCAATCCGGAGGATGTGGTGGATTTTGTTTCCAAGACCGGAGTGGATTGTCTGGCGATCGCCATCGGAACTGCCCATGGGATTTATCCCAAGGGATTTCAGCCTAAACTTCAATTGGAACTTTTGGAGAAGATCGCGGCTGTTGCCCCAGTCCCGCTGGTCCTTCATGGAGGAAGCAATAATCCGGATGAGGAGATCCGCCGGGCCTGTGAGATCGGGATCCAGAAGGTGAATATCTCCAGCGATTTTAAATTTGCCTTTTTCCAGAAGGTAGACCAGGTGATCCAGGAAACAGGGGGCTTCATCCCGGCAAAAGTATTGGGGCCGGGGATCGAGGCGGCCAGAGCGGTTCTGAAGCAGAAGATGGAATTGTTCGGAAGCACGGGAAAGGGAGTGGAGTACCGCTGATGATGAAGCTGAACCATCCCAGGGTATGGCGTACCTATCAAAGCGGCGGAGTTTTGGATGGTTGGTCCCGGGGGAAGGCTGTTTCCCCTGGGCCGGAATTTCCGGAGGAGTGGATCGGCTCTGTGGTGGAAGCCAGAAACCCGGTTCCGAAAGCGGGAGAGGGACTGAGCGTTGTAGAAGGCGATGGGAGAACCCTGAAGGAAATTTTGGAGACGGATCCGAAGCGGTATCTGGGAAAAAAGAGAGATTCCATGGGGGTTCTGGTAAAATTGATCGACGCGGGCGAACGCCTGACGATCCAAGTTCATCCAGATCGGGAAAAGGCGGAACGTCTGTTTCACTCATCTTATGGAAAGACGGAATGTTGGTATTTTCTGGACGGAGGAGTGGGAAAAGATCCCTGTGTCTATTATGGATTCCGGACGGGAATTACAAGAGAACTCTGGGAGGAACTGTTTGAAGAGCAGGATCTTAAAGGGATGTTGGCCTGCCTCCATCGGTTTTCTGTCAGGCCGGGAGACGTTGTTCTGGTTCGGGGAGGAACCCCGCACGCCATTGGCGAAGGCTGTTTTTTGGCGGAGATCCAGGAACCTACCGATCTTACGGTGCGGACTGAGCGGACGACTCCTTCGGGACAGAAGGTTTTGGACCATGTGTGCCATCAGGGGATCGGATTTAAGAGAATGTTTGATTGTTTTGATTACCGCGGGACGACAGAAGAGGTGGCCAGGCGTGAGTGTTTTTTGAGGCGGAGCCTGATCCGGATCGAGAAAGACGGCCATGAAGAACGCCTGGTGGATCACTCTCAAACCCCATGTTTTGGCGCGAAAAGGCTGACGGTCCATGGGGGAGGGCGTTGGGAGATAAAGAAGGAAGATGATTTTTGCCTTCTTCTGGCCCTCTCCGGAAATGGGCGCGTCCGATGGAGCGGGGGACAGATGGGATACGTCAGAGGAGAGTCGTTTTTTGTTCCGGCAGAAGACCGGGAGCTATGGATCGAAGCGGAAACGGAGACAGAATTTCTGTGGGTAGAAGGCCCGCGGATAGAAGAGACAGAAGAAGTGTGATAAATAGAAGAACGTTTTGGAAAAAGAGGTCTTTTGGAAGTGGAAAGGCCTCTTTCTATTTAGGAAAGACCTGACGCCGGCAGGCGGGATGAAATTGGATAGAAAAATAGTCATAAAAATGATATAATGAGGCTGGACGGATGGTTAAAGAGGAGATGGCGCGATGAGGAAATGGTGGATGGCTGGAGCGGTTCTGCTGGTTCTTGGAAGCTGCTGGGGATGTGGAGTAAGCGGGACTGCGGAGACACCGGCGGTTTTGGAGACGGAAGCCCTGGAGAAAACGGACCTGTCTTCGGAGGCGGCGACGGAAGTCTCGGGGCAGGAGACCGCGGAAGCGGACGAGACGGTCTCGGAACCGGAGCTGACGATGGGGGACGGTTTGGAGGCCAGCCGGTGGTGCGGCCGGTATTTTCGGAAAGGAAATTTTTCCTGGCAGTTGGCGCCTACGGAAAAATCAGGGAAGAGCTGGCAGGGGATGCCTGGCTTTACGGGACTACCACCACAAAGGAATTTACCAGCTTTCGAAAACCGGAGCTAAAAAATGCGGCAGAAAAAAACGCAGCAAAAAACGTCTCGCCGGAGCCAGAGGATTTTGCGGCGGCGCACAAGGAAAATTTTTATTATATTTCCGTGGACACCCAGGGTGAGGTCGGGTGGGAGGAAAACACCATGAGCCGCGGCGGAAAGGACGCGCATATCGTCGAGGTTCTGACCGGAAATGCGCCCCAATCCTACCGGGCCTATCTGCGGGAAAAGGGAATCTCCTATATCCAGGCCGGAGAAAAGGAACTGGACTGCCGGCTGGCCCTGGAAAAACTGTACCGCATGTTTGGAATCCGCCGGCTGATTATCTGCGGCGGAGGAATGATGGACAGGACCTTTTTGCATCAGGGAATGATGGACGAGTTAAGCCTCGTGCTTGCACCGGCTGCCGCCGGCGGAAAAGGCGCCTCCGTGTTTGACTCGTACGAGGATTCCGATTGGGTACACGCAGCGGAATTTGCCCTGAAAAAGGCAGAGACGCTGGACGGCGGGGCGGTGCACCTGATGTATAAGGTCCTGTAAAGGAGAACGCTATGAAAAAGAAAATAATCCTGTCCGTCCTGGGGGCCGTTCTCTTGATGTGCTTTCTGGCCGCCTGTCAGACGACCGGTTCCGCCGGCGCATCGATGGCCGGTACCTTTGCGGAGACCGGCGGCGCCTCCCGGACGGCAGCGGAAAACGATGCGTCCGCATATACCGCGGACACTCCCATATCCGACGTAATCCAGGACCCGGTATTCGGAGACTACGGCCGGCTGATTTTTCCGGTAAATTCATCGTATTACAGGGGCGATACCCTGGGGGAGCTTTCCCTCACCTGGTACAGCCACATTGACCCGGAAAAGACCGTGGAGATCGCCAATTACATGCGAGAACATGCCGCGGCGGGGGAGACCATTTTTTACGATATTTACACGGAGGAGGAGAAGGCGGAGGACCCGGCCAAGGAGGATACGGGGCTGTTTTTCTTCCGCGGAAATCCCGGCGCGAAGTTTGCCGTCTGCAATGCGGGCGGGGGCTTTGCCTACGTGGGGGCCATGCATGACAGCTTTCCCCACGCCCTGGAGCTCTCCAAAATGGGCTACAACGCTTTTGCGCTGATTTACCGCCCCGGCGCCCAGACCGCCTGCGAAGATTTGGCCCGGGCCATCGCCTTTATCTTCGGCCATGCAGAGGAGCTGCAGGTGGATACGGCGGACTACTCCCTCTGGGGCGGAAGCGCCGGGGGCCGGATGGCGGCCTGGCTGGGCTCCTACGGGACGGCGGCCTTTGGGGAGGAAGCGCTTCCCCGGCCGGCGGCGGTCATCATGCAGTACACCGGCTACAGCGAGTATTCGGAGAATGACCCGCCCACCTACGCCTGCGTGGGAGACCAGGACGGGATTGCCAGCTGGCGCACCATGGAGGAGCGGCTGAACCGCCTGCAGGAGTTTGGGACGGACACGGAATTTCACGTGTATCCCGGGCTGGGGCACGGCTTTGGCCTGGGGACAGGCACCGCGGCGGAAGGATGGCTGCAGGACGCGGTCTCCTTCTGGGAAAAACACATGGAAAATCCGCCGGAGAACGCCTCGCCGGACAGTGGCCTGGAACAGGGCCTGCAGGCCGTGGAGGAAGCCATGGCTGCCGGGAGCAGGGACGCTTCGGAAATGGAAGAAGGAGGAGAGGACTTGCGTCAGGGAACATCGGAGAATACCATCGGGACACCGGAGGATTTCTCGGCTGCCTATGATTACGGGAGCGGCCGGATGGAGGACTGGTCCCGGGCCGTCCGGTTTATCCGGAAAAACGCGGACATTTACGGGATTGCCCCGGAGGATATCGCGGTGATGGGATTGAATCCAGGCCGGAGAATTCCTGATGCACTATGATGAGGATGTAAACGGAACGGCCCTGGATGCCTCCTATGTCCCCGACGAGCTGGACGCCTTTCCGGCCCATGCCAGTGCTGCCGGGATGATTTATTCCTTCTATGGCCGGCTCAGCGTGGGGAATATGGACCCGGAGTGGCTGCGGGAGGGAGATTTGCCGCCCACCTTCTACGTGTACGGCACGGAGGATCCCTTTTACCGTCAATTTGAGCAGCAGTACGGCGTAATCCGGGACATGGGCATTCCCACCGGGCGCATTGTGCTGAACAACTGGCCCCACGGCTTCGGCGCGGACGGCGGCTGGGTGGAAGATTACGGCAGGTGGCTGGAAGAAGCATTCGCAAACCAGCTATAAAACATACGGAATCAATATACGGAATTAAAAGAGAGGAGGAACCCCCATTGAAGAAAAAATTGAGATACGGGCTGCTGCCCGCTGCCCTGGCGCTGACCCTGACGGCCTGCTCCGGCGCGGGAGAGGCAGAGACCACGGCGGCCCCCACAGAGGTCCAGGAGACGGCTGCGGAGGAGAGCCAGGAGACAGAAGCGGAAGCGGGCGGAGCCGGAAGCGAGGCAGGCTCCAACATTTTAATCGCATACTTCTCCATGCCGGAGGATATCGAGCTGGAGGGAATCGACGCCAACTCCGGCGCCAGCGTGGTGGTGCGGGACGGAGAGGCCCTGGGAAATGTCCAGTACATTGCCCAGATTATCCAGGAGAACACCGGCGCGGACGTATTCCGGATTGAGACTGTGCAGCAGTATCCCCTGGACCATGACCCCCTGGTAGACCAGGCGGCTGCGGAGCAGGACGAGGAGGCAAGGCCCGAGCTGGCCAGCCATCTGGAAAATGCGGACCAGTACGACATTATTTTCCTCGGTTATCCCAACTGGTGGGGCGACATGCCCATGCCCCTTTACACCTTCCTGGAGGAGACAGACCTCTCCGGAAAGACCATCATCCCCTTCTGCCCCCACGGAGGAAGCGGCTTCTCGCGGACAGAGGAGACCATCGCCGAGCTTCAGCCCGAGGCCCAGGTGAGCGAGGACGGATTTACCATCTCACGCAACGATGTGGCGGACTGCGAGGAAGAAGTGGTGAATTGGGTGAACGGCCTGGGGCTCTGACGGCCAGCCCGTTGGCAAGTCATGAAAACGCAGTATGAAAACGAAAGGAGACGCACGACATGAAAAGAAAAATAGGAACACTTGCGGCAGCCGCGCTGGCAGCCGCCTCCCTGATAGCTTCCCCTGCCTTTGCGGCGGGATGGACCCTGGGGCTGGGGGAGAACAGCTCCCGCTGGTGGTATGATTTGGGAAACGGCCAGTATTACGGCACGCCGGAGCAGACGGTGGAGTGGCAGTGGCTGGACGGAAACGGGGACGGCATCGCGGAATGCTATGCCTTTGACAGCCAGGGATGGATGTACGCAGGCACCATCACGCCGGACGGATACACGGTAAACGCGGACGGCGCGTGGACCCTTGACGGGGCGGTGCAGTCCATGGCCGTGGCCGCCGGATACGCCGGGACGAGAGCCCAGGCAGGCGCGTCGGAGGCGGACGCCGCGGACGGGACAGAAGCGTCCAGCCGGATTCTCGTGGCCTATTTCTCAAAGACCGGAAATACCCAGGAGGCAGCCCAGGAAATCCAGGCAGTGGCCGGCGGCGACCTCTTTGAAATCACCGTGGCGGTTCCCTATCCGGACAGCTATCAGGAGACCGTAGACCGTGCCCGCCAAGAGCTGGACGCGGATGCCAGGCCGGCTCTCGCCTCCTCTGTTTCGGGAATGGAGAACTACGATGTGATTCTTCTGGGCTATCCCATCTGGTGGCACACGGAGCCCATGGCCATCAATACCTTCCTGGAATCCTATGACCTGACCGGAAAGCTGATTCTGCCCTTTTGCACCAGCGGCGGCAGCAGCATCGAGGAGAGCATGCCCGACCTGCGGGAAATCGCGGGGGCAAGAGGCGCCACCGTGGGAACCGGCCTCACCGCCAATTCGTTAAGCCAGGAAGAAATTTCCGACTGGTTAAATGAGAATGGAGTGTGATAGAATGAAAACATGGTTGATTTTGAGGAAGGAGAAGACGCATGAAAGTATTAATGATTAACGGAAGCCCCCACAAGGAGGGGAACACGTATCTGGCATTAAAGGAAATGGAGAAAATTTTTGCCCAGGAGGGCGTGGAGAGCGAGATTGTCCATGTAGGAAATAAGCCTGTCCGGGGCTGCATCGCATGCCGGGCCTGTGCCAAAAAGGGGCAGTGCGTGTTTGACGACTGCGTGAATGAGATTGCGCCGGAATTTGAAGCCTGCGACGGCCTGGTAATCGGAAGCCCGGTGTACTATGCCTCCGCCAACGGCACCCTGGTTTCCTTCCTGGACCGCCTGTTTTTCAGCACGCCCTTTGACAAAACCATGAAGGTGGGCGCCTGCGTGGCGGCGGCCAGACGGGGCGGCCTTTCCGCTACCTTTGACGAGTTAAACAAGTATTTTGCCATCTGCGGCATGCCGGTGGCCTCCGGCCAGTATTGGAACAGCATCCACGGCAGGGAAATCGGGGAGGCCGCCCAGGACGAGGAGGGCCTTCAGGGCATGCGCACCCTGGCGAGGAATATGGTATTTCTCATGCGCTCCATCGCCCTTGGGAAAGAGCGCTACGGGCTGCCGGAGAAAGAGCCATTCTGCAGGACGAACTTTATACGGTAGGGATGGGAAAATGATTTACAAAGACTTTCAGGGAACCTCCCTCTCCCGGCTGGGCATGGGAAACATGCGCCTGCCGGAGGGACGCGGGGGCATTGACAAAGAGAAGGCCCAGGCCATCATCGACTGCGCCATGGCCCAGGGCATTAACTATTATGATACCGCCTATGTGTACCACCACGGGGAGTCCGAGTCCTTCCTGGGGGAGGCCTTAAGCAAATATCCGAGGGAGAGTTATTATCTGGCCACAAAGTTTTACGTGATGGCGAACCCGAATATTGAGGAAATGTTTGAGGAGCAGTTAAAAAAGCTGCGCACCGATTACATCGATTTTTATCTGCTGCACTGCGTCAACGAGGAGACCATCGGCGCCTATATGGATGAAAAGCGCCATTACATAGACTTCCTTTTGGAGCAGAAGGCCAAGGGGCGCATCCGCCACATCGGATTTTCCTCCCACGGAAAGCCGGAGACCCTGAAGCGGTTCCTGGAATGGTCGGACGCTTTTGAGTTCGTCCAGATTCAGCTCAATTATCTGGACTGGACCATGCAGGATGCCAAGCGCCAGTATGCGCTCATCGCGGAGCGGGGCCTTCCCGTATGGGTCATGGAGCCGGTGCGGGGCAGACGCCTGGCAAGCCTGGGCGAGCGGTATGACGCCATGTTAAAGCAGGCGAAGCCCGAGTGGTCCGTGCCCGCCTGGGCCTTCCACTGGCTGATGGGGCTTCCCAATGTGACCATGATTTTGAGCGGCATGAGCAGCATGGAGCAGATACGGGACAATATCGCCACCTTTAAGGAGGAGGCCCCGCTGACTGCGGAGCAGAACATGCTTTTGATGAATATCGCGGCGGGCTATCAGTCCAAGCTGGCCGTGCCCTGCACCGCCTGCCGGTACTGCTGCGACGGATGTCCCCAGAGGATTGACATTCCCCGGTGGATGAACCTCTACAACGAGCTCTCCCTCACCCACGATAAGGCGGCCTGGGAGCAGGCTGTGAAGGAATCCTCCGGCCCGGCGGACTGCATCGGCTGCGGCCAGTGCACGGCGCACTGTCCCCAGAGCATTGCCATTCCGGAATATATGAAAAAACTCTGCGATTTTCATTAAACGCGGAGCGTGACAGGAGGGAGACATACGATGATTTATATTCCCTGTTATAATGTGCTGACCCTGCCGGACGTATCCTGCTACTTCCGGCTGGACTATTTAAATGCCATGTCCGACCAGCCGGTGAAGGCGGGGGACAAGGTGTTATTCCTCATGCTGAACAGTGAAAAATCCGAGCACGAGGACATCAAGGCGGAGGATATCCTTCCCATCGCGGTGCGCGGCGTGGTGGAGAGCATCGACGACCAGTGGGCCCTGGTGCACACCACCAATCGGGTCAATCTGGATTCCGTTCAGATTGAGGGAGGAAATTTCCGCCTGGAGATGCGCATGCGGCCGGATATCGACGACCTGGACCCGGATGAAAAGCAGGAGCGCTTCCAGAAGATGCGCTCGGCCATGCTCCAGGCCTTCCAGGGCGCCCAGTGGATGCAGGGGGAGAGAAGCTACATGCTCCGCTGGAAAAATATGAATGAGATTGTCACCTTCACCTCCGCCCTGTTAAAAATCAGCAATGAGGAAAAATACGAGATACTGAAGGAGGATTCCATCGCCCGGCGGACGGAGCTCATGGAGAAGGCCTTCTATGAGGCCTTAGAGCTCTATAAGGTCAGCAGCGAGGCCGCGAACGCCCAGCAGCAGTCCAACGAGAAGCTGTACCGGGAGCAGGCCATCCGGCGGCAGATTGATTTTCTGCAGAAGGAGCTGGACGACATGCACCCGGAGAATGTGACGGATATCCGAAAATTCGAGCAGAAGCTTAGGGAATCCGGCATGAATGAGACGGCCAGGGCCGAGGCGGAGAAGGTGTTAAACCGGATGAAGCAGGAGGGGCAGGAAAGCCACGAGTACGGGATGCTCTACGACTATCTGGATTTTGTCACCAGCCTGTCCTGGAAAAAAGAGGAGGCGGCGGATATCCGCCTGGAGGAGGCCCGGCGGGTCCTGGACGAGGAGCACTTCGGCTTAAAGAAGACGAAGGAGCGGATTATCCAGCAGATTGCGGTGATGGCTCTGAATAAAAAGCAGGCGGGCTCCATCCTGCTCTTTGTGGGAGCGCCGGGCACGGGCAAGACCAGCATCGGTCAAAGCATCGCAAAAGCGCTCCACAGAAAATACGTGCGCATCAGCCTGGGCGGCATCCGGGACGAGGCGGAGATAAGGGGGCACCGGCGCACCTACATAGGGGCCATGCCGGGCCGAATTATGGACGGCATCAAGCGCAGCGGAGTCTCCAACCCGGTGATGATCCTGGACGAGGTGGACAAGCTGGCCAGAGACTACGCCGGCGACCCTGCCAGCGCCCTTTTGGAGGTGCTGGACCCGGAGCAGAACGCGGCTTTTACGGACCATTATATGAACGTGCCCTATGACCTGTCGGATGTGCTCTTTGTCTGCACGGCGAACACCGCGGACACCATTCCGGAGCCCCTGTTAAACCGGATGGAGGTAATCTCTTTCCCGGGATACTCCCTTCTGGAGAAATTCCAGATTGCCAAAAGGCATCTGCTGCCCAGGGCCATGGAAAAGGCCGGCATCACGGAGGAGAACCTGCAGGTGACGGAGGACGCACTCCGCTCCCTCATTTCGGACTATACCCGGGAGGCCGGCGTGCGGGGCTTAAAAAACCGTCTGGACACCTTATGCCGGGCGGCGGCGGTGCGGATTGTGTCCGGAGAGGAGGAGCAGGTCCGCGTCACCCCCGACAAGCTGCGGGAGTTTCTGGAGCTGTCCCCCATCCGCCACGACCATGTGCTTGAGACGAAAAATCCCGGCATTGTCACCGGCCTTGCCTGGACCCAGGCAGGCGGGGAAATCCTGTTTATCGAGACCTTGTTTACAAAGGGAAGCGGCAGGGTGACAATCACCGGCCAGTTGGGGGACGTGATGAAGGAGTCGGTGCAGATTGCCGTCAGCCTGGTAAAATCCATGTTCCCCGAGGCAGCGGAGCAATTCGCCCAAAATGACCTTCACATCCATGTGCCGGCCGGCGCCGTGCCCAAGGACGGCCCCTCTGCGGGCATTACGCTCACCACGGCCCTGGCCTCCCTGGTGACGGGAAAGACCGTGGATCCCGGATACGCCATGACCGGGGAGGTGTCCCTGCGGGGCGTCATCATGCCCATCGGCGGCCTCCCGGAAAAGCTGATGGCCGCCCAGAGGGCGGGCGTAAAGCGGGTGTTTATCCCGGAGGAGAACACGGACGACCTGGCGGACGTGGCCCAGGAGGTGAAGGATGAGCTGGAAATCATCCCCGTGCACCAGGTGCGGGATGTGCTTGGCCGGGTGGGAATTTTGGATGGAGAGACGGGTTCCGAACTCCGGAATTAATGAAAGGACAAGACAGGAAAATATTTGACATATTTACTGGTGATGCGTATAATAATAGTAACAGGTAGGCAACTACCTTGAGAAGTAGCCCGCTCCCGGTCATGCGGAATATAAATAGACCGTGGAAACGTAGTTCGCTTCCGGCCATGCGAATAATAAATAGGCCGTGAAAAAGTTTTTAAGCCCCTTGTCTGAAAAGGCAGGGGGCTTAACTTTATAAGGGGGAGCTGCCGTTTGGAGATTTTATCCGGATACCTATATTTTGTTTCTAATGATTTTTTTGTGAAGATACAAGATCCTTATTTGAAAATTAATTATGAGAATACAAAACGTCCTCATTACTTTGCCTTAAAGGACAAGCACACAGAGCTGTACTGGTTGGTTCCCTGCAGCTCCAAGGTTGAAAAATTTGAACGTCTGCTACAGAAAAAGCGGGAACAGCATAAGCCCACAGATACCATTAAAATTGTAAGAATTTTTGGCCGGGAAACAGTGCTTCTGTTCCAAGGTATGTTCCCTGTAATTGACAAGTATATAGATGGTCAATATAGCAAGGGCGGTCAGCCCGTAAGGATAGCGAATCCCAAGATAATACAGGAAATGGAAAAGAATGCAAAGAAGATTATTAATCTATTGCACAGAGGGGTTCGCTTTACACCGACGCAACCGGACGCAGTCAGAATTGAAAAAATTATGTTGACAGAATTACGGGAAACAGGAGAAAGTTCCGTAGCTGTCGATACAACAAGCGCATTAGAACCGTAACAGCAGCCACAAAAAATTACGTTTGGATATAGACGCTCATTTCCCCAATGAGAGGAGATTGCCCGTCTCTTTGCCGTCAACTTCTTCGGCCCCGGAGCGCTGATCAATAAGGAGTGCGGGCCCATCGGCATACGGGTTCTGACCGTGGAGCCGGGGGCCTTCCGCACCGGCTTCTTCGACGCCCTGCATGGGACGAAGCAAAACATCGCGGACTATGGGGAGACAGCCGGCCGCATGCATCTGGAAAATCTGGAGAACCATCATGACCAGCCGGGAAACCCGGATAAGGCTGGGGAAGTGCTGGTGAAACTGATAAACAGCGGGCAATGTCCCCAGAGGTTCGCCCTTGGAAGCGATTCCGCAAGAGAAATCCGCAGGGAGTATGAAAACAGGCTTGCAGAGCTCGCCAAGTGGGAAGCGCTCAGCAGAGAGAGCGATTTTGATTGAAAAAACAGAGATAGCTTAGAGGCGATTCTTGTCGCCCCATTCGCACATTCCGTCCAAAATAGGAATAAGGGATTTTCCACGCTCCGTGAGGCTGTATTCCACTTTGGGCGGAATCTGCGGGTATTCCTCCCGGTGGACAAGCTGGTCGGCCTCCAGCTCTTTCAGCGTGGAGCTCAACGTCTTGTAGGAGATTTCGCCGATATACTTCTTCATTTCATTGAATCGTACGACTCCGAATTCCATCAAGGTATATAATATCGTCATTTTATATTTCCCGTTAATCAATGAAAGCGTGTAGCTGAATCCGGTGGAACTTAGGCATTCATCTGCGATGCATCGCTTGCTCATTTTACACTCTCCTTTAGGTTAGTATCGCACTTTCATGTGCGTACTTGTTTTTCGTTTTATTCTTGCTATGATTATAATATCAGTAGCGGGAGAAGTCAATCCCGCGGTAATCATAAGGAGGTAAGATTTAATGAGCAAGAAAATCGTTGTAATTACCGGAAGTCCCAGAAAAAACGGCAACAGTTTTGCCATGACCGAGGCCTTCATCAAGGAAGCGGAGGCAAAGGGCCACAGCGTCACGCGGTTTGATGCCGCCGAAATGCACGTGGGCGGCTGCCATGCCTGAGAGACCTGCTATAAGACGGGCAAGGCCTGTTCCTTTGACGACGATTTCAATTTGATAGCACCTGCTATTCTGGACGCCGATGCGGTCGTATTTTCCATGCCAGTATAGCGGAAAAGATTTGAGAGGAAGGGAGTGATTGCGGTGGGTAAGAAAATTGTGATACTGAACGGAAGTCCCCGCAGGAAAGGCAACACGTCCATGCTTGTAAAGGCATTTGCCGAGGGCGCAGAGAGCGCGGGAAATACGGTGACGGAGTTTTTCCTTGACGGCATGGATATTCACGGCTGCAAGGGGTGCTTCGGTGGGCACAGCGGGAAAGAATGTCCCTGCGTGCAGAAGGATGATATGGCGCAGATTTATCCGGCGGTAAAGGACTGCGATGTGATGGTGCTGGCGTCTCCGCTCTATTACTGGAATATGAGCGGCCAGCTTAGGACCGCCGTTGACCGCCTGTTTGCTCTGGAGGAAGGAGACGGCAATCTCCTCAGAGGGCATGACCGGGCCTGCGCGCTGCTGATGGCCGCAGAAGGCCATGGATTTGAAGACGTGCTTACCTATTATGACCACCTGATGGAGCATCTGCGCTGGAAAAATCTCGGCCATGTACTTGCCGGCGGGAATATGAATACCGGCGACATCAACGGAAAGCCTGAACTTAAGGCCGCCTATGACCTTGGAAAATCCATTCAGTAATTCAGGCGGCAAATATTCCGTTAAAGCTGCAAAAATGCATGAAGAATCCAATCAGGAAAAAGGACAGGATCAGGATGACCCAGATAGGTTCGCTCTCCCTGCGCCTGTCGGGGGCGGCCTGAACATTTCCGGTCTCAGGGTCCAAGTACACGGTCACCTGTTGGCCTACCGTGTAGTGCTTGCCCCAACTGTCCGCAAAGCTGCGTAAAACTTATGGGGAGGCCGTCAGCACATTCCCCATACGTTGACATTGGTACGCCGTATGATATGATAATACTATAATAATGACGGGAGGAGCTGCTATGAAAGAAAAAATCAATATTGCGGAATATTCGGAAAAAATTATAGAGGCCTTGCCAAAGGGCATCCTTCTGAATTCCAAACACACAAAGTTCAACAGCATGGTGATTGGATGGGGCGGGCTTGGCACGGTATGGGGGAGACCCACATTTACCGTATATGTCCGGGAGCACCGCTATACAAAAGCACAGCTTGACGCGACAGGGGAATTTACTGTCAGTATTCCGGCAGATGGAATCATTCCATCGATAGCAAAAATATGCGGTACGCAGTCCGGGCGTGATGTTGATAAAGAAACGGCAGCGCATTTGACTTTGGAACCGCCGGAAGTGGTACATGTGCCTGGGATCCGGGAATATCCGCTGACTCTGGAATGCAGGATTTTGTATTCACAGAAACAAGAACTGGAAAAACTTCCAAAAGATATAAGGGAGCAGATGTATCCGCAGGATGTTGATGGAACATACTGCATGGCAAATCGGGATGCGCATACGGCGTATATTGGCGAAATCGTTGCGGCCTACATGATCAGGTAAGCTGCGCATGTCCAGATAGATCGGCGTATTCTGCAGAGCCGCCGGCACCCGTTTTACGGATGTCGGCGGCTTACGGACTTTCACAGTCTGCTGAAATTTGCGTCAAAGAAGCCCGCGCCTCCTTCCCACATTCCAATGCAGGTCATTCAAATTTTCTGTCATACAAAAGCGCGGCGATGAGCACCACGAAGCAGGAGCCGGCATTGTGCACCAGGGCGCCGGTAGTAGGCGTCAGCAGCTCAAAAAGGGAGGCCGTGATGGCCGCAAAGTTGATGCACATGGACAGGGCGATGCTGCATTTGATTGTTTTTACCGTAGCGTTGGACAGCCGTTTTAAATACGGGATTTTGGAAATGTCATCGCTCATTAAGGCAATGTCGGCGGCCTCCACCGCGATATCGCTCCCCATGCTTCCCATCGCCACGCTGACGTCCGCGGTTTTTAGGGCCGGGGCATCATTGACCCCATCGCCGATCATGCAGACGATGCGCCGCGCGCGTTGCAGTTCTTCAATATTCTTCACCTTTTCTTCGGGCAGAAGTTCTGCCCGCACTTCCGATATACCCACTTTTTCAGCAAAATAATCGGCGGTCTTCTGATTGTCCCCGGTGAGCAGCACCGTGCGGGTGTGCATGGCGGCCAGGCGGGATACCATATCCGCCGCCTCCAGGCGGAGGACATCGGCCAGGGCGATGATGCCGATGCACACGCGCTCCCGCGCCGTCAGGATGGAAGCCTTCCCCTGGAGACGCAGGGTTTCCAGGGCAGAGTGAATTTCATCGGGGACAGGGATGCCGTTTTCCTCCAAAAATTGTTCGCTTCCGCAGTGAATCGGCTGGTTTTCTACTTCCGCGTAAATCCCGCGTCCGGCGGTCATCTGAAAGGCAGCGGCCTCCGCAAGAGGAAGCCCTCTTTCCCGCGCGCAGGCCGTGATGGCCTTTCCCAGCGGGTGTTCGCTTTTTGCCTCGGCCGAGGCGGCGAGGGAGAGAAGGCGCTCCCGGCTGACCGTCCTGTCAAAGGGCAGGACATCGCTGACATCCAGGCGGCCGTAGGTCAGGGTGCCGGTCTTGTCAAAAGCAAGGGTGTCCACCTTTCCCATTTTTTCCAGGGCCTCGCCGGATTTAATGATGACGCCGTGCTTGGTGGCCTGCCCGATAGCGGCCATGACAGCGGTGGGTGTGGCCAGCACCAGGGCGCAGGGGCAGAAAACCACCAGAACCGTGACGGCGGTTACGATGTTGCCCGTCCCGAAATAGGCCGCGATGGCAATGAGAAGGGCCACCGGCACCAGCCAGCTCGCGCAGCGGTCCGCGATGCGCTGCATGGGAGCCTGCTTATTCTCCGCCTCCTGTACCATGCGGATCAGCTTCTGCAGGGAGCTGTCTTCCCCTACCTTTGTGGCGGTGATATCGATGGAGCCGAACCGGTTGATGGTTCCGCAGAATACCTCATCGCCGATTCCCTTGTCCACGGGGAGGGATTCTCCGGTCATAATCGACTGGTCAACGGAGGTTTCCCCGCCTGCAATGATTCCGTCCACCGGGATGCTTTCCCCGGGGAGAATCCTAAGAAGGTCGCCCTTCTTAATTTCTTCCGCGGAGACCATCTCCTCTCTGCCGTCCCGCAGTCTGCGCCCCATCGCCGGGGCCAGGCTGATGAGCTTTTTCAAGCCTTTCTTGGCCTGGTTGGTGGTGGCTTCTTCCAGGAGCGCGCCGATGGCCATGATAAAAGCGACCTCCCCGGCTGCAAACAGATCCCCGATGGCGATAGCAGCAAACATTGCGATGCTGATTAAAAGGGCGGATGAAATCTTGCTGATGCCGGGATTATGGATAATCCGCCAGGTGCGGCGCCAAATCCATGAGCAGAAAGGCGCCCCCCACGATTGTCATGGGAAGCCCGGCCAGAAAGTCATTGAGTTTTTTTACCATGATAGTCCCTCCCCTTATATACGAATGGTACGGCATCCCGGACATCTCCGCCATTGACAAAGGACCGGAATTACCGTACAATAGATCTGATAGCGAACATCTTGTTCTGAATTTATTGTAGAAGTCAGAAGAAAAAATTTCAATGGATAATTCAGACCATATGTTCTTTACGGAATATTTTGCCAAATCTGTACGGAAAGGAGCCTTTAATGGACAGAAGGCAGCAGAAAACAAGGGCAGCTATTTTTAAAGCATTCGGCGATCTTCTGGAGAAAAAAAGCTACAGCCGGATTACGGTGCAGGAAATCATCGACGCGGCCAATATTGGACGGACAACCTTTTATGCGCACTTTGAGACAAAGGACAACCTGCTGGAGGCGCTGTGCCGGGAGCTGTTCGGGCATATTATAGACAGCATGGCGGACTACACCCACACCCACGGGCTGTATTCGGAGGGGCCCGCCCCCCGGTCCGTATTCTGCCATCTTCTGCAGCATCTGCAGGAGAACGACGGGAACATCCTGGGGCTTTTGTCAGGAGAAAACAGCGAGCTGTTCATGCGGTATTTTAAAAATAACCTGGACGAACTGATTCGGATGCAGTTTGCGGGCCGGAACCGTCCGGGAAGGGCGGATGTGCCCCAGGCGTTTTTGCTGAACCATATTTCCGGCAGCTTTGTGGAAATGGTTCTCTGGTGGATTCGCGGGAAGCGAAAAGAGACGCCGGAGGAGCTGGACCGCTATTTCCGGGCGGTCATTGAACCGATTTTGCAGGGATTCTATGGAGACAAAAAGCAATGAGAAGAAAGAAAAGAAATGCAGTCATCCTTATTGTCTGCGCGCTTGCCCTGGCGGCCCTAGGAGTCCTGGGCTTTTTCGTTTTATCCATGGAGAAGCACGACCGGTTTTCTCCGCAGAAATTTCCGCCGCAGAAGCAGGAGAGCAGGGCGGCCGTCCCCGCTTCTTCCCATTCGGAAGCCACAGCAAACCAGGTGATTGAAATCGAGCTGGAAGAGGAAGAAGAAGAGATTAACTATCTGGAAACAAATGGAATATTTGAGCTCCCGGTATCCGGATCCAGCGGATATGCCTCCGTCCCGGTGGGCCTGTACGGGGAAACGGATGAAAACGGGGAGATTTTGGCCGTCCTGGCGCCGGGAGACGGGTTTCGCATATGCAGGGAGGCCGGAAACTGGTGGCTGGTGGAAGCCGACGGGATGCGGGGCTGGGTGATGCACCGGTATTGCATGGTAAATCTGCCGGATCTGCTTCCGTCCATAGTGTACCGGGTGGATAACGCCAAGGCCTCCCTGCTGCGCTCCTCCGGCAAGGCAATCCCCGGGCTTACAGGGGAGGTGCTGTATCAGGCTTACGGCTGGAACCCGCGCCTTGAGAGGGAGGAATTTATTGTCCCCGTCCTCTATGAGATGGCGAAAAAGATTGGGAAGGCCCAGCAGAGCGCGGCGGAGGATGGGAACACCCTGATTATCTATGAGGCATTCCGCCCTTATGAGGTGCAGAGAAGAATCGCAGCCAGCCTTGAGGCCCTGATGGCGGCAGACGCAGAGGTTCTGGAAGGCGTCAACCGGGGCCCCTGGTCCGAGGGCTGGTTTGTCGCCACGAGGATTTCCAACCACCAGAGGGGATATGCCATTGACGTAAGCCTCGGAGCCGTGACGGGGCGGGAAGAGAGCCGATCCGGCAGCTACGTGTACAGCAGGATTACCGACGCCGCGGAATACGAGATGCCCAGCCCCATGCATGAGCTGAGCGCGGCGGCCGTCTGCTTTGAAAATCCGATCTCCTCCGGGGACAGGGAGGCGTGGAAGACGGCGGCGCCGGCCCAAACCATGACGCCGGCGGCCTCACTGCTTCAGCGCTATTGTACGGAAGCCGGAATGTCGCCCCTGGCCTCCGAATGGTGGCATTTTAACGATTTGGACTGCCGGGATGCGCTGGGAGAGCAGGCGGGGACGGGACAGTTTTTTATTGATGCGGTTTACAGTGTCCCGCCGGAGGATTTTTGACAGACTCTTGTGGGAGCGCGCGATTATGACGGGAATCACGCGGGTCAGCCGGGAATCCATCTTTTCTGATCTGAATAATTCTGAAGGCAGTGACCGCCACATCGGACGAATATGCCGAGTCCTTTGGCTTTACGGAGAAGGAGGTATTCGAGAGCCTGGAGGAGTGCGGGCGGGGGAAGGAAATGCAGCAGGTTAAGAAATGGTATGACGGCTTCATTTTCGGAAACCACAGGGGCATTTATAATCCGTGGTCTATTTTGAATTTTCTGGATACGGGGGTTTACACAACGTATTGGGCGAATACAAGCTCCAACAGCCTGGTGAGCAAACGGATACGGGAGGGAAGCCGGGGAATTAAGGAGGATTTCGAACGGCTGCTTAGGGGGGAGAGCGTCCGGACGCCGATAGACGAACAGATCGTATATAACCAACTGGACGGCAATGAAGAGGCCATCTGGAGCCTGCTCTTGGCCAGCGGGTATTTAAAGGCGCTTTCTTACGAGCGTGTGGCGCGGGATACGTTCAGCTATTTCGATACGGGGAGGAAACCGTCGGAAGAAGAACCGGAGCACTTCTATCACGGGTTTGTCCTGGGGCTTATGGTAGATTTGCAGGACCGGTATGTGATCACCTCCAACCGGGAGAGCGGATTTGGACGGTATGACGTGATGCTGGAGCCCAAAAGGCTGAAAGAGGATGACGCGATTATTTTAGAATTTAAGGTGCATGATCCGGAAGATGAGGGGACGCTTCAGGACACGGTGCAGGCCGCGCTCCGCCAGGTCGAGAAAAAGCAGTATGCCGCCGCGCTTGTATCTCGCGGAATCGCCCCGGAGCGCATCCGCAGCTACGGTTTTGTGTTCCAGGGGAAACGGGTTTTGATTGGTTGATGCATTTAAAAAGCGGTGAGTCAGCTTCATAATGCAGATGGGCCATAGAAGCTATACGGACAGTTCTTCTTTCAGCGCATTCAAAAAAAGCTCGGCCGCCGGAGAAAACACCTGGTATTTTTTCCATATGATATTAAGCCCCGATTCCAGCCTGGGCTTAAGAGGGCGGAAGCACAGGCTGCTGTCCTTTCCGGTGTCCGTCAGCTTATCAATCGTGACGGCGTACCCGATCCCGGCCTCGACCATGATCGCGGCATTATAGACCAGATTAAAAGTGGTCACCACATTCAGTTCTTCAAACGCATCTCCAAACCAGGCAGCAAACTCATTTCTCGTCAGATGCGGGGAGAGGGCCTGCCTGGAACAAATCAACGGCACATGCAGCAAATCTTCTTTTTCAATAAATTCTTTTTCTGCCAGAGGACTATCCTTTCGCATGACAACTCCCCAGATATCTTTTGCCGGAAGATTGAGAGAATCGTACTTGGTGAGATCCGCGGGCTGGATCAGGATGCCGAAATCCAAGAGTCCTTTGTCCAGGCGCTCCGTCACATCCTCGGCATTTCCGCTGTAGAGATGATAATGAATTTCCGGATAGGATTCCCGCAGGTTCCGCAGGATTGCCGCGATCTGCCGAATTGCCTGGGTTTCTCCTCCTCCAATGTAAATATCGCCGCTTATCGTGTTCTGCATGGCGGAAAATTCCGCTTCCGTCTTATCAACCATGGAAATAATTTCCTCCGCCCGCTTCCGGAACAGGACGCCTTCCGGCGTGAGAGCGACCCGATGGCTTTTGCGGACGAGAAGCGGCTTTCCCAGTTCTTCCTCCAGATCCTTTATCTGCCGGGACAGCGTGGGCTGCGATAAATGCAGGGAGTTGGCCGCGCCGGTAATGTTTCCTTCCCTGGCCACGGCTAAAAAATAGCGGAGTACACGAATTTCCATATCAGATTCCCTTCCGTATCATAATTGTAACAGTCCTGAACTGCTACTCATAAGCTTTGTTTCATCCATCATAGGCCATCATAGGCTGTTCTGGAAGCGATTCAGACCGGATATCGGCTGATTGACACAGCGGCCCTTTACATGAATGAGGAAGCGGTGGGCGCGGCGATTCGGGAAGCCATTGACAGGAGAATCGTGAAGCGGGAGGATTTATTTATCACCACAAAGCTCTGGGCAGACCACGCTTCCTATGAAGGGGCAAAGAAGGCTTTTGCCGTTTCCATGAAAAAGCTGGGGCTGGACTATCTGGATCTGTACCTGATCCATCAGCCCTACGGCGATGTGTACGGCGCATGGCGGGCCATGGAGGAGCTTTATCGGGAGGGAAAAATCCGCGCCATCGGCGTCGCAAATTTCTACCGCGGAAAGCTACGGAGCGGGGGCCAATGAGGAACTGGTGGGCGAGGCTCTGGCCCCCATCCGCGGTAAAGTCACGATTGCCACCAAACTGCATTTATACAGCAGCGAAAACCTTGAACAGCAAATAGAAAACCGCCTCGACGCCTCCCTGAAGCGCCTTCGGACCGACTATGTGGATGTCTATTACCAGCACCGGAACGAGGCAGGCGTCCCCCCGGAAGAAGTGGCCGGGATTATGGGGAAGCTCATTCAAAAGGGAAAAATCCGCGGCTGGGGGCAGTCCATGACGACCGCAAAAGAAATTCGGCGGGCCAACGCGGTGACGCCCCTTTCCGCCGTACAGAGCGAGTATTCCATGATGGAGAGAATGTTTGAAAAAGAGATCATTCCCGCCTGCGAAGAACTGGGAATTGGCTTTGTGGCGTTTTCCCCTATGGCAAGCGGCTTTTTGAGCGGCAAATATCAGAAAACGGACATCTATGCCGGGGATGATGTGCGCCGTGTGATTACCCGCTTTGCGCCGGAGAATGTAGAGGCCAATCAGCTGCTGTTAGCCATGCTGCAGACATTCGCAGAGCAGAAACACGCAACCCCCTCGCAGATTTCCCTCGCGTGGATGCTGCACAAGTACAGTTTTGTTGTTCCCATCCCCGGCATGAGGAAAGAAGACCGCTTAAAAGAAAATTTCGGAGCGGCAGAAATTGCCCTGACGGAAAGCGAGTTTGCTGAAATTGAAAAGGCGCTTTCCAATATTGTCATTCACGGAAACCGTACGGATGAGGACATTGCAAAGCTGAGGGCGCTCAACTAGCCCTTTCCTCTTTGTCGCAAGCAGCAAAAATACAGAGGCTCTCGCAGAGCAATCCGCGGGGCCTCTTTTCTGTCCGAAAGGAGCGGCAGCATTTTCCATACTTCCATTATAAATTGTGCTTGGAAATCCTCTTTTGGGCGATTTCATACACTTCTTCATCTTCGCGCACACCTATGACGATTACCAACATGTAATCACCTTGACGGATAAGCTGATACACAATGCGTAAACCAGCACCTCTGAGTTTGATTTTTAAGAAGCCGGTGAGATTCGTGCTGCTTTTATTTCCCAGGAGTTTTCCATAGCCGCCTTCTGTTTCGGGAAGGGGATTCTGGCAGACTTTTTGGATTGCCTTGCGGACAAGGATTTTTTGGCTCCCATCCAGCTTCCGGAAATCATCCAGCGCTTCCGGAAGGTACTTTACATTCCAGCTCATTCAAATTCAATATCGTCCGTGTTTTCATAATCGGACGGAGTGAAGCCCAATTCCTGATCCACCTGTTCCTGGGAGATTAAGGCGGCAGGATTAAAATGAGACATACGCTCGGCAGCAGAAGCAAGAAGGCGCGCGTCATTGACTTCATCTAAAAGCCGGATATATTCATCCGGTGAGAGGAGGACGCATTCCGGTGTGTTATTTTTCATGACAACCTTTGCGCCATAACGTTTTACTTCGTCAAAAATTTTACCTGCCAGACCGCGGTTGAACAGGGAGATAGGAATTGTGTTCTCAATTGCACTTCTGATAGAACTCATAAACATCACCTCTTTTATTACAGTATATGAAATATCAGTTAAAAAGTCAATGATATTACTGATAAAAACGCTGATTTATAGGGACGGATAAAATTATTATTCGCAGGAACGTCTGTTTTTATATTTCTAAAGCGATTTAAGAAAAAGGGCCGCCTTTTCATCTGCGGAAAAATATTGACTTTACCGCAAATACCATTTATATTGATAGACAGTTAGGGCAGGACCATAACGCATTCGTCCTAAATGCAGAGCAAAAATCGGCTGCAGTTTTGGCCCTCGGCCAGCCCTGAAAAGCCCCAAAAGGAGAAATTTGATATTGTGCAATCTGCACAATAAAAACTTTTTAAATCTATGAAGAAACTAGCATTAAGCGACGAAATTTTACTGAGTATCCAGGAGCCCGGCCGCTACATCGGCTGCGAGGTCAACGAGGTCATCAAGGATCCGAAAAAGGTAAACGTACGATTTGCCTTTTCGTTCCCGGACGTTTACGAAATCGGCTCCTCCCACCTGGGGATGCAGATTCTCTACTCCATGTTCAACAAGCGGGAAGACATCTGCTGTGAGCGGGTATACAGCCCCTGGGTGGATCTGGATGCCATTATGCGGGAAAAGCATATTCCGCTCTTCACCCTGGAGTCCCAGGAACCGGTGAAGAACTTTGATTTTCTGGGCATCACGCTCCAGTACGAGATGTGCTACACCAATGTGCTCCAGGTTCTGGATTTGTCACAGATTCCCCTCCATGCGGCGGACCGCACCGAGGAGGATCCCATTGTCATCGGCGGAGGGCCCTGCGCCTACAATCCGGAGCCCCTGGCACCGTTTTTTGATTTATTTTATATAGGAGAAGGAGAGACGGTCTATTTTGATTTAATGGACCGTTTTATAGAGAACAAAAAAGCCGGGGGAAGCCGCAAAGCGTTCCTGGAAATGGCTGCCCAAATCCCCGGCATCTATGTGCCCGCCTTTTACGATGTGGCCTACAAGGCGGACGGCACCATTGCTTCCTTTACGCCCAACAATCCCCATGCACCCGAACGCGTGTCCAAGGAGCTTGTGAAGGATATGGACAGCGTGGGCTATATTGAGAAGCCCCTGGTTCCCTTTATCAAAGCCACCCAGGACCGGGTGGTTCTGGAGATTCAGAGGGGCTGCATCCGGGGCTGCCGGTTCTGCCAGGCGGGAAATATCTACCGGCCTCTGCGGGAGCACAGCCTGGAATACCTGAAAAAATACGCGGTGGACATGCTCACCAGCACAGGCCACGAGGAGATTTCATTGAGTTCCCTAAGCTCCAGCGATTACAGTCATCTGGAGGAGCTGGTGAATTTCCTCATCGACACCTTTCACGGCAAGGGGGTCAATATCTCCCTGCCGTCCCTGCGCATCGACGCCTTTTCTCTGGACGTGATGCGGAAGGTGCAGGATGTGAAGAAGAGCAGCATCACTTTCGCGCCGGAGGCCGGCTCCCAGCGCCTGCGGGATGTGATCAACAAGGGCCTGACCGAGGAAGTCATCCTCAAAGGGGCACGGGACGCCTTCGCGGCCGGCTGGAACCGCGTAAAGCTCTACTTTATGCTGGGTCAGCCCACGGAGACCCGGGAGGACATGGAGGGGATCGCCCTTCTCTCGGAAAAGATTGCCGAGGCCTACTATGAGATTCCCAAGGACCAGAGAAAGGGGAAGGTGCAGATCGTGGCAAGCTCCTCCTTCTTTGTGCCCAAGCCTTTTACCCCCTTCCAATGGGCGCGCATGTGCACCAAGGAAGAATTTATTGAGCGGGCGAACATTGTCCGGAGCAAATTCCGGGAAATGAAGAATTTCAAAAGCCTGAAGTACAACTGGCATGAGGCCGAGCTCACCGTCTTAGAGGGCGTGCTTGCCCGGGGTGACCGGCGGGTGGCGCCGGTGATTGAGGAGGCATACCGCAGGGGCGCTCTCTATGACTCCTGGTCCGAGCATTTTAAAAATGAGGCGTGGATGGAGGCGTTTGACGCCTGCGGCGTGGATTTATCCTTCTATACCTCCAGGGAGCGCTCCCTGGACGAGATATTCCCCTGGGATTTCATCGACGCGGGCGTCTCCAAGGCATTTTTAAAGAGAGAATGGGAAAATGCCCTTGCCGGCCGCGTGACACCCAACTGCCGCCAGGCGTGCGCGGGCTGCGGAGCGCTGGAGTACGGCAGCGGCGTCTGCTTTGAGCCCCGCCGGTCCCAGGCCTCACAGGGAGGACAGTCATGAAAATACGGATTAAATTCAAAAAATACGGCCCCATGAAATTTATCGGCCATCTGGACGTGATGCGCTATTTCCAGAAGGCCATGCGCAGGGCCGGCGTGGACATCTGTTACAGCGGCGGCTTCAGTCCGCATCAGATCATGTCATTTGCTTCCCCCCTTGGGGTGGGCGTTACCAGCCAAGGGGAATATGTGGATATCGAGGTAAACTCCACGGAGAGCTCCGCTGCGATGGTGGAGCGGTTAAACACCGTGATGACCGAGGGGTTTGCCGTGGAGAGCTGGAGACTTCTCCCGGATGATTCCAAAGCCGCCATGTCCTTGGTGGCAGCCGCGGACTACACAGTCGTTTTCCGCCCCGGATACGAGCCGGAGGGAGAGACTGCGGAAGATTGGTTTGCCCGGGCGGCAGCCCTCTTTGATGCTCCGGCGGTTTTGATAGATAAAAAGACGAAAAAGGGGATGGCTCAGGTGGATTTAAAGCCTTTGGTCTATGAAATCCATGCCCGGTCCGGTGAAACCCCCGCACTTTTCATGAAGGTCTCCGCAGGAAGTTTGGCAAATGTAAAGCCCCAGCAGGTACTTGACGCATTCTATCAAAGTCTGAGGATGGAACAGCCGCCTTTTGCCCATATGTACCAGCGAGAGGAGGTCTATGCGGACCTGGCGTCCGAAAATGAGAGGGAGGAGGGGAAGCACTGCTTCCAGCCCCTGGAAGCGTTGGGACAGGATATTGCGTGATGGACAAGCTGATTATAACGTATTTGGAAAACAAGATCTGCACCGCCCTCCTCTCCGAAGGACGGGTGGTGCAGATGACTTTAGAGTCAAAGGAGCATCCCTCCCGGCTGAACAATATTTACATTGGAAAGGTACAGAAACTGGTACCGAGCATCCAGGCCGCTTTCGTGGATATTGCGCCGGGGACAGCGGGATACTACAGCCTGGCGGAAAACATGAATCACCATTTTGTATCCGCGCCAAGGCCGCAGCTGAAGCCGGGAGATGAGATCGTTGTGCAGGTAGTCCGGGACGAGGTGAAGACAAAAGCCCCTGTGCTGAGCGGCAGTATTTCCCTGCCGGGACGCTACTGCGTGGTCACGGACGGGCGGCCAGGCATCGGGATTTCCTCTAAGATCACAGATTCCTCGGCGCGGGAATCACTTCAGGCCGCTTTTAAAGAGGTTATGAAAGAGGAGGCGGCCGGGACAGCTATAGACGGCGAGGAGCCGCCGGAACGTGTTCAGGCCGCACTGGGACAGCAGCTGGGCGTGATTGTCCGCACCAATGCGGCCCAGGCCCCGGTTCAAGCCGTAATCCGGGAATATCGGATGCTGATAGAGCAGTATGAAGCCTTAAAAAACGCCTGGACAAGCCGCACCTGCTACAGCCTCCTTTACGCATCTTTGCCGTCGTTCGTTGAAGGACTGCGGGATATGGCGGAAGAGGAGGAACGGGAGATTGTCACGGATCAGCCCTGGATTTATGAAACACTTGCTGCTTATCTCGCTCAGAATAAGCGAACGGACAAATTGACCCTCTACCAGGATCCCCTTCTCCCCCTGGTCAAGCTTTACAGTCTGGATACGGTACTTGAACGAGCTACAGAGAAGCGGGTCTGGCTGAAATCCGGAGGCTATCTTGTCATCGAGCCCACGGAGGCCATGGTGGTCATTGATGTGAATACAGGAAAATATTCCGGAAAAAAGCCCATGCGGGAGACTATTTTTCGTATCAACAGGGAAGCGGCCCAGGAGATTGCCCGTCAGCTGCGGCTGCGCAATCTGTCGGGAATCATCCTGGTGGACTTCATTGACATGGACACAAAAGAGGACAAGGAGGAGCTCCTGCGTTTTCTGGGAGGCCTTCTGCGGAAAGATCCGGTCAAAGCGTCCCTGGTAGATATGACGCGGCTGGGGCTTGTGGAAATCACACGAAAAAAGGTAAGAAAACCATTATACGAACAGCGAAAGGCATGAAAGGAGATAAAAAACAAAAGCCATGAAAATCATAATTGTGGGCTGCGGGAAGGTAGGGACGACCCTGGCCGAGGAGCTTAGCAAGGAAAACCATGACATTACCTTGATTGATATTGATGGGGATACGCTCCAGGAGATTTCCGACTCCATCGACGTCATGTGCGTGACGGGAAACGGTGCCGTTTATCAGATCCAGATGGAAGCGGGAGTGAAGGAAGCGGATCTTCTGATCGCCACTACCAACTCGGATGAGCTGAATATGCTCTGCTGCCTGATCGCTAAAAAAGCGGGA
The DNA here is from genome assembly GCA_019119575.1 of Candidatus Enterocloster excrementipullorum. Classification (GTDB taxonomy): domain Bacteria; phylum Bacillota; class Clostridia; order Lachnospirales; family Lachnospiraceae; genus Enterocloster; species Enterocloster excrementipullorum. The sequence goes on from DWWT01000008.1 coordinate 36,016, forward strand.
AACTGCCAGACCATCGCGAGAATACGAAATCCCGAGTATTCGGCGGAGATCAATTATATCCGGGAGGAGCTGAACCTGTCCCTTGCAATTAACCCGGAGCTGGCCGCCGCCATCGAGATCTCACGGCTGCTGCGCTTCCCCACAGCAATCAAGATTGAGCCATTTGCGAAGGGCCGGATTGAGCTTTTAAAGTTTATCGTGCCCCAGACCTCCGTGCTGAACCACATGCGGGTTATGGATGTAAATAACCGCTTGAAATCCAATGTGCTGATCTGTGCTGTGGAGCGTGGTGAGGAAGTGGTCATCCCTGACGGAAATTTCGTCATCCAGTCCGGAGACAAGCTTTCCTTCATCGGTCCGAGAGGATCCCGCTCCGAATTTTTCAAAAAAGCGGGCATTGAAAATAATGCGGTGAAAACCGCTATGCTTGTAGGCGGCGGCCGGATCACTTACTATCTGGCCAAAGCGCTGGCAGATTCGAAAATCAAGATTAAGATTATTGAGCAGGATGAGGAACGATGCAATGAACTGAGTGAGCTTCTTCCCCACGCCATGATTATCTGCGGGGACGGCACAGACCAGCAGCTTCTCATTGAGGAGGGCATCCGGCAGACAGAGGCATTTGCCTCATTAACCGGCTTTGACGAAGAAAATATTATGCTGTCCCTCTATGCGGCCAGCCAGTCCAAAGCCAAGCTGATTACCAAGGTAAACCGGATCACCTTTGGAAATGTGATTGATTCCCTGGAGCTCGGCAGCGTGATCTCCCCGAAGATGATCACCGCGGATATCATCCTCCAGTACGTGCGCGCCATGCAGAACTCCATGGGAAGCAATGTGGAGACTATGTACAAGATTGTGGCGGAAAAGGCGGAGGCTTTGGAGTTCCGTGTAAAATCAAATGTACCGTTTCTTGGCATTCCGCTGGAGAAGCTGGAGCTCAAGCGGAATCTCCTGATTGCCTGCATCAACCGGAACGGGAAGGCGATTATTCCCAGAGGCCAGGATGTTATCGAGGCAGGGGACACGGTGATTGTCGTTACCACACACACGGGCCTCAATGACCTGAAGGATATTTTGCGGTAAAAGGCGGATGAATATATGAATTACGGTATTATTCTCTATATGCTTGGATGGATCCTGAAGACAGAGGGAATTCTCATGCTGGTTCCCATCCTCACGGCAGCGGTATATGGGGAAACCCGGGTGGGACTGTGCTACGCCGGAGTGGCCCTGGTAAGCTTTCTTCTCGGTTTCCTCGGCACAATCAAGAAGCCGAAAACCAAGATGTTTTTTGCCAGGGAGGGATTCGTCTCTGTCTCCCTTGGCTGGCTTGTGCTCAGTATATTCGGCTGCACGCCCTTTGTGCTCACAGGGGAAATCCCCCATTTTATTGACGCCATGTTTGAAATTGTCTCCGGCTTTACCACAACCGGGTCCAGCATTGTCCCAAAGGTGGAGGACTTAAGCCATGCCACCCGGATGTGGCGCAGCTTCGCCCACTGGATCGGCGGCATGGGAATTCTTGTCTTTATTCTGGCGATTCTTCCTATGGCGGGAGACTACAACATGCACATTATGCGCGCGGAGAGTCCCGGTCCCTCTGTAGGAAAGCTTGTGCCCAAGATCGGGCTCACGGCCAAGCTGCTCTATATTATTTACGGCGCTATGACCGTGGTTATGATCCTTCTTCTCCTGGCAGGAAGAATGCCGGTTTTCGACACGCTGTGCATGACCTTCGGCACAGCCGGAACCGGCGGATTTTCCTGCCTGAATTCCGGCCAGGCGGATTATACCATCTATCAGCAGGCGGTAATATCCGTGTTCATGATCCTGTTCGGTATAAATTTTAATGTATATTATCTCTTCCTGGCCAAGAAGCCGATGGATGCCCTGCGCTGCGAGGAGATGCGGGGATATCTGGGCATCATAGCCGCGGCGGTTATCCTCATCACCATAAATGTCCGGGGAGGCTTTTCCTCCTTGTTCCAGGCCGTCCACCATGTGCTCTTCCAGGTGGCCTCCATCATTACCACCACGGGATATTCCACAGTTGATTTTGACAAATGGCCTGAATTTTCAAAATGTGTCCTTCTGCTTCTTATGCTGGTCGGAGCCTGCGCCGGAAGCACAGGCGGAGGAATGAAGGTATCCCGGGTTATGATCGCATTTAAGGTGGCAATGCGGGAGCTGGCTTCCGTCATCCATCCGCGGAGCGTAAAGGTAATCAAATATGAGGGGAAGGTTTTATCCCCCAACACGCTGAGAAACCTAAACTCATACGTCATCATTTACTTTTTTATATTTTTCCTGTCTATCCTGGTGGTGAGCCTGGATAACTTTGACTTTATGACTACTTTCTCCGCAGTAGCTACTAATTTTAACAATGTAGGACCGGGCTTTTCCGTCGTAGGTCCCACATCGAATTTTTCCATGATGTCCTACCTGTCAAAACTGGTGCTTATTTTTGATATGCTGGCCGGCCGTCTGGAGCTCTTCCCGGTACTGGTGCTGTTCTCGCCGAGTACGTGGAGGAGGCAGTAGCGAGGGGGGCAGACTGCCTCTTTTTGACCGCACAGTCTAGCGGTAAATGTGAAAAAACAGTGACAAGCATTGACCGTAAGCCGTCTTTGGGGTATCCTTTTTATTAAAGAAAGTAAGGAGGGTACCCTTTTGCGATATAGAAACAGAGCATGGAAAAAGAGAATCGGCGCCGCCGCCCTGGGTTTGATCCTGACAAACGCAGCGGCATTTCCTGCGGCTGCACAGGAGACTTATTACGGCAGCGGCAGCTACGTAGTCGGAACAGATATTCCCGCAGGGGAATACGCGTTTTTTACCGAGGACACCTCCGGGGACAACACCTATTCCTACTGCAATCTTACCCTCTACAAGGATGATACGGACGAACGCCGGATTGCCGTCCTGCGTTTCCAGCACCACGGGCTCGTCACTCTCTACAACGGCCAGCATCTGGTGCTCCACGACGGCTGGGCTGTGGCCGCGGATCAAGCGGATATCGAGCCGGGCGTGAGCGGCATGTACAAGGCCGGACGCGACATCGAACCAGGCACCTATCGGCTTACAGCCCTCACCGCGGAGGGAGGGAGCTACGCCCTCTACAATGATGTGCGCTATTACTACGATTACATTGACGCATATGGCCGCTTCATTGAGCCGACCGTCATCACGGTGGAGGAAGGACAGTACCTGGAGCTCACGGATGTGCGCGATATCGAGAAGATCGGGTAAAAAAGCGGTAAAAAAGTTGCGTAAAAAGTTGAAAATTCTGGTTGACATTCCCGGGACGGGATGGTATTATAACAAAGTATGCCGCACAGCGGGGTTTCTAAGAGTCTGCCTATTTTCAGGGCCGTACGTATGTGGGTTCTGGCAGGCGGGCCGCCGAAGCTGGCGAGTAATGATAATAGGAGGTGCCTTTTAATGTACGCGATTATTGCAACAGGCGGAAAGCAGTACAAGGTAGAAGAAGGCGATGTCATTAAGGTAGAGAAGCTGGGCGTTGACGCAGGCGAGACCGTAACATTCGACCAGGTACTGGCAGTGAACAACGGCGAACTGCAGATTGGATGCCCCACCGTAGCCGGCGCAACTGTAACAGCTACAGTTGAGAAGGAAGGCAAGGGCAAGAAAGTGATCGTTTACAAGTATAAGAGAAAGACTGGCTATCACAAGAAGAACGGCCACAGACAGCTCTATACGCAGGTTAAGATTGACAAGATCAACGCATAACCATGATCACAGCCACAGTGTTTCAAGATTCCGGTGATTCGGGGGATGTTTCTTACCGCGGGATAGAGATCAAAGGGCATGCGGGATGGGCCGAGGCGGGAGAGGATATTATCTGCGCCGGTGTTTCCGCGCTTGCTGTTAATTTCTATAACTCAGTGGAAGCGTTTACGGAAGATTCCTTTGAGGGGGAAGCAGGACAGGAGGATGTGCAGTTTTCCTTCCGTTTCACCTCACAGATCAGCCCTGAGTCGAAACTGCTCATAAACTCTCTTGTGCTGGGACTTCAGAATATTGAGAGAGATTATGGGAAATCCTATATTATCATCCGTTTTGAGGAGGTGTAAGACATGTTGACGATGAACCTTCAGTTATTTGCTCATAAAAAGGGTGTTGGTTCCACAAAGAACGGCAGAGATTCCGAGTCCAAGAGACTGGGAGCCAAGAGAGCTGACGGCCAGTTTGTTCTGGCAGGAAACATCCTGTACAGACAGCGCGGCACCCACATCCATCCCGGCAACAACGTAGGCAGGGGTGGCGATGATACCTTGTTTGCTTTAGTAGACGGAGTTGTTAAGTTTGAGAGAAAGGGAAGAGACAGAAAGCAGGTTTCTGTATATCCCAGAGCAATCAACGAATAATTTCCGAGGGCTCCATACGCAGTGTATGGAGCCTTTTTTACCTTTATGGAGGTCCGTGTATGTTTGCCGATAACGCAAAAATTTTTATTAAATCCGGCAAAGGAGGGGATGGCCACGTGTCCTTCCGCCGGGAGCTTTATGTCCCCAGCGGCGGTCCCGACGGGGGAGACGGAGGACGGGGCGGAGATATTATTTTCCAGGTGGATAAGGGGAAAAACACCCTTTCCGATTTCCGCCATGTCCGCAAATATGTGGCAAAGGACGGGGAGCCCGGCGGCAGACGCCGCTGCCATGGGGCAGACGGCGCTGATTTGATCATCAAGGTTCCGGAGGGAACGGTGATTAAGGATTTCGAGTCCGGCAAGGTCATCGCTGACATGTCAGGTGAGAACTCCCGGGAGGTGATTTTAAAGGGCGGCAAGGGCGGCTTAGGAAATATGCACTTTGCCACTTCCACCATGCAGGTTCCCAAGTATGCACAGCCCGGACAGCCCGGCGGGGAGCTTTGGGTTCAGCTGGAGCTGAAAGTCATTGCGGATGTGGGCCTGGTGGGATTCCCAAATGTAGGAAAATCCACCCTTTTGTCCCGTGTGAGCAATGCCAGGCCGCAGATCGCCAATTACCACTTTACCACCATCAATCCGCACCTGGGCGTCGTGGATCTGGGAGACGGGGCCGGATTTGTCATGGCCGACATTCCCGGACTGATCGAGGGCGCCAGCCAGGGTGTGGGCCTTGGACACGCTTTCCTGCGCCATATTGAGCGGACCAAGGTTCTCGTTCATGTGGTGGATGCGGCCTCCGTGGAAGGCCGGGATCCTGTGGAGGATATCCGAACCATTACCGAGGAGCTTCTGGCCTACAATCCCGGGCTTTTAGAACGCCCCCAGGTCATCGCCGCCAACAAGATGGATGCGGCGGGAACCCCCGAGGAGGCCGATGAAATCCTGAACCGGCTGAGAAAAGAATTTGAACCCCAGGGAATCCAGGTGTTTTCTATCTCCGCGGCCAGCGGCCAGGGAGTGAAAGAACTTCTGTGGCATATTCATAAGCTGCTGGGTACCGTTGACACCACACCGGTCGTATTTGAAAAGGAATTTGAGGTTCAGTATGCGGGAGACAAGAATCTTCCCTACACCGTATCCCGTGCGGACGATGGGGCATATGTTGTAGAGGGGCCGCGCATTGAAAAGATGCTTGGCTATACCAATTTGGATTCGGAGAAAGGATTTGAGTTTTTCCAGAAATTCCTCAAAAATACCGGAATCCTGGATGATTTAGAAAAAGAAGGAATACAGGACGGAGACACCGTGCGGATGTACGGCCTGGAGTTTGATTATTATAAATAAAGTGTCCGAAACGGCAAGGAGAATAAAAAATGACCAGTAAGCAGAGATCCTATTTAAAGGGACTGGCAATGAAAATTGACCCCATATTCCAGATCGGCAAGTCCAGCCTGACACCGGAGGTGACCCAGGCAGTGGATGAAGCACTGGAGGCAAGGGAGCTTATAAAAATTTCTGTTTTAAAAAGCTGCCTGGATGACGGAGGCTCCATCGCGGAGGTGCTGGCGGAGCGCACCCACGCAGAAGTGGTACAGGTTATAGGCCGCAAAATTGTGCTTTACCGTCCCGCCAAGCAGGAGGCAAAGCGGAAGATCGAGCTGCCGAAGTAAGCGTCTTCCGGAACCGGCAGGCGCGCTTGGGCAATTTGTACCGGTATGGTTTACATAATATTTTTATGTAAACTATATCTCAGAAACGAACCACAATATAAATTTTCCGTGAGAGGAGGAGCAGCATCTGTGGCAGACATTGGAATTCTGGGCGGAACGTTTGATCCGATCCACAAGGCGCATTTGGCGCTGGGCCGCCAGGCATATGAACAGTTTCATCTGGATGCCGTGTGGTTTATGCCTTCCAATCATCCCCCCCACAAGAAAGATCACCCTGTCACTGCGGGAGAGATCAGGCGGGAAATGGTATCCCTGGCAGTCCGCGGCATCCCGGGGTTTGTTTGCTCGGATTTTGAGCTCAGACGGGAAGGAAACACATACACCGCCAAGACATTGTCCCTTCTTTCCAAAGAATTCCCCGGAGACCGGTTTTACTTTATTATTGGGGCGGACTCTCTTTACGAGATAGAGAGCTGGTATCATCCGGAAATGGTCATGGCCCTGGCAGTCCTCCTGGTTGCGGTTCGTCCGTATGAGCAGGATCATCCCAGCCTGGAGCAGCAGATCTGCCGGCTGCGGGAGAAATACGGGGCCAGAATTCATAAGCTCCATTTTCATGAGATGGAAGTTTCTTCGGAGGAGATACGAAAGGCCGCGGCTGATGGCAGACCCATCGATGACTGGGTTCCTTCGCCAGTGGTCCAATACATTACAGCGCGGGGCCTTTACCGGAATGCCAAGGCCTGCAAAGAGGAGTGAATGTGATGGAAAATCAATATACACAGATTATGATGCTGCGCAGGAGACTGCGATCTAAATTAGCGCCCCAGCGCTACGAACATACCCTCAGCGTGTCCTTTACCTGCATGAATCTGGCTATGCGCTATGGATATGATATGGGAAAAGCAGAGCTGGCAGGCCTGCTCCACGACTGCGGGAAACGTTTTTCCGATGAAATTATTCTGAAAAAGTGCCTAAAGCACAAGATTCCCGTGACGGACGCGGAGTACAAGACCCTTCCGGTGCTTCACGCCAAGTACGGCGCTTGGCTGGCAGAGTATAAATACGGAATCCAGGATCCGGAGATACTGGATGCTATCCGCTGCCATACTACGGGGAAGCCGAACATGGGCATGCTGGACAAGATTCTCTACATTGCCGATTATATTGAACCCCGGCGCTACAAGGCGGAAAACCTGCCCCAAATCCGCCGCATGGCTTACGAAGATTTGGATGAGACCATGTACGCCATTCTCGCCGGAACCCTGTCCTATCTGGAGAAAAAGGGCGGATCCGTGGATCCTATGACACGGGAAGCCTATGAATACTTTTCAAAAATGCTGAACAAGAAAGGAGACCCTGATGAACGCGAAGGAAATGGTGAAGCTGGCGTATCAAGCGCTCAGTGACAAGAAGGGATCGGATATCAAGGTGATTGATATCTCATCCGTGACCGTGATTGCTGATTACTTTATCATCGCGGACGGAAGCAACCCCAATCAGGTCCAGGCCATGGCTGACAACGTGCAGGAGGTACTGGGAAGGGCAGGCTGTGAATGCCGCCAAGTTGAAGGGTACCAGAGCGCAAACTGGATCCTCTTGGATTACCGCGATGTAATTGTCCACATATTCTGCAGGGAAGACCGTCTGTTCTACGATCTGGAGCGGATCTGGAGGGACGGAAAAACCTTTGTGGATGTAAATGAGCTTTAAAAAAAGCTGTGAAGGGATATGGTCTAGCCAATGCAGCCGTATCCTTTCACAGCTTTTTTATTCCTGCGTTCCGTCATCTGTTCTTACATCATCCGTATCAGGCCGATCACTTTTCCTAATATCTCCACATGATCCGTAATAATGGGATCCATGGCATCATTTTCCGGCTGAAGGCGGTAATGGCCTTTTTCCTTATAAAAACGCTTGACCGTAGCGGAGTCGTCCAGAAGCGCTACGACAATCTCACCGTTCTCAGCCGTGGAGCGCTGCTCCACAATCAGCTGATCTCCGGGGAGAATCCCCGCATTGATCATGCTCTCGCCCTTTACGTGGAGCATGAAAGTCTCCGCATTGGGCAGGGCCTCCGCGGGGAAGGGAAAATAGTCCTCTATGTGCTCCTGTGCCAGGATAGGTTCGCCGGCCGCAACCGTGCCGATCACAGGGATATTCACCATCTCCCTGCGGTTGAAGTTGAACGTGTCGTCCAGAATCTCAATGGTCCGGGGTTTCGTGGGATCCCGGCGTATGTATCCTTTTTCCTCCAAAGCAGCCAGATGGGAGTGAACGGAAGAAGTGGACTTGAGATGAACCGCCTGACAGATCTCACGAACCGCCGGGGGATATCCCTTCTTCAATATGGTATCTTTAATATATTCTAAAATTTCCTGCTGTTTGGCAGACATCGCATCCTGGGACATAAACAACCTCCTGTAAAACAATTTCACGCAGCTGCCCGCAGAACAGCTGTTTTTATCTGTTATTATAGTAACATATGTTCGGGTAAAATGCAAACTTTTGTTCGGTTTTTTGAGCTGTTTTTATTGACAAACATACGTTCTGGTGCTATAGTATATGCATATAGAACAGATGTTCTGTTTGCATTGGGAGGCGCGTATGAGAAACGTACAGAGGAGAAGGCTTCGGATTTTTGTATTTGTAATTTTGCTGTTTGGACTGATACTGCTGGGCTGTGCCATGTTTCCTTCTATGGCAAGGGAAGAGGGGCCCAGGCCGGCCGCCTACTATAAGAGTATTCAGATCGAGGAAGGGGACAGCCTGTGGAAGATTGCCGGCCGCTACAAGCAGGGCGGGAATTTGACGACTGCTGATTATGTGGATAAGCTCAAGACAATTAACCGCTTGACGGAGGACACGATTCACGCCGGGCAGTATCTGACGATCGTCTACTATAAAAGCGCTGGAAGATAGCAGCAGCTCATACATCTCATAAAAAGCTGTTTTCAAACACAGTTCGCGAAGACAAGGGGCGTTATTGAGAAAGTTTGCCAATAAGCCCCCTTGTTTTTTTGTGTAAATTTTGATAGGATAAATGCATAGGTTAGCATATACTAACTCAAACTTTTTCTGCGAGGTTGATTATGAGCACAGAAACCCTGGATCTGATGTTGACGCTTGACCAGGGGGAACTGGATACCCAGATAGCTCTCCAGTGCGCCCCCCTTCTAACCCGTCTGAAGATTTCCAATCTGCTGACCGTGGAGAAAAGCCACCGAACCGCGGCCATGCGGCTTTTTCGCGGCACTTCCCTTTCCCCTTATCTTCTCTGTGATTCCGGAGATAAGGTAACCTTCCTTCTCTATGACAAAAAGAGGCTGCCGGCCTATCTGGCCCGGGAGGATGTGCGGCGTCTGATGGAGCGGTTCGGATACAGCCGCTTGGATTTGGGAGTGATTCTAAGACAGGTGGCGGAGCGCTACCGGGCGCACATGCACCATAAGACGGGATTTCCCCACGAAATCGGTCTTCTCCTGGGATATCCGCCGGCGGATGTGACAGGATTTATTGAAAACAGCGGAAAAAACAGCTTGTACATAGGATATTGGAAGGTCTATTCCGATGTTGCCCGCTGCCAAAGGGTGTTTGCCGGCTATGATCAGGCCCGCGAGAAAGTGATACGGATGATTTCCCGCGGCATGGACGTGAGAAATATAGTAAAAAACCAGGAGGAAGCAGAACATGAATGAGATTATTGTAGCATACTGGTCCCAAACAGGAAATACGGAAGCTATGGCGAATGCCGTGGGAGAAGGCATCGAGGCTGCCGGAAAAAAGGCGCTGGTGACGGAGATTTCCGGTGTATCCATGGATGATTTAAAGAACGCCTCCGTGTTTGCCATGGGATGCCCGGCCATGGGCGCCGAAGTGCTGGAGGAAGCGGAGATGGAGCCATTTGTGATGGAAGTCGAGGGATTCGCCTCCGGAAAGAACATCGGGCTTTTCGGCTCCTACGGATGGGGAGATGGAGAGTGGATGCGAAGCTGGGTGGAGCGGATGACCGCCGCCGGTGCCGTGGTTGTGGGCGGCGAGGGCGTGATCTGCCAGGAGACGCCGGATGAGGAGGCCTTAGAGAGCTGCAGGGCTCTTGGGAAGGCACTGGCGGCTCTGTAAGGGACGCCGTAGAAGTGTTGGAAGATTAAAATCCGCTTCCCAACATATAGAAGCAGGGCAGACGGCTTCGGCCGCTGCCCCTTTATTTTACCCGTTCACATGAAAATACTCCTTGCAGAATTCCAGGAACAGCTGACAGGCCGGGGACATGTGCCTTCGGCTGTCATAGGCCAGATTGACCGTCCGCTCCAGGACAGGAAAGGACAAAGGGACACAGACAATATCATCGGAGAGTATGGAGCCGAGCGTGATTTCCGGCAGAACCGTCACCCCCATATTGCTCTTCAGCAGACACTCATAGGTGGTGCCGTTGTCACACTCCGCGATGATATTTGGTCGAAAGCCCGCCTTCAGGCAGTAATATTCCAGATCCTCCCGCCGGTTCGAAGCGATAAAAGGATAAGGCGCTGCCTCCTTCAGGTGAATGGACTTGCGCCCCGCAAGGGGATGGTCTTTATGGACAGCCAGTACAAAGCGTTCTGTCAGCAGATGAACCAGGCAGTTCCCCACCATAGGGGTATAGCTGTCCCCGGCAGTAATGCAGAAATCACAGTCATACATGAACAGATGCTCCGACCGGATATAATTGCTCAGAAGCAGTTTTATGTTCGGATATTTTTTGTGAAAAGAAATATAAAGATCCGGCAGGTATGTGGAGGCCGCCAGGATCAAAAGCCGGATGTGCCCAAACGGTTCGTTGGAGAGCTCCCGTATCTCATAGATGGTGTCATCAATCTCTTTGATGCTCTGATCCACCCTCTGATAAAAAAGCTCCCCTGCCCGGTTTAAATAGATCGAGCGGTTGCGCCTCTCAAAGAGGGGCGTTCCGATTTCCTTCTCCAATGCGCTGATTGTCTTGCTGAGAGACGGCTGTGAGATCATAAGTTCCGCGGCCGCTTTTGTCATATTCTGGTATTTCGCCACCACACAGAAGTAGCGCAGCTGTAAAAGTTCCATATTAATTTCATTCCTTTTCTTTTTTGATGCCCCGCTCATAGCTTGCCGCGGGTACACGATTAATAGATTGCAGGTTATAAAAAATATAAATTAGCATATATTAGACGGAATCATAGAAATATTATATACTAAATTGCATAAAAATTAAAGAGAAAGGAAGACGCCGATACAAAAATGCGCGGCAAGCTTCCTTATTTTTTGAATTTTTACGCTTTACCGGATTAAAGCAGCAAAAAACAAAAAAGAGAGGGAGAGAAGATGAGTGTAGAAAACATGCGGAGTACCATGCACATTGACCCCAAGAGGGACGTGCTCTACTCCATACCGGACAGTGACAACCATGGGGATTTGCTGATCCGTCCGCAGGGCAGCCGGATGATCAATGAGCTTGGGGATACCATTTACATAAAAGATGCCTTTGTACCCTATCATGACCACGAGAAGGGATACGAGACCTTCCTGATTGACGGCGGCTCCGCTGAGGTCTGCATCAACAAGAAAAAATGCATCATTGAGCGGGGAGATATTGTCCATATCCGCCCGTATGTAAACCATGGCTACCGCTATCTGGAAGAAAATACGATCTGGCGGGAGATGTTCCAGGATATGGATATGTATAATTGTGTGGAGGACAAGCATGTCCATCACTTTCCATCTGCACCCGGATGTAAAATTCCAGGACGGATCCGTTTTAACCGCAGAAGATGTGGCGTTCTCTTTAAACCGAGCCATTGACAAGCCCCAATCAGAGCTCTACACCTGCTTCATGGAGAGCGCGGAGGCAGTGGATGACAGCACGGTCAAAGTGAACCTTCTCTATAAGGAGCCCGCAGCCCTTCAGTACCTGACCCAGACCAACAGTGCCATTGTTTCCAAGGCATACGTGGAGTCCGTGGGAGATGAAAATTACGCGGCAAGCCCCTGCGGTACCGGCCCCTATAAGCTGGTTGAATGGCAGAAGGGAAGCAAAATTATCCTGGAAGCCAATGAGGACTATTACAAGGGCGCTCCCTCCATCAAAAACATCGAGCTGCGCGTCCTGAAGGAGACAACAACCTCCATGGTGGCTTTGGAGAGCGGTGATGTGGATCTGGTGTACAACATCGGCGGTCTTGACACCCTGGCCGTACAGTCCAATGAAGATTTGGGCTATCAGGAAACCGTGGGTACATCCATCTGGAACCTGGGCTTTAATGTCAACCAGGCTCCCTTTGACAATCCCCAGGTACGCCGTGCCCTTGCAATGGCTGTAAACCGCGAGGATATTATCAACGGCGCCATGGACGGAGCCGGTACGCCTGCAGAGATCATTCTCACCGAGCAGACCCTTCCCAATCCGGGAGCGGACGTGATCGACACGCCTCCCTATGACCCTGAAGGCGCCAAAGCCCTTCTGGCCGAGGCCGGATATCCCAATGGCTTTGACACCACCATCTATGTGCGTGAGGATTATACGAAGAAAATCGCCAGCATTATTCAGAGCCAGTGGAAGGAGATCGGCGTAAATGCGGAGATTCAGGTGATGGAGCGGGCCGCGCTTTTGTCCGACATCAAGGCCGGAAAGCTCAGCTGCTATACGATCGGAAATGTAAGCATGACCCTGGATTCCACATTCCTTCTGGGAACCCTTACAACCGCCAACATTCCGGATTCCAATATGACCTTTTATTCCAACCCGGAATATGATGCCATTGTGGAGGAACAGTCTCTGACAGATGATCCCGATGAGAGACTGGATCTCATCACCCAGGCACTTCAGATTGAGGCCAGGGATGTTCCCCGGATCAACCTGTTTTACATGGTATCCAACATTGCGTATAATAAAGACCTAAATTGCAAGGTCTGCGCAGCGCTGGAGAGCTATAACTGGTCTGAGTTCTCCTGGAACTAAAGCGTGTTTCGCTTTGATGCAAAGAAAGCCGTCTGCCCTCCGGATTTTCCGGCTGGACAGGCGGCTTGCGTATGTTTATTGTCTATTTTTCTCTGAGCCGCACCTTATTTCTGGCGCTGCGGCGGCGTTCGTCCTCCAGCGCCGCGTAATGGCGCTTTGTAGTATTTACATCTGAATGGCCCAGCACGTCCGCTACCAGGTAGATATCGCCTGTTTCCCGGTACAGGGTGGTGCCGTAGGTGCTCCGCAGTTTATGGGGGGTGATCGGCTTTAAGGGTGCGACGGTCTTGGCATATTTTTTCACCAGATTTTCCACGCTGCGCACGCCGATGCGCTTTTTCTGAAGAGAGAGGAAGAGTGCGTCCTCATGGCCTTCAGCGGGAATGATGCGGTCGCGTTCCTCCAGGTAATTGAGGAGCGCCTCCTCGACTTCCTCGCCGAAATAGACTGTGACCTCCTTGCCCCCCTTGCGGTAAATACGGATTCCCCCGTTTTTAAAGTCAATATCCGCTATATTAAGTCCCACGCACTCGGAGACCCGGATGCCGGTGCCCAGCAGGAGAGTGAGGATGGCCAAATCCCGAACTTTGGTCTTCGCATGAAATTCCTGCTGCTTTTTTGTCAATTTATCTCCTTGTTCCACCTCGTCCAGAAGAAGCGCCACCTCGTCCACATCCAGACGGATGATTTCCTTATCATGAAGCTTGGGAAGGCGGACCAAAGCGGCGGGGTTATTTTTTATCCGCTCATTTCGGTAAAAATAATTATAAAAGCTGCGGAGAGAGGAGATTTTGCGCATAATTCCCCGCTCCTTATTCATCACTTCACGGTTTTTATCATTGAACCGGTATTTCAGATATTCCATATATTCCTCCAGATCCGTGACGGAGAGCTGTTCCAAATGATCCAGAGTAATGTCTTTTATATCGAGACTTGCAAGAGCAGGATTTTCTTTGTGCAGAAAATCAAAAAAAACATGGAGATCATAGGCGTAGGCAATCCGGGTCCGTGAGGATGTGCGCGGTTCAATGCCGCGAAAAAAATCCGCGCAGAATGGAGGAAGGCCGCGGATCAGTTCCCGCAGCCGGAGAATATTTTCTTTATCAATTTGTTCGTGATATGTCAAATTGCTCATAAAGTGTGCCTCCTGGTGTGTAAACGATCTAACTATTCGTTAAAGTTGTGTTTTGCGAATAGTTAAATACATCCTTATCCGGTTCCCTTTTTCAGTCCTGATAATTTTAAACAGACAGCTCAAAACCGCCGAGCTGTCTGCCTTTTGCTATTTTCCGCCTTTTTCACTGCTTTAGAAAAAACGTCTGCGTCTACGCAATGGTTCGAAGGAGCCCCTGCAGGAAACCGGATGCCTGTTCCTCATCCGTCCCCTCAACTTTAAGAACCAGCGTATCCCCCTGACGCGCGCCAAGGTTCATCAGGGAAATGACATTTTTCCCATCCGCTGTTTTTCCGCCGTCCACGGAAAGCTGCACGCTGCTCTCGTATTCCGCGGCCGCACGGCTGAAGGTTATGGCGTTCCTAGCGTGAAGGCCCTGTTTGTCAGAGATTACATATCTGTAGGTTATCATTTGTATCATCCTTTGTGTTTAAGTTATTGTAACTATCCTAGATACCATTTTATCATATCCCCTATTTTCTGACAACAGAAACTCCCGCTTTCGCAAAAATCGTTCTCGCTTGTGTTTCTATTGTTGTTTTGCTATAATCCTTTTGATACAATTCGGAAGGAAAATGATTGACCATGAAACTTCAGCTTCTTCTCAGCCTGACGCGTCAGGCCATAGACACATACCATATGATTGAGGATGGGGATCATGTGGCGGTGGGCCTCTCCGGCGGAAAGGACAGCCTGGCCCTTTTATATGCCCTCCATCATCTCCAGCGGTTTTATCCGAAGAAATATACGCTTTCTGCCATCACTGTGGACCTCGGCCTTGGAAATATGCAGATGGAGCCGATAGAGGCGCTCTGCCGGGAATTCGGCGTTCCCTGGTCCCTTGTACCGACGCAGATCGGCCAGATCCTTTTTGACATCAAAAAAGAGGCAAATCCCTGCTCTCTCTGCGCCAAAATGCGCAAAGGTGCCTTGAACCAGAAGGCAAAGGCCATGGGATGCAATGTAATTGCCTACGCCCATCACCGGGACGATGTGATCGAAACGCTTCTCATGTCCCTTTTTTATGAGGGGCGCTGCCACTGCTTCTCTCCTGTCACCCACCTGGATCGGGCCCAGCTTTCCATCATCCGCCCCATGATCTACGTGACCGAGGCCAATGTGATCGGATTTAAAAACCGCTTCCGGCTTCCCGTATGCAAAAATCCCTGTCCTATGGACGGACATACAAAAAGGCAGTATATAAAAGAACTGATAAAGAATCTTCAAAAGGATAATCCTTATTTAAAGGACTGTCTTTTCCATGCGGTTTCCCAGGGCGATATTCCCGGGTGGAAACCCTAAAAAGCAAATCAGCGGCCGCTTCCCATGTGACGGATGCATGCCGCTGATTTTTTTATCGCTTTAATCTCAGGCACCCGGGCCATCTGACCCGGGGCCCTCATTAGCCGCCTCTGTGGATGCCGGAGACTGGGAGGATCCTCCCGATGACCCGGGCCCTGTCACGCCAGGGCCGCCCTCCTCGGGCTCTGTCTCCTCTGCGGAGGGACGGGAGCTGCCGGAACTATTTCCGGAATTGCCAAAGCCGCTGCCCTGCCCGCCGGATCCGGACGTTCCCGGTCCCGATACCCCGGGACCGATCTCCTCCGTCTCCTCTTGTGTGGGCCTTGAGGAATTGCCGGAACCGTTTGCTGTACCGGAACCGCCGGGCCCGGACACACCGGGGCCAACCTCCTCGGGTTCCGTCTCTTCTTCGCTCTCCTCCTCGGATTCCTCCTCTGTCTCCTCGGAGGTCTCCTCAGATTCTTCTGTAGACTCCTCCGTGCTCTCCTCCGGAACCGTCTCCGTCTCTGCCGGAGCAGGCTCCGTCACAGGAGCCGCACCCGCCCCGGAACCGGATGAACTGCCGGAGCCCGAGGAGCTTCCGCCGCCTGACGGCGCCACCTCCCCTTCCTCATACAGTCCGGTCTCCTCGGAAATATGGCTGCTGATCTCCTGCACCGCGGAGGACGGACTGTAAGACACATCCTCGCCGTAGAGGAACTGATGCAGCAAAATATCATTGCTCTCCAATGTGGTGGGAATCACGCAGTCCATACGCCCCACCCGTGCGGTCTGGCGCGAGAAGGGAAATCCGCCGGTCTCCCCGATATAATATTTGCTCACATCCCGCACCATGGGCAAAAGATCATCCACACCTACGCTGGTTGAGATTTCCGAAATGACCAAGCCCGCCAGGGACGTCAAGGTGGATACATCCGCCTGCTTGGCCTTCTCAAGCGCCAGGCTTACCACCTTGCGCTGACGCTCCGTCCTCTGAAAATCCGTGTCCATAAGCCGCAGCCGGCTGTACGCCACTGCCTGCACTCCATCCAGATGATTCATGCCCGGCTGGGTCAGATGGACGGAGGCAATGCCTGTGGACTCCACCGTCTCTGTAATAAAGCTGTTGATATAGTCAAATTCCGCGTTCGTAATCTCCAGATCAATGCCGCCCAGGACATTGATCGCCTCCGCAACCGTCTTCCAGTTGAATGCGGCGTAATCATCAATGTCCAAATCCAGATTTTCCTCCAGGGCATAGAGGGCCTGCTCATGTCCTCCTTTAAAATACGCCTCATTGATCTTGTGATAAGTACCTTCCGAATCAATCTTCAGATACGTGTCACGGTAAACACTGACCAGCTTGATCTCCCCGGTGGCGCGGTCAATGCTGCAGATCATCTGCACATCCGCCAGCGCATTATCCGTGTTGCCGTCCCGGCTGTCCAGTCCAAACACAGCCACGGTCCAATGGCCCGTGGGCCGGTTAAAGAACATCCAGGCCCCTCCAACTGCCGCGCAAAGCAGAAGAACCGCCAATATGTATTTCAGGAACCCGTTTTTTCGGCGTCTGCGGCGACCGCTGCTCTGTCCGCCTGTTCCCGCCGGGTTCTGGCCGCTCCGGGCGCCTTGTCCTCCGAAATTGCGGGAACCAGCGCTGCGGGAACCGCGGCTTCCTTCTGTGCGGCCTCCTTCGGCGCGGCTCTGTCTCCCTGAGCTTGTACCGGCCGCAGACGCGGTTCGCCGATAGGTTCGCGGCTTTGCGGATGCAGCTTTCGGCTCCCCTTCATATCCGCCGTAGGAGCCGGATGCGTCCCGGCTGTCAAAGCCGTACTCCTCTTCATAATAATATGCTTCATCCAGTTCCCTGTCCTCCGGACGCATTTGCCTGCGGCCTGCGGCTTCCTGGCCGGCATAGCGCTCTCTGCCGTAAGCTGTCTGCCGTGCCTGGCGCCGCCTTCTCAGGCGCTGGATCTCATCATCGTTCATTCCGTTCATTGCTATGCACCTCTTTTAATCAATTAATCTTCGGTAGGCCGCCCAATCCGGTGTCACCAGAGCCACCTCCACATTATTTGTCAGCGCGCTGGTCTCCTGAATGCAGACCATCCGACCATCTCCTGACCAGCCAAGGAACATGACCACATGGGCCTCCGGGCCGGTGCGGATACAAATATCGCCGGGGAGAAGCTCCTCTTTTGAAACAGCTTGTCCCGCTCCCAAAAGAGTGCTGGTGCTGGCCGCCCCCGGACTCTGGCCTGTGGCGGACCAGTACACCCAGTTAATCCAGCCCGAGCAGTCCAGCCCCTTCAGGAACCTCCCCTCTATATCCGGCGCAACGATTGAACCAAAATTATTTCCCGTATAGCCCGGACGGCTGGGCTTCCCTCCCCAGTAATAGGGAATCTTTCCCACGGAAGCAAGGGCATACCGCACCAGATCCCGCCGCTGCTGACTGGCTTCCTTGGGAACCAGCTGCATATACACCTCAATATCCGCCCCGGACAGCGGATTTTGGGAAATGAGATACGCGGTATTCAGGCCATACTCCTCATACCAGTCGCGGGCCAGAACAGCCTGCACCAGCCCGATTTTCTCTTCATCCCAGGTCCATTCGGATCCCTGTCCGCCTTCCGCCCCTCCTTCTGCCTCCAGAAGCAGGGCTTCAAACAGGTTTCCCTCCCCTTCTGTTCCCAGAATTGTGACCGAAAGGGTCAAATCCACATGGCCGGGGCAGCCGGCTTCCGTCAGGGATGAAGTCAGAGAAGGCGTCGCACTGCTGGGTGTGGACCGGGAGGATTCTGAAAATGCGGGCACTCCCGGTCCGACCTCTTCTTCGGTTTCCTTGGCAGCCCTGGAGACCGATACATCCTCTTTTGTCTCTTCCGCTTCATCCGCCGTGCTTTCCTCTTCCGCCGCAGAAGAAGGTACTGTCCCTTCTTCTGTTTCTGTAAGAGCCACGGCTTCATCCCCGGTCTCTGCAGAAGAAACTGCCTCCTGTGCAGCAGAGGATTCCGCTGCCTCTCCTGCCAAAAGCACCTCTTCCATCTCTTCCTGGGAGATTCCCTCATCCAGACAGCCTCCGTCACAGTAATACACGCCGCTTATCTGGGCCGTATAGCTGTGGGAAGCCTCCCACAGGCTCTGGCTGAAGGCCTCCAGCTGTTCCTGGTCTCCCAGTATTCCGTAATCATAAAGAACGCTGCACATTGCCGTGATGTCCCTGGCATTGGACAGTCCCTGGGAGATAGCTCCGCTTCCATCGTAAAACTGGATGGATATATCCTTAAACTCTTCCAGAACGCCGTTTGCCCCCTGAACTGCCTCTATGCCCATCCCGAGGAATTCCGCCGCCTGCTGCGGGGTATAATTATAAAGATCATAAATGCCGGACATCCACTGAGCGTCATTTGCTGCCAGCTTCTGGTAAAGCTCTCCCGCCAGACTCTCCGATACAAGGGATGTATCCGCTCCGTCAGGATACACATAGGCCAGTGTAAGCTGTTCCGGATCCGCCACGGCGGCATCCGCATATTCCGCCTGGGAGGCCGTTGCATAGGGCTTATATAAGAAGGACGGGGTCGCCAAGACATGCAAATCCGCGCTGCCTTCCTTTGGTGCGGCCGCCTCCTTCTCTGTGTCCAGCGCGCTTCTGCGGCCGGCGAAAAAAGAAAGTGCGCAGCACAAAATCAAAAGAAGCACGGCTCCTAAAAGAGATGCTTCCTTTGAATGTGATCGAAACGCCGCCGCAATCCGGCGGATAAACTGTTTTAACATGAGCGTCCTGCCTTCATCTCTAATGGTAACTACGTGCCCATATTATATCATCTCGCCTATCGGCTCGATGGGGCATTCGCCTTATCGAGCTCCTTGTGCAAGCACGGAGCTCTGCAAGGCTCATTATATCATACAATACAGATAAAATACAGACGGAATCTCTTACGGAATTTTTAACGGTTGACGCATAAAATAGAGTGATATATAATAAATGCAATCCGCTTTTTGGAGGGGCGGAGGGTTAATAGCAGAGCTATAGCGCCATGTACCTTTTCCCCGGACGTGACCGGCCTGAGGTGTGTTTAAAGATTCGTGCCTGTCGGAGAGCCGTTTTGAAACACGTTTTTGGGCCGTTTTGATGGAAAAGGTTGACGAGGTGGAGAGAGAATCGAAATATTCGGCGGGTGCTCTCCCATGGGCCCGGACGTGTAATGTCCTGTGAAATATGCGGGTAACTGCAAAACAACCGCAGGGCAGCCGGTGCGGCACATTTCCAACTGAATACGCAAAATTTAAAACAAACAGAAAGGCTGATTATTATTATGTGTGGAATTATCGGATATACAGGGCCATTAGAGGCCCGGAAACTGCTTTTAGACGGTCTGGCCGGTCTGGAATACCGCGGCTACGACAGCGCGGGAATCGCTTACTTTGACCAGGATTCCCAGATCCGCCTTGTAAAGACCGTGGGCAAGGTTGCCGCTCTCCGGGAGATGGTGGGCGGCGGCAGGGAAGAACTCTCCCACTGCGGCATCGGCCATACCCGGTGGGCCACCCATGGAGGCGTCACCAATGCCAACGCCCATCCGCACCGTTTCGGTTCCGTCACCCTGATCCACAACGGCATCATCGAGAACTACCATCAGCTCACCGAAGAATTCTGCCTGGAGGGGCGTCTGATGTCCCAGACGGACAGTGAAGTAGCTGCCGGTGTTCTGGATGCCATGTATCAGGCCTGCGGACGGGATCCCCTGGCCGCCATCCGGGATTTTACCAAAAAACTTTCCGGATCTTACGGCTTCTGCATTCTCTTTGAGGACCGCCCCGGAGAGATATACGCGGTGCGCAGAGTCAGCCCTCTTGTGGCGGCCTACACCCATTCCGGATCTCTTGTGGCGTCCGATCTGACGGCTCTCATCGCCTACACGCGGAAATACTTTGTGGTGCCGGAGGATGCCATTGTCCGTCTGACTCCCTACAAAGTCCGTGTCTATGATATGGATTTTAACCGTGTGGAACCGGAATACATGGAAGTAAACTGGAATATGGACGCAGCCATGAAAAATGGATTTCCCCATTTCATGCTGAAGGAAATCCACGAGCAGCCCGAGGCGCTGAAAAACACGATTCTGCCCCGCGTCAGCCGCGGAATTCCGGATTTTACGGAGGATCACATTCCTGACCATCTCTTTGAGACAGCGAACCGGATCCAGATTATTGCCTGCGGCACGGCCATGCACGCGGGAATGGTGGCCCGGGCATTGATGGAGCCGCTGCTGCGCATTCCGGTAACTGTGTCCATCGCATCGGAGTTCCGATATGAGGAACCGCTGATTGACAAAAATACGCTGGTGATTGTTATCTCCCAGTCCGGGGAAACCATTGATACCCTGGCAGCCATGAGCCTGGCTCAGTCACGGAAGGCTCCTGTTCTGGCCATTGTAAATGTAAAAGGTTCCACTATCGCCAGGGAAAGCGACTATGTGCTCTATACCCATGCAGGCCCGGAGATCGCCGTAGCCAGCACAAAAGCTTATTCCGTCCAGCTGGCTGCTCTCTATATGGTCTGCTGCCGCATGGCTCTCGTCCGCGGCAAATACACCGAAGAGCAGGCGCAGGAATTTTTAAAGGAGCTCCTGGACGCCATCCCCGCCATGGAAGCCATGATCGGAAAAAAGGATGCCATCAAGGCCCTTGTAACCCATCTGATCAATCAGCATGATACCTTTTTCATCGGGAGGGGCCTGGACTATGCCTTTTCCCTGGAGGGCGCTCTGAAGCTGAAGGAAATTTCCTATATCCACGCGGAGGCCTACGCGGCCGGCGAATTAAAGCATGGAACCATTGCCCTCATATCAGACCGGGTTCCGGTCATCGCCATCGCCACCCAGGAGCATATTTTCGCAAAAACCGTCTCCAATGTGCGGGAGGTAAAGGCAAGGGGCGCTTTTGTGATTCTGCTGGCCAAAGAATCGGCCCAGGTGGAGGAATACATCGCGGACGCTCAGGTACGCATCCCCGATATTGCGGACGCCTTCACGGTCTTTCCCATTGCGGTGGTTCTCCAGCTCATCGCCTACTATGCGTCCGTCGGCAAAAATCTGGATGTGGACCAGCCGCGGAATCTGGCAAAGTCGGTAACCGTTGAATAAGATCCGCAGATTGTTTCCAGATCCAGAGCAAAGGCCTCCATAGCTGTTTATAAAGCGCATCCGCGCCAAAAAGCGCCTGTCCGGAAGAAAACATCCCCCCGGACGGGCGCTTTTTATACTCTTTCAGGACAGGCGCGCTCCGCGCGATCCGATATACCCTCTTTTCACCGGTGATCCGTCACATACCGCCTGCGCGTCTTTACTTTGCGGCGTCCGCACTCTTCTTCTGCCGCCAGGCCTGCTTTACCTTGGCAAAATTCAGAATCACATCTACGGCTCCTTCCGGCCCTGTAACGCTGCTGTTGATGCACAGATCATAGCTTCTTGGATCGCTCCACTTCTTGTTGGAATAGTAATTATAATAGCTGGAGCGCTGCTTATCTGTCTTGATCATGGCGTCTTTGGCTTTGGATTCGCTCAGATGATAGACATCCATCAGACGCTTAATCTTGTCTTCGTCGTTCCCGCTGATAAACACGCTGACCACATTCGGATACTCTTCCAGGGCGTAGTCCGCGCACCGCCCCACAATCACACAGGAGGATTCATCCGCCAGCTTCTTGATCGTATCAAACTGGGCCAGGAAAATCTTGTGATTCAGAGGCATATCCGCAAAACCCGAGGACGTGTATCCCATAGAATAAGAATCCATAACCAGGGAATAGAGAAAGCTGCTGGTCGGCCTCTCGTCATGTTTCTCAAAAAGCTCCTGGCAGAGTCCGCTGTGCTTCGCCGCAAGGGCAAGGAGCTCCTTATCGTAGCACTTTACCCCCATCTTCTCCGCAAGCATCGTTCCGATCATCTTTCCGCCGCTGCCGCATTGTCTTCCAATTGTAATAATAAGGTTATCTGTCATGTGCACATCCCCCTCCTTCACTGTCAAAAGCCCCTGAGCGCTGTTTTGAGATACGGTTCTGACACGCTCCCGCTTCTATTGTTATTATACCTCGAAAATTCAGAAAAGTATAGATAAAACTGGAAATATTTTGAAAAAAGTCTTTTGACAGTCCGCGCATTCTGTTTTATCCAAGAACTTCCAGAAGGCGTATAAAATAATCCGGCAGAGGAGCGGAAAACTCCATATAATTTCCTGTCCGCGGATGGACAAATCCGAGAACGCCTGCATGGAGGGTCTGGCCAATGAGGCCGGGAACCGGGCATTTGGCCGGCCCGTATACGGTATCCCCCAAAAGCGGGTGATGAATGCTGGCCATGTGTACCCGGATCTGATGGGTTCTGCCGGTCTCCAGACGGCACTCTACATAAGCGTACTGTCTTAGCTGGCGCAGCACCTGGTAATGCGTTACCGCCCTGCGCCCTCCGGCAAGGCCGGCGCACATTTTTTTTCGTTCCGTGGGATGACGGCCGATGGGGGAATCAATCGTCCCTTTTTCTTCCTTCAGATTTCCGTGGACAATGGCCTGGTAGCGCCGGGTTACGGAATGCTCCTTCAGCTGGGCGGCGATGGAATTGTGTGCCATATCGTTTTTGCAGGCAATCAAAACACCGGTGGTATCCTTGTCTATGCGGTGGACAATCCCCGGACGCATCACCCCGTTGATGCCCGAGAGCTGGCCCCTGCAGTGGTAGAGAAGCCCATTTACCAGGGTATGGCTGTAATGCCCTGCTGCCGGGTGAACCACCATTCCTTTGGGTTTATTAATGAGAATCACATCCTCATCCTCGTAGAGAATATCCAGCTCCATAGGCTCCGGCTCAATATCCGGCTGCACAGCCTCCGGGACATCCAGCGTGATCCGGATGTCTTCCTCCACCTGAAAGCTTGCCTTTACCGGCCTTCCCTCCGCCATCACCTTCCCCTCTTTTAAGAGCTTCTGGATATACGAACGGCTCAGCCCTTCCGCCGCCTGGGAGAGATATTTGTCAATGCGGAGTCCCCCATCCTCCTCACCGGGATAAAACTCCTGAATCAATGCGTTTCCTCCTTGGAGCGGCGCAGGGAAAAGCAGGCCATGTCCTCATCCTTGTAATAGAAAATGATGAGCAGAACCAATCCCAAGGCCGCCAGCGTCACATAGCAGTCCGCCACATTAAAAATCGGGAAATTGATAAGCTTAAAATACAAAAAATCAACAACAAATCCCTGACGTACCCTGTCAATCATATTTCCCGCTGCCCCGGCCCCAAGAGCCATGAGGCAGACGGCCAGAGGACGGTATTTTTTCGCGGAGGGCATCCGCCAGAGAACAAAAACAATAGCGGCCAGCACCAAAACCGCGATGAGGAAAAAGAAGCCCTGCTGCTCCTGCAGCATGCCGAAGGCCGCTCCCCGGTTCTCCGAATAATGAAATTCAAGTACACCCTCCCAAAGAACAACGGGCTGATTTCCCTTTAAAAATTTCACCGCAAGCCCTTTTGTCCACTGATCCATTCCCACCAGAATCACAAATCCAATGAGAAAGGAAACGAGAAGGGAACGCTTTTTCTGATCCATCTTACAGTTCTCCTTGCAAAAATTCAAATCCGGCCCTGATTTCTTCATCAGACAGAGTTCTGTCAATCACAGCCTGCCCGATCTCTTTCAACAGGATAAATTTTACCACACCGGAATCCATCTTCTTATCACTTTTCATGGCCGTGCGTACATCCTCCCAGGCAAGGCCCGAGACGGACACAGGAAGGCCGAAAGCCTCCATGGTGCGGCGGATATCCTCCGCCTCCTCCATAGAAATCATTCCCCGCCCTGCGGATATGCGGGCAGCGGCAATACATCCCAGCCCCACGCAGCAGCCATGAAGCATGGAAAAGTTCTCCAGCTTTTCAATTGCATGGCCGAGTGTATGGCCGAAATTGAGGAGAGCCCTCTCTCCCTGTTCTGTCGGATCTGCCTCCACTACACGGCGCTTAATCCTGCAGCTCTCCAGAACCATATCCAGGCAGACGGCAGGATCTTTTTTTTGTATCTTCTCCCGGTTCTCTTTCAGCCACACATAATAGTCTTTGTTCTTTATCAGGCTATGCTTGATGACCTCTCCCATCCCGGAGACAAACTGCTCGTCCGGAAGGGTTTGAAACGCGCCCAGGCTGGCGTAAACCAGGCGGGGCATGTGAAACGCGCCGACCATATTTTTATAGGCGTCAAAATCAACGCCGGTCTTTCCGCCGATGCTGGAATCCACCTGGGAAAGCAGGGTGGTCGGAATCTGAATAAAGTCCACGCCCCGCAGGTAGGTGGCCGCGGCAAATCCGCACAGATCTCCAACAACCCCTCCGCCGAGGGCAGCCAATACATCCTTCCGGTCAAAATGCTCCTCGATCAGATGTTCATAGAGGGCCCGCACCGTGTCGAGGTTTTTATGCTCTTCCCCGGCTGGAAAGGTGAACACGCTCACCCGGCTGCAGCAGCCTGCAAGGATCTCCCGCACCTCCTCCAGATAC
This sequence comes from Candidatus Enterocloster excrementipullorum, assembly GCA_019119575.1. GTDB lineage: Bacteria > Bacillota > Clostridia > Lachnospirales > Lachnospiraceae > Enterocloster > Enterocloster excrementipullorum. The sequence goes on from DWWT01000008.1 coordinate 61,055, forward strand.
AAAGGGGCTACATGGGAATCCGTCACAATACACAGTTTCCGTTTCTCAAGGCCAAGCTTTTTTACCTCTTCCCCCAGCCTGTCAAAAGAAGTTTCCAGCACAATATCATAGATCGGGACACAGTCCTTGGTCACAGTCAAACGTTCCGCCATTTTTATCCTTTCTCCGCTCAAAAACAGGGATGCCGCATAAGAGTTCTCCCACACAGCATCCCCTGAAATTCCATTCCTTCCTACAGACGAATATTTAACCCTGAAACATCCATGCCCATGGCACCTCCGGCAGCCAGGATGTCCTGGAAGTCCCCGGACAGCTCCACGGAATCGGGAGTAGCTATAAAGATATAGCTGGATATTTTCTGCAGGTTGCCGTTCATCGAATAGGTAGCGCCCGAGGTAAAATCAATAATCCTCTGAGCAACCTCGGTATGTATCCCCTCCATGTTGAGTACCACTGCTTTTCCGGCCAGAAGGAAATCGCAGATATCCCGAGAATCCTCCATAGACGTTGGCTTGATCATGGTGACCTCCATGCTCCTCCTCATAGGTACGACCTTGGGATTGGACCGTCCCAGGAAGCGGGGCTTTTCTGGCGGTTCCTCTTCCTCCTCGTACTCCGCACTGTCCTTTCTGCTGAACAGGCCTTTTCTCGGGGGCTCCTCCTCAAAATCATCATCCAGATAGTAATCCTCGTCGTCCTCCTCCGGACCTAATCGCATGGTATCCATTAATTTACTTAACAGACTCATCTTATCTCTCCAATCTCTCTATGAGGCGCATGAAAACGCCCTATCGTGCACCGAAAATACCGGTACCGACTCTCACCATGGTGGCTCCCTCTTCAATGGCAACCTGGTAATCTCCCGTCATGCCCATGGAGAGCACATCCATAGTAACATTATCAATGTTTTTTCTACCTATGTCAACAGCAAATTGATATAATTTTTTAAAAATTTCCCGATTTTCTTCTGGATTCTCTACAAAAGGCGCAATTGTCATCAGTCCCCGGATGTGTACATGCGGAAAGGCGCTGATGGTTCTCGCGGCCTCCTCCACTTCCTCCAGGAAAAAGCCAAATTTGCTCTCCTCCCTGGCCACATTGACCTCCAGAAGAATATCCGCACCCATTCCCTGTTTGGCTGCCTCCGCCTCTATCTGCTGTGCGAGGCGCAGGGAGTCAACTGAGTGAATCAGTACCGCTTTCCCCACCACCTGATGCACCTTGTTGCGCTGGAGATGGCCGATCATATGCCAGCGGATATCCGCGGGAAGTTCAGGCTTCTTTGCCGTAAGTTCCTGTACTTTGTTTTCTCCGAAGTCCCTGGCCCCCGCGTCGTACGCCTCCTGCAGCATGGGAATGGGCTTTGTCTTGCTGACCGCAATCAGCGTCACTTCCTCCGGATTCCGTCCCACCCGGGCACAGGCCTCCCGTATATGTTCTCTGACTTCCTCTAGTTGTTCTTTTACCATGTATAATGCCTCCTATCATAAGGACAGCGGTCTCTTTTTATCCGCTGTCCGAACCGTTTACTGGTACAGCAGCTGCCCTTCCTCCACCAGGGATGCGTCCAGGACAATATGGTCATAAACGGAAAGGCCATAGTCCATATTTCGGCGCACCGTATAATATTCGCTGTTGGAGTCCAGTATTTCAATCTGCTTAAAAACCGTGTATCCCCGGTTAATATTGTAAACACCCTTCAGGGACCCGGTGGGCCCAATCTGGTACCGCTCGGAGGATTCCGGCTTGACAATATAGTCGCCGGCCTTAAAGCCCTCCTCCTCGTCCGTGTCGATATAGTAATATTCCTCGTCCGCGTAGTAGATGGTTGTGGGAACAAAGACCACCGAGGTTCCGTTCTCATCGTAAACTTCCTTCAGGAAGCCTGTATCCGAAGAATCTCCGCCCTGTTCCAGATACTCCAGAGGAATCAGGAAGAAGTTTTTCTCTGTCACTGCGCTTATGGGAATCTTGAGTCCGTCTGCCTGATCCACCTTTATTTCAAATTCTACAAAGCGGTCCGAGATAAATTCTACCATATATTTGGTCAGATCCAGCTTTCCGTAGGAACCGCCGTCCGCTCCCGTAATAATGGAGAAGGGACAGGAAAGCTCCAGGGAGGCGTCCCGAAAAGCGATCTGCAGGGATGTCTCTTGGCCGAACAGTTCCCGATCCTCATCCGTCAGAGGGAAAAGAATGGACCAGTTTTCTGATGTGACAATCTTGTAGGCAGGGGAACCGCTCTCGATCAGATCACCGGATTTCCGGCGGGTTCTTGAATAAGCAGTCTGATCAAAACTTGCCGCCTCCACGCTCTCCGGCTGCATGGCCTCATACGAATCAAAGGAATAGGAAACCACGCCGGACACATCCGAGCGCACCTGCTGAAACACCGCACCTGCCTCCTGGGCCAGCTCGTCCAGCTGATCCATGGCACTGAAGCTGGAATATTCCATCACCGCGGATTCAAGGGAGTAGCGGTAATCATAGATGCGGCCGAAATTTTCATCGTCCAAAGCCATCACCATGGAGGTAAGCTGGGAGCGAAGATCCCGCAGACTTTCATCGGAAAGCGTCTGCCCCTCCTGCGCGTTCTCTTTTAGCAATGTATCCAGGGTTCCGGACTCATCCAGCGTGTAGATGCGGCTTCCCACCGAAGCGCGCTTTCCCTCCGGAAGGTAGTAATTGATGTAGCCGGACTGCTCTGCGGTCCGCACTTGCTCCTGCCGGAGAATAAGTCCCGTATACATCCGGGTATTCACGATTCCTCCGTCCACCACCTCATAAAACTGGATTTTTTCCCGGTTTAAATATGTGGTAGCGCTGAACATAAGGTAGATAAAGATGATGGCAAAAATAATCATGCCCACGTTGATATTTAACGGGCGCCGGTAACGGATTATTTTTTTGTTCTTCTTTTTCGCCATTCCGCAAAACCGCCTTCTCTCCTGCTGTCCGGAAAATCTGCCCGGGAACCGGCCAGTAAGCCGTCTCCCTGTGCATCCATAAAGGGGCTGCCTCCCGCCCCGGACCATCAAAGCCCGATGCGGCAGGCAGCCCTCTCGCTCCTGTCATTTTACCACAAATTTTCTATCATTACAATGAAATAATCACATCGCCCTTGGCACACTCAGGAAGCTCGTCCGCATCCTGCGAGATGCTTAAGACAAATGTAACATGATACTTTTCACTGATTTTTTTCAATGTCATATATGTGTCGGAAATATCGGCGCCCTCCAGGCAGGACAACTTTAAGAAACTATCCAGATACATGGTCTCCAGATCGTAATCCTGGGAAATGATGCCGCAGATGAATCCTAAGAAGGACTCGGGGCTTGTGATGGGAAATTCATTCACATTAATGAGACGGATTTTGTTATTCAGCTCATACATATGCTGGGCACTTTTATCCAGGTAAACCACTGTTCCGTTGGCGCCTTTGATCGCCGCATTGGCCATGTCCAACAGATGCTTGGTCTTGCCCTTACCTTTTTTTCCTGCAATAATCTGAACCATACCAATCTCCTCCTTGAGTTATATATGTTGTATAAAAAATCAATTTAGATTATCCTAATTATAGTACAAATTCTCGAAAAACGCAATGACTTATTTGTCAATTATCGAAACTATATTTTCCATATTATCATAAAGGGCCTGACGGCTGTCCGACTTCAGCACAATGGAGATATATTCCCCGCCCGCGCTGTCTTCCTCCGCCATGACCAGACAGTATCCGGCCGCCTGGGTTGTGCCCGTCTTGCCGCCGATCACCGTGATTCCCTCCGGCGTCTCCCGCTCTCCGGTCATGAACCAGTTTCCGCCCTTCCATGTCTTGGTGACGGTCTGGCCGCTTTTGTCCCGGTAGGAGGCCGTATAGGCAGTGGAGCCCGCAACTTTCCGGAAGGTGGCGTCCTTCATGGCTTCGTGGAAGATCAGGTACAGGTCGTAAGCTGTGGTGTAATGATCCGGATCGTGCAGTCCGTGCGGATTGACAAAATGCGTGTCAACCGCGCCGATCCTGGCGGCTTCCTCGTTCATCATGTCCGCAAAGGCTTCCACGCTCCCTGCGATGTGTACCGCGATGGCTGCGCCCGCGTCATTTCCCGAGGGAAGCATAAGCCCATAGAGAAGCTGCTCCAGAGTGAGCACATCCCCCGGCTCAATGCCGGCGAGAGTGGCTCCCGCCTCTGTGATCACCGCGTCCTCCGTCACCGTCACCTGGTCGGCAAGATTTCCGTATTTGAGAGCCACAAGAGCCGTCATAATTTTGGTTGTGCTGGCGGGATACAGCTGTTCAAAGGCATCCTTGCTGTAGAGGACTTCACGGCCATCCTGGTCAAAAAGCGCTGCCGCCTCCGAGGTCACAAGACCCGCGTCAAAGGCCTCTTCGTCCGCCACCACACAGAGATCCTGGGCAAAAGGCTCTGCATAGTATCCGTCCCCCGCTGCTTCTGCCGCGATCACAGGAATGCGCTCCTCAAGGACATAGGGATCCGAAAGGGAGGATGTACATCCCGCAAGGGATAGGGCAAGAACTCCCGCTGCACCGGCGATGAATATTCTTTTCATCACCGGAAGGCCTCTCTCCACTCCATATCGCCCCGATCCAGTGCCTTGATGAGAAGCTCTGCCGTGGCCAGATTGGTAGCCAGCGGAATATTGTAGGTATCGCACAGGCGCACCACAATATTGACATCCGGTTCATGGGTCTTGGGATTGTGGGGATCCCGCAGGAAAATTACAAGATCCATCTCATTATGTTCGATCTGGGCTGCCATCTGCTGCATGCCGCCCAGATGCCCGGCCAAATACTTGTGAATATTTAAATTGGCGACTTCCTCGATCAGCCGTCCTGTGGTGCCTGTGGCGTACAGCGTATGCTTGCTCAAAATTCCTCTGTATGCAATGCAGAAGTTCTGCATCAGCTTTTTCTTTGCGTCATGGGCAATCAAACCAATTGTCATGTTACGTAACCCTCCTTGGATTAAAAGTGTCGTGTTTCTCGTTGAAGTCCTACATTCAGTACCAGCCCCATACCGATAAAAATACTGATCAGGGAACTGCTCCCGTAGCTTATAAAAGGAAGCGGAAGACCGGTATTGGGGAAAATGCCGGTTGCAACGGCAATATTCGCAAAAGCCTGAAAGGCGATAAGGGTGGCCATGCCTGCGCACAGCAGCCTGCCCGACATATCCTTTGCTCTGGCAGCAATCAGCAGACATTCATATATGATCAGCAAAAACAGGACAATCACTATCACGCAGCCCCGAAATCCCAGTTCCTCGCCGATAACGGCGAATATAAAGTCTGTCTGCTCCTCTGAGAGAAAGTTCCCGTTTTTAACAGATGCTATCGTAGTATTAAAGAGCCCTTTGCCATTCAGTCCTCCGGAACCGATGGCAATAATGGAATTGTCCTGCTGGTAGCGCAGCTCTCCATAGCGCTCCGGGTAAAACCAGGCTAATATGCGGCCGGCCTGATATTCCCTGATAAAGGGAATCATGCCGTGCAGCAGCAGGTAGATAAAGGTGGCTGTCATGGGTACAACTACCGCGATGGTTCCGCCCACCCACTTATAGCTGATGCCGCTGGAAAACACAATGCCCAGAACCATAACCGTAATTACCAAAACCGTGGACAGGTTGGGCTGCTCAAAAATAAGAAAAGCCGGAACCGCAAAAAGCAGGGCCGCGATGAGAACCGTACTCACCCGGTTGATCTTTTCCTGGTATTTCGAAAAATACCAGGAAAAGGTGACAATCAGGCCGATCTTCACAAATTCCGAAGGCTGAAGCTGGCCGATTACCGGCACTTCAATCCACCGCCGCGCGTTGTTTACCGCTCTGCCCCAGATAAGCACTGCCGCCAGGATTGCAACGCATCCGCCGTAAATAGCCGGAGCCAGATTCACAATCCGGTGGTAGTCGATAAGGGACAGGCCTACGGCCAGAGAAAGGCCGACTAAAACGCCCATAAGCTGACGCGCTACCGCGTCTTCATCCATATTGGTTGCGCTTCGGATGACCAGAATACCGATCACATTCAGCGCGATCATATATAAAACAAGCCGAAAATTGAAATGTCTGAAATCGTAGTCTAAAAACATCAAAAAAGCCCCTTGTTCGAAATGGAGCGGATCGGTATATTGGCGTGAAGCACGCCCACTCTCTCCCGGCTGCCGCCGGACAGAACCTCCGTCCCCGTATCCATCAACAGCTGAACACGATCCTTTTCTATCTCCATGTATTTTGAAATGGCATGTATCATGTCATCTTTCAGCATAAGTATCAGCTCCGGGGAGCATCCGGCCTTGTCCGACACCAAAAGAAGCTTTAACCGCCGCTTGGCTGTCTCCCCGGAAGAACCGTGGGGATCTCTGTTCCACCGCACCATGACCGCCTCCTTACGCCCGCTTTAAGGCCCGGCGCAGTCTGGCAAAAAAGTCCGGTGCCCTGCCGGGATCCGTCACCGGCACATTCTCTCCCATCAGCCGGCGGCAGATGTCCAGATAGGCCTCGCCGGCCGGAGAACCCATGCCGACCAGGGGCTCCCCCTGGTTGGTGGAGATGACAATATTCTCATCATCCGGCACCGCACCCAGAATATTAACTGCCAGAATGTCCATCACATCCCCCAGGGACATCATATCGCCCCGCTGGACCATATCGCCCCGGATGCGGTTGACGATGAGATCCATCTCTCCCATCCCCGCGTGCTCCAAAAGGCCGATGATGCGATCCGCATCCCGTATGGCCGATACCTCCGGCGTAGTTACCACCAGAGCCCGGTCCGCACCGGCTATGGCGTTGTAAAATCCCTGTTCAATACCGGCCGGGCAATCGAGCAGTATGTAGTCAAACTCATCCCGCAGATCGTCCACCAGCTTAATCATCTGCTCCGGGTTCACCGAGGACTTGTCCCGGGTCTGCGCCGACGGCAGAAGGTAAAGGTTTGGATATCTTTTGTCTCTTATCAGGGCCTGCTTCATACGGCAGCTTCCTTCCACCACGTCTACCAGGTTGTAGACAATGCGGTTTTCCAGTCCCATGACCACGTCCAGGTTGCGCAGGCCGATATCTGTGTCAATCAGCACGACCCGTTTGCCCAGGATGGCAAGTCCCGTACCCACATTGGCAGAGGTGGTGGTCTTTCCTACCCCGCCTTTTCCAGAAGTAATCACAATGACTTCACTCATAGGAACCTCCTGAAAAATAGACTATAAGCTTTACCTTCCCATTGTACATTAAATTTTACTAATTTACCAGTATTTTTTTACCATCAAGAAAAATTTAACATATTATTTAGAAACGTTTTCCTGATTGGGCGGATTTCTACCCCGTCCGGGCCGGCGCAGGCAATCATGGGGCCGCGGCCTAAACGCTTGTTTTTTTCATTGAAGCGGCTGGTGTGCTCCCCAATGCGGATCTGCAGAGGCGCCATCTCAAACGCGACCACTACCGAATCCCGGTTTCCCGCGGCCCCCGCGTTGGCCGTCCCTCTGAGTGCTCCCAGCACAATGATGTTTCCCTTGGCCGTGACCTTGGCCCCGTGCTCCACATCCCCGATCACAACGATGCTGGCCTCGGACTCCAGGGCATCCCCCCGCCGAAGATTTCCCCGGTAGAACTGGCCGGTCTGGGAATTGAGTTCCATAAGCTTATCATTCAGCGCTTTTTCGCAGCGCTCGATGCGCTCCGCGTCCGTGTCCAGCAGGCAGAGCACCTCAATCTGCGAATTTCTCGTGATCGTATCCACAATGGCCAGCTCCTCCTGGGGAGTGAGTTCCCTTCCCTCCAGGGTCAGGGTCATCTGGACAGAGCCCCAGAACCGGGCGCTCTCCCGAAATTTTTTCCCCACGGCCTCGAGCAGCTCCCCAAAGGGAATCTGGGCGTCCAGGATGACGGTCATCCCGGCCCTGCTGCTCTTAATCACTACTGCACTGCGCATTGATCTCGTCTCCTTTATCCGGCAGCCGCGCACTTTACGGCCGCCTTAATCATTAATGGTTACATTCGATATGCCGGAGGCCCCGGATCCAAGAATCTCCTCCAGGGTGGTATATCCATAATAATACTCATATACGTTCTTGCCAAGGGTAGCCGCATTGGTACCCGCGTATCCGTAGGGAATATTCACTGTCACCGCAATCTCCGGGCTGCTGTAGGGGGCAAAGGAAATGAAAAAGCCGTGGTTGGCGCGGGTCCGGTCCTCCTGGCTCGTTCCCGTCTTTCCGGCAACCTCCACCGGGAGGTCGGAATAAATCCTTGCCGCTGTCACGGAGATCACCCGGCGCATGCCTTCCTGTACCGCGTCCCAGGTGGAATCCGCCACCTCAATCTGCGATTCTGCCTCCGGCGTATAGTCCGTGAGAAGGTTTCCGTCCGAATCCGTCAGCTTGTCCAGAAGGCTGAGTTTAAACAGTGTGCCCCGGTTCGCGATGGCGGCCACATATCTTGTCAGCTGTACATTTGCATAGTTGTGGGTGCCCTGTCCCATAGCGGAGCGCTCCGGGTCCGTGTTGGAAATCTGCGGATCATTTTCAGGGATCTCCACCCCTGATGTCTCGGAAAGGCCGAACTGAACGGCATATTTCTGAATCGTGCTCAGTCCGCGCTCCGCGGAATACACGCCGTTCTCATCCATGCAGAGCCGGTGCGCCAGCTCCGCAAATACATAGTTGCAGGAGTTCTGGATTCCCTCAATTACCGTCTGTTCCCCGTGGTGGCCCGTACACCGGATGGGGCGGTCCACCTCTTCATAACGGCCGGTACAGTTAATGGTCTCATCCAGGGTAACCACGCCCTCTTCCAAGGCCGCTACCGCGATGAGCGGCTTAAAGGTGGAGCCGGGCGCTTTCCTGGCCTGGGTGGCATTGTTGTACAGCGGCCTGGACAAATCGTTCTGCAGCTTTGCATAATACTCCGGGTCCACACTGCCCGACATCTCGTTGTTGTCGTAGCTCGGATAGGTGACAAGGGCCAGCACCTCCCCGGTTTTGACATCCGTGACCACGCAGCCTCCGGTACAGGGGTCAAGGGCCAGCTGAGCGGGGGTGAGCTCAATGTTGGAAATTTTCTGCCGTATAAATGTAAAAGCTGTATTTTCATCCCCGGCCTGAAGCTGGGCAATCCACTGCGGATCCTCTTCCAGCACTCCCTGGGCAAAAAGGGCAAGGCAGAGTTGCCGCCCGGTGACCTGGCCGTTGTTCACCAGATAGCGGAACATGAGCTTGGTAAACTGGGTATCTTCCTCCAGACTTTGAATGATATAGTCTGTCAGCTGGGCAAAAATCTCATCCGCCCCGGAATAATTGTCCTCGGTTCCCAGCTTGGTGGTGTCCACCCAGCCCTGGGCAATGCCGCTCAGGATATAGTCCCGAAGGCTCAAATTTCCTTCCCTCCAGGCCGCAAATGTATCGGAGTTCTGGTCAATTTTATCCCTCTGGATAATGCCTACGCTGGAATCGGAAAGATACGTGTAGATATAGTTCATGTAGGAGTACATATCCGCCGAAAGCTCGTTCATGGTGCTGGCATGAGCGCTTAATAGCTCATTTTCCAGAGCCCCCAGGATCTGCTCCCGGGCCGACAGGTAAATGCTGTATATCTCCTGCTCAATGGGCGCGGCCTCCCCGCCGGCCATGTGATCCAGGGAGAGGACGTTGTTGTTGATCAGCTGGTAATATGCATCCTTCACCGGAATCGGCACCTTGGACGAGTCCGTGATCTGCGTTTTGTCCACGTCCTCATTTACCAGGTTTTTGACGAGTATACCGGCCAGCTGCTGCTCGATCAGGTGATAGATTGCCACCTGCAGATCCCGGTCAATGGTCAGGTACACGTCATTTCCCGCCTGGGCGTCCTCATTCTCAATGATCTCCCTGGGGCGTCCCATATTGTCCACATACATCCGGGAAAAGCCTTTGTCTCCCTGGAGCTCCAGCTCCATGGACTGCTCGATCCCCGAGCGGCCCACCACGTCATTCAAGTCATATTTGACCGTATCCGCGGGGGCACTTTGTCCGTCCGCGGTCGCGCGCCACTCTTCATTCAGGGCATCCAGCTGGTCCTCCTGAACCTTGCCCGTATAACCGATGATGGGGGCGAAATACACGCTGTCCGCATACCGGCGGATGTAAGCCTGCTCCACCGCCACGCCCTTCAGATCCGCGATGTTCTCATTGATTTCCATCATGGTTTCCTCACTGATATTGGAGGCCACTGTGGTTTTTACATACTTCTGATAGCGGGTCAGATTCATGGTGTAAATAATATTGATCATATCCAGAGCCGTAGCGTCAGGAAGGATCAGCGCATTGCCCTTCTCGTCCTTCATCTGATCCAGCTCGTACTCTTTCTTCTTATATTCAAATGCCTCATACGCTGTGACATCGCTGGGGTAGCGTCCCCTGGCGTCGTCCAGCTGGTCCGAGCTGGAAAGGCCGTAAAAATTCAAAAGGAATCGGGTCTTGGCCGAGTCTGAGGAGCATGTAAAGGCCATCTCCCCGTCGGCGTCCATGGCAATCTCAAATTTTCCCTCCACGGTTTCCCCGCGCCGGTTTAAGATGGTCACCAGACGGTAGATCATAGCGTTGCGGTCCTCCGGCCGCGGATAGTCGCCCAGATCCTGGATGGTCACGGAGTAGGCCAGCTCATTGTAGGCCAGGGGATAGCCGTTTCTGTCGTAGATATTTCCGCGGATCCCCGGCGTGGTGACGGTCTGCTCCGTCATCTGCATATATTCATCCTGGTACTGATTCCCCTCCAGAATCTGCATGCGGAATAAAGTCCCAATCAGTCCGGTAAACATCACGGTAAAGAGGACCGCCAGGGCAAACAGCCGGGAGGTGATGATTTTTTTTATAAAGTCCCATGCAATTTCCAACAGCTCGCTAAACAATTGGTATGTCTCTCCTTTTTCCTATATCGTCCACCCGTCTGCTGGCGGACAGGAACAGCCGGTAAATTAAAAGTGTGGTCACGGATGTGAAAATAATCTCGGGAAGCATAATGTTCCTGAAATAATAGGGAAGATCCAGCCGCCCCCGGATGAGAAACCGGAGCACGTAAATATACATGCAGTAAATGAGCTCATTGGCAACACTCAAAATAAGGGGCAGGTTGATGTAATCCTCATAGTAATATTTTGTAAAAATACCGTTTATATAGCCAATGTAGATATAGATCAGGGTGTAGAAGCCAAAAGGGCCGCTGTAAAACAGATCCAACAGGAGACCGGAAAATACGCCGTAGAACATCCCCGCTTCTTTTCCGTGGATAAAGCCAAAGGAAAAGGTCAGGATAAGAAGCAGGTTCGGCACAGCCCACAAAAAGGGAAGCAGCGGGAATACGCAGTTCTGGATGGTGAACGCCATCACAATGAACAGCATATTGATGAGAATCTGTTTCAGCTTTGCGTGTCTCAAGGATTTTCCACCTCTCCTGTCTGTTTTAACTCAGTGATCACAAGAACCTCCTGCAGATTGTCAAAATCAGCCGCGGGGATCAAATAGCCGGACTGGGTCAGATGATCCGGATCCATGGTTACGTCCACCGCGTAGCCGATCAGGATACCCGGAAGGAACTTGGTGCTTATATTGGACGTGACGATCTGATCTCCATTATCCAGAACCGCGTCCCTGGAAAAGTCCGTGAGCCGGAGGCGTCCCTGGGCATACAAGGTCAGGTCGCCGGCCACAATGCAGTTGTAGGAGGAGTCCACGGACATGGCTCCCACCCGGCTGGAGTCATCAATGATGGAGCGGACCGTGGCATAGTTGGCTCCCACATCCGTCACGATTCCAACCAGACCGCCTCCGGCCACCACATTCATGTCCACGGCAATTCCATCCGCGCTTCCCTTGTTGATGCGGAAGACCTGAAACCATTTTTCCGAGTCTCTCGCAATGACCCTAGCGCCTATTTTATCATACTGCATATATTCCTGATCCAGCTCGTAGAGATTCCGCAGGCGCTCCAGCTCGAACTGTTCTGCCTGGAGCCGGTTGTTTTCCTCAGTGAGACGGGCAAGCTCCTGGCTTAAAGCCTCGTTTTCCTGCAGGGCCTCGTGGAGCCGTCCGTAGTTGGTTAGCTCATTGTAAATGCCTGTTCCTACCTTGTTGACGCCGGACTGGATAGGGATAAGAAAGTACCCCACGCCGGTGCGCAGCGGCTCCATCATTCCGTCCTTTAAGGATGTGACGGCGATTAAAAGCACGCACAGGGCCGTCAGACTGATCAATATATATTTGCTGCGTTTTGATTCCATGTACAATGTTCCTTCATAGTAATTCATTCTGACGGAAGCTTACATACCGCTTGTCCCCGATCACGATGTGATCCAAAAGGGTGATTCCCACCAGGCTTCCCGCCTCCTTCACCCGCCGGGTGAGAAGCATGTCCGACTGGCTGGGCTCCGGATCCCCGCTGGGATGGTTGTGAACCAGAACCATTCCCACGGCAAGGCACCGCAGGGCCTCGATCAAAATCTCCCTGGGAGTGACGAGGGAGGCGTTCACCGTTCCCCTGGAAACAAGGAAATCCCGGATCAGGGCCTGCTTGGTGTTAAAGTACATAACACGTATCTCCTCCTGCTCCAGGTGGCGCATGTCTTCCATATAGTAATCTGCAATCTCCTGAGGGTTTGAGAAAGCAGGGGTATTCTCCCTTGCTTTCCGCTTCCAGATGCGGCGGGACAGCTCTCCGATGCACAAAAGCTGCGCCCCCTTTGCCTTCCCGATCCCCTTGACGGCGCATAATTCCGCCAGGGAATAGTGGAGAAGGCCCGTAAGTCCCTCCCCCGGGCCCCCAAGACCCAGGATCCGTCCGGCCAGCTCCAGAGAGGTTTCCTCCCTGGAACCTGTCCGTATGATTACGGCCAAGAGCTCCCCGTCGCTCAAAGCGCCGGGGCCCAGCCGCAGACATTTTTCATAGGGTCTGTCCTCAGCGGGAAGATCCTTCATCCGTATTCTTGCCATATGTCCTCCTGTTTACGCACCTCTCCAAGTACATTCCCAGGGGGATCTTATGCGAAATTTCTTCCGGTATCCCTGCTTTTTCGGTATCCCCTGCCGGCCCGCTGTCCCTAAAGCAGCGTCCTGCCGTACAGGCCGCGTCAGATCAGCCGGTATATAATAAGAGCCAGAGCCAGTCCGATGATGCTGGCCATGGTGATCTGGATGGACAGGCCGAAGGTGATGACCAGGATGCCGAAGTCGATCACAAGAGGGGAGTTAAGTCCGAAGGACTGTCCGTAATTCAGCCAGCTGAGCCAGGATATACCCTCCGCAAGCTGCCCCATGAAACCGCCAAGGACGATTCCCGCCAGCAGCATGATCAAAAGGATCCAGAAATTTTTGTATCTCATACAGCCTCCTTCTCTGTCCGCGCCGTTTTACGCTGCAGGTAAAACCGACGCATACATATTACCATAACTTTCCTGGACTGTCATCTAAATTTTCCATTAACCGTTCCGGACGGTCTCACAGCTTCACCACGCCGTCGTCCACCAGCTGCTGCAGAGATTTCAAGATTCCAAGCCGGGCATGGTTCCATGTGAGCCCGCCCTGGAAGTACACCGCATAGGGCGGCTTGATGGGGCCGTCGGCGGACAGCTCGATGGAAGAGCCCTGAACGAACGCTCCGGCCGCCATGATCACCTGGCTGTCGTACCCCGGCATATCCCAGGGCTCCGGGGTCACAAAGCTGTCCACCGGAGCCGCCGCCTGGATGCCCTTGCAGAAGGAGATGACCCCCTGGGGCGTTCCGAAGGTGATGGCCTGGATGATGTCGTGGCGGTCCGCATCTCCTGACGGAAAAACGGGGTAGCCGAGACGCTCGTAGAGGTTCGCCGCAAAGATGGCTCCCTTTAAGGCCCCTGCCGTCACCACCGGAGCCAGGAAAAATCCCTGGAACAGGGACTGGTTGATTCCCAGCGTGGCGCCTACCTCCCTGGCAAGGCCCGGGGCGGTCAAGCGGCAGGCCGCCCGGTCCACACATTCCTTTTTCCCCGCAATGTAGCCGCCGATGGGAGCCAGCCCCCCTCCCGGATTTTTGATCAGAGAGCCGACAATCATATCTGCGCCTGCCTGGCTGGGCTCCGTGGGCTCCACGAACTCCCCGTAGCAGTTGTCTACCATGCAGATCACATCCGGGCGGATGGATTTGATGAAAGCGATCAGCTCGCCGATGCGGGCCACGGACAGCGTGGGCCGGGTGGCGTATCCCTTGGAGCGCTGGATGGTCACCAGGCGGGTCTTTTCATTGAGAGCCTTTCGGATGCCCTCATAGTCAAAGGAGCCGTCGGGCAGAAGATCCACCTGGCGGTAGGAGACACCGTATTCCTTTAAGGAGCCGGTGGATTCCCGGATGCCGATGACCTCTTCCAGGGTATCATAGGGCTTTCCCACCGGGGAGAGAAGCTCATCCCCGGGGCGCAGATTTCCTGAAAGGGCGATGTGAAGGGCATGGGTCCCGCAGGTAATCTGCGGACGCACCAGGGCGCTCTCGCATCCGAAGGCGCTGGCGTACACGCTTTCCAAAGTCTCTCTGCCCAGATCATTGTATCCGTAGCCCGTGGTGGCGGCAAAGTGGATGTCGCTGACCCTGTTTTCCTGCATGGCTCTTATGACCTTGAGCTGGTTGTACTCTGCCGTCCGGTCAATGGCCGCAAACCGCTCCTTTAACTGCTCTTCTGTCTCTGCCGCAAAGGCGCGCACTTGTGCGCTGATCCCCAGGGAAGCGTACATCTCTTCTAACAAATGTTGTTCCATGTATATCTCTTATCTCCAATCTCTTTCATAATCTGTGAAAATACCCGGTCCTGCTCCCCGGGCGCCCCGTCTAAATACAGCCAGCGCACATCCCGCTCCCGCTTGAACCAGGTGAGCTGCCGTTTGGCAAAATGCCGGGTGTCCCGCTTTAATATATAGACAGCCTCATCCAGGCTGCATTTTCCCTCCAGGAAATCCAGAATTTCTTTGTAGCCCAGCCCCTGCATGGCCGTCTGGCCCCTGTGGCATCCCATCTTCTGCAGCCGCTCCACCTCACCCACAAGGCCCTGCTCCATCATCTGATCCACCCGGCGGTCAATCCGCTCATACAGCCTTGCCCGGTCCATGGTGAGCACATAATACAGGAAGTCATAGTCGGCATCCTTGGCCCGCATGGCCTGGTTGTGGCCGGAAATGGGCGCGCCGGTCAGACGGTAATACTCAATGGCCCGGATGACCCGCTTGATGTTGTTGGGGTGGATTGCATCCGCTGAGGCAGGATCCACCTGGCGGAGCATGGCGTGAAGAATGCCCGGGGCCTGTTCCCCTTCCTTTTCCGCCAGCGCGTACAGCTCCCTCCGAACCGGACTGTCCTCCGGATTTTCCTCAAATTCCACGCCGTAAAGAAGAGCCTGGATATAAAATCCTGTTCCCCCGGTGACAATGGGCATCCGGCCCCTGGCGTAGATGCCGTCCAGAGCCTTGCGGGCCATCCGCTGAAAAGCGGCCACATTAAATTCCTCCCAGGGCTCCAGGACATCGATGAGATGGTGGGGCACTCCCTCCATCTCTTCCGGCGTGATCTTGGCGGAGCCGATGTCCATATGGCGGTACACCTGCATGGAATCCGCACTGATGATCTCCCCGTCCAGGGCCTTTGCCAGCCGGATGGACAGGGCGGTTTTTCCCGCTGCCGTGGGGCCTGTCAGGATAATAAGCGGTTGTTTCATAGCTCCTCCGTTATACAATGCGCTTAAATTTCTTTTCCAGCTCGTATTTCGACATAGAAATGATGGTGGGCCTCCCATGGGGGCAGGCATACGGATTTTCCAGCTCCAGAAGCTGGCTGATCAGCTCGTCCGCCTCCCTGGGAGACATGGCGTGGCGTCCCTTCACTGCGGCCTTGCAGGACATGGAGGCCACCTTGTCCCAGATCATATCAGGTTTGTGAATGGCTGTGTCCTCGGAAAGTCCGTCGATCATCTCCAGAAGCAGGTCTTTGCGCGCCAGGGAAGGCAGGTTGGAGGGCACCCCCCGCACCGCGTACTCTTTCCCGCCAAACGCTTCAATCACAAAGCCCATATCCGTGAAATAGTCCATGTATCTCTGCAAAAGAAGCTCTTCCCCCGGATTCAGCGTCAAAATGATGGGGGGTTCCACCATCTGGGTGTCAAATTCCCGGTTTTTCAGCATCGCCATGGTCCGCTCAAACAGCACTTTCTCGTGGGCCGCGTGCTGATCAATGATAAAAAGCTGTTCCTCAAATTCCACCAGCCAATATGTGTTGAACAGCTGGCCGATGAGCTTGTGCCTGGACCGGGATTGGGGATCCAGCAGTTTTCCGCCGAAGAGATCCATCTGTTCCGGCTGCTCCGGGGCGGCCACTTCTTTCACCGCGGTCTCCCGGCAGACCTCCTGCTCTCTCTTGGTACGCTCTTTCTTCAGCCACTTGGGCATCAAATCTTCGACCAGGGACGGCTTCGGGGATACGGCCCCGCCGTACACGTCCGTCGCACGAAGCGGCTTTTCCGGCGTGCCGCCCTCTAATGCCTGTCTTCTCCGAGTCTCAAAGGGCTCCGGATGCGGCTTTTGCGGCGCAGGCTGGGGAGCCGCAGATTTCCCGCTGCCTGTTTCCAGATCCACCTGGGGAATCAGCTCCTGGCGCGCCAGGGCCTGGCGGATCCCCTCTAGCACCGCCTGGTACACGCCCTCTCCGTTTGAAAAGCGAAGCTCCATCTTGGTGGGATGTACGTTTACGTCCAGGCTTTGGGGATCAATGGAAAAATACAGCATGGTAAAGGGATATTTGTGCTGCATCATAAAGGGCTTGTAGGCCTCTTCAATGGCCTTGGCCACAATGTGATTCTTGATGTAGCGCCCATTGATAAAATAGTTCTCATATGCCCGGGTAGACCGGGCCAGAACCGGCTTTCCTATGTATCCCGTCATGGAAATGCCATCCTTTTCCCACCGGATTTCAATCAAATTCGCCGCTGTCTCGCGTCCGAACACCGTGTAAATCAAATCCTTTACATTGCTGTTCCCTGAGGTATAGAGCTTGTTCTGGTTGTTCTGGATAAAGCGAATGGAAATGTCGGGCCGGGAGAGGGCAATCTTCTCCACAAGGGAAGCCACATGGCTGCCCTCCGTCATAGGAGTCTTTAAAAATTTTTTCCGCGCCGGCGTGTTGTAAAATAAATTCCGCGCAATAATGGTCGTGCCCTCCGGAGCGCCGATTTCCTCAAGCCCCTTCTCTTTGCCGCCTTCGATCTGATAGCGGGAGCCGGTCAGGCTCTGGGACACCTTGGAAATCAACTCCACCTGGGAGACGGAGGCAATGCTGGCCAGCGCTTCCCCGCGAAAGCCCAGGGAGGACACGGTAAGCAGATCCTCCACGGAGCGGATTTTGCTGGTGGCGTGGCGCAGAAAGGCCAGGGGAATCTGATCGCCGGGAATCCCGCAGCCATTGTCCGTGACGCGGATGAGCTCGCATCCCCCTTCTTTGATTTCCACGGTCACCGCAGTAGCCCTGGCGTCGATGGCATTTTCCAAAAGCTCCTTTACCACGGAGGCTGGCCGCTCAATGACCTCGCCGGCCGCAATTTTGTTGATGGTATTCTGGTCTAAGACGGTAATGGGCATTTTATCCTCTCCTTTGACGCGGCGGGGCTACAGATCCAGAAGCCCGGGAAGCACCCGTACCCGCATGATGCCCGCCTCCAGATCCACCTTGCGGATGCATTCCTTGATGGCGGGAAGCATCAGATCCTTTTCTCCGGGGCGGGACACCAGGTACACATCGTTTGCCCCGGTTTCCAGGACATCCCGCAGCACACCCAGCGCATTTCCTTCCTCGTCCTCCACATGAAGGCCGATCAGATCCCCGATAAAATATTCATCCTCCTGAAGCTCCACGGCCTGCTCCCTGGTTACGAGAAGATCCTTCTGACGCCAGGCCTGCACTGCATTTATATCGTCATATCCCTCAAATTTCAGGATAACCATATTCTTAAAAAATTTGACATTCTGGATTTTTAAGGGAAGGCGCTTCTTTCCCGTATCCAGCCATATCTCCTCCAATTCCAAAAACCGCTCGGCATCATCCGTAGTAGGGTAGACCTTCACCTCGCCGCGCACCCCGTGGGTGGTGGTGATGACGCCGACTCTGAGCATTTCTTCCATAAACAATCTCCTGTAACGAAAACCGCCAGCCAGGGGCCGGCGGTTTTCTCGCGCGATTACTGAATCTCAACGATCACTTTCTTATCTTCCTTGGACGCGGCCGCCTTGACTACGGAACGGATTGCCTTGGCGATCCTGCCCTGCTTGCCAATGACCTTGCCCATATCGGCAGAAGCCACCTTGAGTTCAATCAGGGTGTCCTCCCCTTTTTGTGACTCGGTTACAACCACTTCATCCGGGTTGTCCACCAGTGCCTTGGCGATCACTTCGACTAATTCCTTCATCTCTTCACCTCATTTGCTGTTACTGAATGCCGGCGATCTTCAGAAGCTTTCCAACAGTCTCCGTGGGCTGTGCGCCTGTAGCCAGCCACTTCTTCGCTGCTTCCTCATCGAACTTGATTACGCTGGGCTCCTTGGTGGGATCATAGTAACCAACCTCTTCGATGAATCTTCCATCTCTGGGAGATCTGGAATCTGCAACTACGATTCTATAGAAAGGAGCCTTCTTCTGCCCCATTCTTCTAAGTCTCATCTTTACTGCCATGTCAATTCACCTCCTTGAATAGATTCTTTATAACTCTATAGACATACAGGCAGGTGCCTGCTGGCTAACATTTAAAAGGGAAGCTTCATCTTTCCTCCCATAAGTCCTCCCAGACCGCCGAAGCCCTTCCGCTTTCCGCCGCCCATAAGGCCGGGCATCTGCTTCATCATCTTTTTCATCTGGTCGAACTGCTTGACCAGGCGGTTTACCTCGCTGATGTCCACCCCTGCACCTTTCGCAATGCGCTGCTTGCGGGAGGGATTCATCAGATTGGGATTTGCCCGCTCCTCCTTCGTCATGGAAAGGATAATGGATTCCACCCTCTTTAACGAGCGCTCCCCCTCGTCCATATCCACGCTGGAAAGCTGGCTTCCCATACCCGGCATCATGGAAAGGATGCTTCCCATGCCGCCCATCTTCCGTATCTGCTGCATCTGGGTGAGAAAGTCATTGTAGTCAAACTCTGCCTTGCGCAGCTTTTGACTGAGCTCCTTGGCCTGCTCCTCATCCACCTGGGCAGCCGCTTTCTCAATCAGGGACTGAATGTCTCCCATGCCGAGGATTCGTGAGGCCATGCGGTCCGGATAAAACTGCTCCAGATCCGAAAGCTTCTCTCCCATACCTGTATAGAGGATGGGCTTTCCCGTCACCGCCCGTATGGAAAGGGCCGCGCCGCCCCGCGTATCGCCGTCCAGCTTGGTGAGTATCACCCCGTCGATGCCGACCTTATCGTTGAACGTGCTGGCCACATTCACTGCGTCCTGACCCGTCATGGCGTCCACAACCAGGATCGTCTGGTCTACCGTGAGTGCGGATTTGATCTCGGTGAGCTCTTCCATCATGCCCTCATCGATGTGGAGCCGTCCCGCGGTATCCAGGATCAGCACATTCATATTGTTTTTGACCGCATGCTCCCGGGCCGCCTTTGCAATATCCACAGGCCGGTTTTTCTCTCCCATGGCAAACACGGGGATTCCAACCTTCTCTCCATTGACCTGCAGCTGCTTAATAGCCGCCGGCCGGTACACATCGCATGCAACAAGGAGAGGACTGCGCCCCTTTGTCTTGAGCTTGGCCGCGATCTTGGCCGTGGTGGTTGTCTTGCCCGCGCCCTGGAGACCTGCCATCATGATGACCGTGATCTCGTTTGGCGCCCGCAGAGCGATCTCCGTGGTGTCGGAGCCCATGAGCTTCACCATTTCCTCGGTGACAATCTTGATCACCGTCTGGCCCGGCGTGAGGCTTCCAAATACCTCTTCGCCCACCGCCCGCTCCTGAACGGATGCGACAAACTGCTTTACAACCTTGAAGTTTACGTCCGCCTCCAGGAGAGCCATCTTTACTTCTTTCAGGGCAGCCTTTACATCTGCCTCGGACAGACGTCCCTTGCCCCGCAGGTTCTTGAAAATATTCTGCAATTTTGTAGACAAATTCTCAAAAGCCATCAAAAACCTCCTGTTTAAAGCGCTCCGGTGATCCTTCCGGCGATCCGGCGTATCTCTTCCACCCGGGCCATATCCCCGGTTCGCAGGCACTCGCCGGCCAGCCGCTCTGCCTCCTGGGCCATATCCCGTATCGCCAGGAACTTGGCAACCAGATGAAGCTTGGCCTCGTAGTCTCCCAATATTCTGTCGCAGCGCCGTATCAGGTCATGTACGCCCTGACGGCTGATCCCCTGTTCCTCCGCAATCTCGCTGGGGGAAAGATCCCCAAAAACCGCGTCCTCATAGATCCTGCGCTGGTGCTCCGTCAGAAGCTCCCCGTAAAAATCATACAGGAAACCCCGCTCCACAATTCGTTCCATCATTCACCACCTGGGATATCATACACGATCTTTTTGGTACTGTCAAGTATTTTCCCTTGACAAAATGATTGTTTAAAATTTGTTTAAAATTATTGCTGCTGTCACGCCGTGCGCGGCCAAGCGGCTACCGCGTTTTTTTCACGCTGGCGGCAAGCGCCAGCTTCTCCCGCAGCCCGCCCAGCGCCTCTCTGTTCAAAATCAGATTTTCCGTCAGGGGATTGACAACCAGCCCGTCCTTATCCGCGAGCCCGATCAGCGCTCTGAGATCCAAAACCATGGCAGCCCATTCCTCCTTGCGGTAGCCCCTGCGGAACTCCGGCCAATCCGTAAACATAGGGATAAAATACTGGCCCAGGTTATTTTCAATTCGGGGAAACTTCATGGAATTATTCTCGGAGAAGCTGATCTGGTTCTCTCCCCGCTTCAGCGCTCCCCCCTCATACTTCATGGGCACCAGGAACTGAGACCGCAGAAGAAGGGCATCCATCCGATCCTTCTTATTTTTCATATTCTCTTCCCGCTCCGGATAGGATACATGCCACCGGGCCTCTTCCAGGTAATCCGCCATGGCGAACCGAAGTTTCGGGTTTACCACGGGCACCTGGCTCTTTTTCACCTTCTCTTCCGCCTCCGGCATCAGATCCCTGCGGTTTACCGCCAGCTGGTACGAGCCGTTGTCCACCAGGATCCGCTCCATACCTAGATAGTAGAACCAGTGAAAGAGATGGATGCGCCCGGGCAGATCTGTCTTTCCGTTCGGCATCTCCTTAATGAAGAGATGCCGGTACTGCTGGGAATAAAACGCAACCGCCTTCTCAGCCAGCTCCCGCGTGGTGTACACATCCACCGTATCCCCGGTGATCAGGGGAAGGGTGGAACCTTCATCAATAATCACGTAGAGGGCCGGGGCATTCCTGAGCTTTTCAAGGATGGTCTCATAGATCACCTGCCCCTTTTCACGATAATGCGCCTCCTTAGTCTCCCGGTTCGCCAGCTGGAAACAGCACAGGAGGAAAATCGTCTCCTGAATGGTGAGCGGCTCCAGCTTTTCCCTGTCTATGGCCTCTCCCTCCAGAAGATGGGCGAGTTCGTCCTCCCGTTCACGGCCCAGCGGCCCGGCATTTTCCTCCTTCTCATCCGTTGGCATGCCCCTGTGAAATTTGGAGGGATCCACCACAAGGACATGGGAATTTTCCTGATGTCCCAAATGAGAACCCGCAAAAGCCGATGCACCGGACTCCTCTCCCGGCTTCGCGGCAGCAGCACCCTTCTCCTCAAGGGCTTCCAGCAATTCCGGTGTCTCCGACACCAGATATCCGTCCTCCGGGATATGCTGACGGCTCACACCGCCCAGCTTCAGCCCGTAACGGGCGCCGTAATCCCCCTGGGAATCGGCGCTGGCGATCTTGAGGATCCTGGTTCCCTGCTCAATTCCCTGAATCCGGCACCGGAACAGGGGATTTCTGTCTCTGTCCAAGCAGACAGCCGTTGTTCCGGGAACAAAGCGGCCCTGGTTCAGCATTCCCGTAACCACTGCGCTGCCGCTTTCCTTCACGGAGTACGTGTCATGTATCTTAAATTCAAAGCCCTCCGCCTGCTTTTTTTTTCCAAATGAAAATATTGCCATGGTATCCTCCTTCTATCTCCCGCCCTTACTGGTCGTGTTTTTTTCTCCGCTCCTCGAGAAGTCTGGCAAATTCCTCCTCGGAGCAGCCGATATCCGCAAGCCGCTGGCGGCGTTTCTCCCGCCGGATGCGCATGCGCTCTCTTTCCTTTTTCTCCTGGATTCCCCGCCAGATGAGCAGGATTCCCACAATAATGGCTGCCAGGACAATGGTTCCGCCTATAAGAAAAATATTCCCCGACAGAGCGGAAAGCATTCCTTCCCCGCCCTGCGGCGGCGTCTGATTTCCCTGGGAGTCTGCCGCGGCCGGCGTAGCCGGGCCTTCGGTTTCCGGGCTTTCTTCCCGGGTGGTGAGCAGAAACGCCTGGCCGATCTGCCGCTCATTGTAGGTGTAACTCATCAGAGCCACGGCATTTTCCGGGCTGTCCTCCGGCAGATCGGTTACCAGGGATTTTTCCGCATCCGCAAACACGCTGTCATTTGGCAGGGTGAGGACAGCGGAACTGTCATAGTAGAGCTCCGAAGGCATATAGGACGCACCGCCCAGCTCCACCGCATTGCTTCCTGTGACGTACTCCGTCTCATTTTCCGATATGTTCAGGTTGTAAAAACGGTTAAATCCAAACTCCATCAGGGTAATGGTGTCGGAATAATGGGTCTTGTCCGTACTTTTCAGCGTAACTGTGATCTGCCCCCGGTCTCCCCGGCGCGCATAGGTGACCAGCGTCTGCCCTGCCTGTGAGGTATAGCCCGTCTTTCCCGCAATCGCATCCGGATAGTATGTCTCACTGGAGGGGTCATCGGTGACGAGGAGCTTGTGCTCCATATAGTAGGTAGTGCCATTCGGCCGATTCGCCGTAGGGGGAAGCTGGGCCTCCGTGGCAGAATTGATCTCCAGAAGGGTTGGATTCCGGTAGGCTGCCCGGGCAATGATGGACATGTCATAGGCCGTGGTTCTCTGCGTGTCATCATTTAACCCGGAGGGATTGGCAAAATGGCTCTCCGTACAGCCGAGTTCTGCGGCCTTGGCGTTCATCATATCCACAAAGCCGTCGCGGCTGCCCCCCACATGCTCTGCCAGAGCATTGGCCGCCTGATTGGAGGACTGAAGCAGCATGAGATAGAGGCATTCCCGCACCGTAAGTACGTCCCCTTCCTCAATCTGCAGCTTATTTCCGCTGCCCTCCTCCACATTGTAAACCGCATCATAAGAAAAGGTGACCGCATCGTCCAGATCACTGTTTTCGATCACCACCAGGGCGGTAAGAATTTTCGTAATGCTGGCAGGGATTTCCTGCACGTGTATATTCTGGCCAAAAAGAACGGTACCGGAATCCATATCCACCACGATCCCGGCCTCCGACTGGACGCCTGTATCCGAAGGCCAGTCCGGCTTTGCGAGAGCCGGAACGGTCCACAGGGACAGCACCAGGGCCAAAATGGCCGTCAGCCGAATGGTACGCTTCATCAAAACACCTCATCCCATGCGCCGGAAACGGGATTGCCACAGTTCCCTTCCGGCCTCATACTGTTCATTAAGCCATTTTACCCCTTCACATATTCCTTCCTCGGAAAAATCGAAGGTCTCGCAGCGTTTTTCTTCCTCGCTCGTGGCATCAAAGCTGTAGGGCTCCGGCCAGACCGCAGTCCGAAGACGCGGTGTCTCCTCCTCGCCCTCTTTTATCATTTCCATGCGGTACCGCATGCCTCTCAAACTGCCGGTGAATTTTTCCTTTTTTAAAAATGCCACCGGCATCACGTCTTTCCGCTCCAGCATAGTGCCTCCCGAATCATAATGCCTCCTGAACCATAGTGCCTGCTAATTGGATCTGCGGTTGATGAACTCCGTCCGTATCTTGGAATAGACAAACTTCTGGCTGCCGTACAGTCCGTAGTAGCCAGACAGGGCAAAGGAAACAGCGATCACAATGGAATAATATTCCATTCCCTCATATCCAAAAAGCTCCAGCGCCAGGATCAGGGATGTCACCGGACAGTTGGTCACACCGGCAAAAAGAGCCGACATGCCCGCCGCCGCGCAGAGCATGGGAGATACTCCCAGAAGCGTTCCAACCGCGCATCCAAAGGAAGCTCCCACGCATAGAGTGGGAACAATCTCCCCGCCTTTAAATCCCGCCCCCAGCGTAACCGCCGTAAAGAGCATTTTTAGGAGGAAGGCCTCCCAGGAAACATGGCCCTCCAAACTCTCTTCAATCAGGGGAATGCTCCCTCCGCAGTACGCCCGCGTGCCCACAAGGAGAGTCAGGAGAATAAAGAGTACACTGGCCGCCAGAATCCGGATATAGGGGTTGGGAAACAGCTTCCGGTAAGTCTTTTCCGACGTATGCAGGAGAATGCAGAACACAACGCTCACCCCCGCACACAGGACTCCCAAAAGGACAACAAAGGCCGCTGACCCCAGAGTGACCGGCGGGATATCCACGACAGGAAAATTCTCACCGGGAAGGCCAGCAAGCCGCGCAATTCCGACTCCCGTATAGGAGGCAAAAATGCAGGGGACCAGAGCCGCGTAATACATAACCCCGATGCTCACCACCTCAAGGGGAAAAATTCCCGCAGCAGCCGGCGTCCCGAAAAGCGCGGAAAATACTGCGCTCATGCCGCACATGACCGCCACCTTCTTATCCTTCTCATCCAGGCGGATCAGGCCGGCAAATACATTGCCAATGCTTCCGCCAAGCTGCAGAGCCGCCCCCTCCCGTCCGGTGGATCCGCCCACCAGATGGGTAAGGATGGTGGAAACAAAGATCAGGGGGCCTGTGGCCGGCGTAACCGTCTCATTGGATGAGATGGACTCAATCACCATGTTGGTTCCCCTATTTCCCTCCTCATGGAAGGTCTGGTACAGCCAGACAATGCACACGCCCGCCACAGGCATGAAAAACAGCGTCCACCCGTTGGCCCCCCGAAACTGAGTCGCCCACTCCACGCCCATGGCAAACAAGGTTCCTGCGCTTCCACCCACAATTCCTATCACAAGAGAAATCAGAATCCACTTGACGAAATAGCGGACGTTTCCCAAAAGTCCGTCCCGTATTTCCGATATCTTTTTATCTGAAATAATCATCGGATGTTTTGGCCTCTCCCCTACAGCTCGCTGTAGCTTCCTTTAAATTTTACCAGCTTGGGCCGATAACCCGCATTTGTCAGAGCTGCCACAATCTGATTCTTATGCTCCGTACCGAATGCCTCCATGGTAATGCGCAGCTCCACCGCCGCGTTGCGGTTGATGCTGATAAACTGGTTGTGCTCCAGTTTGATAATATTGCCCTGC
Source organism: Candidatus Enterocloster excrementipullorum (assembly GCA_019119575.1). Lineage (GTDB taxonomy): Bacteria > Bacillota > Clostridia > Lachnospirales > Lachnospiraceae > Enterocloster > Enterocloster excrementipullorum. The sequence goes on from DWWT01000008.1 coordinate 86,496, forward strand.
TCCTCCGCCAGAAGGGTAGATACCTTAGCCAGCTCGCCGGGTTTATCCGGAAGAAGGACGGAGACAGTGAATACCCGGTCTCTCTGGATCAGGCCGTGCTGTACAATGGAGGACATGGTGATCACGTCCATATTGCCGCCGCTCAAGATGGAAACAATCTTCTTTTTCTGCACATTCAAATGCTTCAGGGCCGCTACGGTCAGAAGGCCGGAGTTCTCAACGATCATCTTGTGGTTCTCAACCATGTCGAGGAAAGCCACGATGAGCTCGCTGTCCTCAATGGTAATGATATCATCCACATTGGCCTGGATATAGGGGAAGAGCTTTTCGCCCGGCCGCTTCACCGCCGTACCGTCCGCAATGGTGCTGACCTCCGGAAGGGAGACCACCTGTCCCTGGCGCAGGGATTCCTGCATGCAGTTTGCACCCGCGGGCTCCACGCCGATGATCTTAATCTTGGGATTTAAGAGCTTCGCCAGGGTAGAAACGCCGGTACACAGACCGCCGCCGCCAATGGGAACAAGAATATAATCCACAGTGGGAAGCTCCTTGATAATCTCCATGGCAATGGTTCCCTGTCCTGTGGCTACATCCAGGTCGTCAAAGGGGTGGACAAATGTATATCCGTGCTCCTCGGCCAATTTATAGGCATGGGCGCAGGCCTCGTCAAACACATCTCCCTCCAGGATCACCTCCGCCCCATAGCTCTTGGTGCGGTTTACCTTCATGAGAGGCGTGGTGGTAGGCATGACAACCACCGCCTTCACCCCGGCCAGCCTCGCGGCATAAGCCACGCCCTGGGCATGGTTTCCGGCGGAGGCAGTAATCAGTCCCTTCTTCCGCTCCTCCTCCGTCAGAGTATGGATTTTATAGTAGGCCCCCCGAATCTTGTAGGCTCCGGTGTACTGCATATTTTCCGGCTTAAAATAAACTTTGTTCCCGGTCTGGGATGAAAAATACTCGCTGTACACCAGCTTGGTCTCCAAAGTGACCTGCTTCACAAGCTCGGAAGCCTCCTCAAATTTTTCTAACGACAGCTCCTCCATGGCAGCTTCTCCCCTTTCTTTATCTAGTAGCATATATGGCAATGTTTCACGGACAGCGCCTGTTTTGCCTTCGCTGTTTTGCCGCTCTGAACTGTTTAAAAATATATCACGCCGGCCCACAAAAGGCAAGTCTGTCTGAACGGCCACTTTTCTTCCCTACTTTTCTTCCGTGCGGAACAGGGCGTTCACAAAATCATCCGCGTTGAACTTCTGGAGATCGTCGATCTTCTCGCCGATACCGATGTATTTTACCGGGATTCCCAGCTCTGACTGGATGGCTACGGCGATTCCCCCCTTGGCCGTGCCGTCCAGCTTTGTCAGGATAATGCCGGTTACCTGGGCTACTTCCATGAACTGGCGCGCCTGGGCCAGGGCATTCTGCCCCGTTGTTCCGTCCAGAACCACCAGGGTCTCTCGGTAGGCCTCCGGGTACTCCCGGTCGATAATCCGGTTGATCTTTTTGAGCTCTTCCATCAGATTTTTCTTATTGTGAAGCCTTCCGGCCGTATCACAGATGAGAACATCCGCATTCCGCGACTTAGCCGCGTTCACCGCATCGTAGATCACCGCCGCCGGATCCGAACCCTCCTGCTGGGCAATGATATCCACTCCGGCCCGATTTGCCCACTCTGTGAGCTGCTCGATAGCGGCCGCTCGGAAGGTATCTGCCGCCGCCAAAACCACCTTGCGGCCGGAATCCTTGAGCTGGCCCGCCAGTTTTCCAACAGAAGTGGTTTTTCCCACTCCGTTGACACCGATCACCAGAACAACGGACGTTCTGTTTTCAAATTCATATGCGTTTTCTCCAAGATCCATCTGGGCCTTGATGCTCTCGATCAGAAGCTCCTTGCATTCCTCCGGCTCCTTGATCCCGCGCTCCTTCACCTGCCGGCGCAGATTTTCCACGATGGACATAGTAGTCTCAATGCCCAGATCCCCCATAATCAAGGTCTCTTCAATTTCCTCATAAAAGTCATCATCAATGGCGGAAAATCCGCTGAAAATAGAATCAATGCCGGACACAATGTTGTTCCGCGTCTTTGCCAGTCCTTCAACAAGCCGGCCAAAAAAACCTTTTTTTCCTTCAGCCATACCTAAGAATCCTCCTCATTATTTTATACTGTCCTCAATCAGATTTACAGACACCAGCGCGGAGACCCCTTTCTCCTGCATTGTGATGCCGTAAAGCCGGTCAGCGGATACCATCGTCCCCCTTCTGTGGGTGATTACGATAAACTGCGTGTTTTTTGTCAGCTTGTGCAGATAGCCGGCAAACCGATCCACATTGGAGTCATCCAGGGCCGCCTCGATCTCATCCAGAAGGCAGAACGGCGAGGGCTTTAAGTTCTGGATGGCAAAGAGCAGGGCAATTGCCGTCAGCGCCTTCTCCCCTCCGGAAAGCTGCATCATATTCTGCAGCTTCTTGCCCGGGGGCTGGGCGATGATCTGTACCCCGGCCTCCAAAAGATCCTCATCTTCCATCAGTTCCAGGCTTCCCCGCCCGCCGCCGAAAAGTTCCTTAAACACCTTGTCAAATTCCCTCTGAATCTGGGCGAATTTCTCGCTGAACTGCCGGCGCATGCCCGCATCCAGCTCCCCGATGATATTCTCCAGTTCTTCCTGGGCCTTTACCAGATCCTCATGCTGCGTCTTCATAAAAGCATACCGCTCTGAGATTTCCCGGTAATCCTCAATGGCATTCACGTTGATATTTCCCAGGCCCTTGATGCGGGCCTTGAGTTCGTCCGCCTGTTTTTTTATCTGGGGCAGCGACTGGTATTCCTCCCGCCGGAATTCCCCGGCAGCAGAATATGTCATCTCATACTCCGACCACATATAATCGGTCAAAGCCTCCAGACGTTCCTCCAGCTTTTCCTTCTGTGACTGGACGCGAAACAGATCTTTATCCAAAGCGGAAATCCGGGCCGTCAGTTCCTCTCTGGCCGCAAAAAATCCCTTCTGCCTTCCGGAGAGTTCCTCCTTCTTCCGTGTCTTTCCATCGAGAGCGCGTGTCAGCTCTTCGGCCTGGGATACGGCCTCTTTGATTTTCTCCTGAAGAGTTCCGATCTCTCTTTCTTTCTGCGCAATGGCTTCTTTGGATCCTCCCGCCCCCTGGGCAATCGCAGCGGCTTCCTCCGCAAGCCTCTTGATTTCTCCCTCAATACGCTTTTTGTTTTCATTGACAAAGGAAAGCTTCTGGCTCAGGTTCGCGCACTCCACCTGGACGGAAGCCACCTCGTCCTGGCATTCGGCTCGCTTTCTCCTGGCTTCTTCCAAGAGGGCCGTCTTCTCTTCCACCTCTCCGGTGGCCGCCTGGCTTCTGGCCTCCAGTTCCTGACTGTCGGTGAGGACTGTCCGGCGGCTCTCCGTAATCTCCCGCACCTGTTCCTCCAGCTGTCCGTGCTCCCGCACCAGATCGCCGGCGGATTCCCGGATTTCCTCTTTCTTATCCTCCAGCTGGGAAATATTCATTCGCGCGGTATTTTCCCGGATAGCCAGTTCTTGGAGCCGTGCCTTAAGCGTCTCCAGCTCCTCCCTTTTCTCCTGTACCATGCCCTCCGCCAGGGCCAGCTCCTGTCCTGTCTTATCCGCAGTGACAAGAGCCTTTTTGCAGACCGCTTCCAGCTCTTCAATCTCCCTGCGCCTGCCCAGGAGGTTGCTGGAATTTTTAAAGGCGCCGCCGGTCATGGAACCGCCGGGACTTAAGAGCTCTCCTTCCAGAGTTACGATGCGCAGGCTGTAGCGGTATTTTCTCGCCAAAGCCAGGGCATTGTCAATGGTATCCGCCACCACCACACGGCCCAAAAGATACCGCGCAAGGCCCTCATACTGCTTTTCCACCTGGACAAGCTGGCTGGCCAGGCCGAGCACCCCCTTTTCCTTCAGGGCCTCTGGCCGCGAAAATGCCTGAGAGCCGTTGATACTGGTAAGAGGAAGAAAGGTAGCCCGTCCATACCGGTTCTTTTTCAGGTAGGCAATGAGCTCCTTCGCCGTGGTCTCCGAGTCCGTAACGATGTTCTGGATGCTCCCTCCCAGAGCCGTCTCAATGGCGGTCTCATATTCTTTCTTTGTGGTGACAATGTCCGCTACCACTCCATGAATCCCGTGGATCCGGTCACGGGTCTCCATAACCCGGCGGATGCTGCTTCCATAGCCGTCATAGCGCTCCGCGAGATTTTTTAAGGATTCCAGCCGTGTATAGGCCATGTGGTATTCCTGCTGGTTGTCGTTCAGCCGGCGGTTTAAGCGGCGTACCTCCTGCTCGGCGTCCTCCAGTTCCTGCGCGCCGGTCTGCGTCTTTATCCGGCCGTCCTCGATCTCCGCCTGGATCTGCTCCAGAGCAGCAGTCTCTCTCTGAATCTGTTCCTCCTGGACGGATTCCTCGCTCTTTGATTTTAAAAGGAGCTGAGATACCTGGCTTTTTCGCAGGTTTACCTGTTCCAGCATCGTATCATAGCGCTGGCAGCTGGCCGTGAGGGAGGCCCGCTGGTTCAGGGCCTGAATAATGGACGCCTTGGCCGTCTCAATCGCCCCCTCCAGGCTCTGCTCCTCTTCCTGGGCTTCCTTCAGCCGTTCCTGGGCTTCCTCCAGCCGTTTTTCTGCCTTTTCGGTCTGTCCGGCGAGCTCCTTTTCCTGCTCCCGGCAGCCATCCAGGCTTTTTTTTCGCTCCTCCACATCTCCGGCAATGGCCTTCCTGCGGTTCTCCAGGTGCTCCTCATTCATTTCTTCCGTGTGAATCTGCTCCCGGAGCACGGCGATCCGGCCCTCCATGGCGCTCTTTTCCATGGATCCGGCATTCAGCGCCTCCCGATCCCCGGACATAGCCTGATCCAAAGCCTCCAGCTCTTCCTCCAGACGGTCGTATTCCTCTTTGAGCTGCTCACCTTTTTGCCTGCTCTCCTCCATGTCCCCGTTCAGGACGCCCATGCGCTCCTGCGTCTCCCGCAGACGGGTGTCCAGTTCCTCACGCTCTAAGAGGAACTGGTTGGCATCGCAGATTTTAAGCTCATCGCGCAGCTTCAGATATTCCCGCGCCGCAGCTGCCTGGCGCTCTAAGGGCCCCACCTGCTTTTCCAGCTCTCCCAGAATATCCGTCACGCGAAGTAAGCTGGCCTTTTCATCCTCCAGCTTTTTCTGCGCAATGGCCTTGCGGCGCTTAAATTTTACAATCCCGGCTGCCTCGTCAAAAAGCTCCCTGCGGTCTTCCGGCCGCCCGCTTAAAATCTTGTCAATCTGGCCCTGCCCAATAATGGAGTACCCCTCTTTGCCGATACCCGTATCGTAAAAGAGCTCATTGATGTCCTTTAAGCGGCAGGCGCTCCCATTGATCATATACTCGCTCTCACCGGAGCGGTAGAGCCTTCGGGACACGGTCACCTGATCATAGGCAATGGCCAGCTGATGGTCGCTGTTGTCCAGGGTGATGGCCACATAGGCAAAGCCCTGGGGTTTGCGAAGCTCAGTGCCTGCAAAAATCACATCCTGCATGCTGGCGCCCCGGAGCTGCTTGATCCGCTGTTCTCCCAGCACCCAGCGCACCGCATCGGCCACATTGCTCTTTCCGCTGCCGTTCGGCCCTACAATGCCGGTAATCCCGTTGTGAAATTCAAAGACAAGCTTATTGGCAAAGGACTTAAAGCCCTGAATCTCAATACTTTTTAAATACATGTGTCACCTGCTGTTCCCTGGCCCTGGGCTTCTTCTTCTCTGAGCAGAAGGATCCCCCGATAAGCGGCCATCTGCTCCGCCGCCTTTTTCGTCCGGCCCTCCCCGCGGCCAATCTCCCGGTCTCCCATGCGGGCGCAGACCGTAAAGCGCTTGTCGTGATCCGGCCCCTCTTCTTTTAAGAGTTCGTAAGAGAGCGCTCCGTCCTGACGGCTCTGAACCATTTCCTGAAGAATGGTCTTGCTGTCGTAAAAGAGCTTTTTGTGCTCAATATCATTTAAAATGAACCGCTCAATCAGTTCCCTGGCGTTGGCGATGCCGCCGTCCAAATACACGGCGCCGATCAGGGCCTCAAAGGCGTCGGAGACAACCGAATTGCGCAGTCTCCCGCCGGTGGCCTCTTCTCCCTTTCCGAGGTAAAGATGATCTCCCAGACGGATATCCGCGGCACACAGGGCCAGGGTGGGCTCACACACGATGCTGGCCCTGGTCTTCGTCAGCTCTCCCTCGGGAAGATCCGTATATTTGTGAAATAGAAAATCACTGCTGACCAGCTCCAAAACCGCGTCTCCCAAAAATTCCAGGCGCTCATTGCAGTGACTGTAATCCGCCTTATGCTCATTGGCATACGAGCTGTGGGTCAAAGCCTGCTTTAAAAGGGAGCGGTTCTGAAACACATACCCGATGGTCTCCTCCAGCTCACGTAAATGTCGTTCTCTCATGCTTATTTCTCTCCTGCTGTCTTACGGGCAACAGAGCGTGTTTGAAAATTGGGTTCCGCCGGATATGCGTTCCGCAGTTTTCAAACACGCTCTGGCCCGGCATCAAAAAGGGCTGTCCGCAACAGCCCCGGGGCACTCGATTTTGCCCTTTTCATCTGTTTTATCTGCTCTTGTTGATCTGCTCAAAGGCATCCCCAACCGTAATAATCTGCTCTGCGGCAGACTCCGGAAAATCTATATCAAAATCCTCTTCTATCCCCATAATAATCTGAAACAGATCCAGGGAATCCGCTCCCAGGTCGTCTATAAAAGACGAGTCCATGGTGATCTCCTCCGGATCCATATTCAGCACCTGGGCGATAATGGACTGCAGCTTTTCAAATTCCATATCTTATTTTCCCTCCTGCGCCACCGCCTTATTTTCCTCTCCTTCCGCCGGGGAAGGAGTGACCAGGCAGTCCCTTATCTTCTCATTGATGGCCTGCTCCTTAAAGGTCACGCACTGGATAATGGAGTTGCAAACCTCCGTGCGCTTGGAACTCCCATGGGTCTTCACCACAAGGCCCTTCAGGCCCAAAAGCGGCGCGCCGCCGAACTGGCTGGAATCAAATGCCTTCAGGGTAGCCTTCAGGGCGGGCTTTGCCAAAAGAGCGCCGATTTTGCTGCGCATGGTGGACATAAGCCCTTCCTTCACTTTGGAAAGCAGAGTGGCTCCCACGCCCTCATAAAGCTTTAAAATCACATTGCCCACAAAGGCCTCGCAGACAATCACGTCCGCTCCCCCGTGGGGAATCTCCCTGGCCTCAATGCTTCCCGTAAAATTGATATCTCTGCAGTCTTTGAGCAGAGGAAATGTCTCCTTCACCAGGGCGTTGCCCTTCTCCTCCTCCAGCCCGATATTCACGATGGCTACACGGGGCTTCTTGATCCCCACCACATGCTCCATATAGATGGATCCCATCTGGGCAAACTGAAGCAGGTGGGAAGGCCGGGCATCCACATTTGCCCCGCAGTCAATCAGCAGGGACACGCCTTTCTCCGTGGGGATCAGGGAAGCCAGAGGCGGCCGCTCCACGCCCTTGATGCGGCCCACAATCACCTGGCCGCCTACCAGAATGGCACCGGAACTTCCGGCGGAAACAAATGCGTCCGCCTCCCCTTTTTTCACCAGATTCATCCCCAGCACAATCGAGGAGTTTTTCTTTGTGCGGATGGCATTGACCGGAGGCTCTCCCGTCTCAATCACCTCCGGAGCATCGATCACCTGGATCTGATCCCCTCCGTAATTCAGCCGGTTTAACTCCGCCTTCACCGCCGCCTCCCGGCCCACTAAGAGCACCTGGATTCCCGGCTTTTTTTCCACAGCCTCAACGGCTCCTGCCACTATCTCGCCCGGGGCGTTGTCACCGCCCATGGCGTCTACCGCTACTTTGATCATACCGATCTCTCCTCTCGTCTTTTCCTTTTATACTATACCCGATATCCCTTTATAAATCAACACTTTTTGCCGCCTCCTGCTCCTTTATGTATTCCTCCAGTATCCGGGCGGCGGCCGCCACAATCCTTGGACACGGGCGGTTCTGGTAATAGGCCTCCGTCCGATCCTCAGGTACAGGTTCACTGTGTTTTTCGGCAAGTCCGAGAAGCTCCCGGCAGATAATCGTCTTCTCTTCCCCGGCAAAACGGGCGGCCAGCTCCTGAATTCGGGCATAGTGTTCGGTCTTGAGCGCCTTGTCCTCCACATTGTCATAGCCGTAGAGCAGACCTGCGGCCATGAACATGCCGCTGACCGCACCGCACACCTCCCGCAGCCGTCCCATCCCGCCGCCAAAGGAGGAGGAAAGACGCAGGGCCTCCTTTTCCTCCATGCCGGTGACATCGCAGAAGGCGCAGAATACGGCTTGGGCGCAGTTATATCCGTTTAAAAAGTTCTGTTTTGCTTTTTCTTCGTGGGTCATGATGGGTTCCTCCTTTTTAATTCCTGTTCTGCCTGCGCAAACCACGCATCCTCCGGATGCACGGAAAGCACATACCGGATCTTTCCCAGAAGGCGGGCCCGGTATTTTTCGCTGTCCGTTTCCGTCCCCGGCAGACCGAATTTTCGGTACTGGTAAATCTCCTGGCGGAGCCTGCGCTTATACTCCCGCGGAACCCCCGGCCGCTCATTCACCACGAGCCCGGTCACAGCCTGGCGTCCCCCGCGGAAGCTAACCCGCGTCTTTTTCCGGTTGAGCGCCATCCCCATGGCCTCCAAAAAACCCTCAGCCTTGCCCTTGACCTCCCGAAAGTCAAAATCCCCGGAAAAGGTCATGTCATCACAGTAGCGGCTGTAGGTGATGTCCCGCTCTCCGCACCAGGCCAGCATGTGCTCGTCAAAGGGCTTCATAACCAGGTTTGAGACGGCAGGGGACGTGGGCGCTCCCTGGGGCAGGCGCTCATACGCGCAGCACAGGGAGGCGAGCAGAACCCCCACAGGCCGCGGAAAATAGATGATCGGAAAGCAGCGCGCCAGCACCTGCGGAAAGGTGATGCTGTCGAAAAAATCCTGGATATCCAGTGTAAGGACAACCCTCTGCCCGCAGTGCCGCGCGGCATGATCCTTTGCAGATACTCCCCTGCGGTACGCCATTGCTGCCTCCGAAGGGGAAAACCCTTCCAGGACATGATGCAGAAGGTTTCTCTGAACCTGCTTCATGAGGGGATCCGGGGCCAGAAGGCGCCGCACGCCTCCGCTCTTTTTAGGAACAGAAAGCGCGTGATAGTGGGCTTCCGGATGATTGGAAAGCGCATAAAGACATGCCATTATCCGCTTCGGAGGCCAATCAGGCCCGGAGAGAAGCGCAAAGGACAACAGCATGTCTTTATATTGTTCTGCAGAAGCATATTTCCAAATGTCCATGTTGTTCACAGCCTTTTCCTCTTTGTCCGCGCTTTGGGGCAGCTGCCGGACGGCCAGACACGTCCGCTGCCTGCTGCCTGCGGGAATAAAAAGGCGCCAAAATCCAGCACGTTTACGGATACCGTAAGCTGCAAAGGTGTACCGGGCCGCAGGCCGGGCACATGCAGTGTGCAGAAGTACATCGGAGCAGCTTGCGGACTGTGTCACAACAAAAAAATTCCAGGCGGCGGCTCGCCGCCCGTCCGAAAGGATTCTTCCGGCTGGGCTGCTGCTTTTGGCGCCTGGAATTATTTTAGCATAGAGGAAGAATTTTATCTACCTCCACTTTGTCTGTTCTTGCTTGTCTCTGTCCCGGAAGCATGTTACTATTAATAAAGATAGTTTATTAATAGTAACATAGGAGGACCTAAGATAATGAACACATTCCAGCTTTCCTGCTTCCTCGCCGTGGCGGAAAATTTAAATTTTGCACGGGCGGCAAAGGAGCTCAACATCTCCCAGCCGGCAGTGACCCACCAGATCCGCTCCCTGGAAGAAGAACTGAATGTCAAGCTGTTTCGGCGCAATACGCGGCTCGTGGAGCTGACTTACTTCGGGAACCTGTTTTTAAATGACGCCCGGGAGATTCTCACCCTGGCCGACCGTGCCAAAAAGCGGCTGGAAAACCTTCCGGAGCAGGAGATCCTTCCCTTTTCCATCGGCTGCGGAAGCGCCATCCCCATGTTTCTCTTTGCATCGGTTTTAAGGGAGATGGCCCGCATTTATCCGGGGCTGCGTCCGCAGATATGCACAATCCCTTTTGCCTCCATGTTTCGGCTGCTGGACGATGAAGCCATCGACGCGGCCGCCGGTTTTGAGGAGACGGATTCCCGCAAAGTCCGGGGAACCTACCGGGAATTAAAAAAGATTCCTGTGGTCTGCCTATGCGCAAAGGACAGCCCCCTGGCCGGGCACGGGGCGGTCAGTCTGGCTGACCTGCGGGAGGAAAAAATTGTCCTCACCCGCCCCCTGCTTCTGCCAAACCAGATTGCCCGGCTTCAGAACCGGGTAATAGAGGGCCGCTCCCCCTCTGACTTATATTTCTGCGAGTCTGTGGAATCCTGCATGATTTTGGCCAAGGCAGGGATGGGCGTCACCATTCTGCCGGAAATCTTTGCCCTCAGAGAGGAGCCGCTGGCCGCCATCCCCGTGTCCGGCACCGCTCCGATTTCCTTCGGGCTCTATTACAAAACCCTGCAGAGCAACGGCCCGCTGAAGGACTTTATCCGCCTGTCTAAGGAGCATTTTCAAAACTTTGCTCTGTCCTGACGGAGCCTAATCGAATCCGGATGCAGTGCCCTGCATTTTCCGCCCGGATTGTCCAGCCATGGCTTATAATAATCTGCCGTACAATCCGCAGGCCCATGAGGTGCACATCCTCCTCGGGAGAAATTCCTTCATTCAGATAGCGGCAGACTGCCCCGGGGATTCCCGCCCCGTCGTCCGCAAAGCAGATAACGGGCGCATCTCCCTCCATATACGCCTGCACGGTCAGGCGGCACCCCTCTTCATTGTGCCGGATGGAATTGCTCAAAATATTGTAAAAAGCCCGAAAGAGCAGATTTTCGTCCCCCGCTGTCCGAACGCGGCCAAAGGCCGGAGATATCTCAATTGCGATGGGATATGCCGTCTCATTTTCCACGGTATTTAAAAGATCCGCCAGTACCTGGCGCAGCAGGGCGGCCGGTGAAATCTCCGCAAGGCGCAGCGGCTGCCTGCCATATTCCAGCCGGGATACAATATTTAAATCCTCCACCAGGTTCCGAATGCGCAGGCTCTGCTGCCGGATCATGGCGGCCATGCGCCCCGCCGGCTCCTCCTTTCCCATCTGCGTCTGCAGCATGTCCGCGTACCCCATAATCAGGGACAGCGGCGTGCGTATATCGTGGGAGACCCCCTGAATCCACTGGGTTCTGGCTTCGTCCCGCTTATCCAGCGCCTGTCTCTGCGACAGAAGGCGGCGGGAAGCGGTGTTGAGCGCCTTTGCGGTCTCCCGTATCTGCCCTGTTTCAGGCAGGGAAACCGGTTCTCCCGCGGCCAGCATTTCAATTCCTTCTCCCAGAATCCGCATTCTCCTGTAATAGCGAAATCCCGATATAAAAAACAGCAGAAGTATGCCAAAAAAGGTTGCGGCGGCCCCCAGACATAAAAAGGTCAGAAGTCCTTTCAGTTCCCGCATATTCTGGTGGATGCTGTAGTTCCACACGCTCCCCTTGGGATGTCCCACCACCAGCAGTCCCTTTTCCCCTCCCCATACGGACACGGGGTAATCTTCCAGATACCAGCGGGAAAAGGAAGCAATCTGAGAAGAGGTGTAGGAGTGGGCCAGCTCTCCGGGCAGGTCTTTTGACCACACCAGATTCCCCTCGTCGTCCAGCAGCATGGCAAACGACGCTCCCATCTCATCCAAAAGCGCCTCCTCCCCGCCTGTTCCCAGGGCCTCATAAATATTTTGGATAAAGTAACGGCCGGGGACCTCCCGGTTGTAAATGCGCCCTGCCACAACGGCGGCAATTCCCATCTGCACCAGAATGAACGCCGCAAACAGGAGGAAGCAGGTGATAAGGGAGCGAATATAAATTCTCATTAAACTTTTCATCGGTTCAGCCTGTATCCCAATCCTTTCACGGTAATTAAAAATTTCGGTTCGGAGGGCTTCTCCTCGATTTTTTCCCGCAGCTTGCGTATGTGCACCATGAGCGTATTTTCATAATCATAATAGTTCTTTCCCCACACGGCCTCGCAGAGAAAATCAAAAGTCAAAATTCTTCCCCGGTTCTCTGAAAATGTCTTTAAGAGCTGGTATTCCTTGTTGGTGAGAGAAATATGCTTTCCCGACCCGTCTAACAGGCGTATTTCCCCTGCGTCCAGATCAATTTCCCGTTTCCCCAGACAAAAGGTACTCCGTTCCGGCTCCTCCAGGCGCCGCGTCCTGCGCAGGATGGCGCTCATGCGCAGAATCAGCTCCATGGGAAGAAACGGTTTTGTCATATAATCATCCGCGCCCAGTCCCAATCCCAAAAGCCGGTCCCTGTCCTGATCCCTGGCGGACAAAAAGAGAACCGGAAGATTCTTCTCCTCCAGCAGAGACTTCGCCCGTTTAAAGAAGGCGAATCCGTCCTCCCCGGGCATATTTACATCTAAAATCAGGAAATCCCAGGCCTCCTTCTGAATCAATTCCCAGGCCTCCCCGGCAGAATAGGCCGCCCTTATGGCATCAAAACCATTTTGGCGGCAGATGTTTGCCACCATCCGGCACAGCTCCTTGTTGTCGTCCACCACCAAAATTTTTGCGTTTTTTATATCCATACATTTTGCCTCCTCCGTCCTCAACGGCTATCTACTATTATAGCGGGCCGCCTGTTTCAATCAATTCCATTTTAAGGAATTTAAGGCAAATTTAAGGAAGGGCTAAAGCTGGCATAAGGCCTTTCGGATAAAGTGAGAGATGGGACCGACCGGTTCCTAAAAACATACAGGAGGATTTTCACGTGGACTATAGAATCGAGACAACAGAGCTCACAAAAAATTATCACAAGGCATATCTCTCCCAGCCCCCGGCGGTAAACAAAGTAAACCTGCGGGTTCCAAGCGGCTCCATCTATGGATTTTTAGGCCCCAACGGCGCGGGAAAAAGCACCACCATGAAGCTGCTCCTGGGCCTCATAAGCCCGGATTCCGGGGAGATATCCATCGGCGGCACTCCCCTGACAGAGAAGAGCCGGACGGAGCTTTTGCGGGATATGGGCTCTTTAATTGAGAGTCCCTCTTACTACGGGAATCTCACAGCCTGGGAGAATTTAAAAATCAGCTGCATGATGCGGGGGCTTCCGGACAGCGAAATAAGCCGGGTGCTCTCCATCGTCCGCCTGGACGGACAGAAGCGCAAACGGGCCGCCCATTTTTCCCTGGGAATGAAGCAGCGCCTGGGGCTTGCCGCCGCCCTTTTAGGCAATCCCCGCCTGGTTCTTCTGGACGAGCCGACCAACGGTCTTGACCCTGCCGGCATCCACGAAATCCGTGAGCTGATAAAGAGCCTTCCGGCCCGGTACGGCATCACGGTCATGGTCTCCAGCCACCTTCTGTCGGAAGTGGAACAGATCGCGGACCATATCGGAATTATCTCCAGGGGAAGCCTGATTTTCCAGGACTCTCTCAAGGTGCTCCAGGCTAAAAGCAGCCAATTTCTTACGCTTCGCACCTCGGATAACGAAAAAGCCCGAAGCTTGCTGCGCGAAAAGGGGCTTGCTCCGGAAAAATGGGCCGGGTCCGCAGGCGCTCACAGCGGGGATGCTCCAGACGGAAAAAGCCTCTGCATTCCCCTTCTCTCCGACCGGCTGCTTGCCCCTCTGCTGCGGGAGCTGACCGGTCTTGGAGTGGATATCTACCGCATTGAAGAACACAAGAAAAATCTGGAAGAAATTTATCTGGAAATGGTAAAGGAGGCGAGCCTGTGAATCTTTTAATCCAAACTCGGGCCGAGGCAAAAAAGCTGCGCCGCCGCCGTCTTCCCCTGCTGTTTTTTATGGTGTTTCTCCTCATTGCCGCCTGGATTTTGTGGTGCCTGGATGATCTGGACACCTCCCGGCTCAATGACGTAGGCGCCATGCTCTATATTAACCTGCTTCTGATGAATACGATTCTCTCCCCCGTTGTTCTGGCGGCTGCGGCCAGCCGCATGTGCGATATGGAGCAGGCGGGAAGCACCTACAAATGGCTCTGCACCATGGAACGTCCGACGCATATATACCGCGGGAAAATGCTTGTAGGCGCTCTCTGCGTCCTGCTCTTTGCCCTGGCCCAGACCCTGCTCCTTGCGCTTCTTCTGACCATATATGGGGGCAGCGTTTTGGGAATCTGCACGCCGTTTTTTATGAGCCTGCTCGTGTATTTTCTCGCGCTGTTCACCCTGCAGCTGGGCCTCTCCCTGCGCTTTTCCAACCAATTGAGCCCCATTTTCATCAGTATAGGCGGAACCTTTGCCGGACTTTTTTCCTGGTTCTTAAACCAGCTTCCTCTTCGCTATCTTCTTCCCTGGGGCTATCTGGCCGCGCTCTGCCCTGCCGGCTACAATTATGACCGGGCGGCCCGCTATACCGCTTATTACTGGCATCCGTACCCTGCCGTATGGCTGGCCGTCCTGGCCCTGTTTTTTCTGTTTCTTTATGGCCTTGGCAGGAGAAATTTCTGCAAAATCGTGGAGGAAAATATCTAAAATGAACGATTTTATCATGACGCGCCGCCCAATGCGGCTGCCAATCCTAAAAGGAATTATCTGTGAACGGATGAAATGCCGGGGGAGCCTGATATGGCCTGCGTTTTTTCTCATCCCCCTGATTCCGGTCTGTATGGGGGTGGGAAATTATCTGTCCAATCTGGGGCTTCTCACCTCCCAGTGGTACTCGCTCTGGACCCAGGTAACCCTGTTTTACGCCTGCTTCTTTTACGCGCCTCTCATCGGGGCCTACTGCGCCTTTTTATGGCGCTATGAAAATTTTAATAACTGCCGGAACGCCCTGTTTTCACTTCCGGTAAAGGTTTCCTGCATCTATATGTCCAAGTTCGCCCTGGTATGCATCATCACCGCGCTCACCCAGCTGTGGTTTATGGGGCTCTTTGTCCTGGCCGGAAAGATAAGCGGACTGCCCGAAATGCCCCCGGCGGATATCCTTTTCTGGTCGCTCCGCGGCCTCCTGGGCGCCTTTGTCACCGCCGCGGCCCAGTTCCTTCTCGCCAGCCGGATACACAACTTTGCCACCCCCGTCGCCCTGGGCGTGCTCGGCGGGGTGACCGGGCTTATGGCGGCCAACACCAGGGCCGGCATCTTCTGGCCCTGGTCCCAGATGCTTTTGGGGATGAACTCCAACCGCTCCGAGGACGTACTGGGAGGGGAAAGCGGTTTATTTTTTATCATCTGTGCCCTCTACCTGGTGCTTTTGTGCTGGACAGGGATATACGTCTGCAGGGGAACGCGCCGGAAAGCCAGAAAGGCGGATGACTAAAGCATCCGCCCCTCCCGGTAGGCTTCCAGCAGATAAGAAGGATTTTCATAGTATACGCTGCTGTTGTAATCATCAATTTTCGGGCTGATAAAGGAATTATATACCGCAATGAGCGTGTCGATGATTTCTCCGCCCTCTGCCTGGGCCGCCATTTTTATCAGACGCTTGTACACCTTTCCGATATCCCAGTGGCTGGGAATCGCATAGCCGCAGTCCCCCACGTTGTCAAAATCCCCCTGGGAGATACCTGCCTCCCGGATAAAATCATCGCTGACCCGATCCAGGTTGTCGCTGTGGTATACATCCGCAAGCTCATAAATCTTTTCCAATCTTCTTTTTCCAAGGGCATTTACTACAAGCGCCCTTGGATTTTTGGTTTTTCTTCCAATGTAGTCAATGAGACTGCAGGTAAAAAACAGATCATTGTCTTTTTTATCTTCTCTTCCTGGCTGCATTATTTTACCACCTCACTTCCGCGATATTCCAGGCACTTTAATGCTGAGGGAATGCAGAAATTCATCTGATGCGTGGGATATTTAAACCGGGCCAGCACCCAAAACTGTTCTCTTGTGATGGCTCCGTCAATATAATCTGCAATATAGTTATAAACCTGGTCATTCGCCATGGGGCCGATCACAATATCATAGCTATGCGGCTTCCCGCTTCTGCAGTGAATAATAAAATCCAGCCATTCTTCCGTCATTTCCTTAAATTCTTTGATGTTCAGAGACATATTCATCCTCACTTCGTAGATGCTGACAACTTTATTGTCGTATCTTCTTGCCCATCGCTCGGCCTGCTCCTTTATGGTAGTACAGTAAAATCCCGGCCCGAAGTCCTTTGTATTCCGTCCAATTCGGATTTCCGGATTTTTAACGGGAATATAATCGCCATGATATACTGTTATTTTTGCCATACGCTTTCCTTTCCCTGTGAAATATATCTTCCTGCATCCTTATGTTCAGTATATGGTTGTCTTTGTAAAATAGCAAGCATTTTATCTTTGTCCATTTACGCGGCCAAATTTACGCACCGCCATTTACGCGCCGAAATGCTGAAAAACAATTTCAAACTGGCCTGGTCAAATTATATATTTTTGGCTATTTTAAACCAATCCATCTCCTGTTATACTTCCGTCCATAGAACCATACATCGCAAGATTCCAGGAGGTATTTACCATATGAAACGTATCATCACACTGCAGGATATTTCCTGCGTAGGGCGCTGTTCCATCACCGTGGCTCTGCCTGTCATCTCTGCCATGGGGGTTGAGTGCGGGATTCTGCCCACGGCAGTTCTGTCCACCCACACCATGTTTAAAACCTTTACGTGCAAAGACCTCTCCGATCAGATTGCGCCCATCGCGGATGCCTGGGAAGCGGAGAAGATTACCTTTGACGGAATTTACACAGGATACCTGGCCTCAGGGGAGCAGTGCCGCCAGGTCTGCGCCTTCTTTGACCGCTTTGCGAACGCGGACAATCTTGTCCTGGTAGATCCGGCCATGGCGGATAACGGGAAGCTTTATGCGGCTTTTGACAGTTCCTTTCCGCAGGAGATGGCCAAAGTGTGCGCCAAGGCGGATATCATTCTTCCCAATATTACCGAGGCCTGCCTTTTGACCGGAACCGAGTACCGGACGGAGTATGACGAGGCTTACATTGACGGCCTGCTTTGCCGGCTTTTGGACCTGGGATGCCGGACTGCGGTGCTCACCGGCGTGAGCTTTGCCCCGGACAAGCTGGGGGTGGCCTATCTGGACCGCGACGGAAATCGCTTCTCCTATTTTACCCGCCGCTGTCCCCAGAGCTACCATGGCACCGGCGACCTCTACTCTTCCACTGTCCTGGGCGGCGTCATGCGGGGCCTTGACCTGGGAGATGCCCTGGCTCTGGCTGCGGATTTCGTTGTGACCTGCATCGAGGCCACCGCTTCCTCCAAAGAATCCCGGTGGTACGGCGTGGAGTTTGAATCCCAGATTCCGCTTCTGTGCAGGATGTTGGAGGAGCGGCTGTAATAGCACAATAGGCCCCTCCAGCACGCAGAAAATCCCGCCCAGCCAGCACACGCCGACCAGACGGGATTCCAAACCAAACTACACTTTTTATTTCTTCAGCCGCACACCGACCGGAAGCTTTACTGGGCTGTCTCCCCGGCTTCCTCCTCCGCGGTCTCCTCCACCGTATTGTGAACGGCCGCCACATTGGCAACCACGGTTTCCGGATCTGTCAGAAGATCAATATCCTTGTCCGCGGCGATGGGCAGATCCTTTACCTTGATGGAATCGCCGAGCTTCATGTCGCCCACATCCACCTCGATTTTCTCAACCAGGGATTCCGGAAGAGCCCGGTAGGATACTTCATCCAGCAGCTTCTCAACAACGCCTGTGTTCACCTTCTCATGATTCAGCAGGACAATCTCTGCCACGGAGTGAACCTTCTCGCCCTTTACCAGGGCCTGGAAATCAATCTCCAGTATCTGGCGTTTCAATGAATCATAATCAATCTCCTTCACCAGTGTGGCAATGGACTGTCCCTCAATTTCCAGGGTCACCTTGCTTCCCTTGGTGCAGGTCTTAAAAAAGCGCTCCGCATCGTTCTTTGCAATCTGAATCGGCATGGACTCCTTCATCTCACGGCCGAATACATTGCCTGTCACAAATCCTTCGCGTCTCAGTTTCTTTGCCTTTGTCTGCATGTCCCTTTTCTCAGCTTTTAAAGTAGTCATTTATCTGTTCCTCCTCAACTGATCTCACATCGCCGTCCGCATAAGCGGAATGGCTTTGTACTTAGCGGGCCTGTCGTCAAAAGCAGGTCTTGCTTTGTTCTTCTTGTTACATGCACATTATAACACCTATAGCAGAAAAAAGATTCACAATTTTTCAAAAAATTTCCTGCTATATTTTGCTGTTTTTTCATGATTATATCTTTTCTCTGCAAAAATGCCGAATTTTGCTTTTGACCTTTCCTTTTTTATTTACAGTGATATACTAAAATGTAGCACCTTTCCAACTCACCATCAAGGAGGTTTCCATGGAACGAAAGCTACAGAGCCAGGAAGAGCTGGCGAATCTCCAGCCCCAGGACAAGCTCCAGGGCTTCGACGTGCGCCCGGGATTCTATGAGATGTACGGGGCCACTGCATTTCCGAACGGAGTGAATTTCACCATCATTTCTTTCAAAGCCACTGCCTGCACCCTGCTTCTTTTTCACCGGAAGGAGCGGCAGCCCTACGCCTGTCTTCCTTTCCCGCCCCATTACCGGGTGGGAAATGTGTATTCCATGTTTGTTTTCGGCTTAAAAATCGATGAATTTGAGTACGCCTACTCCATCGACGGCCCCTATGAACCGGAGAAGGGCCTTATTTTCAAGAAAAATAAATATCTTTTGGACCCTTATGCCAAGGCGGTTACGGGACAGAGCGGATGGGGCCTGCGCCTGGGAAAAGAGGATTTCTACAAAGCGCGGGTGGTGCACAATGACTTTCGCTGGGACCAGCCCTCCCAGACCTTTCCGGCCCTCAGGGACTGTGTGATCTATGAGCTCCACGTCCGCGGCTTCACCCGGCATAAAAGCGCGGGTGTGCAAAACCCCGGGACATTTGATGGAATCCGGGAAAAAATCCCCTACCTGAAGGAGCTTGGCATCAACGCGGTGGAGCTCATGCCCATCTTTGAATTTGACGAGACACGGAACATGCGCCAGGTGGACGGGCGTCAGCTTTTGGACTACTGGGGCTACAATCCGGTGTGCTTCTTTGCCCCCAATACCAGCTACGCCTCAGAGGTGGAGTACAATCGGGAGGGGAAGGAATTAAAGGAATTGATCAAAGCCCTCCATGCCGCGGGAATCCAGGTATTTCTGGATGTGGTGTTCAATCACACAGCGGAGGGAAATGAAAAAGGGCCTTATTTCTCCTTCAAGGGCTTTGACAACCAGATCTACTATATGCTGACTCCGGAAGGGTATTATTACAACTTCAGCGGCTGCGGAAATACCTTAAACTGCAATCACCCGGTGGTCCGGGAAATGATTTTGGACTGCCTGCGCTATTGGGTCACCCGCTACCACGTGGACGGCTTCCGCTTTGATCTGGCCTCCATCCTGGGGCGCAGCGAGGACGGAGCTCCCATGAGCCGGCCGCCGCTCTTGGAGAGCCTGGCCTGCGACCCCATTCTCCATCAGGTTGACCTGATCGCGGAGGCATGGGACGCGGGCGGCCTCTATCAGGTGGGAAGTTTTCCCTCCTGGAACCGCTGGGCGGAGTGGAACGGTAAGTACCGGGACGATATCCGCAGCTTTTTAAAGGGAGATGCGGGATTTGCCCGGGCTGCCGCCCTGCGCATCACCGGCTCGCCGGATTTGTATTCCCCGCAGAAGCGGGGCGCGGATGTGTCTGTGAATTTCATTACCTGCCACGACGGCTTTACCCTCTACGACCTGTACGCCTACAACCAAAAGCACAACGAGGCCAACGGCTGGAACAATACGGACGGGGCGGATGACAACCGGAGCTGGAACTGCGGCTTTGAGGGAGATACGGAGGATCCGGCGGTTCTGACGCTCCGCGTGCAGATGATGAAAAATGCCTGCGCCGTTCTGATGTGCAGCCGGGGAACCCCTATGTTTTTTGCCGGAGATGAATTTGGAAACACCCAGTTCGGCAACAACAATGCCTACTGCCAGGACAATGAAATCTCCTGGCTCGACTGGACTCTTTTGGAGAAGAACAGAGAGATTTTTGACTTTTTCCGCTATATGATCCGCCTGCGCATGGAGCACCCCATTCTAAGGGAAAATACGGCTCCCTGCGGCATGGGATTTCCCTTCACCAGCTTTCACGGCGCCCGGCCCTGGAAGCAGGATTTCGAGTGGGACACCCGGCTGCTGGGCGTGCTCTTTGCCGGGAAAATGCCCCCGGACGCGGGCAGAGCCGAAGCGGACGAAACCGAGGCGGGCCGTACCGAAGCAAACGGGCCGGAAGCGTACGAAGAAGTGTACGGGAAGGAATCGCCCGGCCGCGAGGAGGAAGACATCCTCTATCTGGCCATCAACACCTATTGGGAGGCCCAGGAGGCAGAGCTTCCCAGACTGACCCAGGGCTGGTGCTGGCGCCCCCTCGCTGACACTTCACGAGGCGCGGACGCTGTCATTCAAAAAGAAGAACTCCTGGGAAACCGGACGTACATCATGAATCCCAGGAGTGTGTGTATTTTTCAGGCGAAAAAGCTGTAAATCCGCCGCATGCCCGGCCGTGCGCGTGTTCGTGCGCGGCTGTGCGGCTATTTGATCACGATGGCCTGGGACAGATGCCGGGGCGTATCCGCGTTCAGATTTTTCTTTTCCGCAATATAATAGCCCATGGTCTGACCGATGAATCCGATCATGGCCGCATTCTGCAGGCTGTCGTATCCATAGGGCATATCCAGGGTGTAATCCGCGTCGGAAAAGTCCGCGGACGCGTGATTTCCGATGGCCAGAATGGTGGCGCCGTACTCCTTCATCTGGGTAAGGAGCTTGGCGTCGCCCTCCACGGTGGCCTCATTTCCGAGAAGAATAATCATGGTCTTCTCGTCCACCAGGCTCATGGGGCCATGGCGATACTCCAGCGTATAATATGCCTCAGAATTGCTGAGGCTCATCTCCTTCATCTTGTTCATGCACTCATTGGCAATGCCGTAGTTCACGCCCTGGCCCAGGGTAATGAACAGGTCAAGCTCCGGATGCTCCTTCACAATCTTCTCCGCTATCTCGTCGGAGGCCTTTAAAAACTCCGCGGACTCAGCCTTATAATTCTTCATGGCCTCAATCTTTTCCTTCTGTCCTCCCGCATAAAAGGCCAGAATCACCGCCAGATAAATCATGCTGGTGAAGGAGCGGGTCATAATCACGCTGTCCTCTGCAGTCTCCGGGGAGAGAATCATATAGTCATTGTACTTTGCGCTGTCCGGATCGCAAGTGATGGCCAGGCTCTTTACCCCGGGGAAGGTGCGCACCTTGTCGATTGCCATGCGCACTTCCGTGGTGTAGCTTTTCCGGGTAATGGGCAGAACCAGAACCTTCTTCCCGTTGCCCACATAGGTCTCCGGGAAATAATAGAGCTCGGAGCAGCACATACCCTTGGCCGGAATCTTATTGCAGGTTCCGAAGGCGTGGGCAGCGGCCTGTGCCAGATACAGGGACGTACCGCATCCTGTAAAAATGAGCTCATCCCACGTTTCGGCAAATACCTGGTCCAGCACCTTATAAATATCCTCCAGCGTGTCATTGACGGCCTGGAAAGAATCCGGCTGTCCGTAAATTTCCTTGTATGTAAGTTCACTGTTTTTCATTCTTTTCTGCTCTCCTCTCATGCTTTTCCGTCGGAACCCGCCAGACGGATGATCTTTTGCACATCCTCCTGGAGCTTCTCGTTTGCAAACTGGGACAGCTTCCAGGAATGCCCCTGATGATTCAGCGTCTTTAGCGCCTCCTCATAGTGCTCCACATATTTGTAGCGAATCTCCGTACCGAAGTTGATCTTAGCAACGCCCAGCTTGATGGCATCCCTGATGATCTCCTCCTTCATGCCCGTACAGCCGTGGAGAACCAGGGGAATGTCCGTAAAGCCCCGCACTGCCTCCAGAACTTCCAGATGAATATCCGGCTCCCCTTTATAATACCCATGGGCATTTCCAATGCCGATAGCCAGGGAATCCGGCTGGCACAGCTCCAAAAAGCGGCGTACCTCCTCGGGATTTACGATGTTTTTGTTTTCCATCACCGCGCCCATATTGTCCAGGCGCAGAAGCTCTCCGATCTCCGCCTCCACGGGCACGCCGAAGCATTTGGCAACCTTAATGACCTCATTGGTCATAGCTGCATTTTCCTCGATTGGCTTTGTGGAGCCGTCAATCATCAGGGACGTGAAGCCCAGCTTCAGAGATTCCATACAGATGTCAAACCCATCGCCGTGGTCCAGATGGATGGCCACGGGGACGGAAACCTTGGCCGCGCACCATTTGCACACATTTACAAACCAGTCGTTTCCTGAATAGGCCCCGGTGCTCACATAATGGGCCAGAATAACCGGGGAGTGCAGATCCTCCGCCGCTTTGCAGATGGCCCAGATAATATCATAATTTCCTCCCTGCGTGTTAATTGCCGGAACTGCATAGCCGTTTTTCGATGCGTCAATGAGCATCTGTTTGCTTGTTGTCAACATATTGTGTCCTCCTTAACCTTTCACTGCTCCCGCTACCAGACCCTTGACCATGTATTTCTGGAAGAAGAAGAATAAAAGCATGATAGGCAGTATTCCTACTACGGAAATTGTATTCACCTTCGACCAGTCATAGGACAGCTCGCCCAGATAGCGGAGTGCTACTCCGGCGGACAAGGTCCGCAGGCTGTCGTCCTGGATCAATGTGACCGCGTGAAGATAATCGTCCCATGTCATCAAAAAAGCATAGATGCCTACCGCTACCATGCCGGATTTTACCAGAGGCATGATGATCCGAAACAGTGTCTGAATTCTTCCCGCCCCGTCCACAATGGCCGCTTCTTCCAGTTCTTTTGGGATTCCATCAAAGAAACTGGCCATCAAAGTGATTGTAAACGGAAGCATGGCCGCTGTCAGCGCAAGGATCAGTCCGGTTCTCGTATTGATAAGATGGATTTTCCCAAGAAGATCATACAGCGAAATCATCCGGCTGACAATGGGGAACATCTGCGCGGACATGAAAGCCGCCACAATCCATTTATTCCATCCAATCTTAAACCGGGACAGCGCATATCCGGACATTACCGCCAGAACGAGCGTGATGGCTGCCGTGAAGCCGGAAACAATAAAGTTGTTGATATAATAGGTAAAGAAGAAATTGTCCTGCGTAAACAGTGATATATAGCTGTTCAGTGTCGGTGCTTCCGGAACCATTGTGGGTGGAAAGCGGTACGCTTCCATATTGGTTTTAAAGGATGTCATCAGCACCCAGTACAGAGGAAACAGCAGGAAAATCAAAATAATGGCCAAAACCAGATATTTAAATACATCTCCCAAAATTCGTTTGTTTTTTGTTCCCATAGCCGGACCTCCTAATTCATATCAACATTCCGGAATATGCGGTTGTAGACAAAGATAACAACAATCATCAACAGCATCCAAACCGTAGTTACCGCGGCTCCTGACCCCAGATTGTTGGATACGAAAGCTTCCCGATAGCTCAAAATTGCAAGGGTCGTGGTCGCATTGTCCGGCCCTCCGCCAGTCATTGTCCAGAACAGAGGGAACTGCTTGAAATTCTCAATAATGGCCATTGACACGGTAATCTTGATTACGCTCATAATGCTGGGAATCGTAATATAAAAGAATTTTTTTACGCTTCCCGCACCGTCAATCGTAGCTGCCTCCAGCAGATCCTCCGAGACATTGGTCAGGCCTGATACCAAAAGGAGCGTTGTAAGCGGGATCTGCTTCCAAAGCGCGGCAATGGCAATTCCCAGCATAGCGGTGGAAGGATTATTCAATATAGCAAAATCGCTCACGCTCCCGCCGGTAAAAATTCCGATCAAATATTTTAACAGCCCGTACTGCGGCTGATACAGCCACATCCAGATCAAACCCGAGATGATCGTGGGCACGACCCAGGGGGCCATCATGATACTCCGGACAAATCGGGTAAACTTAATGTTGGAATTCAGAATCAGCGCCAGCGCCATTCCGATCAGGAACTGGGCTACCACAACCCCCACTACAAATGTAAGCGTGTGAACGATGGACATCCCCAGCCGTCCGTTATTAAAAAGCCGTATGTAGTTTTCAAAATTATTCCATTCTCCCGGGGTTCCGGAAATGATATTTCGCACTCTGTAGTCAAGGAAGCTCTTTATAACCGAATCCACAACGGGGATCAGAATAAAAATTACCGTTATCAGAACGGACGGGAGCAGCAATGCTCCCGCAAAAATCCGATCGTTCCGTTGCCGGGCGGTCATATGGATATCTGCAAATTTCTTTTTTTCCATAGATGCACCAGCTCTTTCTCTGCTAAATTCGTTAAAAGTTCCAATTGCTTATTGAACAATACCGGAGACAGCGGACTCAAAGTCGGCAATAGCCGTGTCCACATCTGTTCCGCTCACCGTAACGGCCTGTGCCAGCGTGCAGAGTTCCAAATTCAAGTCAGACAGCGCGGGAATAAAGGTAACTGCTTTTACATTGCCCACGGAACCGGCCGCACCCGCTAAAATTGAGGAATTTTTTACAACATCCAGATCCTCCATGGACTGTCTGGAGGGGTAAGCCGGGGTCACGGTTTCAAAGTATTCGGAAATCTTCTCCTCAGACATGATAAAGTCTACCAGCTTTGCAACAGCAGCCTTTTTCTCGTCTCCATTGTCCACTACCATAAGGGTTCCGGCCTGAAGCACAGACTCTCCCGTGCCGTTTCCGCCCTTTAACGGAGCCGCAGAAGCGATAAAGCTCTCCGCATCCGGATTGATGGACTTAACGCCGTTGAATCCCCAGGACTGATCATAATACATAGCCAGCTGGCCCAGTGCAAACAGATTTCTCAGATCCTTCAGCTTGCTGTTCTGCGGATTATATCCGTTCTGATCCAGTGTCTGCCACATAGCAACTGCATCCCGGAAGCCCTGGTCAATAGCCAAGCCGCCTTCTTCATCCAGAATTGTTCCGCCGAAGTTATAAATAGAGGATGTCAGGCAGGCGCCGGACACAGCTACGGAAGAAGTGGTCAGCCCAAAGGGATATACCTGATTCCCATCCTCTGTTTTCAGTGCCGCCAGCTTGGGAGCGATCTCCAGCATCTCCTCATAGGTAGTTGGCGGAGAATTGGGATCCAGCCCCGCCTGCTCAAACAGGTCTTTGTTATAGTACATTAGGAACGGAGACACATACATAGGCACACCGTAGGCAACACCGTCAATGGAGCATGCGTTCAAAATATTCGGATAAATGTCGGATACCAGCTCCTCGCTCAGCACATCCGCAACCGGAGCGGCCAGCCCCGCATCCACCAGGGTGGGAATCCAGTCGAGTTCGCCGTACATCAGATCAATCTTGTCACCGCCTCCAGCCATGTTGATGACCGTATTCACGATCTCTCCGTACGGAGCTGTCACAAGCTCCACCGTAATATTGGGATTTGCCTCCTGGAATTCTTCCAGAAGATTGTTCCAATACACGTCATAGCCAGCTTCAAGAACTGCGTAATTAGCAAATTTGATCGTAACCGGCTCCGTGATCTCCGCATTCAGCGCTTCATCTCCATTGGCGGTTTCCGCTGCCGCCGTGCTCTCTCCGCTGTCTCCGGCCGCCGCTGTGGTGCTCTCTCCGCCGCCCGAACATGCGGTGGTAAATGCCATGGCCGCAGCCATCGTAAGTGCTAACGCTCTTTTTTTCATAAATAAATCCTTCCTTTCTTAAAAATATATTGTTTTCCGGAAAGCAGTGCCGCCCGGTTATTTATATATACACTCGTGTGTACATTTTATAAAGAACACAGGGCTTTCGCCCTCTTATACCTGCGATGCTCCTGTGCTCTCCCGCTCAATGAGCGTGATATCAAAATCCATGTTCTCCGGCTGGCTGCCTCCTATCATTTGGTTTAACATATCAAGCGCCGCTGCTGCAATTTCCTGCTGGCTTACACGAATGGTAGAAAGTGTCGGGGAGCAGAACCGGCTGATACTGGAATCATCGAATCCAATGACTTTCACATCTTTCGGAACAGACAGCCCGATTTCCTTGGCCGCCGTCATAGCCAGGCAGGCAATGGTATCGTTGCGTCCGAAAATTCCATCCACGGAGTTCTCCTGCCGCAGGCGAAGCTTTACCGCTTCCTTCAGTTCCTCCTGGGTGCTGCATCCCTTCACCATGCGGATTTCCCCTTCGGGAAACCCGCTGGCCCTCATCTCATCCACAAAACCGGAAAACCGCAAATCGTCCGTGGTACTGAAATGCCCTCGTGTGCTGATCCGATCTACATACAAAATATTTTTACATCCCTTATCTACCAGATGCCGGACCGCCCGTCTTGCCCCTTTGTAAAGTCCCGTTCCCAAAAGAGCCACCCTCTCAGAGGATGTCTGATGATTCATCCGTTTAAAAATCACCACCGGAATTCCTGCCTGCGAAAACCGCTCCACGTACTCATCCGGGAAGGTAGCGGAGCTTATAATAATGCCGTCATACTGCCGGCTGATCACCTGTGCGACAAACTCCGGTGTATTCCGGTTGGCACACAGAGATATCAGATATCCGGAAGCGTACGCGTACGTATCCATCGCGCTCACAATGTTGCTGAAATATTCATTCGTAATATTATCCGCGATAAAAAGAATCTGGTTGCTCTGCTTGCCCTTCAAAGCCCTGGCGATATTGTTGGGCCGATAGTTCAGACGGCGTATCGCATCTTCCACCCGCTGCCTCTTATCCTTCGCCACATATCGGTTGTTGTTGATCACATAAGACACGATGGTCTCGCTGACCTGCGCCAATCTGGCAACATCCGCCCGGGTAACCCGCTCCTTTGTCTCCATACTCAACAACTCCCCTGCAATATACACTCGTATGTACTGGTTAAATAGTACAGCATTTTTCGGGATATGTCAATATCTTTTTGTGTTTTTTTCTTTTCGCTCGGCCGCATGCGGATACGGCTCCCGGACGGCATACGGAATCTACAATTCGATCACCGGAATTCCCAAAAGTCCGCACATCTGGCGCAGCTCGTCAGCCACATCCGCCCAAACTAAGCTGTAGTGATGGGGAACTCCCTCTTCAATAATTTTCTCAATCACCTCACGGACCGGCCGCTTCACTTTCACATTCGCCATGATGCCCCGCGTGTAGCGATCCATATCCACCGCCTCGCCCCTCATGAGGAAGAGCTTATAACTCCCGTCGATATTGCAGAACCGGGCAATGGTCACCTGCCCCGGCTTCAAAGCGCCCCAGAAGGCTGTTCCCTGGCCAGCCAGCGGATGATTGCGCAGCAGCAGCGGATAGGCGGGATTGGCGAGAGAAGGCGCCGCATTGCCGCAGTGCCAGAAGGTCATGATATTTTTTTCTTCATCAATATTAATCATGTCCGTGATAAAAGTGGGAAGCCCCGTCATGTAATGCTGGGCAATCTGGGCCAGCTCCGCGTCCACATCCCCCTCGCACCCGATACAGACCCCGTCGTCCGCCAGGCGTCCCAAAACCGCGCAGGGGGTGGTGTGGAGATTTCCCATCTCGGGCCAGCACTTGATGACGCCGAAATCATATCCCTGGTTCTTCATCACTTCCTTTAACGCCAGGTACAGCTTGGAGTGATTCTCCAGATGGCCGTCCGGCAGCGTATCCATGTTGTAGGAAGCTTCCATCTTTTCCATATCCGCTTTCCACTCCGCTTCCGGCAGGGCATCCATGACATCAAACACCACTTTTAAGTCTGTCTCCTCGATTTTTACGCCGAAGGTTCTGCGGATCAGCCCCTCGTCAAAAGCGCAGTTGTAAAATGCCGTAGGGCGGTATCCCAAAAGTCCCAGACTGGTATGGCGCATGGCTTTGATCGTCTGGTAGGCTGTCACCAGGCCTTTTATCCTGGACGCGGCCCGCGCATCCTCTTTGCTTCCGTACACCGTATGATAGGAGGCTCCCAGACGCCGCAGGGCCGCCGCGTTCATGGTCATGGAACACAGGGCATTCGCGTACAGCCGCTCATCCTTCTCGAAGGGAACTTCATAAGGAGCCCAGAGAATAATGGGAATATTTAACATCTCTGTGAAATACGCCGCCGCGTCGTCCCCGGTAAATGCGCCGTAGACCATAACCATCAAATCCACGGAGGCTTCTTTGAATTCTTCCGCAATGGCCTCCAGAGCCTCTTTGGTGCATCCGATCCGACTCGCGCGCACCAGGCTGACCTGCGGCAGATTCTCTTCCAGCCATGCGCTGTACTCCGCATTCCGCTTCTCCGGAAGCTCCTTGGGCCAGCGCCCGGAATAGGTAGTCACAAATCCAAGATTCAATCTTTTCTGTCCGTTCATAGCAAAACCCCTTTCCCAAATTGTTATTTTTTCATGTTTTGCAAATGTCAACACGTGTGTATATGTCTTATATTATCACAACAATTCCGTTTGTCAAGAACTGATTTGTGCTTTTTTACTTATTTGCTGCTGCCCATTCCCCAGAGTGCCGCTTCGGCCAGAGCCTTCGCCGCCTTTGACCTGGGGGAGAACAGCACAGCGTCCGGCGTTCCCTCCTCTGCGATCCTTCCCGCCTCCATCACAAGCACCCGGTCGCAGAAGGAATGAACCAGCGCCAGATTGTGGCAGATGAACAGACAGGACAGCCCTCTTTTGTCCCGGAGCGAGCGGATGAGATCCACGATCTGCCGCTGAACCGCCGCGTCCAGAGCGCTGGTTGCCTCGTCGCAGATCAGAATTTCCGGATCCGGAGCCAGAGCCCGGGCGATAGCTGCCCGCTGGCACTGGCCGCCGCTGACCTCCCCCGGGTAGCGGTTCGCAAGGTCAGCGGAAAGCCCGCACTGGGCCAGCAGCCCGCGCGCACGCGCATCCGCCTCCCGTCCGGGCAGCCCCTGATTGCGCAGGCTCTCTCCCACGCTCTCCCCCAGAGTCCGGCGCGGGTCAAAGGAGCCTGCATGGGACTGGAATACCATCTGCATTCTGCCGTATATTTCGCGGAGCGCTCTTCCTCTTCGCCCGATGATCTCTTCTCCGTGAAGGCGTATGCTCCCTTCCGCCGCCCTCTCAAACTGCAGCAGGGCCCGGGCCATTGTGCTCTTTCCGCTCCCGGATTCCCCCACGATTCCCAGAATCTCCCCGGGATACAGGCAGAAGCTCACGCCGTCCAGCGCGTCTATTTTCCGCCCTTCTTTCTGAGAAAAATGTACCGACAGACGATCCACTTCCAAAATCGGTTCCATGAAGTTCCTCCTACACCGTTGTTTCAAAATACGCGCCGGAGTGTGTCCGGACATTCACTTCAGGGAAGGGACGGCTTCCAGAAGCTCCCGCGTATACCGGGATTTCGGCGCGGCCAGCACTTGGCCGGCAGGCCCGTATTCCGCAGCCGTCCCGTCCTTTAAGACCAGGATGCGGTCAGCCATGGCAGCGGCCGTCCCCATATCATGGGTGACAAGAAGAATCGCCGTGCCGAAACGCTCCCGAAGCGCCAGAAGCTCCAGCACGGCCTGCCTGCTCATCACCGCGTCTAATGCGCTGGTGGGCTCGTCCGCCAGAAGCACATCAGGATTTAAAAGCATGGCCATGGCAATTCCCACGCGCTGGTTCATTCCCCCGGACAGCTCAAAGGGACGGCATTCCCATATCCGCTCCCCGTCTTTTAAGCCCAGTTTGTCAAAGAGCGCAAGACTGCGCTCCTTTGCTTCTTTCTTCGAAATAGGGCCGTGGGCCCGCAGGCTCTCTGTCATCTGGCTTCCCACGGTGCGCACGGGGCAGAGGGAAGCCGCCGGATCCTGAAAGATCATCCCGATCCGGCTGCCGCGGATCTTTCGAAGCCGCCGCTTTGGAAGGTCAGGAATATTTTCGCCCTGAAACCATATATCCCCCCGGGTTACCATTCCTGCCCGCCCGAGAAGCCCGATAGCCGCCCGCAAAAGCGTGCTCTTTCCGCTTCCGGATTCCCCTACAATGCACAGGATTTCTCCGGGGTTCAGGGAAAAACTCACGTCGCGCACAGCCGGCCGGCCGTTAAAGCATATTTCCACCGAATCATAAATGAGCAGTTCCTCACCCATTGTTCTCCCCCTGCGGTTCCTCCCGCACATCCAGGTCTGCGGTGATTTCATAATAATCGCACGGATGAGCCGTGAGGCCGGTCACCTGCGCCCGGCACACCAGGCTCATCTGCAGGTGGGAACAGAATACAAACGCGTCGTCCTCCAGAAGAAGCCGCTGCATTTCCACAGCCAGCTCTGCCCTGCGGCCGGCGTCAAAGGTTCCCGAGAGCTCCTTTGCCAGTTCCTCCATCCTGTCATTGCGGTAATGGCCGTTGTTGGCTGCCGACTGTTCCAGGCAGCACGTGGTAAAGAAATATTCCGGATCGCCGGTGGGGGCCGTCACCATGGCGCTGGCATACACATCCCACTGGGTTGGATCCGTGCGGATACGGTTGTGATCGGCCGTGCTGTTAATGGACACATCCATGCCGATTGCCCGCAGAGAGGCCTGAGCGGATTCCGCAAGAAGGGGCAGCTCCTGACGGCTCGGGTAGGTGAGCCACCGGATGGCCAGAACTTCCCCGTTCTTCTCCCGGATGCCGTCCCCATCCGTATCCCTCCACCCGGCTTCCTCCAGCACCGTCTTTGCGCCTTCCGGGTCATAGGGCCTTGCCTGAATCTGTTCCCCGCCAAAGGCAAATCCCGCAGGATACGCCCCGGCAGCCGGATACCCGTTTCCGCCCAGAAGCGTATTTACAAAGCCTTCTTTGTCAATCCCCATGGCTATGGCCCGGCGCACAGCGGGATCACGAGTTATGGGGCTTTCAAAATTCATCCACAGGAAAAAGGCACGGCTGGTGGCGCAGCTGCTGAATGCGTAGGCCTCATTTTCAAACAGGGGATAGCTGGCATAGGGAAGCCCGTAGGCCGCGTCGATCTCTCCTGACTGCAGCGCCATGGTCAGCGTGTCGCCGTCCGATATGGTGCGCACCGTAATCTGGTCAATCTTCGGATCGCCGTTCCAGTAATTTTCATTTTTCACAAGATCCAGCCGGGCGCCGGACTCCAGGGATACCGCCTTATAGGGCCCCGTAGCGCTCACCATTCCCTCCGGAGTGATTCCGGCCTGCATATCAATGATGCCCCCGTAGGGATCGCTCAGATAGTTTAACAGGGCCGGCTTTGGCTCTTTTGTCCGGATGGTCACGGTCTGCCCGTCCGCCTCAATGGACCGGATCATCAGATCCGACCGCGCCCGGCTGTGTACCTGAATCAGATGCTCAAGGCACTCCTTCACCGCCTGCCCGTCCATCTTCCTCCCGCTGGTAAAATAGACCGTATCCCGCAAGGTGATAACCCAGGTATCTGCATCGGCCTGTTCCCAGCTCTCCGCCAGCCAGGGCTCCAGTTCCATGGCGTCCGAGTACCGGAACAGGGTCTCTCCCACCCCGTAGCGGATGCAGGCCCAGCCCGAATAGGCATTGTGGGGGTTGATGTCCGGCTCTTCATTTTCCGGATTAAACGTGGTGTCTCCGAGCACAAAGGTCTTTCCCCCGGCAGCGGCCGCCTGTTCGTTTCCCCGGGTCTGCGAAGAATCATTCCCCGCAAAACACCCGCCTAAAAGACAGGAGAAAAGGGATATGCTCATGATCAGGCACAAGGCCCGCAAAATGGTTCCGTATTTTTTCATTTTTCCTCCTAACAGGCCTTGCTCCAGGCCCATGCCCTATCTGTTTTTCGGATCCAGATAATCCCGCAGGGCGTCTCCAAACAGATTAACAATGGCTGCTGTGACAAAAATAGCGGCCCCGGGGGCCATAACCACCCAGGGGTAGGTCTGCAGCATGCTCCTTCCATTGCTCATCATGCTCCCCCACTCCGCGGTGGGCGGCATGGCGCCGAGCCCCAGAAAGGACAGGCCGGCCAGCTCCATCATCATTGTGCCGATGTCAAGGGCAGCGGTTACCAGAATGGGCCCCAGGATATTCGGAAGAATGTGCCGCCGGATCATTCCCAGAGGCCGTCCCCCGGCCAGCCGGGCCGCATCCATAAAGTCCGTGTGACTGACCGCCAGCGTCTGGCTGCGGGCCAGCCGGGCGTACTTGGGCCAGCTGACCGCCGCCAGGGCAAGCACCGCATTTCCCAGGCCGCCGTTTAAGACAGCTGCGATCCCCATTGCGAAGACCAGTCCGGGAAATGCCAGGCAGAGGTCGGAGATCCGCATGATCACCGTGTCAACCCACCCGCCCAGATATCCGCAGACAATGCCTGCGCAGGTGCCGAGAACCGATATGATGAGCACCAGCGCCAGCGCGGAAAATACGCTGGTTTTCGCGCCCATGATAACCCTTGAGAGCATATCCCGGCCGTACCGGTCCGTGCCGAAGGGATGGGCCGGGCTTGGCGGGCACAGAGCCAGCGCGTAGTCCTGGGCGTACGGGTCGTAGGGGCACAAGTGCTCCGCAGCCGCGGCGGCAAACAGCAAAAGGGCCGCCAGGCAGGTAAAGAAAAGGAGCCTGCTTTTTGTATGATTTTTTCTTATGTTCTGCCTGCGCACCGTAGTCATTTTCCCATCCCTCCCAGACGGATCCGCGGATCCAGCAGATGGTAGGACAGATCTGCCGCCAGATTCACACACACATAAATAACCGCCATCCACATCACGTAGGCCTGAATCATGGGATAATCCCGCATATTGATGGCGTCCACCGCCAATTTTCCCACTCCGTCCCACATGAAAATGGATTCCACAATGGCGGTTCCTCCCAGAAGGCTTCCGGCGGACAGGGCAAGCAGCGTAATAATCGTAGACAGGCATGTCCGAAGCACACTCCCCGTTAAAATCACGGGAAACGGCACGCCCCTGGCCATGGCTCCCGCAACGTATTCCTTTTCCAGTTCCTCCAAAACCGCGGCCCGAACCTGGCGCAGGTATTTTGCCGACATGGCGATCGCCAGGGTCAGGCTGGGAAGGAGCGCGCTCCTTATGTCCGTCCCCTGGGAAATCACAGGAAGAATCCCCAGCCGGATGGAAAACACGTACATAAGCAGCAGCCCGACAAAAAAATTCGGCATGCTGCTTCCAAAAAAACTGCACCCCCGTATGAGCCAGTCCAGCCACCTGTCATGCCGCACAGCAGACAAAATCCCCAGCGGAACGGAGATCAAAATCGTCAGGAGGATGGAGAGAACCGTCAGCAGCAGGGTGGCGGGGAGCTTGGAGAGAAATGTGGAAAACACGTCCTGTCCGGACATGTAGCTGGTTCCCATATCTCCCCGCAGGACGCCCATAAGCCAGGACCCGTACTGCACGAGAAAGGGCTGGTTTAACCCCATCCGCTCCCTCTCTTCCTCAATGACCTCCTGCGAAAGAATGATTCCCGTGCGCTCCATCTGCTGGAGAATGGGATCGCTGCCTGCCAGACGCATCATGGCAAAGGAAAGAAATGTGATCCCGAACAGAAGGGGAATCAGCTGAAGCAGGCGCTTTGCCGCATATTGTTTCACGAATATATACCCTCCTGCGCGAACTTAACGCCCCGGACCAAAAACATGGGCGTGGACGCATTATTGATCCATTCATCCCGGGTCCATACCCGCCTCCATATCTGGCTGTCCGCATCCGCATCCATTCCCAGACGCTCTAAAACCTCCATATCCCAGCCGGGCCGTCTCAGCGCGGAGAGCGGCGCCTGCCTGGCGATGGCTTCCATGGCATCCACATCCGTCCCCGCCGTGTCGTCCGCCGCCCCAAAATCCGCAACATTTTTCCGATCCCGGTCGTGGGCGTCCCTTGCCTCCCCATCATAGAGATACCGGTACCAGTTGGCGTCAAAATTCAGCAGAAGCCCTCCCGGCTTCAGAACCCTGGCCCACTCCCCGTACGCGGTCTCCGGGTTGGGGAGATTCCAGGTGAGATTCCGCGAGACAACCGCGTCAAATGTCTCCCCCTCAAAATCCAGCCGCTCCGCGTTCATCTCTCTGAATTGAATTTTCCGGGCCAGGAAACCGGCATTGTACCTGGCCTCGGCCAGCATCCGGGCCGTGTAGTCCACCGCTGTCACCGAAAAGCCCATTTCTGCCAGGATGATGGCAAAAAATCCCGGCCCTGTTCCCACATCCAAAACCTTTATATCCTCCGGTTTTCTCCCCGGACAGTGCTTTAAAATGTTCTCCGCCAAAACCAGGCCCCAGACCCGGCGCTGTTCTCCGGCCAGTTCTTCCTTATTTACCTCGGAATAGCCCGGTGCCCGGTTCGTCCAGTAAGCGATATTCTCCTGCGCGTATCCTGTGTCCGTATTCATATCCGTTCCTCCTATGCAAAAGCCGCAAGTGTAAAAATCGGCGTGGGATTGTAAAATTCATCCGGCTTCGGGTAAATCCTCTGCCATACCGTCCGGTCCACCTGTATTTGGCGGAATCCGGCCGCGGCCAGAAGCTCCTGATCCCACACAGGCCTCGGCTTCTGTCCCGGCCGCAGCTCTTCCTTAAATGCCTCATATTCCTTCATCAGACCCGGGGCAATGCTCTTGTGCGCATGATCCGCCGGCAGGGCCTCGGGCTCCTTTTCCCGGCAGTAATCCGCGTCAAAATTCACCAGGACGCCCCCTGGCTTTAAGAGATCGTGCCAGGCTTCGTAGGCCTGCGCCAGATGGGGAAGTCCCCAGGTCAGATTCCGGGTGACCAGGGCATCGAAGCTTCCCGGCGCAAAAGCCGGCTGCTCCGCGTCCATCACGTAAAAGGAGGCCTCAATTCCCAGCGCCTCCGCCGTGCGCTCCGCCTCCCGGATCATATCCGGCGTCAGGTCAATCCCCGTCACCTCATGCCCCTGGGCCGCCAAAAGGAAGGCAAAAAATCCCGTTCCTGTCCCCAGGTCAAGGATCCGCAGCGGCCGGTCCATGGGAATGTATTTTTTCAGCTCGGCAAGCCACAGGTCATGCTTTTCCCCCTGCAGCTCCCGCAGCCGCAGAGAGGAAAACCCCTCCGCCCTGCGGCTCCAATAATCTGTCATCCGTTTCTTTATATCCTGCATCCGTGCTCTCCTGTTTCTGCAAATACAACGACAAAAAGTCCGCTGTATGCATCTTCTGACACATGCAGCAGACTTGGGTCCGCTTATCATTTCTTAACTTGTTTGATTGTATGCGTATTCTGTTGTGTGCGGCAGAGGCAGCCGCAGAGGGTCTCTGAAAATTGCTTTCCGTCAAACCATGCGGCGGAGCCTCTCCGGAATCTTGGATTCCCGTCCGGCGCTTCTGCACCGTACCGCTTCTGCCCCGCTGAACCGCGGTAATATATGTGGGTAATTATACCAGAGGCATGCATGCCTGATAAGCCCCACGGGGGGATATCTTGACAATTTTTTTCTTTTCTCATACAATACCCATGTTAGAGTGTGTTTGAAAATTGCTTTCTGTCAGATGTGCACTCCATTTTGTGAGACACCGAAGGCCCCGCCAAAACAATTACCAACATTCTCCGGAGGCGATAAACATGGAACAGGCAAATCACAATCATTTACCCGACAATCCTTCTGCGGAAAGCCGTCCCTACAGCCACACCCACACGGAGACCAAGGCTGTCTTAAACCGCCTGTCCAGGGCCATCGGCCACCTGGAATCCGTAAAGCGCATGGTAGAAAATGGGCAGGACTGCGCGGATGTTCTGATTCAGCTGGCCGCCGTGCGCTCCGCCCTGACCAGTACGGGAAAAATCATTCTCAAAGACCACATCGAACACTGCATCGTGGACGCGGTTCAGAACGGCGACCAGGAGCCCATGGAGCAGCTGAAGAAGGCGATTGAGCAGTTTATTAAATGAGGCGGTACGCGAAAAGGAATTTTCAAACACGCTCTAAGCCAGCACCCCCGCCCCATGAAGCACAATTCCCACGGCCATAGTCAGCCCGACCAGCCGGTACATTCCCCACTTCTTTTTTCGAAGCAGATAAAAAAGCATCGCCGTATAGAAAACGGGCAGGGCGCCTGGAAAGAGGGTATCCAGAAAGTCCTGGAGAGAAAACAGTTCTTTTCCCTGACCGGACAGGCTCACTGAGGCGCGGATGTCCACACTGGAGACCGCAAGGCTCGCAATCACCGCGCAGCCCACCCTCCGGGCAGCCAGGGACAATGGAGCCAAATACCCCTGCATCCTTCCTGCCAGTGAATTGCCCAGCCGAAATCCCAGAGCCTCGTTGGAAAGCTTTAATGCCAGCAGAAGGCTGTTGATTCCCAAAAGGAAAATAACCGGGCCGGCCATACTCCCCTGCTCCGCTAAAGACGCACCCAGCGTAGAAAACACAGGAGCAATGCAGAACTGCACCAGAGAATCCCCTATGCCTGCAAGAGGCCCCATCATGGCCGTGCGGATATCCCGGGTGTCCCCGCCTGACAGCCCGCAGTTAAGAGAAGTCAGATGAAGGCTTGTGAGAATGGGCAGAAAATTGGGGTTCACACTGCAGTAACTCATACTGTCCTTCAGCTCCCTCTTTAAGTCCTTCTCCGCCGGGAACAATCTGCGCAGCGCGGGAAACAGGACAAAGGAGTAGGAAAGCCCTTCATAATTTCCGTAATTATATCCATTCTGCAAAAAATACGCCCGCAAAGCTGTCCTCCGGGATATACGTTTCAGCTCCGTATCCGGGAGCGGCTGCACCCCCGTCGTTCTGTCGGTTTTTCCTCCGTTTTCCGTATTCTCAGCGACACCGGCCTTCGTATTTTCAAGTCCATTGGCTTTCGCGGAAATATTTTCTTCGGCCTCTCCCGGATGCACATCTGCCCCTTCTTTTCTCTCATACAGAATCCACGCAAATGCCGCTGAAAACAGGGCAATTCCGATCACCGGTACATTCAGGTACGCGGCAGCTCCGTATCCGAGAATCACAAATGGGCCGGTATCCCACCCGCACATCACACTCAATATTACGGCAAATCCCACGGCAGGCAGCATTTTTCCCGCTGTGCCCAGGCCCCCGGTAAGCCATTCCGGTATAGCCGCAATCAGGTTGCCCAGGCCCTGGGCATGAAACGCAGAGGCAAAGCCGATCACAAAGCCCGCTCCGGCAAACATGAGAATCGTTCCGTTTGCCAGAAGGCAGTACCGGCCGTACCGGCCCGCGTCCACGGCCCGTCTTGCCTTCTCTGGAAACCCTGTGGAAATGGTGTAAATTCCCGTAATCAAAAACTGTACCAGAATCGCAAATGGAAACGAGTAGGCAAGGGCCGCCTCCGCGTCAATCCCCTGCCCCTTCATGGTAATGGCCAGCACAGCGCCCACAATTCCCGGTCCCACGGGATTGGGAGGAACCGAGCCGCCCGATGACACGCCGAACCCCAAAAATGCCAGCTCTCCCACCGCTCCCATGGCCAGGCCGGTCTGCACATCGCCGAGAATCACTCCCACTCCGGCAGCCATCACCAGACATCGGGTCAGATAGGTTCCTGTGAGCATTCCCGTGATGCAGAAGGCGGTCCAAAGCCCCACCAGCACGCACTGCCACAGATGTATTTCCATGCGGTCAACCTCCAAACGTATGTGTTAGAAACAGCGTCCCCTTTGCCTCTGCCGTCTGTCAGTCTCTCTGATACACCTTCCGGCCGCCCACATACGTGGCTGCAATCCGATTTTTCTCATCCAGCAGGACAAAATCCGCCCGGTATCCCTCCCGGATAAATCCCCGGCGGTGATCCTCGCCGATCAGCCGGGCCGGGTTTTCCGTGAGCAGCGGAAGGATTTCCTCCGGGCTTTTCCCGGTGAATTCCATCAGTTTGAGAAAGGCCCGGCCTGTGGTCAGGGTGCTCCCCGCCCGGCCGCCCCCGTCTGCCAGCTGGGCATCCCCGTCCTTTACCACCACATCGTTGACCCCCAGCTTATAATTGCCGTCGGGAAGCCCAGCCGCCATGATGGAATCGGTAATGGCGGCCACCTTGTCAAGCCCCTTTGTCTTTAAAATCAGGCGCACCGTTGCCGGGTGCAGATGGCGGCCGTCGCAGATCACTTCGCAGCACACCCGGTCGTCCTCCAGCACTGCCCCCCAGATGGCGGGAAAATGCTGATGGAGCATTTTCATGGCATTTCCCGTGTGAGTGGCCCCCCGGGCGCCCTTCTCAATGGCAGCCATAGCCGTGTCATAGTCTGCCCCCGAATGTCCGATGGCGACCTGAATTCCCATTTCCTTAAAAGAGGGAATGCTCTCCAGCACGCCCTCCACCTCAGGGGAGACAGTGATATAGCGGATGTCGCCGCCGGCCGCTTCCTGGTATGCGCGGATCAGATCCGCATTTCCCTTCTGAAGCAGATGCTCCGGCATAGCGCCCTTGTAATCCGAGGCCAGAAACGGCCCTTCCAGATGGATTCCCATCATAATGGCCCCCTGGTGCGCCTCCGTCTCCCAGGATTTCCAGGTGCTGTACGCGCGAATGCAGGCCATGGTCTGCTCCCGCGTATCCGTCAGCACGGAGCCCAGCCAGCCCGTGGTTCCTTGAGAAGCCATAAAACGGCAGATCGTTTCATACCCTTCTGGGTCCGCGCTGTTTACGTCCACCCCGGCGGCCCCATGGGTATGGATGTCCAGAAAGCCGGGTGCCAGGCGAAGCCCCTTTAGATCAATCCGTTCTGCCCGTGGATCCGCAATCCACTCTCCTATACGGGTAATCTCCCCGTCCTCCACGAGGACGGAAAGAGGCGAAAACCGGTGGTTCGCATATACAAGCCCATTATAAAAAATTTTTTTGCTCATAGCCGCATCTCCTCACTAAAACTGCTTGTGTCCGGCGAATGGGTGTACCGCCAGACGATGAATATCTGGCGGCGCATCCGGCTCCCCTTACCGCACGTAAGCGTCCGGGTGGGCGCAGCCGTTGGTTCCGTCGTATACCTGATCCTTCATCATCAGATGCACAGCCCCCAGCTTAAAGGTCTGGGGCAGGGCCAGAATCCTGGGGTTGGGGCCCACATATTTCTTCATGGCATCCTGAAGGGCCTCCTCGATGGTGGCCCGGGTTTTCAGTCCCATGCCTCTGGCGTAGCCGGGCTCCTGAGCGCCGCAGATGTAAATCGCCGATGTATTCATCTCCGCAATCTGGCCGCAGCTCATCATGGAGAAGCCATGGAAAGGATGGAAGGCATTTCCAAAACGGTACTTGCGGATGTATTCCTCATTGGTAGCGAAAAGCTCGCCGTACCGGTCCATATCCGTGAGAACGTTCATGTGGTCATGCTGGAACATCTCGTAGCACTCCCGCAGATAGGGCCACAGCTCATCGTGGAAATATCCGTTGCAGATGGAGGCGCAGATCATCACACAGTTGTCCTTCATCACCCGTTTGTGACGGATCACCTGGGCGGACAGGGCCTGCATCATCATGATGGGGTTGGTTCCCATGCCGTCGCCGTAGTGGAAGAACTGGGGCATGCCGAATACCATCACATCGTATTTCTCCTCAGCAAATGGTACATAGGTGCGCTTATCGGCCATTTTCCAGGAAATGGGCTGCATCTCCTTTGCATAGCCGCTGTTGATCTCAATCTGGCGCGATTTGGTGTCGAGAACCGCGTCGCAGCAGAAAAATTTCTTGCCCATGTGCTCTTCCATCTTCATGCCGATCTCGTCAAATTTGCTGCGCATCAGGGACTTGCCGCTGACCGGGGTGAAATCCTCCCGGTGCATCACCTGGGGCACATGGTGGGAGGCAATGGAGCTCCAGTGGTTTAAGCCCGTGGCGCAGTGCTTGTAGCCGCCGGAATATCCGCCGTAGGGATTGCCCTGGGTGTGGCCGATGAGCACCGCCACATCGCTGTCATGGACGTATTTATTTAAGAACACGGGGTCTCCCCGATCCGTCCGTCCGCAGTCTACCAGGTGCTCATAATCCTCGCTGTCATGATTGATGATCTGCCCGGTGTACCAGAATTCATTAAAGAGCTCCGGCCCCAACACGCCGTAGATTTCCTCCTTTGTGTTCTTTCGGTGAAGACCGTTGGAACAGATGAGAAGGATATCCTTCTTTTCCACGCCCGCGCTGTAGAGTTCCTGCAGAATCAGCTTAATGGAAATCTTCCGGTGAGAGGTGGGCTGCTCCCCGCCCTTGACCCGATCCGGGAACACAATTGCCACCTTGGAGCCCTTGTGGGCCAGCTCTGTGAGAGGCGGCATGCCGATGGGATTGCGGATGGATTTTAAGGTCTCCTCCTCCAGTTTGTCCTCCGGAATGTATGGCGGGTCCGGAACGGTCACGCCGGGGATAAACACGTCTGTCGAATCAGGCAGCTCCGCTGCCATTAAGCCCTGTCCGTATTCAAATTCTAATCTCATAATTCGTCTCCTTTCGTTTTTACTCTGAAAATCCCGCCGCCGGCAGGCGGCATGCATTCAGGGATGCCAAATGCGCCCGCCAGATTTTCATCCTTTGGCGGCGCACCCGCCCGCCGGGCGCATGCAGGTTTACTTTCCCTTTACTTTCCCATATATGTGCGGATAATCTCCAGATACTCTTCCGGGTAAAATCCGATATCCCCGGAAAAACGAGTCAGCGCGATCAGGCCGCCGTCCATCACCGGGATGGAGGCGAGCATTTCGGCATTGTCAACCTTTAAGCCGCCGCCGTAGACCACATCCATTCCCCCGGTCGCTTCCTTCACAAAGGTTCCGATCTTTGT
>DWWT01000051.1 GCA_019119575.1 Candidatus Enterocloster excrementipullorum
GTACAAAAAGGAGATATACAGATGGCAAACCCAATCGTTACAATTACAATGGAAAACGGAGATGTGATCAAGGCGGAGCTGTATCCGGAGATTGCGCCCAACACGGTGAACAATTTCATCAGCCTTATTAAGAAGGGATTTTATGATGGAAAGATTTTTCATCGGGTAATTCCCGGATTTATGATCCAGGGCGGCTGCCCCAACGGAAACGGAATGGGAGGACCCGGCTACAGCATCAAGGGAGAGTTTGCCCAGAACGGCTTCTCTAATGACCTGAAACATACGGAGGGCGTTCTGTCTATGGCACGGGCCATGCATCCCAACTCCGCGGGCTCCCAGTTTTTCATCATGCACAAAGACGCCCCTCATCTGGACGGGGCCTACGCGGCCTTTGGAAAGGTGACGGAGGGAATGGACACAGTGGACAAAATTGCCCAGACACCCACGGATTACAACGACCGCCCGCTAAAGGAGCAGCGAATCAAGACCGTAACCGTGGAGACATTTGGAACAGAGTACCCGGAGCCTGAGAAGGCATGACAGAGGAGAAGCGGATTATCCTGAACGGAGAGAGTCATATTGTGGTGATTTCCGATGAACCCGAGGCCCTCCTGGCGGCGAAAGCTGCCGGGAGGGCTGTTGTGGCTGTGGACGCCTCGCTGGGAACAGCGGCCATGGCGGGATCAGAAGATGCGTTGTCCATGGCGGGATCAAAAGATATTCCGGGCCTTCCGGGGGAGGCGCTGCGGGGAGTTTCTTATGCGGTGCCGGATTTTGCGGATGCCACGGAGGAACTGGCCGAGCTGGTTCTGCGCCGCCACCTGGGCCTGCCGTGGCAGATTGGGGAGACCGAGCGTTTGATTCTGCGGGAGCTTGCAGCGGAGGACGCGGAACATATCCCGGAGGAAGAATACGGAGCGGAAGAAAAGATTTTTCGCTCCAGAGAGCTTTTGGAGCGCTATATCAAAAACCAGTACGGATTTTATGAATATGGCATATGGGCCGTGGTGGAGAAGCACACCGGGTGTCTGGCGGGCCTGGCCGGCGTGTCAAATCCGAACCTGCCGCCTGAGGCGGAAGCGTTCCTTGCGGCGGCAGGGGAGGATGGCCCGGATGCCTGCCCCTGGCTGGAGCTGGGGTATCACATTTTCCGGCCCTTCCGCAGAATGGGGTATGGCCGGGAGGCAGTGCGGGAGGCAGCGGATTATGCGCAGGAGGTTTTGGATGTGGGTCTCTGTGCCCTGATCCACAGGGACAACAAGGCCTCCCGCTGTCTGGCGGAAGGCCTTGGGATGGTGCCTATTGCTGAAATAGATACCGGATTGTCCGCAGGACATCTTCTGTATGTGAAGAACCGGAAATAACCCCTAAATAGGGGGGATCCATGGAGATTCCGGTGACTTCCTCAAAATTCGTGTTCTCCAGGGAGACGGCAAGGGGAATTGTCTGGCCGGATTCATCCGGGGCGGAATAGATTGCTCCATTTTCCTCCAGCTCTTTGTACAGGTCATCCGGGAGCAGCTGCCTGAGATCCAGGAAGGCGTCGGACTGGGCGTAATGGTCGATGGCAGACTGATCCGCGATCATGATATCCAAGCTGCCGCTGGCTGCCAGGGCGGTGATCTTCATCATCGTAGCGTAGGCGTACTGGGAGGCGGAGTTTTGGTCAAAGGCAGCATAGAGGCCTTCATTGAATTCAATCACATCTTTGGGGCCGTAACCCAGAGCCTGGTGCAGATCCGCCTTAAGCTGTTCCGTAGAGGAGGCTCCCCCGGAATGGTCATTTACAATGGCGAAAGTAAGACGGGTGGTAAAGGTCTTCCTGTACAAAATCGTTCCAATGGTAGAAAAAAGGCCTATAATCAGGAGAACGGCCAAAATATGGAATTTATAGTATTCCCATATGTACCATATCCGATCGGACCAGGACATCTGGCTGAGTTTTTTTTTCTCTCTCTTGGCTTCTTCTTTCAGATTCATTGCCATATCCTCACAGTTTCTGTATTTGCCTCTTGGGGCATGTATTGCGGGACGCCCCGGAGGGGATGCCGGGGTAAGCTCTCGTGAAAGATATTGTATC
The DNA here is from genome assembly GCA_019119575.1 of Candidatus Enterocloster excrementipullorum. Taxonomy (GTDB): domain Bacteria; phylum Bacillota; class Clostridia; order Lachnospirales; family Lachnospiraceae; genus Enterocloster; species Enterocloster excrementipullorum. The sequence goes on from DWWT01000051.1 coordinate 2,081, forward strand.
ATATCCAGTAAAAGAGTGCACATGCAAAACTATAAAATTTTTGTGAATCATTTCCAGCTCTTTGCATTTTTCTGTTTCTGTGATAGAATACCCTTAGTGTTTAGGAACCAATGATCGTTTAGAAAGAAGAGGATTTTTCATGCTGCAGGGTTTATTTAACTATGACAATCCGGTGTGGAGGTTTATCGGAAAACTGGGAGATTTGATCGTGCTGAATATTTTGTGGACGATCTGTTCAATCCCTATTTTTACCATTGGGGCCTCTACGACAGCGGTTTATTATGTAACTTTAAAGCTGGTGCGTGACGAAGACGACTCCACCATCAAGGCTTTTTTTAGATCCTTCAAGTCCAATTTTAAACAGGCAACGGCCATATGGCTGCTTCTGCTCGCTGCAGGACTGCTTTTGGGCTTTGATTTTTGGTTTATCGTGACCGGAAGGATGCCTGTGGCAGGAGGAATTAAGCTGTTCTTTACCGCTGTGTTCGGAGGACTGCTGATGATCCTTATTTTTGTGGGAACCTATGTGTTCCCTCTCCAGTGCCGTTTTTACAACACGGTGAAGAGGACGCTGTTCAATGCGTTTTTTATGTCGGTTCGGCATCTGTTTCAGACGCTGGGAATCATTGTGATTGACATAGCGATTCTGGTGCTATCCTATTTTTCGCTGTTTTATCTGCCCCAGGTGTCCATGCTTTTGATTCTCTTTGGCATGCCGCTAATTGCTTTTGTCAATTCTTTCTTCTTTACCGCGATTTTCCGCAGGTATATGCCGAAAGAGGAGGAAGAGAGACATAATGATATAAGCCCTCTGCTGGATGATAACAACGAGGAGGTAGAGGAGGCTATACGGAATTTGAAAAAAGGGTGATAGAGCGCCCGGCAATGCATCCCCCTTGGGATGGGGCGCTTCGCGCGGGAAAGAAGAAGGCCGCTTTTCTTATTAGGAAAGCGGCCTTTTTGTGTATTTTACCACTTGAAAACCCCCCGGTTTTGTTGTATACAATATTATGTATAATAAAAACAGAGCAGAAACAATCGGAGAAGGATCCGGGAAAACACGAAGGGGAGAGCAGAAAATGATTTCGCATCTGCGGTTAAAGGCATACGGAAAAATCAATCTGGGATTAGATGTCCTGGGAAAGCGGGAGGACGGCTATCATCAGGTACGGATGATTATGCAGACAGTGGGCCTTCATGACAGCATTGATATTTATCGGAAAGCACGGCAGGGAATCGCTGTGGAGAGCAACCTGTATTATCTGCCGAACAATGAGCAGAATTTGGCCTACCGGGCCGCCGCGCTTTTGATGGAAGAATTTGGTGTGGATGCGGGGCTTTCCATCCGCCTGCGGAAGTTTATCCCCGTGTCTGCCGGCATGGCAGGGGGGAGCAGTGATGCCGCGGCCGTGCTTTTTGGCGTTAACAAAATGTTTGGCCTGGGGCTTTCCAAAGAGCAGCTGATGGAGCGGGGAGTAAAGCTTGGGGCGGATGTCCCATACTGCCTGATGCGAGGGACCGCCCTTTCCGAGGGAATCGGGGAAAAACTTACAGCTCTGCCCCCGATTCCGCAGTGCCAGGTTCTTATTGCCAAGCCGGCTGTCAATGTATCGACCAAAACGGTATATGAGAGCCTGGATGCCATGGAGCTCAGGGAAGAAGATCATCCGGATATAGACGGAATGGTCGAGGCAATCCGTCAGAGGGATATCCGTCAGGTGGCCGGACTGTTTAAGAATGTGCTGGAGCTTGTGACAGCCGGAAAATATCCGGTAATCGGCCAGATTGAGGAGGAGATGAAGAAGCGGGGGGCGGTGAATGCCATTATGAGCGGGAGCGGCCCCACGGTTTTCGGCCTGTTTATCAATCCTATGGCAGCCAAGGCAGCTTATGATGCGCTGCGGTTCGGCGAAGCTTCCGGACTGGCAAAACAGGTGTACCTGACGAATTTCTATAACAATTTGTAGCTGTTACCAATGTATAAATGAGAAAGGCACGGGAGGGAGTATAATTATGGAAAACAGTTTCAGGGTGAATATGAATGAGTATCTGCCGCTGAGGGATGTGGTATTTAATACGCTTCGCCAGGCAATATTGAAGGGAGAGCTTGCCCCGGGGGAGCGCTTGATGGAGATCCAGCTGGCGGAAAAGCTGGGAGTCAGCCGGACGCCGATCCGAGAGGCCATTCGGAAGCTGGAGCTGGAGGGACTGGTACTCATGATTCCCAGAAAGGGCGCCGAGGTGGCAAAGATTTCCGAGAAGAGCCTGCGGGATGTTTTGGAGGTGCGGCGGTCTCTGGAGGAACTGGCCATTGAGCTGGCATGTCAGAGAATGAATCCGGATGATTTGGCGAAACTGGAGCGCGTGCAGGAAAATTTCCGCATTGCTATTAAAAAGGGAAACGCCATGGTAATCGCGGAAACAGATGAGCGCTTTCATGATATCATTTACCAGAGCACAGGAAATGAAAAACTTGTGCAGATGCTGAACAATCTGAGGGAACAAATGTACCGCTACCGCTTGGAATACATTAAGGATCAGGACAAGCGGCAGATTCTCCTGATTGAGCATGACCACATTGTATCCGCCCTCAAGGATCGCAACATTGCGGAGGCCAAGAAGGCGGCAAGAGAGCATATCGACAATCAGGAAATCACAGTCTCCCGCAATATTAAAGAGCAGGAGGAGGCGGCTATGAGCCGAAGCCGGAAATAATTTCCAGAAGCCGGGATTTTACTTGAATCTCCGGCTTTTTTTCTTGGGAATCCCCAGGGTTTCCGGAAACTTCCGGGACAGATATGCCGTCAGGGTCGGAACCACCGCCAGGGGCCGAGGCATCGGCGGGGCCGGAACCACCGGCGGAGACAGAACCACCGGCAGGGGAGGATGCGGTGGAAAGCCCGCCCGGCGGCAGGAGCGCCGCATAGTCTTTTTCGGCCAGTACGGAGGAGAGTTCCCTGCGGGAGGAAGCGGGGACAACCGCGTGAACAGAATCTACGAAACAGAGGGACGGGTAGAGCACACACCACCAATTCCTCCCCTCTCCCTGACCGATTGTAATTCTGGCCGCATCGTAAAATCCGCAGGGAAATACCATATCCCCGTAGGATTTGGAGGGAAAGTAATCTCTGGCCAGCTCCAGGTGAACCGGGACGGAGCATCCCTGGCTTTTCAGCCATTCCTCGGATAGTGTCTCGATTTTTTCTTGATTTTCCATGAGCCATTGGGAAAGGGTTTCTTTGTCCGCGGCCGCAGGAGCCTGGCTGTGCACATACGCCAGTATCAGGTTTTTGACGCCTATCTTCAGCTCCTGATCTTCGGCGCGGTTGCTCTCCGCCAGTACATGGAAGCGCAGGATATTCGGGGCAATGCGGCTGGCCAGGGCTTCCTGGCTCCTTGCCCGGATTGTCAGAAGTAGGAGAAAGGCCATGAGAAAACACAGGGCCGAAATGCTCAAGCTTATTTTATATTTCATAGGAAAATCCTCCTGGCTGATACATTTTTTTCTGTTTGTAATTATTGCCACATATGCTATACTATAGTCAGCCTGAAGGTAAAAGGAGAAAAAACATGGACAGAATAAAAACGGCGGTTCTCTTCGGCGGCCAGTCATCGGAGCACATTGTCTCCTGTATGTCGGCGGTAAATGTGATCCGTCAGATTGATAGAGAGAAGTACGATCTCCTGCTCATAGGAATTACCGAGGACGGGAGATGGCTGCGCACGGACTGCGTGGAAGATATTGAGAGCGGAGCATGGAGGGAAGGAACGGTGCGGGCCGTGATCCTTCCGGACGCGCAGAAAGGCTGTGCCCTGATTCAGGATGGGGAGCGGCAGTGGGAAGAGAAGATTGATGTGGTGTTCCCCGTGCTTCACGGCCTTTATGGGGAAGACGGGACGATCCAGGGACTTTTGGAGATGGCGCGGATCCCCTACGTGGGATGCGGGGTTTTGTCATCTGCGGTTTCTATGGATAAGCTGTATACAAAGATCATTGCAAAGGATTTGGGCGTCTGCCAGGCGGCCTATGAGCCGGTGTACCGGGAAGAGCTTGAGGCGGCTCAGGCCGTGGTGGAACGGATTGAGAAGCGGTTTGCCTATCCGGTGTTCGTGAAGCCCTCCAATGCGGGCTCTTCCAGGGGAATTACCAGGGCGGAGAATCGTGCGCAGCTGGAAGCCGGGCTGAAAGAGGCGGCCCGCCACGACAGGAAGCTTCTTGTGGAGGAGTTTATCGCCGGACGGGAAGTGGAATGCGCGGTTTTCGGCGGAGGAAGCAGGGAGCCGGAAGCCTCGGGCGTGGGAGAGATTCTTGCCGCCGCTCAGTTTTATGATTTTGAAGCAAAATATTTTAATGAGGATTCGAGAACCGTTGTGGATCCGGAGCTTCCCGGGAACGCGGCGGAGCAGATTCGCCGCACAGCCGTAAATATTTTTAAGGCGGTGGATGGATATGGTCTTGCACGGGTAGATTTTTTTGTCCGGGATGACGGCAGGATTGTGTTTAATGAAATTAATACCATGCCTGGCTTTACCGCTATCAGCATGTATCCCATGCTCTGGGAGGCCAGGGGGATCAGCAAGGCCCGGCTGGTTGACATGCTGCTGGAGCACGGGCTTAAAAGATGGGAGAACGCCAATGACGAAAGAAGTTCTGATAACGATCAGCGGCATCCATGTGATGGATGACGCAGAAGATGCGGATGTGGAGATGATGGTCCGCGGCGACTATTATTATAAGAACGGAAAGCATTACATCCTTTATGATGAGGTTGTGGAGGGCCTGGAGGGGACGATCCGAAACGTGATCAAAGTTTCCCCTTCCGGTATGGACATTATTAAAAAAGGAGCTGCCAATACCCATATGCAGTTTGAGAAGGACAAGAAAAATCTTTCCTGCTATGTCACTCCTATGGGGGATATGATGGTGGGAATCCAGGCCAGCCAGATACGGATTGACGAGCAGCCTGACAGCCTGACCGTGGATATGGAATATTCTCTGGATATCAATTATCAGCACCTGTCCGACTGTTTAATCCGGCTGGATGTGCAGTCATGTCCGGCGGAAGGGTAAACGCTGCGGGTGAGAAGATATTTTATAAAATATGCGGAAAAGGGGCAGCCGGACGAATGTTTCTGGCTGCCCCTTTTTGGGTTGACTATCATTTGTTTTTCGATTTCCTAAACCGGGCGAAAAATCCCTTTTTCTTAGGAGCTGCAGGAATGCTTCCGCCCCGGATGCTCTTGATCTGGGTTATGTAGAGACCGCTGAGAACCACCTTTGCTTCGGTCTTTATCGGAAGAGCCTCAAACACCTGGGCATCCGCGATCAATGTCATGATCTTGGGGCCGATCTTTGCTTTTACCACAGGCACTTTCGTCCATCTCATATATTTCGGAGTTTGATCTACCACCATTTTGGGAAGTCCCGCCTGGGTGATTTTCAGCTTTTTCTTATCAATCACTAAAAGCGAAACAGTCTGGGCCGCAGCATCCAACAACTGCTGCTGTTCAAGCTGGCGCTTCTGAAGCTTGCTTCCCAAAAAATAGAGAACTACCAGAATTACAGCCGCGATAATGAGTATCACGAGCAACACATTTAGAATGGTTTCTGCCATAAGGGCTACCTCCAACACAAGTATAATAGTAGAGCAGCAGTTCAGAGGGAACTGTTGCGTCGGTGAAAAGTATGCGCTGCAGGTTCGGCCCGTGAAAAGCCGCGCAGAGCATGTAAGAGAGCCCCCCGCTCTGTCAGGAGACATTCTATAATAGTATATCATTTACTGCTGTAAATTGCAAGAAAAAATTCTTGACACCTTGACAGGGGTATGATATTATGGAGTGTGCACTATTGTGGTGAGGTGGGCCTTTGCGCCCTTCTGTCAGAGAAATTTAGAAAACAGGGGTGAAACGTCGATGGAGAAAAGCAGAATACGTCCGGTACCAGCCGGGAAAAGCGTAAGAATGAGCTACTCAAGGCAAAAAGAAGTCCTTGAGATGCCGAACCTGATCGAGATTCAGAAAGACTCCTACCAATGGTTCCTGAGCGAGGGACTGAAGGAGGCGTTTGACGATATCTCTCCCATTGCAGACTTTGCCGGCCATTTGAGCCTGGAGTTTGTGGACTTTACACTGTGCAAAGATGATATCAAATATACCATCGAAGAGTGTAAAGAACGGGACGCTACTTACGCTGCTCCACTAAAGGTAAGAGTAAGGCTGTACAATAAAGATAAAGACGAGATGAACGAACATGAGATATTCATGGGCGATCTGCCGCTGATGACAGATACAGGCTCTTTCGTGATCAACGGCGCGGAGCGCGTTATCGTCAGCCAGTTAGTACGTTCCCCTGGAATTTATTATGGTATCGGTCATGATAAGGTGGGAAAGGAGCTCTACACCTGTACGGTCATTCCCAACCGCGGCGCATGGCTGGAGTATGAGACGGATTCCAACGACGTATTTTACGTGCGGGTGGATAGAACCAGAAAGGTTCCTGTTACCGTACTGATTCGTGCCCTTGGATATGGAACCAACGCGGAGATTCTGGATCTCTTCGGAGAGGAACCCAAGCTTCTGGCCAGTTTTGGAAAAGATACCTCCGACAATTACCAGGATGGCCTCCTGGAATTATATAAGAAGATTCGGCCCGGCGAGCCGCTGTCTGTGGACAGCGCCGAGAGCCTGCTGCACAGCATGTTCTTCGATCCGAGAAGATATGATCTGGCAAAAGTGGGCCGGTATAAATTTAATAAGAAGCTTTCTTTTAAATACCGTTTGAACGGCCAGGTTCTGGCCGAGGATGTGGTGGATACCTCCACCGGGGAGATCCTGGCTGAGGCCGGGACGAAGCTTGACAAAGAGTCCGCTATGCGCATTCAGAATGCGGCGGTTCCCTTTGTGTGGGTGGAAGGACCGACCCGCAAGCAGAAGGTTCTCTCCAACATGATGGTAGAGCTTAGCGCTTATGTTTCCTTTGATCCCAAGGAAGTGGGCATCACGGAGATGGTGTATTATCCGGCATTGGCGCCTCTTTTGGAGGAGGCGGGAGATGACGAGGAGGCCTTGAGGGAGGCAGTGCAGCGTCATGTCCACGACCTTATTCCCAAGCACATTACCAAGGAAGATATCATTGCTTCCATTAACTATAATATGCATCTGGAGGAGATGGTGGGCAGTAAGGATGATATCGACCACCTGGGCAACCGGCGCATCCGCGCTGTGGGCGAGCTCCTTCAGAATCAGTACCGCATCGGCCTTTCCCGTATGGAGCGGGTGGTGCGGGAGCGCATGACAACCCAGGATATGGACGGCATTACGCCCCAGTCCCTGATCAATATCAAACCGGTTACCGCGGCGGTGAAGGAGTTCTTCGGAAGCTCTCAGCTGTCCCAGTTCATGGATCAGAACAACCCGCTGGCGGAGCTGACCCACAAGCGGCGTCTTTCCGCCCTGGGCCCCGGCGGTCTTTCCAGAGACCGTGCCGGATTCGAGGTTCGCGACGTACATTACACCCACTACGGGCGTATGTGCCCCATTGAGACCCCGGAAGGTCCCAACATCGGTCTGATCAACTCCCTGGCAACCTATGCCCGGGTAAATTCCTACGGCTTTATCGAAGCCCCCTACCGGGTGGTGGATAAGACCGCGGATCCCATGAACCCCAGGGTTACGGATGAGGTTGTGTATCTGACCGCAGACGAAGAGGACAACTTTGTGGTGGCCCAGGCGAATGAGGCCACGGACGCGGAGGGACATTTCGTTCACAACAATGTTTCCGGCCGTTTCCGCACAGAGACTGCCGAGTTCAGAAAGCAGACCATTGACCTGATGGACGTGTCCCCCAAGATGGTGTTCTCCGTGGCTACGGCCATGATTCCCTTCCTGGAAAATGACGACGCGAACCGCGCCCTGATGGGATCCAACATGCAGCGTCAGGCCGTGCCTCTTCTCAGCACCGAGGCTCCCGTGGTTGGTACGGGAATCGAGGCCAAGGCAGCGGTGGACTCCGGCGTGTGCGTGCTTGCCAAGAATGCGGGCGTTGTAGAGCGCTCCGCTTCCAATGAGATTATTGTCCGCAGGGACAAGGATGGCGGCAGGGACGTATACCACCTGACGAAATTCAAGAGAAGCAACCAGAGCAACTGCTATAACCAGAAGCCGATTATATACAAGGGCGATCATGTGGAAGCCGGAGAAGTGATTGCAGACGGCCCCTCCACCTCTATGGGTGAGATCGCTCTGGGTAAGAACCCCCTGATTGGATTTATGACCTGGGAGGGTTACAACTACGAGGATGCGGTCCTTCTGTCCGAGCGCCTGGTGCAGGACGACGTGTACACATCCGTGCACATTGAAGAGTACGAGGCAGAGGCGCGCGATACCAAGCTGGGGCCTGAGGAGATCACCCGGGACGTTCCCGGCGTGGGCGAGGACGCGCTGAAAGATCTGGACGAGCGGGGCATCATCCGCATCGGCGCGGAGGTTCGCGCCGGAGATATCCTGGTGGGCAAGGTAACGCCCAAGGGTGAGACCGAGCTTACCGCGGAGGAACGCCTTCTGCGCGCGATCTTCGGTGAGAAGGCCAGAGAAGTGCGTGATACCTCTCTGAAGGTGCCTCATGGCGCTTACGGCATCGTCGTGGATGCCAAGGTATTTACCAGAGACAATGGAGACGAGCTGTCTCCCGGCGTGAACGAGACCGTGCGCATCTACATTGCCCAGAAGAGAAAGATTTCCGTGGGCGATAAGATGGCCGGACGTCACGGAAACAAGGGTGTGGTTTCCCGCGTTCTTCCTGTGGAGGATATGCCTTTCCTGCCCAACGGACGTCCCCTGGATATCGTGCTGAACCCCCTGGGCGTGCCTTCCCGTATGAACATCGGGCAGGTGCTTGAGATTCATCTGAGCCTGGCGGCAAAGGCCCTTGGATTTAATGTGTCCACGCCTATTTTTGACGGAGCGGACGAGAATGACATCCAGGATACCCTGGAGATGGCAAATGATTACGTGAATTCCTCCTGGGAGGAGTTTGAAGAGAAGTATAAAGACAAGGTACGGCCTGAGGTGATGGAGTATCTGGGCTCTCATCTGGAGCACAGGGAGCTCTGGAAGGGCGTGCCCATCAGCCGGGACGGAAAGGTGCGCCTCAGAGACGGCCGGACAGGCGAGTTCTTTGATGGCCGCGTTACCATCGGCCACATGCATTACCTGAAGCTGCATCACCTGGTAGACGACAAGATCCATGCTCGTTCTACCGGCCCATACTCTCTGGTTACCCAGCAGCCTCTGGGCGGCAAGGCCCAGTTCGGCGGCCAGCGTTTCGGAGAGATGGAGGTGTGGGCTCTGGAGGCCTATGGCGCTTCCTACACGCTGCAGGAGATCATGACGGTGAAGTCCGATGATGTGGTAGGCCGTGTGAAGACCTATGAGGCTATCATTAAGGGCGAGAACATCCCCGAGCCCGGCGTGCCCGAGTCCTTTAAGGTGCTCTTAAAGGAGATGCAGTCCCTCGGACTTGACGTGCAGGTTCTCAGAGACGACGGCACTGAGGTGGAGATGACGGAGAACATCGATTACGGCGATACGGAGCTTCGGGCGATGCTGGAAGGCGACCGCCGCTATAATTCCGATGAGAATTATTCCGACTTCGGCTACCAGGAGCAGGAATTTAAGAACAATGAACTGGTTTCCGTAGACGAGCCGGAAGAAAATGATGATTACACCGACCAGGATGAGGATCCCATGGACGACGATCTGTTCGGGGATGATCCTGCGGATGGTGAGGACGAATAATAGAAGGGAGTAAACGCGCATGCCAGAGACAAATGAAACTTATCATCCAATGACATTTGACGCCATTAAGATTGGCCTGGCCTCCCCTGAAAAGATTCTGGAGTGGTCCCACGGTGAGGTGAAAAAGCCGGAGACCATCAACTACAGAACCTTGAAGCCGGAAAAGGACGGACTGTTCTGTGAGAGAATTTTCGGACCCAGCAAGGACTGGGAGTGCCACTGCGGCAAGTACAAGAAGATCCGCTATAAAGGCGTGATCTGCGACCGCTGCGGCGTGGAAGTAACCAAGGCAAGCGTCCGGAGAGAGCGCATGGGCCACATCAAGCTGGCCGCTCCCGTGTCCCACATCTGGTATTTTAAGGGGATTCCCAGCCGGATGGGACTGATTCTGGACATTTCCCCCAGAACGCTGGAGAAGGTTCTCTACTTTGCCTCCTACATCGTGCTGGATCCCGGTTCCACCAGCCTGCAGTATAAGCAGGTTCTCTCCGAGAAGGAGTACCGGGAAGAGGTGGAGAAATACGGCGGAACCGGCGGGTTCCGCGTGGGAATGGGCGCGGAAGCTATCCAGGAGCTGCTAAAGGCGATTGATCTGGAGAAGGACTCCGCGGATTTGAGGAAGCAGCTTGCGGACGCCACGGGCCAGAAGCGGGCGCGCATTATTAAGCGGCTGGAGGTTGTGGAGGCGTTCCTGCACTCCGGAAACCGTCCTGAGTGGATGATTATGGATGTGATCCCGGTAATTCCGCCGGACATCCGTCCCATGGTACAGCTGGACGGCGGCCGTTTTGCCACATCCGACTTAAATGACCTGTACAGAAGAATTATCAATAGAAACAACCGTTTGGCGAGGCTTCTGGAGCTGGGAGCTCCGGACATCATTGTCCGCAACGAGAAGCGTATGCTCCAGGAAGCGGTGGACGCCCTGATTGACAACGGCCGCCGCGGGCGTCCGGTGACCGGTCCCGGAAACCGTGCCTTAAAGTCTCTGTCCGATATGCTGAAGGGCAAGCAGGGACGTTTCCGTCAGAATCTTCTGGGCAAGCGTGTGGATTATTCCGGCCGTTCCGTTATCGTGGTTGGTCCTGAGCTCAAGATCTACCAGTGCGGTCTGCCCAAGGAGATGGCCATCGAGCTGTTCAAGCCCTTTGTTATGAAGGAACTGGTGAGCAACGGCACAGCTCACAACATAAAGAATGCCAAGAAGATGGTGGAGCGTCTGCAGCCGGAGGTTTGGGATGTGCTGGAGGACGTAATCAAGGAGCATCCGGTGATGTTAAACCGTGCGCCTACGCTGCACAGACTGGGTATCCAGGCATTTGAGCCTATCCTGGTGGAAGGCAAGGCCATCAAACTGCATCCCCTGGTGTGTACGGCTTTCAACGCGGACTTTGACGGTGACCAGATGGCTGTCCATCTGCCTCTGTCCGTGGAGGCCCAGGCAGAGTGCCGTTTCCTCCTGCTGAGCCCCAACAACCTCCTGAAACCTTCCGATGGCGGACCTGTGGCGGTTCCGTCCCAGGATATGGTTCTGGGAATCTATTACCTGACCCAGGAGCGCCCCGGCGTCAAGGGCGAGGGAATGATTTTCCGCAATGTGAACGAGGCGATCCTGGCCTATGAGAACCAGGAGGCGACGCTTCATTCCCGCGTGAAGGTGCGCGTGAGCAAGACCATGCCCGACGGCACGGTGAAGACAGGCATCATTGAGTCCACCATCGGCCGGTTTATTTTCAACGAGATTATTCCCCAGGATCTGGGCTTTGTGGACCGAAGCATTCCGGGGAATGAGTTAAAGCTGGAAGTGGATTTCCACGTTGCAAAGAAGCAGTTAAAGCAGATCCTTGAAAAAGTTATCAATGTCCATGGCGCAACCCAGACTGCGGTTACCCTGGACGATATCAAGGCCATCGGCTACAAATATTCCACCAAGGCGGCCATGACCGTTTCCATCTCCGATATGACGGTGCCGGCGAGCAAGCCCAGGCTGATTGAGGAGGCCCAGGCTACCGTGGACCGGATTGCGAAGAACTACCGCAGAGGTCTGATCACGGAGGAGGAGCGGTACAAAGAGGTTATTGAGACCTGGAAGAATACGGACGACCAGCTCACCCATGACCTGCTGACCGGCCTTGACAAATACAACAACATCTACATGATGGCTGACTCCGGAGCCCGTGGATCTGACAAGCAGATCAAGCAGCTTGCGGGCATGCGCGGACTGATGGCGGATACAACGGGACACACCATTGAACTTCCCATCAAGTCCAATTTCCGTGAGGGCCTGGACGTTCTGGAATACTTCATCTCCGCGCACGGAGCCCGTAAAGGACTTTCCGATACGGCTCTGCGTACGGCTGACTCGGGTTACCTGACGAGACGTCTGGTTGACGTATCTCAGGATCTGATTATCCGCGAGGTGGACTGCTGCGAGGGCAAGGAGATCCCCTACATGGAGATCAAGGCGTTCATGGATGGAAATGAAGTGATCGAGGATCTCCAGGAGAGAATCACTGGCCGCTACATTGCGGAGACCATCACTGACCCGGATACCGGCGAGGTTGTAGTGAAGGCAAATCACATGTGTACCCCCAAGCGGGCGGCAGCTGTGATGAAGGTTCTGGAGAAGACCGGGCGCAAGTCCGTGAAGATCCGTACCGTGCTGAGCTGTAAGTCCCACATCGGCGTGTGCGCCAAGTGTTATGGCGCCAACATGGCAACGGGCCAGCCCGTGCAGGTCGGCGAGGCAGTCGGCATCATCGCAGCCCAGTCCATCGGTGAGCCCGGAACCCAGCTTACCATGCGTACCTTCCACACCGGCGGCGTGGCCGGCGGCGATATCACACAGGGTCTTCCCCGTGTGGAGGAGCTTTTTGAGGCGCGTAAGCCCAAGGGTCTCGCCATCATCACCGAGTTCGGCGGTGTGGTGAGCATCAAGGATACCAAGAAGAAGCGCGAGATTACCGTGACGGACAACGAGACCGGCAACTCCAAGACCTATCTGATCCCCTATGGTTCCAGAATCAAGGTAGTGGATGGCCAGGTGCTGGAGGCCGGCGATGAGCTGACCGAAGGAAGCGTGAACCCCCATGATATTCTGAAAATTAAGGGTGTGCGCGCCGTACAGGATTATATGATCCAGGAGGTACAGCGTGTGTACCGTCTCCAGGGCGTGGAGATCAACGACAAGCACATTGAGATGATCGTGCACCAGATGTTAAAGAAGGTGAAGATCGAGGAGAGCGGCGACAGCGATATGCTGCCCGGCGTATCCATGGATGTGCTGGAGTTCAATGAGATGAATGAGAAGCTGGAAGCCGAGGGCAAGAAACCGGCGGAGGGCCGCCAGGTGATGCTCGGTATCACAAAGGCATCTCTGGCAACGGATTCCTTCCTCTCCGCGGCATCCTTCCAGGAGACCACCAAGGTTCTGACCGAGGCGGCCATCAACGGAAAGGTGGATCACCTGATCGGCCTCAAGGAGAACGTCATCATCGGTAAGCCCATTCCTGCCGGAACCGGTATGAAGCGCTACCGTAAGGTGCGCCTGGATTCCGAGCTGAACAGGGACGATGAGATATCCTTATCCGGTGAGGATGATGAGATGCCCGTGGCAGAGGAGCCCGCGGAGAATCGCCTTACCGAGGACAATGTGGCGGAGGAAGTTCTGGCCATTGACGACACAGAGGATGTAGACAGCGCGGACAGCAGCCCGGCAGAAGACGCGGATGAGGCTGCAGACGCATCCGGCAGCCCGGAAGAGGAAAACGCCTAAAAACAATTTGCATGTAATAAAATAACGGCTTTGGCCGACAGCGGACCGTCTTGCTGTAGCAGCAGCGGGTCCGCTGTTTTCATTTCTGCGGAAAATATCTATGAAAATTTCGGAACCTGTGCTAAAGTGTATTTTAAGAAAGAACTCTGACGACAAAGAAACAGGGAGAAGAAGGAGGAGAAAGATGCGTTTTTTTGTTGACACTGCGAATGTGGAAGAGATCCGGAAGGCCAACGATATGGGAATTATCTGCGGCGTCACGACGAATCCATCTTTGATCGCGAAGGAGGGAAGGGACTTCGGAGAGGTGATTCATGAAATCGCGACCATCGTGGACGGCCCTATAAGCGGAGAGGTAAAGGCGACCACCCTGGATGCGGAGGGGATGATCGCGGAAGGACGTGAGATCGCGGCGATTCACCCCAACATGGTGGTGAAAATCCCTATGACGGAGGAAGGGCTGAAGGCGGTAAAGGTATTGTCCGGGGAAGGCATTAAGACAAATGTGACACTGATTTTCACAGCGGCCCAAGCGCTCCTGGCGGCCCGGGCGGGAGCTGCATACATATCGCCCTTTTTGGGAAGGCTGGATGATATTTCCATGCCGGGAATCGACCTGATCTATGATATTGCGGAGATCTTTCAGATGCACGATATTCCCGCGCAGATTATTGCGGCAAGCATCCGCAATCCCATCCATGTGATTGACTGCGCCAAAGCCGGTGCGGATATCGCTACGGTACCTTATAAGGTTCTGATGCAGATGATCAAGCACCCACTGACCAACCAGGGAATCGCCAAGTTTGAGGCGGATTACCGGAAGGTGTTTGGAGAGTGAAAAATCTGCGTAAAATCAAAGAAAAAGTCCTTGACAGAATATTTTTCGGTGATTATAATGATATGGCGTGCATAAAACACGCCATGTTTTTTGTGCGCAAAAAGTTTGCAGTACAGGCAACCACAGACAATATCACAGGAGGTGAAACGGAATGCCAACATTTAACCAGTTAGTAAGAAAGGGAAGGCAGACCAGCGTGAAGAAGTCCACGGCACCGGCTCTGCAGAGAGGATACAACTCTCTTCGCAAGAAAGCCATCAACGTGTCCGCTCCTCAGAAGAGAGGCGTGTGCACCGCTGTGAAGACTGCTACCCCGAAAAAGCCTAACTCTGCTCTGAGAAAGATCGCCAGAGTTCGTCTTTCCAACGGCATTGAGGTGACAAGCTACATTCCCGGAGAGGGCCACAACCTGCAGGAGCACAGCGTTGTTCTGATCCGCGGAGGAAGAGTAAAGGATCTTCCCGGTACCAGATACCACATTGTGCGCGGTACCCTGGATACAGCAGGTGTCGCCAACAGAAAACAGGCCCGTTCCAAGTACGGCGCCAAGAGACCGAAAGAAAAGAAGTAATACGTACCACTAACAGCAGTAAAGTGAAGTTAGTGCCGGATCTGTGATATTGAACCTGTAGGTTGCAGGACATATATGGAAAACCGCGCACGAACACATTTTATGGAAACATGTGAGTACCTGTGAGTTAATTTGAGCAGGCAGCAAGGGACGAAGAGCGTCTCGTGCGTGCCGCGCGTGATTAAGGAGGGAAGTAACGTGCCACGTAAAGGACATAATCAGAAGAGGGATGTTCTGGCAGACCCGATCTACAACAATAAAGTTGTGACCAAGCTGATCAACAACATCATGTTGGACGGCAAGAAGGGTGTTGCACAGAAGATCGTGTATGGCGCATTTAACCGTGTGGCTGAGACAACGGGCAAGGACGCCATCGAAGTATTTGAGGAAGCAATGAACAATATTATGCCTGTTCTGGAAGTTAAGGCAAAGCGTATCGGCGGCGCTACCTACCAGGTGCCCATCGAGGTAAAGCCCGACAGACGGCAGGCATTGGCTCTGCGCTGGCTGACTCTGTTCTCCCGCAAGAGAGGCGAGAAGACCCAGGAGGAGAGACTGGCAAACGAGATTATGGATGCAGCCAACAACACCGGCGCTTCCGTAAAGAGAAAAGAAGATATGCACAAGATGGCGGAGGCAAACAAGGCATTTGCCCACTACCGCTTCTAATTGCAGATCACTGGAGTTTGCAGGCGGCGTAAGGGGGAACTTCCCCCGAAAAGCCGCAGTTATTTAAGGAGGAAAATCCCTTGGCTGGAAGAGAATATCCATTGGAGAGAACCAGGAACATCGGAATCATGGCTCATATCGATGCGGGTAAGACCACATTGACAGAGCGTATTCTGTTCTACACTGGTGTAAACTATAAGATCGGAGATACCCACGAAGGAACTGCAACCATGGACTGGATGGCCCAGGAGCAGGAGAGAGGCATCACGATTACTTCAGCTGCTACTACCTGCCATTGGACGCTGCAGGATCATGCGAAGACAAAGCCCGGCGCTCTGGAGCACCGTATCAATATTATTGATACTCCCGGACACGTGGACTTTACCGTAGAGGTTGAGCGTTCCCTGCGCGTGCTGGACGGCGCTGTCGGCGTTTTCTGCGCAAAGGGCGGTGTTGAGCCCCAGTCCGAGAACGTATGGCGCCAGGCTGACACTTATAATGTGCCTCGTATGGCTTTCATCAACAAGATGGACATTCTGGGCGCAAACTTCTACGGCGCAGTAGAGCAGATCAAGACAAGACTGGGCAAGAACCCGATCTGTCTGCAGCTCCCCATCGGAAAGGAAGATGAATTCAAGGGAATCATCGACCTGTTCGAGATGGAAGCGTATATTTACAATGACGACAAGGGTGAGGATATCACCATCTGCGAGATCCCCGAGGACATGAAGGACGAGGCGGAGCTGTATCACACCGAGCTGGTAGAAAAGATCTGCGAGTTGGATGATGATTTGATGATGCAGTATCTGGAGGGAGAAGAGCCCTCCGTGGAGGATCTGAAGAAGGCCCTGCGGAAGGCTACCTGTGAGGGAACGGCCATTCCCGTGTGCTGCGGATCCGCTTACCGCAACAAGGGCGTGCAGAAACTTTTGGATGCGATCCTTGAGTATATGCCCGCTCCTACAGACATTCCCGCTATCAAGGGCGTAGATCTGGACGGCAATGAGATTGTGCGTCACTCCTCCGACGAGGAGCCTTTCGCTGCTCTGGCTTTCAAGATCATGACTGACCCCTTTGTAGGAAAGCTGGCTTATTTCCGTGTGTACTCCGGTACACTGAATTCCGGATCCTATGTGCTCAATGCTACCAAAGGCAAGAAGGAGCGCGTGGGCCGTATCCTGCAGATGCATGCAAATAAGCGGCATGAGCTGGACAAGGTTTATTCCGGAGATATCGCCGCTGCGGTTGGATTTAAGAATACTACCACCGGCGACACAATCTGCGACGAGCAGCATCCGGTTATCCTGGAGTCCATGGAGTTCCCGGAGCCGGTTATCGATATCGCAATCGAGCCCAAGACCAAGGCAAGCCAGGACAAGATGGGCGAGGCCCTCGTAAAACTGGCAGAGGAGGATCCGACCTTCCGTGTCCGTACGGACGAGGAGACAGGCCAGACCATTATCTCCGGTATGGGCGAGCTGCATCTGGATATTATCGTAGACCGTCTGCTGCGTGAGTTCAACGTAGAGGCAAACGTGGGTGCTCCTCAGGTTGCCTACAAGGAGACCTTCACCAAGGCTGTTGATGTGGACAGCAAGTACGCAAGACAGTCCGGTGGACGCGGACAGTACGGACACTGTAAGGTACACTTCACTCCCATGGAGGCCAACGGCGAGGAGACCTTCAAGTTTACTTCCTCTGTTGTGGGCGGTGCGATTCCGAAGGAGTACATCCCCGCAGTCGGCGAAGGTATCGAGGAGGCTGCCAAGACAGGTGTTCTGGGCGGATTCCCCGTGCTGGGCGTATGGGCAGACGTGTACGATGGCTCTTATCATGAGGTAGACTCTTCAGAGATGGCATTCCATATTGCCGGATCCATGGCATTTAAGGACGCTATGAAGAAGGGCAATCCGATTCTTCTGGAGCCCATCATGAAAGTGGAAGTTACCATGCCTGAGGAATACATGGGCGACGTTATCGGCGATATCAACGCCCGCCGCGGCCGTATCGAGGGTATGGAGGACATCGGCGGCGGCAAGATGGTGAAGGCTTATGTACCGCTTTCCGAGATGTTCGGCTACTCCACAGACCTTCGTTCCAGAACCCAGGGACGCGGCAATTACTCCATGTTCTTTGAGAAGTATGAACCCGTTCCGAAGAATGTTCAGGAAAAGGTTCTTTCCGAGCAGAAGAAGTAAAAAAGGCTTGTAAATCAAAGGAAAATAGAATATAATGATTGATAGCCTGACATTAACTATATTAGCCCGAGACACAGGGCGCAAATTAAGGAGGACGTTAAAAAATGGCTAAAGCTAAGTTTGAGAGAACGAAACCCCATTGTAACATTGGTACCATTGGACACGTAGACCATGGCAAAACCACTCTGACCGCTGCTATCACCAAGACTCTGCATGAGAGATACGGCACCGGCGAGGCTGTTGCATTTGAGAACATTGACAAGGCTCCCGAAGAGAGAGAGCGTGGAATCACGATTTCTACCGCACACGTTGAGTATGAGACTCCCAAGCGTCACTACGCACACGTGGACTGCCCCGGACATGCTGACTACGTTAAGAACATGATTACCGGTGCTGCTCAGATGGACGGCGCTATCCTGGTTGTTGCCGCTACCGATGGTGTTATGGCTCAGACCAGAGAGCACATCCTTCTGTCCCGTCAGGTAGGCGTGCCCTACATCGTAGTATTCATGAACAAGTGCGACATGGTTGACGATCCCGAGCTCCTTGAGCTGGTTGA
>DWWT01000052.1 GCA_019119575.1 Candidatus Enterocloster excrementipullorum
GAGCATGGCTCTGCCGGCACTGGTTTTCCTCCATTCCCTTGCCGCCATCACGCATGTGCAATATCCGTATACTCGGAAATCTCCCTGCTGACCGTGCACAGATCCTCCGTGCTCATCTCATGTACATCCGAATGGCCTGTGATTCTGGTAAATGTTTTTATTTCCTCCAGCGATACATTGAGGAAATTCGCCACCCGCCGGGCCGCCGCGTCCTCGGGGAACCGTCTGCGGAGTTCTTTATCTTGAGTGGCTGCGCCCACCGGGCACATGCCGGTTCCGCAGATGCGGTACTGCTGGCAGGCCGCCGCAATCAGGGCCGCGGAGGCAATAGCCACCGCATCCGCTCCCATAGCCAGAGCCTTGGCAAAATCAGAGGACACTCGAAGTCCCCCGGTAATCACCAAATCCGCCTTGCTTCCCGCCTGATCCAGATATTTTCTCGCCCGGTGAAGCGCGTAGACGGTGGGCACGCTTGTGGAATCCCGGATCAGCTTAGGACTGGCTCCTGTGGCCCCTCCCCTTCCGTCGATGGTGATAAAGTCCGGGTCCGCGTACAGGCAAAATGCCAGATCCCGCTCAATCCGTCCCGCCGCAATCTTAATGCCTATGGGCCGTCCCTCTGAGCGCTCCCGCAGCGCCTCCACCAGCTTCTTTAAATCCTCTTTTGATTCAATCCCAGGAAAGCGGGAGGGACTTATCACATCCTGCCCCACGGGCTTTCCACGAACTGCTGCGATCTCCGGCGTCACTTTATTTCCCGGAAGATGACCGCCCATCCCCGGTTTCGTGCCCTGCCCGATCTTGATTTCAATGGCATCTGCCTGCCGCAGGTTCTCGTCCGTCACGCTGTACTGGTTGGGCACATACTCAAAGATGTACTTATAGGCCGCTGCCCGTTCCTCCGGAAGAACCCCTCCCTCGCCGGAACACATAGCGGTTTGGGCCATGGCACTCCCCCTTGCCAGAGCTGTCTTTGTCTCCCGCGAGAGCGCCCCAAAGGACATATGGGAAATATACACCGGATTCTCCAAAACCATGGGTTTTGCCGCCTTTTTGCCAATTACGGTGCGGGAAGCAACCGGCGCATGCTCATCCAGGGGCATTGGATCCAGCTGGGCCCCTAAAAACAGGATGTCGTCCCAGCCCGGCATAGGCATGCGGGTGCTCATCGCCTCAATGATGGATGTCCCCGACACAGCCATCTGGTGAATCTCATCCATATAACGCTCCCCTGTTCCTATGCGGGCAAATTCCGGATCGTACGCCAGGGATGCGCCGGGGGCTGCGGCAGTTTCTGTTTTGCTTTCTTTCTCTTCACCCTGCACGGATTCCGGATTCTCCACGCGGGCCATCTTCCGCACAGACACCCCGCACACGGGACATACATGAAGCTGGCTTACCGGCATGCCCTCCTTTTCCTCGTCATAAATTGTCCCGCAAAACCTGCAGCGATACTGAGCCATACTTCCTCCTCCTTCTCCTTTTATTTTTAAATTAAGAACAATTATTATTATTAATCCCAGTATAACACAGGAGCACAGGAAAGTCCAGAAGCGTATTCAAAAGAACGCATGTCTCCTTGTACACTGCGAATACCATCCGTGTACAAGAGGACATGCGCTTCTGTCAGCCTTCCAGATACTTCCTCACATATTTTCCCGTATAAGACACCGGATTCTCCGCCACCTCCTCGGGCGTTCCCTTTGCGATTACCGTCCCGCCTTTGTCTCCGCCTTCCGGGCCGATATCAATGATATAGTCCGCTGTCTTGATCACATCCAGGTTGTGCTCAATCACCACCACGGTGTTTCCTCCCTCGGACAGACGCCGCAGAATATCAATCAGCTTGTGGACATCCGCAAAATGCAGGCCCGTGGTAGGCTCGTCCAGAATATAGATGGTCTTGCCCGTTCCCCGCTTGGAGAGCTCCGTGGCCAGCTTAATCCGCTGGGCCTCCCCGCCGGAGAGCTCCGTAGACGGCTGCCCCAGGCGGATATATCCAAGTCCCACATCGTACAGGGTCTGGATCTTCCGGGTGATGGAGGGAACATGCTCAAAAAATTTCAGAGCTTCCTCCACGGTCATGTTCAGCACATCGAAAATGCTCTTTCCTTTGTATTTTACCTCCAATGTCTCCCGGTTGTAGCGCTTTCCCTTGCAGACCTCGCAGGGCACATACACATCCGGCAGGAAATGCATCTCGATCTTGATAATGCCGTCGCCGGAGCAGGCCTCACACCGGCCGCCCTTCACGTTGAAGCTGAACCGCCCCTTGGAATATCCCTTTGCCTTGGCATCCGTGGTGGAGGCAAACAGATCCCGTATAAGATCAAATACGCCGGTGTAGGTGGCCGGGTTGGACCGGGGGGTGCGTCCGATGGGCGACTGGTCGATGGCAATAATCTTATCCAGCTGCTCCACCCCGTCAATGCACTTATGCTTTCCCGGAATTGTCCTGGCCCGGTTCAGTTTCTTCGCCAGCGCCTTATAGAGGATCTCATTCACCAGAGAGCTCTTGCCCGATCCGGAGACGCCGGTGACACAGGTCATCACGCC
This sequence comes from Candidatus Enterocloster excrementipullorum, assembly GCA_019119575.1. Classification (GTDB taxonomy): domain Bacteria; phylum Bacillota; class Clostridia; order Lachnospirales; family Lachnospiraceae; genus Enterocloster; species Enterocloster excrementipullorum. The sequence goes on from DWWT01000052.1 coordinate 2,557, forward strand.
CAGCGGGAAGGACACATCGATATTTTTCAGATTGTTCTCCGCTGCTTTGCGCACGGTAATCCACCCGGCAGGCTTCCTGCGCTCTGCGGGAACCGGAATCTTCATTCGGCCGCTCAGATACGCTCCCGTGATAGAATTCGGGTTCGCCATAATCTCTTCTGCTGTGCCGATGGACACCACCTGTCCGCCGTGCTCTCCCGCGCCGGGCCCGATATCCACAATGCAGTCTGCCGCCCGCATGGTGTCCTCATCGTGCTCCACCACCAGAACGCTGTTGCCCAGATCCCGAAGATGGAGCAGGGTTTTTAAAAGTTTGTCATTGTCCCTCTGGTGCAGGCCAATGCTGGGCTCATCCAAAATGTAGGCCACTCCCACCAGGCCGGATCCGATCTGTGTGGCCAGACGGATCCGCTGGGCCTCTCCGCCGGACAGCGTACCCGTAGCCCGTGACAGGGACAGGTAATCCAGGCCCACATCGATGAGAAAACAGATTCTGGCCCGAATTTCCTTCAAAATGGAGGCCCCTATGGTCTGCTGCATGGGGGAGAGCTCCAGATCATCCATAAACTCTTTAAACTTCAGAATAGACATGTTGGTAGCCTGGAAAATATTCAGCCCCCCTACCGTCACCGCCAGGGACTCTTTTTTCAGCCTCTGCCCTTTGCACACGGGGCAGGGCGTGATGCGCATATACGTCTCATACTCCGCCTTGGAGGCCTCGGAGAAGGTTTCCTTGTAACGCCGGTTTACATTTTCCAAAAGTCCCTCAAAAGCCACATCATACACACCCTCTCCCCGCTGGCTCTTATAGTGTACCTTCACCTCATGGCCCTTGGTGCCGTAGAGCAGGATATCCTTGATCTCCTGGGGATAATCCTCAAACGGCGTGTCCAGATCAAAATGATATTCCGCGCACAGGGCGTCCAGGATCGCCCTGGTAAAGCTCCCCTTATCCGTACAGGACTGCCAGCCCAGCACCACAATAGCGCCCTGGTTGATGGACAGGGACTTGTCCGGGATCATCAGATCCAGGTCAAATTCCATCTTATAGCCAAGGCCGAAGCACTCCGGGCAGGCCCCGAAGGGATTGTTAAAGGAAAAGCTCCGGGGCTCTACCTCATCAATGCTGACCCCGCAGTCCGGGCAGGAAAAGCTCTGACTGAAATTCACCGGCTCCCCGCCGATCACATCCACCGTCATAAGGCCGCCGCTCAATGCCATCACGGTCTCGATGGAGTCGGTCAGACGCTTTTCAATGCCCTCCCGCACCGCCAGGCGGTCCACCACCACTTCGATATTGTGCTTAATATTCTTCTCCAGCTTGATCTCTTCAGAGAGTTCATACAAATTCCCGTCAATCCGCACCCGGACATAGCCGCTTCTTCTGGCCTGCTCCAGCACCTTGGCGTGCTCGCCCTTCCGTCCGCGCACCACAGGGGCTAAAAGCTGAATCCTGGTTCGCTCCGGCATGGCCATGATTTGATCCACCATCTGGTCAATGGTCTGCTTGCGGATCTCTTTCCCGCACTTGGGGCAGTGGGGAATACCCACACGGGCATAGAGAAGACGCATATAGTCATAAATCTCCGTCACCGTACCCACGGTGGAGCGGGGATTGCGGTTGGTGGACTTCTGGTCAATGGAGATAGCGGGGGAGAGCCCCTCGATGCTCTCCACATCCGGCTTCTCCATCTGCCCCAAAAACTGTCTCGCATAGGAGGACAGAGACTCCATATACCGTCTCTGTCCCTCCGCGTAAATCGTATCAAACGCCAGGGAAGACTTTCCCGACCCGGAAAGGCCGGTGAGCACCACCAATTCATTCCTCGGAATATCTACGGAAATATTCTTCAGGTTGTGCTCATTGGCCCCGCGAATCTTAATGTACTGCTTTGCCATGTGTAAATACTCCTGTTCTATCGCAAAAAACGGCAGGCGTCTGCCGCCTCGGATTTGTCACTTTCTGTTCTGTCAGTATAGCATAGTTTGCCGTATATTGCAAACATTTGTTCGATATATTCTTCCTTTATCAGGGCCGACTTATTTCAAAATATAAATTTTATATTTTTATTCCCCGTAAAAAAGCAAACCGGATTTCGCCGCACAAAGCGAAATCCGGCTCTCAAGCCATCTATATTTGACTTTGTTAAAATAACTTTCTTAGGTGAGCGTTTGGCGGTCTCACGGCGCGTATTTCCTCGCAATGCGTATCAGCTCCTGGATAACCGGCTCCTCCTGCTTCTTTAACAGCGTCACTGCAACAATATCAATCGTCATGGGTTCTCCGTCAAAATTCAGACATACCAGACGCTCCATCTCCTCCTCCTTTCGAATCGCGCTTCTGGCCAGGAATCCGATATAGCGGCTGTCCGCAATGTACCGTTTAATAAGCTCCG
>DWWT01000053.1 GCA_019119575.1 Candidatus Enterocloster excrementipullorum
GCTACGATTTCGCTATCCCTTCTTCTCGCCCACACCTCATGATGTAAACCTTGGGAGTCGCTATGGGGTTCGTCGGCAACTACGCCCCTTGTGGACTTTCACCACAGACTGACGGCATGCCCGTCATACCAGAAAAAAGCAGGCGCAAAGCCCGCTTTTCTCTGTCTTATAGTCCTTATTCGCAGTCCAAGGACACTCCTATTATTTCAGCTTCTTCCCATCCGCAAACGCATTTCCCACCTTCTCTCCGATTACATGATACGCGTTGTTGAAGGGGTCAAAAGTAATGGGAGCCACTTTGGCCACATCCACTTTTCCGTCTGTCATCGCGCTCTCATCCACGCTGACATTGATGATCTCGCCGACCATGCGGCAGGTCTCAGGATCATAGCTCACCAGCCTGCACTCCAGGCAGACCGCCAGCTCATTGATAATGGGAGCGTCCACCCGCTCGCTCTTTATGACAGTAAAGCCTGCCTTCGCCAGCTTATCCGGCACCTTGTTGGCGGATTCAATTCCCACATAATCGCATGCTTCCACATGGGCCGCATCCGCCATGCTGACGGTAAATGCCTTCCGCCCAAGAATATTCTTCACGGTCTTGTGGCCCGCGCTCAGGCACATGGATATCTCGTTCGCCTCGCTGATGCCGCCCCAGGCCGCGTTCATCGCGTCCGGCACTCCCGCCTCGTCATAGCTTGCGATAATCAGCACCGGCTGGGGATAGGTAAGGGGCTTTGCGCCAAAATTTTTTCTCATGAAAATCTCCTCCTTTTTTAGCTTTTCTTTATGAAGTCCGTCCCGCATTTCGGACAATGGATGCTCACCTTCCCATGTCCCCTGGGAATCCGCACCTTCTGCCCACAGCCCGGACATTTAAAAATGCGGTATTTCCTCCCTTCCGTAAAGCGGAAGCGAAGCCTCTTAAAATACTCGGACACATAAAACTGCATCCGCAGATACGCCTGGTTTTCCTGCCAGCGGCGGTTCACATTTTTTGAAAACATGCGAAAATACAGCAGAGCAATCACTGCCAGCTCCAGCACATTCACCGCCAGTGCCAGCACGCCGAAGCGGACAAATAAGTTCAGCACCACCAGCACGCATAATACCTTAAAAAGGAAACGCCCCAGCTGATCCATGCCGTACCGGCCAATCATAAACCTCTGGAGCTTTTCCCTGAATCGATTCATTTGTTTTTATCCATTCCTTTCCAACTCTTATGTCTGTGTACCAGATAAACTATACTCGCATTTTTTGTGAAAAGCAATGGAAGCACAATTTTTTAATCAAAATTTTATGACTATTTCACAGAAGTTCAGACTGCAGGCATCTGCCGGGGCTTCCGGACTTCTGCGGCGCGGTTTCTACAGCCGTTTTACCGCATCCATAGCCAGAAGGGAGCGTTCGCATTCCTCTGCCTGCAGGGTAATCTGCCAGCACATGGAACTTCCCTTCATATGCTCCGCAGCATAGCTGAGTCCATTGGTCCGCTCATCCAGGAACGGGCGGTCAATCTGGTTTGGATCCCCCAAAAGAATGATCTTCGTCCCCTTTCCTGCCCGCGTGATGATTCCCTTTACCTGATTGGGCGTCATGTTCTGGGCTTCATCTATAATCAAATAGGTTTTCACGATCGAACGTCCCCGGATAAAGTTCAGCGCCTCGGTCTGTATCAGCCCTCTGCCAAATATCTCATCGATCTTTCCCTTCAGCTCCGCCTCGTCCGCATAGCGCTGCTCCTCATTGGAGTCAATGAGCTGTTCCAGGTTATCAATCACCGGACGCATCAGGGGAGAAATTTTTTCCTGCTCATCCCCGGGCAGGAACCCGATATCAGCGTCAAACTGGGCATTGGGCCGGCTTATGAGGATACGTCTGTATTCGCCGGTCGGATTATTGAGCAGCTTTTCGAGTCCCACTGCCAGGGAATAGAAAGTTTTCGCCGTGCCCGCCATTCCTTTTACAATTACCAGAGGCGCTTTATCTGCTGTCTCCATCAGGGCCTCCTGGAGAAAATGCTGCCCCGCGTTTCTTGGAGAAATCCCATAAGGCTTACTTTTTTTATAGCGGAGGGGAACCGCCCTTCCATTTTCCACCCGTCCCAGCTGGGTTTTCTTTACTGACTGATCCGCCCGGAGAATCAGAAACTGATTTTCCCACAGGTCCGGAACAATCCGCATGCCCTGGCTGTCTGTCTGATACAATGCCTCCAAGGGAATCCCCTTTTTATTAAAATCCTTCATGAGCGCTTCCGGCACATACACCTCCGCCCTTCCCTCATACTGCTCTTCATGGCCGGAAACCTGCTCAGTTGTGAAATCCTCTGCCCGTATCCCAATAATCTGCGCCTTGATGCGCAGAAGGATATCCTTGGTCACGAGAATCACCTGATTTTCCGCCGAACCTGCGCCGTCCTCCCCAGCGGCATCCGTTTCCCCGACCGTGCGCGCCTCCCCGGCGGCGCGGTCAGCCAGGCCGCGGCAGACCTTCAGAATCCGGTTATCCATCTTATCATCCGGAAGATCCGGCGGAAGCGCCACATCCACGAAATTTTTCTCCACCCGAAGGAGACCGCCTCCTTCAAGCGGCACGCCCTCCAGCAGATCCCCTTTCCGGCGCAGATTCTCCAGCAGGCGGATCGCCTTTCTGGCGTTGGCCCCCTTCTCTCCCTCCGCTTTTTTCAGATTGTCCAGCTCCTCCAGAACAACCACGGGAAGGACCACATGGTTGTCTTCAAAGCATTGAACGGCATAGGGGGCCTGAATCAGGACATTGGTGTCTACCACATACGTTTTGATCATCCGAAGAACTCCTTTTTTCTGAAAAATATTCGATTCCCTTATATTTTACAGAAAAAAAGTGAAATGATGTCACCGAGATGGCGTAAAAAATATGTAAAAAGACGGTGTAAAATCCAGACACGCTCTAAAAAAACCGCTCCACCACCTCCGCCACCCCCAGATGGTCGTTGTCCCGCTCCGTCACGTAATCCGCGAAGAGCTTCACATTTTCTGGGGCATTGGCCATGGCGACGCCGACCCCGGCGTACTGAAGCATCCGTATATCATTATAGCTGTCCCCGCAGCACACCATTTCCTCTTTGGGAATGTTCAGGTGCCGCAGCAGATATTTAAGTCCATAGGCCTTGTCCACCTGCTTGGGGGCCACCTCCAGATACCAGGGCTCGGAGTGGAAGATTTGGGCCTCATGAAAATATTTATGGCTTAAATAAGGCTCCAACGCCTCCAGCTCATCCGGATGGCCTGTGAGCAGGCACTCATTGACGGAAATCGTCCCGGAACCGGAAAAGCCGGAAAAATCCGCCGGGTACCGGATGGGCATGCCGGTGATGCGGGATTCCATTTCCATGTAGAAGTCCGGCTCTGTCCCCGCAGCAATGACTCCCTCCCGGTAGGCCGCCATTCCAATTCCATGCTTTACAGCATCCTCCTGCAGCCTTCAGGGGAGATGAAGCGGAAGCCGTTTATCAAAAATACACGTCCGGCTCCCCGCCTCCATGATTTTTCCCCCGTTGAAGGCCAGAATATAGCTCCCGTACCGAGCGAGCTCCAGATATTCCGCCACTGGAAAGACGCCCTCCGGCGGCCTTCCGGATGCCAGCACAACCCGGACGCCCTGATTCTGCAGGTGAATCAGGGCGTCTCTTATTTCCGGCGCAATCTTTTTTTGGGAATCAGCCGTTGTTCCGTCAATATCCAAAACCAGCAGCTTATAGTTCATAAATTTTATTCCTTTAAACCTTTTCGCAGGTATTCCTTCCGGGTTTCCTCGGGGACCATGCAGCCGCCTGTGGCCCAGGCGATATGAACCGCCTGCCCCATCTTATCCTCCAGCCCTTCCCGGCGGATATAAGCATGTAAATCCTCCGGGCGGATCAGAGCTCCAAAGGAGGCGCAGGCACTGGGCTCAACAAAAATATCCTCCTCTTTTAAAAGCCCCCGCATCAAATCGTAAAGCTTTGCGTCCTCAATAGTGGCAATGCCGGAGAGCACAGGCTCCACCACCCTTCCCACGAAGGCGGAGGGGCGTCCCACAGCCAAGCCGTCCGCCTCGGTTCTCCCGTCAATTCCAAAGTCCTTTACGGACACGCCGTCATGCAGGCCGGTGGCCATGCCCATAAGCATGCAGCACGCGTGGGTGGGCTCGGTAAAGAAGCAGTGCACCGCGTCCCCAAAGGCCTGCTTTAATCCGTAGGTAACGCCGCCCGGAGCGCCGCCGATACCGCAGGGAATGTAGACAAAGAGGGGATGCTCCTCATCTACGGGAATGTTCTGCTCCTCCAGCTGCTTTTTCAGCCGCTCTCCCGCCACGCTGTATCCCATGAAGAGATTCTGGGAATTTTCATCGTCAACAAAATAGCTCATGTGATCCTGGTCGGAGTTCTTTCTGCCCTGCTCCACCGCCGCGCAGTAATCATCCGCGTATTCGATTACCTCCACGCCTCTGCTTCTCAGCAGATCCTTTTTCCACTGCTTCGCGTCCGCAGACATGTGAACAATCACATGGAATCCCAACCGGGCGCTCATGATTCCAATGCTCATCCCCAGATTTCCGGTGCTGCCCACCTGAACCGTATACTGTCCAAAGAAATCGCGGAATTCCTGGCTTGCCAGGATGCTGTAGTCATCCGTCTCTTTGAGCTTTCCTGACTCCAGCGCCAAATCCTCCGCATGCTTCAATACCTCATAGATTCCCCCTCTGGCCTTCACGGAGCCGGATACGGGCAGATGGCTGTCCATTTTTAAGAACAGACGGCCCTTGATATCCGCTCCCCATTCTTTATTTAAAAGCTCCTTCATCCCGGGAATTTCCCTAAGCTCGGACTCAATGATGCCGCCGGTAGTCTCCAGCTCAGGAAATACGGTTTTCAGATAGGGGGCAAACCGCTTCAGGCGCCGGCTGGCGTCCTCAATCTGGGAGGGGTTCACCCGAGTAATGGTTTTCTCCCCATGGGGAATCTTTTTCCCATTGATCCAGAAGGTCTCCTCCAGCCTGGCAGCCTTTGCCACCTCCGGGATTTTGTCGATATAGGTCTGCAGTTCTTCTCTCATTTTACTCTCTCCTCACTCCCCACATATCCGTTTTGGGGGTTCAAAAATTCTTTTATCGTCTGTCTCACTCTGGGCCCCATACAGATGAGGGCCAGAATATTGGGAATAATCAAAAGTCCCAGGGCTACGTCCTGCACCGACCACACCAGGTTCACCAGGGCAAAAAGGAGCCAGTCTCCCCAGAGAAAGTCCGCTAATTTACCGAAAAAAGCTTCTATTGTATCCACATCCGGACTCCTTATCCAAGCAGATTTCTGCCTTCCGCATTTTCAAGAGCCGCACCCATAAGGCCGGCCAGGGTCGGCGCCACGTCAATCAGACGCACGCCCTCGATATTCCCTTTGGAGATTCCCGGTCCCGCCAGCATAAAGGACGCGCGCATCTCGGGAAATTCCTCGCTGTAGCCGTGCTGGGCTTTCTGGGTCAAGCGGGTGCGGCAGTAGTCTCCCTGCGTGTCGTCCCGCAGCTCATAACCCTTTTTCGACACCAGCACATAGGCTGCCTGGGGGAAGCCGCCCCGGGCCTTTGCCTGTTCTCCTGTGAGAACCTCCAAAATCCCGCTGTTCTCATCCTCTAAAAGACGCTTCATCACTTCGGCAAGCGCCTGGGCCGTCTGGGTGTCCCCGGAATCCTTCAGGCGGATTTCCGCTGTGCCGCCCGCTCTCTGGCTGAATGCCTTCCAATCCGTCACCTTTCCGTTCTCGTCTGTCTCAATCAGCCCGGCTTCCTTTAAAAGCACGTTGGGGCTGATGTTGTGGGTGTTGTCCAAGGAGCCGTGGTCGGAAACTACGCAGATATATACATTATCCCCTGTAATACGCTTTGCCTCCGCAAAGAGCTCGCCCAGCATCCGGTCAATTTTTTCCAGACTGGCAGCCGCCTCCCGGCTGTATACGCCGTGCTGGTGGGCACTCTCGTCAAAGCTTGCGAAATACGCGGACAGGAAGAAGGGCTTCTCCTTTATAACCGGCTCCAGCTTATTTTTTAACATCCAGACAGCAGCCTTTCCCCTCTGCCTGTCCCCGTCATCAGACAAATCCAGTCCTCCCGCATACCGGCCGATGTCCTTTTCCATCTCGGAAATAAGGCCCTGGGGCTTTGCCACCGCGTCGATAAAGGCGCTGTCCAGCTCGGAGCCGTCCCACCAGTATTCCGGCGCAATGTAGTCCCCTTTCGCCCCTACGGAGGTGGGAAATGCCACGCTGGCGCAGCAGTATCCGGCTTCCTTGGCCGCCTCCCACAGCGTCTTCACCTTTTTGGTCGCGAACCAGTGCCATGCGCCCAGATGCTCCCCTGTGGGATCAAAAATCCCGTTGTTCACCGTGCCGTGGGTGGCGGGATTGGTTCCCGTAATCATGCTCTCATGGCAGGGATACGTAAATGTGGGAAATACGCTCTTCATCCCCTCCCTGGCCGTCAGCCCCTGCTCCACAAGGCACTTGCTGATGTTGGGCAGGCTGACCCCCAGGCGCTCCTGCTCAAATACAAACTCCGGCTTTAATGCGTCAACCGATACCAGCAGCACGCTGGCCCGCTCCTGTATTGTATTCATTTTGGAATCCATCTTCATTTTCCTTTCCTTCCCTGGAAACCACAATCTTCACCCCTGCATCCTCAAAGGCTTTCTTCTGCGAGAAAGATATACCCGAATCCGTGATAATCATAGAGACCGCGTCAATCCCACACATTCTTACCAGCGAATTGACCCCCAGCTTGGAGCTGTCCGTGATGACAATGGTCTGCTCCGCGGCCTCCATCATCTTGTTCTGCACAAGAATCTCATCCATCCTCGGATAGGTAATCCCCCGCTCCACGGAAATCCCGCAGGTTGTGAGAAAAAAGGTATCCACATTAATTTTAGAGAATATAAGGGTCGCAATATCTGACACAAACGCCTCCTCGTCCGGCCGGTAAATCCCTCCCGTCATCACCAGGGTGATGCCCTGGGCGTCTGACAGCTCATTGGCAACCGCAAGGGAATTGGTCACCACCGTGAGGGAGCGGAATTTTTCCCGGATGACCTTCGCCAGGGCCAGGGCTGTGGTTCCGGAGTCCAGGGCGATGGCCTGCCCCTCCCGGATATATGCGGCGGCCTCCTGCGCCACCCATTCCTTCGGCTCGGGGTTTTCCGTCCGGCGCTTATCAAAGGATGTATAAGAAGCTCCGTTCTCCCCGGATGGCTCCAGCCCCATGGCGCCGCCATGAATCCGCTTTAACAGATTCCTGGATTCCAGATTTTCCAGGTCCCTGCGTATGGTCTCCCTGGAAGTCCCCAAAAGTGCACAGAGGGTACTGGTCTTCACGCTCCCTTCCCGGTCCAGCACATTCAATATTTCCTTATATCTCTGTTCCGACAGCATAAAAACAACTCCTTTTTGTCATCAAATCCGTTTTCTGCGGTCAGCATAACACAGATTTACACATTTTACAAGCCCGGTTTTTGCGTTTTTTACTTATTTTTGCAATTTTACGCCCATTATCCCAAATGTACATCTATGGAAATTACACTTTTTTGCAAATAAAAGCACATTTTGCCTTGACAATACACAAATTTGCAACTATACTGGAACCTGTCAAATCCGTTTCCGCTTTGCGCCAGACAAACGCGGCTATTAATGAAAAAGTATGAGGTGAGAGGTTATGTCTGAACAGAAGAAAAAGACATTAGACAAAAAATGGATCTCCTTCGGCGCCCTGATGCTGGGAGCCGGCACGATTTACAAGTTAGGATTTATGAAGGACGCCTTCTATGTTCCTATGCAGGAGTTTATGGGGCTGTCCCACACGCAGATCGGAACCGCGGTCAGCATTGCGGGGCTTATCTCCACCTTTGGCTTTCTGGCTTCCATTTATCTGACGGACCGGATTTCCAAGAAAATAATGATTCCCCTGTCCTTGATCAGCATCTGCCTGTGCGGCCTGTGGCTTTCCACATTTCCGTCCTATCCGGTATTTCTCTTGATCTACTGCCTGCTGGCGGTGTGCGCGGATATGCTCTATTGGCCCACCATGCTGAAAACGGTTCGCCTTCTGGGCAATGAAGATGAACAGGGCCGAATGTTCGGCATTATGGAGGCCGGGCGCGGCCTGATGGACACGATTGTGGCCTTCTGCGCCCTTGGCATTTTCTCCGCCTTCGGAAGCACGGCCTCTGCCCTGCGCATGGCCATCCTGTTTTACGCCCTGGTTCCCGGCGTAATCGGAATCATCATGTACTTCCTCTTAGAGCCCGATGAGACCCCAAAAAAGACCGAGGCAGGCGGCCAGGCTGTCAGCGCCAACCGCCAGGCCTGGAACGGCGTAGTACAGGCCCTTAAAAATGTAAATATCTGGCTTGTATCCTTCAACATCTTCTTTGTATACAGCGTTTACTGCGGACTTACGTATTTTATTCCTTTCCTGGAGGAGGCTTATGCCCTTCCCGCTACCCTGGTGGGTGTGTACGGCATCATCAACCAGTACGGCCTTAAAATGCTGGGCGGCCCCGTAGGCGGATTCCTCACCGACAAGGTGCTCCACTCCGCCACCAAGTATCTGCGGCTGATGTTTGTGATCGTGGGCATCGCCCTGGTAATCTTTTCCTGCCTTCCCCACGCTTCCATGGGAATCGTCACGGGCATGGCCGTGACTCTCTCCATCAGCGCCTGTGTGTTCAGCATGCGCGCCATCTTCTTTGCTCCTATGGATGAGGTACATGTTCCCAGAGAGATCACCGGCTCCGCCATGTCCATGGGCTCTTTCATCGGCTACCTGCCCGGCGCCTTCATGTACGCCATCTACGGCGGGATTCTGGACCGCTATGAGGGCCTCGCCGGATACCGGATTGTGTTTATCATCATGGCCTGCTTTGCGGCCGGCGGGTTTTTATTGAGCAGCTTTATTCTTAGCCGGAATAAAAGGCAGAAGGGCTGATTGGGATAGCGGGCTGATATTTATACGCCGGTTTTGATTCCTCTACGCATAAAAGAAACGCCGCTGTGAAGTGCAAGCTCATCAGGGAGTTGCATTTCAACAGGGACGTTTCTTTTTTCAGATGCTTTCTCACATACCCCCATCTCTGCGCCTATTCCATCGGACATCCGGCAGGACGGCGGCATCTTCTACAATATCTGTTACAAGCTGCCGGAAATTACTGGCATTCTGCGAGGTAACTACCGACTTGCCAGTCTCTGCTTCGAGGGCCTGCCGCGCAATCCCGGCTACTTTCCCGCCGCGTCGGGCAACATCTTGATTTTCAGAAAATCCTTGCGGATTTGTCACTTTGGCTATATCCGTCGTAGAGGCTTCCGCAAGCATTGTCAAAACCAGTTCCAAATCACTCATGTTATCACGGAGGTTTTCTTTTTTCAAACCTTTCAGCTTTTTATACTGTCGTGTTGTCATACCCGACCATGCGCGGGAGATCTCATCTGTCAAAATCGCGTATTCCTTTCCTTTTTCTACACCGCGTTTTTTCCATTCATCCGTCAACTCATTGCGGATGCGAATTGCTAAAAGGCGTTGATGCACCCATTCTTCAGAATAGCCCTTTTTCAGATAAGTTTCCAACGCCCGGTCAATGGCCTGTTCCGGATCAACGGTTTCTTCAATCCTCTCTCGGCCTACCATTGCCAGCCACACCTTAAACGGCTCGGCTTTAGGAGAGGGAATAGACTGAATAATTCGCAACAACTGTTCTGTGTTGGCAACATCAGTCAATCGTTTTTTTCCGTCCGCAGCTATCATTTTTAAAGCGTTACAATTTGTAACGGTTTCATTGCCCTCGTCCTTCAGACGTTTTTTCATCACCCATTTTCCGCAAAGTTTTAAGGGCAGGCGTGACCCGCACAAGTCACACCTGCCCTCCGTCGGAATTATCTATTTTTCTCTCCCTTTGTCCTCGCTACGCGATAGAAACCACCTTATAATCCTGGTCCTCCACCGCTTTCTTCAGCACATCGTCCGCCACGTCCTGGCTCATGGTCACCACAGCGGTTCCCGCCTCGTGGCTCACCTCCGCCTGGGATACGCCGTCCAGGGCCTCCAGAACCTTCTTCACGCGGGCCTCGCAGTGGCCGCACATCATTCCCTCAATCTTCATTGTCTTTGTCATTGTCTTAACCTCCTTGTTGGCTTTTCCTTTCATCTTTTTATCTTTTCCAGCGTCATACAGGCGGAAGAAATTCAGCCTGAGCGCGTTGGTAACCACACAGAAGCTGGACAGGCTCATGGCCGCCGCTCCGAACATGGGATTTAACTTCCAGCCAAAGAGGCCGATAAACAGCCCCGCAGCCAGGGGAATCCCAATCGCATTGTAGAAAAAGGCCCAGAACAGATTCTCATGGATGTTGCGCAGGGCCGCCCGGCTTAAACGGATGGCCGCGGGCACATCGCTCAAGCGGCTTTTCATGAGGACTACATCCGCGGCGTCAATGGCCACGTCCGTGCCCGCTCCGATGGCAATGCCGATGTCCGCACGGGTCAGTGCCGGAGCGTCATTGATGCCGTCGCCAACCATGGCCACCTTGCCTCTGGATTTTAAAGAGCGGATTACGCTCTCCTTACCGTCCGGGAGAACGCCTGCGATCACCTGGTCAACCCCTGCCTGGCGTCCGATGGCCCGGGCTGTACGCTCATTATCCCCGGTGAGCATTACCACCTGGATTCCCATATTCTGCAGTTCACGCACAGCCTGGGGACTGTCCTCCTTGATCACATCAGCCACCGCAATAATGCCCATAAGAACATCATCCCTGCTGAAGAACAGAGGCGTCTTCCCCTCCTCCGCCAGGGCCTGGGCCCTGGCGGCCAGATCCTCTGGGATTCCCGTGATAAACCGGCTGTTTCCGCCTTTGAGCACAGCGCCGTCCAGGACAGCGGTCAGGCCATTTCCCGGAAGCGCCTTAAAGTCCGCAACCTCTCCGGCCTCAAGCTTCTCCTCTCTGGCCTTTTCCAGAATCGCCCGGGAAAGGGGATGCTCGCTCTTTTTCTCCAGAGCGTAAGCCATGGAGAGAAGTTCCTGCTCTGTCACATGCTCTGCGGGGATAATATCCGTCACTTTCGGCTCTCCGCTTGTGATGGTTCCCGTCTTATCCAATGCCACAATCTGTGTCTTTCCTGTTTCCTCCAGGGAAACCGCAGTCTTAAAGAGGATTCCGTTCTTTGCGCCCAGGCCATTTCCTACCATAATAGCCACCGGGGTGGCCAGTCCCAGAGCGCAGGGGCAGCTGATTACCAGCACGGAAATCCCCCTTGCCAGAGCGAACCCCACGGTCTGTCCGGCCAGCAGCCAGCCGATAATGGTAACCACCGCAATGGTGATAACCGCAGGGACAAAGACGCCCGACACCTTATCCGCCACCTTGGCAATCGGCGCCTTGGTAGCCGCCGCATCGCTGACCATCTGAATAATCTGGGACAATGTGGTGTCCTCGCCCACCCGGGTGGCCTGGCAGCGGATAAATCCCGACTGGTTCAGCGTAGCCGCAGACACATGGTCTCCCGCAGCCTTATCTACCGGTATACTCTCTCCTGTGAGGGCCGACTCATTGACCGCGCTGTTTCCCTCCAGCACCACGCCGTCCACCGGGATATTTTCGCCCGGGCGCACAACGAAGATGTCTCCCTTATTTACCTGGTCCACAGAAACCTCTGTCTCCATGCCGTCCCGCACCACAACCGCGGTCTTGGGAGCCAGCTTCATAAGCCCCTTTAACGCGTCCGTGGTCTTTCCTTTCGAGCGGGCCTCCAGCATCTTTCCCACAGTAATCAGGGTCAGAATCATGGCCGCGGACTCAAAATAAAATTCATGCATGTAGGACATGACTCCCGCCATATCCCCCTTTGCCTGGGCATCCGTCATGGCGAACAGGGCATAGACACTGTACACGAAGGACGCGCCGGACCCCAGGGCTACCAGGGTATCCATGTTGGGCGCCCTGTGCCACAGGCTCTTAAAGCCGCTGATAAAGAACTTCTGGTTAATCACCATGATAATCACGGTGAGAAGAAGCTGCAGAAGCCCCATCGCTACATGGTTCTCCGCAAAGAACGCCGGAACCGGCCACCCCCACATCATATGCCCCATGGAAAAATACATGAGCACGATCAAAAATCCCAGGGAGGTGAACAGCCGGTGCTTCAGCACCGGAGTCTCCCTGTCCTTTAAGGCGTCCTCAGCCGCCGCCAGGGAAGCGGACGCTCCGGCGCTTCCCGCCTGGCCTGCAGCCTTGGCCCCGCTCTTGGGGGCCGCCCCATATCCGGCCTCTGTCACCGCCGCGATAATATCCGCAGCGGATGCCGTGCCTTCCACACCCATAGAATTTGTCAGCAGGCTGACAGAGCAGGATGTGACGCCCGGCACCTTTGATACTGCCTTTTCCACCCGGGCGCTGCAGGCCGCGCAGCTCATGCCTGTCACTGTGTATTGTTCCATAAAATCAACAACCTCCTCTATCGCATCAGCTTTTGAAGGGTAACTACCAGCTCATCTATCGTCTCATCCTTTCCCTCCCGGATATCCCGGGCCACGCAGGTGCGGATGTGGTTTGCCAGAAGCACCTTGTTAAAGCTGTTTAACGCTGCATTGGCAGCAGCCACTTGTGTCAGTATATCCGGGCAGTAGGCATTTTTTTCAACCATGCCCTTGATTCCGCGAATCTGTCCCTCAATCCGGTTCAGACGGTGAATCAGATCCTTGTATTCTTTCTCAGAGCGCTCCTTGGTCTTGTGGGAGCAGCAGCTCTTTTCTTCTTCCTTCATCAGCTAGAACCTGCCTTTCCGGCGCCTGTTCTTGCAATTTCTGTGTAGCGCCTCTCATGACTGCATTATATACCCCTATGGGGTATATGTCAAGGGTGGTTTGATCTAAATTTGCTTATCTTGATATTTTCCTCAAAACAATTTGTCTGAAAAATTATAGCTCCAAACTATTCTCTTGCATCAGAAAATCATATATACTCATAGTTGTGATTCCATTCTCATCTCTTGTCACATTCACAACATCTTTTACCACAATAATCTTTTTAAATGAATCTTTTACCTGAAGCAGGGATGCCTTTTCCTGGCGCTGTTTTTCTTCAGTGGGCATGGCAAATGCAGACTGAATATAGTATCTTCGGCTTCCCAAATTTGCAACGAAATCAATCTCCAACTGCGTTCTCTCTCCTTTTCCTTCGGCATCCCGACCGCGTTTTTCCACCAGTCCTACATCTTCAAAATAATATTTTACAGGTGTCCCGATATATTTTCTCCCCTTCACATTGTAGCGGTTTGCCTTGTGTACAATAAACGCATCCTCTAAGTATTCGATATACTGGCGGATTGTATTTCCACTGATACTTGACCTAAGAACGCTTTTAAATGTCGCCTCAATTTAATTCCTGTGTTTTTTCAATATGATGTCGCTCAATGATATCCCTAAGATATGTCTCCTCAAACAGCCGGGGCAGATAAGAAACCTTCTGAGCCTCTGTCTTCATGGTCACAGTCAGAGGCAGTCCTCCATACAGCGTATAGTCTGCCCATCCATGGTACATATCCCCCTCATATACCTGCATAAATTCCCGGAATGTTAGAGGAAAAATGTGAATCTCGTCTCCCCTGCCCCGAAACTCTGTTATAACATCTTTAGAAAGAAACCTGGAATTGCTGCCTGTCACATATACGTCCACATTGTCAATATGCAGCAGCGAATTCAGCACCTCCTCGAATTCTTTTAAAAGCTGCACTTCATCCAGAAGAATGTAATACATTTCTCCATCTTGAATGCAGGATTCAATATATTCGAGAATCCTATCCGGATCTCTGTATTGTCTGTGTTTTCTCTGATCCAGTTCAATACGAATAATATGAGATTCCGAAATTCCCTGTTCCAAAAGATAATTCTGAAAAATATGAAATAGCAAATAAGATTTTCCTAATCTTTTGATGCCAGTCACCACCTTGATCAGGTGATTATGCATACGATTGATTAGAGCCTTCAAATAATAATCTCTCTTAATTTCCATACAGCGCCTTTTTTCGTTGAATATTTTTGACGCATTAGCCATTTTTATTCAAGGCATAGAGCCATAATAAAAAGAAGCCCCAATGGGACCTCCTTAAAAATCAAATATAAATCAACTGTGAATAGCGCTTCCGCGCTCCTTTTTAATCGCTCTCTCCCGATGGCCGCCACCCCAAAATCCGCACCAGCACCTGCCGCGGGTTGGGATACGCGCTGACCGGGAAGTCCTTCACATCCGAAGTGTTGGAGTGAATCAGATAGTCCACCGTATGCCCCTGCGCATTCTGCACTACCTTGGAAATGAGGACGGAATGATTCAGATCATGGGCAGGGCCCATGAGAATCACATCGCCTACATCACCTTCCCAGTAAGAACCGTCCGTCCCTGCCGCCAGGCCGTACCCCTCATTCTCCTGAACATATTGATAAAAAGAATCCACATTAATCCAGGAAGCGGAGCATCCTCTGTCCTCCTCCAGGTCGTTGACGGCTTCCCCATACCATTTCCACACTGCGCCTCCCCGGACGTCCATGGGAATGCCCCCGGCGTATAGGCACTGGGAGACAAAGTTCTGGCAGTTTCCTCCCTGACGGCTGTAATCCCACCAGTCCGCATTCCTCTGTCCCACGAACGATGCGCCGTAAGACGCGGCGGCCTCCCCGTCATAGGGCATGAGCTCCGCCTCTGCGGAAGACCTCTCCTCCCGGGCTTCTCCTCTCTCTGTGCCCTGTGGCGGCAGGGTGTCCTGCCCGCTTCCGTCTTCCAGCCGAAGCTCCATCTCCTCTCTGGCCTCCTCCAAAAGCGTCTCCCGCCGTGCCGCAAAGTAGGCCTCCCCGTCTGTCCGTTCCTCCAGGCCGTCTTCCCCCAGCTCCCGCATCATATTCCAGAAAATCCCGTCCCACTGGGTATGCCCTTTTATAAGCCACCTTCCATTTTCCTGTACAAGATCAAAGGTATGCCGGATTCCATAGAGAACGGAATCCACCTCTGGATGCTCCGCAAAATTCTGCGTGCTGGTTTCCGTAAGCGTGATTCGCAGAAGGTCCGCCTCATTTTCCAAATCTTCCGCGGATTCCTCCAGGGCCAGCTCCGACCGGTAGCCCGCCAGCCGCAGGTCTGTCCGCTGCATGGAGCGCAGGCCAATGAGATACGCCATAGCCTGCTCATGCAGATTCCTCCAGACCCCTGCATCCGAGGCAAAGAGATCCGAAAAGTCCGGCTCCTCAAAGGTCATTAAGGCCCCGTAATATCGGGAAATATACTCCTCTATGAGCGCTCTCTGCCCGTCGGGAAGCTCCCCCAAAAGGCCGCCTGTCCCCTCATCCGTCCAGATAATTTCAGAAACCGGATGGTCAGAAGCATCGCTCTGGGAGGGGGACGCCGGCTGGTTCTGCTCCCTGTCGGGCGATACCTGCGCCGTTTCCCTCATGTTCCGCGGCGCACAGCCTCCCAGAGCCGGGGACAAGAGAAGCAGGAACAAAAAAGCCCTAAAAAGGACAGGAACAGGCAGAACATTCCCGCCGGAATGTATAGTTTCTCTGCCCATCCTGCCCATCTCTTTTGTCCTCCCTTATTTCTTATCTCCCGTCAAAAGAACATCCAAAAAAGCGCTCAGCGATCCGGCCTTACTCCTGTGCCGCCCGCTCCCGCAGGCGGGCCATGGCCGCATCCAGCATCTCCTTCGTAACCCGGTAGGGATAATGCGCCACATCCGACATATCCGGAATGCGGGTCTCGCATTCCTCCCACTGCTCCTCGGTGATTTCAATTTCCTCCAGGGAAACCGGGAGTCCCAGCGCCCGGTTCAGCCGGTAAATCGCCTCAAACTCCTCCTCATCTTTATCCACCAGAAGAGCCAGCAGGACACCGAATCCAACTACTTCTCCGTGCAGATGCTTTTCTTCAATTACCGGATAGGATGTCATGGCATAGAAGACCGCATGGGCCAGGCCGCTGTTATAATCCGGCGTGTAATCCTTTGTCAGGAAGATGGATGCAATTCCCGTGGTCACCACGATAGCCAGCACCACCTGCTCCACATCGTAGGTGCAGAGGCCTTTTTTGTGGTCCTCCAGGGCCTTGGGCCCGTACTGGAGCAGAGGATCCCTGCACATGCGGCTGACAGCCACGCCCAGGGCGGTGAAATGCTCCAGGCGCTCATCCCTGGAAGAGATGGCTGCCTCGTAGTATTTTGCGTAGGTGTCCCCGATTCCCGCCCACATGTACTGGCTGGGCGCTTTTGCGATAATTTCTGTGTCAATAAAAGAGTGCATAACCGGCCTTATAAAGAAGTTGGGCCGCAGGAAGGTTCCGTCCTCATTGTACATAATGGAAACCGAGGTGCAGGCCGAGCAGTTGGAGGCGATTGTGGGGAAGGCAAACACCGGCTTGTCGTCCGTGATGCACAGGCATTTCACCGTGTCAAGAGCCTTTCCGCCGCCCACTCCGAAAACCATGTCCGCCTCATGGTACAGGGGCAGGGCCCGAAGTTTCTCCACAGTCTCATAGGTACAATTTTCCCCGTACAGCTCCACACCGATGATCTCAAGATTTGTCTTCTCCACATAAGAGCGGATCTTCTCATAAGCCGCGTTTAGGGCCTTCTTCCCGCCAATCACCAGAACCTTTCTCCCGTAGGATTCACATACCGGCCCAATCTTGTCATAAATCGTATCGCCGATCGAATAATTTGGCAGGTGCACTTCATAATTCTCCAGTTTCATACGTCCTATCTCCTCTCTGATTCTTAAGTCAAAAGGGATTGGGGCTTTTGATAAAACAAAAACAGCCCTTGTCCCTTAATAAATGCAGGGACAAGAGCTGTGATTATCCAAAACTCCTGCGGTGCCACCCGGCTTGATGTAGTTTACATCCACTCACGCATACTGACATATGCTTCCTTTGATAACGGAGTTGTCTCTCCGGCTCACCTACTCTGCGTTCAGCTTGCCCTCAGAAGTCCATTCACTCCAAGTCCGTTCTGCCGCGCTCCCACCGCCCGCGGCTCTCTGTGAGACATCCATTGAAGCTACTTGCTCTTCCTCATCGGTTTACATAGTTATTTACAACAGTTTAGGACGGCACATCTTCTTGCCCGGCCAAAGGCCGGACAAGAAGCATCGGATGTTCATCCGATGTGAAAAGAGGGGCAAAAGCATGCTTATAAGCAAGCTTAACGCCTGGTTTTGCCCCTCTTTTCCCGCCGTCCTGAACCGTTACAATCATTTTATCCTCTTCCGGATAAAATGTCAATGATGGTTTTCTCCGTTTCCACCATTCCGGGGGAGGCAATCCGCCCCATGTTCCGCATGGTCTGCTCCGGCGTGGAACCATTGATGCCGTGGACGGAATAAATATAGACGTTCTGCATGGCCATGGCAGCCGACCGGTAGGCCGCGTCCACCGCCACCACGCCTTTCATGGCGCAGCCCTGGTTGCCTCCGTCACAGATCATGCCCGTGATGCTGCTTGCCATATTGTTGATGGTATGGGTCATCATTTCCGTGGTGCCGTCCCGCAAAAGCACCAGGCCGCAGGCCATTCCGGTGCCGGCGGCGATGGCACAGCCGCAGAAGGCCGACAGCTTGCCCGAGTATTCTTTGATATACATGCAGATCAGATAGCTCAGCGCGGCGGCCCGCAGAAGCTTCTCCTCCGAATAGCCCCGCACCTTATAGGCCGCGTAGAGGGGCATGGTGGCAATGATGCCGTGGGCCCCCGACCCGGTGATGCTCATGGCTGGTTCCGGAAGCCCCAGCACCCGGGCCTCAATGGCCGCATTGCAGAGCAGGGAGGCAGTCTTCTGCTCATCATCAGAAATGACGCGGCCGCCGTTCTCTGCCAGCAGATAGCGGGCATAAGTGGTTTTAGGGCTGGCAAGCCCCGCCTGGCAGAGCGCAAGATTCATCTCAAAAGCCTGCCGTATAAATCGAATCTCCTCCGCCGGCACCGTCAGGGCGTAGGTGTGCAGCTGCTCCAGTGTATAGCGGTGAATCAAAGGCGCCGCATTTGTTTCTCCGCCCGCCGCTTCATCGGACCAGCCCGGCTTTTCATAGACCGTGCGGCCGTTCTCCGTGATGCGGACAATATTGGTGTGGGAATCCCGAATCTCAACAGCCGCTTCCCCCTCCTCGGCCTGTATCTCGGCCCTGATAAAAATCCGGCTGGTTATTTCAGACATTTCCACCTTAACCTGCCCTGCCTCCACCATGGCCTTAGCCCGAAGCGCCTGCTCCGGCGTAATGCCGTCCAGACACTCCAGTCCCTTATCCAGATCCGCGCCCACTGCCCCCAGGGCGGCGGCGTGGGCATTGCCCACCTCATCGCTTCCGGGGATGCCGCAGGTAAAAGCATTTTTGAACATGCCGCTGTTAAGCCTCAGCTTAACCCCGCGTACTTCTCCCTTCGTATGCTGTCTGGCTACAGCCGCCGCAAAGGCGATCGCTCCCGGCTCGGTAACCCCCAGAGCAGGCTTCATATCCTGCCGGATCAATTCTGTCAATTCGTGCATTCGGCTCTCTCCTCTCTTCATTGCCGATACTCCCCCTTTTACGGACAGTCCCCGGCCAGCATACGGCTGCCCGGGGTATAAAAGCGATATATGGCAAAATTATTCAAGAATGTCGTTCAAGTTCAGCGTCATAGTACCGTCTTCCCGCACAAAACAGGGAATGCCCAGACGCCTGGTTCCGCGAATCTCCTCATAGAGAGGGCTGCTCTCGCGGATTTCCAGGTAATCCTGCAGAACCGCGTGACATGAAAGAATATCTTTAAAATCAATCTCTGCCCCGGCGCCGGACAGACGGTTAAGGGCATAGAGAGTATCCGGACAGAGATGGCTGCCAATTACTGTTATCTTCATAATTATATTTCTCCTTTTCTGTTATCCGTGTATGTAAGAACTTAGGACACGGCCTGCTTTTTAGCGGACGCGGCCTTTACCAGCCAATCCTTGCCCTCCACCAAACGGGTAACCATCATGGAGGCGATGGTGTCGCCGGAGGAATTAAGGCAGGTAGCGGCAGGATCAAAGATAAAGCCCAGAGTGGCAATGATCGGGAACGCCTCGGCAGGGAAATTGAACATGCTGACGATAAGCATTTCACCTACCAGACCGCCGCCCGGCGCACCGGACAGAACGAAGGCGGACAGAATGGCCACTACAATGGACATGGCATATGTGCCTGCGCCGGAAAACTCCATGCCAAAGATGCCGTAGAGGAAGCAGATCTTGCAGATGGAGGAGAGAACGGATCCGTCCATGTGCATGGTGCAGCCCATAGGCAGTACCAGGTCGCTGATGTCCTTCGGTACGCCGATGGCATCGCAGGCCTCCTTATTTACCGGAATGGTGGCCGCGGAGGACTGGGTGGCAAAAGCAGTGATTGCCGGCGGGAAAATATGCCTGATCATAGTCTTTACTCCCTGCTTGCCCCCGGCCATGAATGCGTACAGCGGGAAGAAGATCACCGCGTACAGCAGACACAAGGGATAGTAAACCAGCATGGAGCGGCCATAGTCACCAATAATCTCGGGCCCATAGGTAGCAACCAGGTTGGCGAAGTAAGCGCCAAGTCCCAGGGGAGCGATAATCATGATAACGCCTACAAACTTCATGATAATATCGTTGAGGTTGATGAGCAGCTTGCCCATAGGAGTCTCATCACCGCCGCAGGCAGACACGCAGAAGCCGAAAATGATGGCGAAAATGATAAGGGGAAGCATGTTTGATTTGGTCCACAGTTCCGGGAAGTCGGACACCGTCAGAGAGCTGACGATGAGCTCCGCCGCTGTCTTGGCTTCCCCTACTTCACTGCTGGTCATCTCAATGGTGGTGCCGGCGGAAGGGCTGAAAATATTAACCCAGATCAGCACACAGATGGATGCGATGATACCGGTGAAAATGAAGGTGCCGATGGTGCCGCCCAGGATGCGGCCCAGCCGCTTCATGTTGGCCATGCTGCCCACAGCGGAGGAGATGGACACAAACACCAGGGGAACCACGATAGTAAACAGCAGATTGAGGAATATATCGCCGATAGGCTTGATCGCTGTTCCCACAGCGGGAGCAAACGCTCCGATGAGGGCGCCTACAAGAATACCGCCCAAAATCAGCATAAGGCTTCCGTACTGCTGCCAAAAGGTCTTCTGCTTAATTATGTTGGATGATGTTGACATGTTTTTTCTCCTTTCCTGTTACAGGGCATCCACGGCGGCTTTCAGCTGATCCATGGCTTTTTCCAGAGTGGCGCGGGGGCAGGCGACATTGAGCCGCATATAGCCGCTCAAACTGCGGCCAAAAGTATATCCCTCGTTCAGACCCAGTTTTGCTTTGTAGATAAAGAAGTCACGCAGTTCCTCGTTGGTCATGTTCAAATCGCGGCAGTCCAGCCACATCAGATAGGTGGCGTCAGGACGGTTCGGCTTAATCTTTGGAATGTACTTTGCGCAGTAGTCGCATACATAGTCAAAGTTGCCCGAGATATACTCCAGAAGCTGCTCCAGCCACTCCTCGCCCTCGCGGTAAGCGGCCTCCATGGCCACTGAACTGAAGGCATTGTTGCGGTGAACTTCCAGTCCCTGCCAGAATTTATCGAAGGTCTGCTTCATCTCGGCGTTGGGGAAAATGGTAGTGCTGGCCTGCAGTCCTGCCAGGTTGAAGGTCTTGGTGGCTGAAACACAGGTGATGATGCGGTTCGCGATTTCCGGCGAAATGCTGGCAGTAACCGTGTGGTGCTTGCCGTGGAAAATCAGGTCGGAATGAATTTCATCCGAAACAAGCAGGGTATTGTTTTCAATACAGATTTCTGCCATCCGGCGCAGGTCCGCGGGATCCCAGACAATTCCCAGGGGGTTGTGGGGATTGCAGAGCAGGAAAATACTGCATTCTTTGGCCTTTGCGGCAAAGTCGTCAAAGTCGATATGCCAATGGCCGTTCTCTTCCACCAGCTTGTTCTCCACCACGGTGCGGCCCCATGCCTCCACCACATCATAAAACTCGGAATAAACCGGCGTCTGAATCATAATTTTGTCTCCGTCCTTGCTGAACAGCTTGACGATGGCCGACATGGTGGGCACCACCCCCAGGCTCCAGCTCATCAGGGCGGTGTCAGGCTTCCAGTTGTTCCTCTTAACCTCCCACTCCTGGACGGCTTCAAAGTAACTGGCCGGCCGGGAGGTATAGCCCCAGATCCCTTCCTGCGCTTTCTTGACGCAGGCGTCAATAATAGGCTGGGCCGTGCGGAAATCCATATCCGCCACCCACAGCGGGATAACATCCGCGGTGCCGAATTTCTTAACCCGCTCGTCATACTTAGAAGAGCGATTCTCGCTGCGGTCGATAACCTCATCAAAATTGTATTTCATATTTGCCTTGCTCCTTCCTGCTGCTTTTTCACTGTTATACTTTATATTTTAGCATTCTTTGTGCCAACTTCTCCCATATTTCCGTCCTGATTTTAATTTTTTCCCTTTTTCTTCTCCAAAACGCACAAAAAAACGCAGGAATCCTCCGTATTTCCGATGATTTTCCATGTTTTTTTCTGCGTACAATTTTTTTGATTTTCCCGTCTTATTTTTAAATGTCATTGAGAATCGTTGTCCATAAATAACAAATGGGAAGAAATTTCTGTTAATCTGGTTATAATTAGGTCAATTTTAACGGTTATAATCAGGTTTTCAACCCATAAATAGCAGCAATTCAGAACGGCACATCTTCTTGCCCGCAGATTTCCATTGAAATCTCTCCCGCTGCCTGGTAAAATAAAAACAAATGTTCGATTTCCAGATCCCCCGGCTGATTCCAGGAAAGGAGGCGCCTTTTCATGTCTGACACCCAGCACACCTACATTGCCATAGATCTGAAGTCTTTCTACGCTTCCGCAGAGTGCATGGACCGCGGACTGGACCCCCTGACTACCCATCTGGTGGTGGCGGACGCCAGCCGCACGGAAAAAACCATCTGCCTGGCGGTCTCCCCCTCCCTTCGCTCTTACGGCATTCCGGGGCGCGTGCGCCTTTTTGAGGTGATTCAAAAGGTGCGTGAAATCAATGCAGAACGCCGGGCCAAAGCGCCGGGACACACATTCAGCGGAGAATCAAGCTGCGAGACCGCGCTGCAGGCAGACCCTTCCCTGGCGCTCTCTTATCTCGTCGCGCCGCCCCGGATGGCCTACTACATGGAATTCAGCACCCGCATCTACCACGTTTACCTGAAATACATTGCGCCCGAGGATATCCACGTCTACTCCATCGATGAGGTGTTCATGGATGTAACCCACTATCTGGATACCTACGGCCTGTCCCCCCGGGATCTGGCCATGAAAATGATCCGGGATGTGCTCCAAACCACCGGCATCACGGCTACCGCAGGCATCGGCCCCAACCTCTACCTCTGCAAGATCGCTCTGGATATCGGAGCCAAGCACATCAAACCCGACAAGGACGGCGTACGGATTGCGGAGCTTGACGAGGCTTCCTACCGGCGCATGCTCTGGGCGCACCGCCCCCTGACGGATTTCTGGAGGGTGGGACGCGGGTACGCAAAAAAGCTGGAGGAACACGGTCTTTTCACCATGGGCGACATTGCCCGCTGCTCCCTGGGAAAACCCTCCGACTGCTACAATGAAGAACTGCTCTACGATCTGTTTGGCGTAAATGCCGAACTGCTCATCGACCACGCCTGGGGTTATGAGCCCTGCACCATAAAAGACATCAAGGCCTATCGTCCGCAGAGCAGCAGTATTGGCTCCGGCCAGGTCCTGCCCTGCCCCTACACCTGGGAGCAGGCCCGCAAAATCATCCGGGAGATGGCGGATTCCCTGGCGCTCTCTCTGGTGGATAAAGGCCTTGTGTCATGCAAGCTGGTTCTCACCATCGGGTATGACATTGAAAATCTCAAAGAGCCTTCCATCCGCCGCCAGTATGAGGGGGAAATCACCACGGACCGCTATGGCCGGAAGATTCCCAAGCATGCCCACGGAACCGCGAATCTCTCACGGAAAACCTCCTCCTCCCGGCTGATGCAGGAGGCGGCCCTCGCACTCTACGACCGCATAGCAGACCGGAAGCTTCTGGTACGGCGGATCAATATTTCCGCGGACTGCGTCGCCCCGGCTGCGGAGGAATCTCCCACGGAATCCTATGAACAGCTGGATCTGTTTACCGATTATGAAGCGCGGGAGAAGGAACAGAAGAAAGAGGCGGCTGCTCTGGAAAAAGAACAGCGCATGCAGAAGGCTATGCTGGATATCAAGAAAAAATTTGGAAAGAATGCCATTTTAAAGGGAATGAATCTGGAAGAAGGCTCCACGGCTGTTGAGAGAAATAATAAGATCGGCGGCCACAGGGCCTGACAGACCTGCGCTTTGCCGCAGGTGAAAGGAGCTGCCATGCATAAGAATCCCCACAATCCCCGCCGATACGATGATATCATAGGGCTGTCCCGCCCTGTCTCCCAGTCTCACCCGCCCATGCCCATGTCCGACCGGGCAGCCCAGTTCTCCCCCTTCGCCGCCCTCACCGGCTACGGGGATGCCATCCGGGAGGAGGCACGGCTGACCGACTCGCAGATCGAGCTGGACGAAAACCGCAAAGAGGAGTTAAACCAAAAACTCCTTCTCATACAAGAGCAGACAGGAGGCGCGGCAAAAAGCCGCGTCCCTGTCCGCATCACGTATTTCCGGCCGGATGAGCGAAAATCCGGCGGCTCCTATCTCTCTCTCTCGGGATATGTCCGAAGGATTGATTTGTATGAGGGGATGCTGGTTATGGAAGACGGGGAGCGGGTGGCAGTGAGGGATATTGTGGAGATCGAGATTTAGATGACGCCCTACTGCGCCTTCCGGTTAAACGCGCCGAACCCCGGATAAACCGCGGCCTCCCCCAGCTCTTCCTCAATGCGCAGAAGCTGGTTGTACTTGGCCACGCGCTCGCTGCGGCTGGGCGCGCCGGTCTTAATCTGGCAGGTATTGAGCGCCACCGCCAAATCCGCGATGGTCGTGTCCTCGGTCTCGCCGGAGCGGTGGGAGGCAATGGCCGTATATCCCGCCTTGTGGGCCATCTTGATGGCCTCCAGAGTCTCGGACACGGAGCCAATCTGGTTGAGCTTGATGAGAATGGAGTTTCCGCAGCCCAGGGAAATCCCCTTTGCAAGGCGTTCCGTATTGGTGACAAACAAATCGTCTCCCACCAGCTGAATCTTGCCCCCCAGCTCCTTCGTCATGAGCTGCCAGCCTTCCCAATCCTCCTCATCCAGTCCGTCCTCGATGGAGTAAATGGGGTACTTTTCGCACAATTCCTTCCAGTGATTCACCAGCTCGGCGGAGGTAAAATGCTTTCCGCACTTGGGAAGCACATACTCCCCCTTCTTTCCGCCCTTCCACTCGCTGGAGGCCGCGTCCATAGCCAGAACAAAATCCCTCCCCGGCTCATATCCCGCTTTCTTTACCGCCTCCAGAATGTACTGGATGGCCTCCTCATCGCTTGCCAGGTCAGGGGCAAATCCGCCCTCGTCTCCCACCGACGTGGCCAGGCCCTTTTCCTTTAAGAGCGCCGCCAGGGCATGGAACACCTCGGTGCACCAGCGCAGCCCTTCCTTAAAGCTGGGTGCCCCTGCCGGCATAATCATAAATTCCTGTACGTCTACGGTATTGGCCGCATGTGCGCCGCCGTTTAAAATATTCATCATGGGAACCGGCATCCGGTTTCCGCTCACGCCGCCCAGAAAGCGGTACAGGGGAATATCCAGCGCCTTGGCCGCCGCCCTGGCGCATGCGATGGATACCGCCAGAATGGCATTTGCTCCCAGGTTCGACTTATCTTTGGTGCCGTCCGCCCGGATCATCGCCTTGTCAATGGCATACATATCCGAAGCGTTCATACCGGTGATGGCGTCCCGGATTTTCGTATTTATATTTGCAGCCGCTTTGCTGACTCCCTTTCCTCCGAAGCGGGCCTTATCTCCGTCCCTCAGCTCCAGAGCCTCAAATTCTCCGGTTGATGCCCCGCTGGGAGCTGCGCCGCGGGCCACAGTCCCATCCGCCAGCCAGACTTCGGCTTCCACAGTAGGGTTCCCCCGGGAATCAATAATTTCCCGTCCGATCACTTTTTCAATCTGCAGATAATCCATAAAAAGCTCCTTTCCATGCCGGCTCCCGCCCTGCCCAAGGGGCGGCAGGGGATCAGGAGTCAACATGATTGATTCACATTGGTTAGATATAGCTAACCTTTTATAATCATACCAAAGGCGTTCAGGGAATGCAAGCAGCCCCATTAATAATCTTTATCAATAAGCCCAAGGTACGAGATACACTCAGAGGATTCCCTGGGGAGCGGGTTCTTATGCAAAAAAATACCCTGGGAGGTCGTTCCCCAGAGCATTCTCATCATTTATATGCAATTACCTCAAGTTCCACATTCGACCCGAAATGCAGCCGCCAAAATACTGTCAAGATTCTCAAAGACCGTACGCATCTGGATCCCAATTTCTCCTTCAACAAATTGTCCTGTCCTGCAGTCAAAAGGCAATATTCCTGACACAAACAGGAATCCCTGGTGCATGACTGCCTGCGAATAGTGCCCGTTGGGTTTTAATGCATTATTGGTTTGGATACGTTTCATCTGTCTTTTCTCCTTTTTTCTCCCTCTTGTCTGCCACTGGGGCAATTGCCGCATTTCAAATACCTAATAGCCCCGCTATCTCCGTACTTGCCTTTAATCCGTTTCCCGACACCATCATAATTACATCCGATGTCTCATTCAAAACCCCGTCTTGGAGCAATTTAAGAAGCCCCGCATAGGCTGCGGCGGATGTGGGCTCTACATAAAATCCCAGCCCGGCCAACTCCTTTACGGCAGATGCAATCTCCTCTTCCTCCGCACACAGCACGCGTCCGGCGGTTGTCTTTACTGCGTTTACCACATCACGTCCTTTATTGGGCGACCGGAGAGCAATTCCCTCTGCAATGGTAGGAAGGAAGCTATCATCTGACATATCCCCGACAAATTCCCGGTAAATGGGATTGCAGTTTTTCGCCTGAACCACAAAAAGACGGGGCAGAAACTCCACCTGCTTATTTTTAAGCAGATCCTGAAATCCATAATAAATGCCAAGAGCCGCGCTTCCGTTTCCGGCCGCACATATAATATTTTCCGGCGCCCGAAATCCGTTCTGCTCCCAAAGCTCATAAGCGATGGACTTTGTCCCCTCCAAAAACATGGGATGCCAGTTATGGCCGGCATATTCTTCCGGGTATTGCTGTGCCGCCGAAGCCACCGCCTCCCAGCGCGCAGTATCCCGCAACCGAAGCCCCGGCATTTCCCGAGGAATCTTCCACAATCCGCTTCGCCCCTCTTTTTAGCAGATAATTGACCACCATAACCGTGCCGCGGTCTTTGAAAGAACCTGTGGGCATCAATTGATCCATCTTTATGCGCAGGCGGCACGGCGCCTTGGGACATTCCGCCAGCGGCGTCATCCCCTCCTGGTACGTCACCGCAAGCTCTTCATATTTCAGAGGATACGCCGCGTCATACCGCCACATATTGAAGCGCTCGGGCCTGATATCCTCCTTTTTAAAAGAGACCTCCCTCTTGCAGGAGAGATATCCTCCGCAGTCACAGCGCCACTTGGCCTCCTCTTCTCCATATTCTTTTTTACATCTGCTGCATACAAAAATCACCGATTTCCTCCGCTTTCTTTTGCAAGCCATCTTTTTTAAAATACAATGCCGCGGCACAGATTGATGCCGCAGCACAGATTTTGTATGTGTTTCGTTCATCATACCATGAAATAATCCGTTGTACAAGCCGGGAGAGCAGGATTGCGGCATACACGTCTGATTATACATCCTGCCGAGGCAAAAATACGTTACACGGAATCCGATCCGCATGTAGAATACTGCATCAATGAATCGATACGAGGGGCAAGTATTGTCAAGCTCCCGTTTCGGCTGCCTGTGGATTTTAATTTGATAACGCAAAGAACCTGGCGTATAATCTATTTGGATCCTGTGATTGGAAATTTCTATCAAAATATAAGCACCGGAGGATATCATGGAATCAAAAAATTCTTCAAAAACGCGTTTCTATCTCAAATGGCCCTGGAATGTGGCAGTCTACATCGTTCTGGCGGTAATTCTTCGCGTTTTTTCTATCCCGCTGATCCTTCTTATAATGTGGTGGAACAAAAGGCAGCAGCCAAACGAGCCGGCAGAGGGTTACTGCCTCCAGCGAACCCGCGGACGGCTGCGCGGACTGATCCCGGCCGGAATATTTCTTCTGGTGGGCGGGATCTTCCTGTGCTTCTTTTT
Organism: Candidatus Enterocloster excrementipullorum; assembly: GCA_019119575.1. Lineage (GTDB taxonomy): Bacteria > Bacillota > Clostridia > Lachnospirales > Lachnospiraceae > Enterocloster > Enterocloster excrementipullorum. Next base: position 27,373 of record DWWT01000053.1, read on the forward strand.
CATGGGCCTGTCCCTTCCGGAAGAGGTGGCGCGGCTGAATGAAGAATCGCGGCACGCTTACCAGTTCAGCCCATTCTTAGGGGCGGGTGCAGCGGCGGCGGGCCTTTTTCTGGCTTATCGGAGCCTGCGGGACGCTCTGTTCCCGGAAAAAAGTGCCTTGGCCCAATCCATCCGCAGCCAGCTCCCTCACCCTGACGAAGCACCTCCGGTGGAGAAACTCTTCGCCATGGTAGACCAGGATCTGCGGGAAAACGGCGAGTGGTGCGGCAAAATAGGTATTGGCAAAGAGTGGGTACTGGGCGATGAAGTCTCCCGTATTTCCCGCATTCGAGGCGTGTTTGGCCGGAATGAGCGGAAAACCTCTCACAGCGGCAAACGAACCCATGTTACCAATATCTATGAAGTATGGATTGTTGACGACCGTCAGCAGCAGCAGGTAACCTCACTGAAGTCCAAGCAGGAGCTGAACGATGCTCTGGACTGCCTGCGCCGGCGGGCTCCCTCCGCCGTATTCGGAGACTATAATTCTAAAGAATATGCCGATCTGGTTTACACCAAAGATGAGAGGCAGCAATACGCCCAGGAGCGGGCCTACCGGCAAAGAAAAGCCCTTCAGGAGGAACAGGAACGCCTAAAGCAGAAACATTTGTCCCAAAACCAGGTACTTACTCTGCCGGATGGTTCCGTAACCTCCCGCGTCACCTGGGACAGTATCCGCCAGCTGCTTCTTCGGCCCAGCCAGACAGGAGAGGCCGGTCCCTTCCAGCTGGTTCCCAGTGTTCCTTTTCGGGGGGAGGGGCACGTCTTCAGCCGCCTGGTCTGTCTGCCCGGCGGCCAGCAGGAGCTGACCCGCATTTTTCTGGAGGAATACTCCGGCGCGCCTAGAATACCCGGGCAATACGCCTGGATCCGGGATGTCACCGCTGGTGAGGCTGAAGAAGTGCTGAGGGGCTGGCTGCAGGGGAAAATCCCCTATCTCGGTAACTGGGTGCAAATGGAGCGGGCCGGTCTCACCTGGCAGCAGGCCTCCGCACGGCGGAATATTTCCTATCCTCCTCAGCCTCACACGGACTGGCCCTGGATCTTGACTGTGGGCGGATATACCGCCGGCACTCCCGCTTGGCAGGACATCGAAAAGGAACTGCGGGAGCTGAATCAAGGGGAAGACAGTTTCCTGATTTTAGAGCAGAAGGATCCTCAAAATCCAAAGGACTACTGGTTCATCCAGTGTGCAGCGGTCAGAAAGGGATCGGATCAAGGTAAATATTCCGTGGAGATCGGTGCTTCAGTCCCTGGCGGCGCTCAATTGTGGGAACGGATAGTACCCAATGTCCAGGAAGTCATTCAATACTTTTTTGACGCGTACCAGAAGGGACAAGTAGACGTTTCCGGCTTTCGGGAAACAGGGTTCTGATAAAGTCCCCTGTTCCAGAGGGCGGGGCACGGTGTATACCTCCGATATTTTGACTGTGAAAATTTATCATACAGATATTTTTTTGTTAATAATATCACATTATTTCCATATCTTGACAAATATTTTATATAACTTTACAATAACAATATATTGAAACGGAGGTATTTGCTATGCTGCACGAAGTGAGTTTTCAATCCTTTAATGAACGCGACACGGTATACGGATGGATTTATGTTCCCGCGGCAGCTCCCAAGGGAATCGTCCAGCTGATTCATGGTTTTGGAGAACATTCGAGAAGATATCTGCACATGATTGTAAAATTTATGGATGCGGGCTACATCGTAGCTGCGGACGACCATGTAGGGCATGGAAAGACTGCTGTTGAAAACGGCACCTGGGGGGACTGGGGCGATAAAGGCTGCCATACGATGATGGAGGATGAGCATACGCTCACTTTGATTGCAAAAGAAAAATATCCGGGACTACCCTATTTTTTATTCGGCCACAGCATGGGCTCCATGATTGCAAGGGATTATGCGGCCAAGTACGGAAGTGAACTTTCGGGAGTTACCATCTGCGGTACATGCGGTATGTTCCGGGGCGCCTCCGAAACTGCGCAAAAGCTTTCCAAGGCTATTGCACAGGGCAGGGGAAAGGAATCGGATCCTTCCTTTACCGCAGATCTCCTTGGATGGATGTGCGAATACTGCGGAGATACTTCCATTGGAAATGAATGGATCTGCTCGGATCCCTATGTACAGCGTGATCATGCGGATGATCCCTTCGATGCATTTACAAAGCCCACAACCAATCAGTCCATGTATGATTTCACCCAGATGATGGAAGTAATCAACGGAACAGAGTGGGCACAGAAGGTTCCCGTCTCTCTTCCCATTTATAACATTGCCGGCGACCTGGATCCGGTAGGCGAATACGGAGAAGGCGTCTATGCCGTGACAAACTGGCTCCGGTCAACGGGACACAATGTAAAGACAAAATTATATTCCGGCTACCGGCATGAAATACATAACTATAACGATATTAAAGACGCCGTAGAAGCGGGCGTTATCGCATTTATGGATGAAAACCTGTAGATCGCTCCCGTTCTGTTTGCGCGCCTGTTTGCTGAAAAAATCCTGTGATTTTCCGGCCGCTTTCGGCTTTGAAGATTCACAGGATTTTTTGCTCCATATTGCATTTGCAGCGGCCCCTGTCAGCTTACGAATCCATAGTTTCTTCCCGGTAACCTAGCCACAAAATTGTGCGCACTTTACGTCTCTCCCTCCGGGCAGTATGATAAGATACAGATGTAAAAAGGAGGATGCGGAAATGACACAGAACGAACGGCGGATTTATCTGATCCAGGAACTTTTGGCAGAAAATCCGGGATACAAACACATTTCGATTCCGGCAGAAGAGAAGGGCCAGAACGACCTCCTGCGCAGTCTGATGAACGTGCACATGCCAAGGCCCGTCAGCCAGGAATTTCTGCGCATACAGGACGAATATCTGCAGGCAGAACGGGACGCACGGGGTGTTGTGGACAGCGCCAGTCTGCCCTCCGTTCCCGGAGATCCCCGCCTCATTTTATGGCAGGGCGACATCACGACATTGAAAGCCGATGCAATTGTAAATGCCGCCAACAGCGCGCTTCTCGGCTGTTTCCACCCGCTCCATGGCTGTATCGACAACATCATCCACTCCCGGAGCGGCGTCCAGCTCAGGCTCTTCTGCAATGACCTGATGCGGGCTCAGGGGCATGATGAGCCCACCGGCAGCGCGAAAATCACGCCGGCTTTCAATCTGCCCTGCAAATACGTCCTGCACACCGTAGGGCCCATCATTTACAGCACGGTCACAGACCGAGACTGCGAAGCACTGGCCTCCTGCTACCGCTCCTGCCTGGAGCTGGCAGTGGAGAACGGCTGCCGAAGCATTGCTTT
>DWWT01000054.1 GCA_019119575.1 Candidatus Enterocloster excrementipullorum
GCTACGATTTCGCTATCCCTTCTTCTCGCCCACACCTCATGATGTAAACCTTGGGAGTCGCTATGGGGTTCGTCGGCAACTACGCCCCTTGTGGACTTTCACCACAGACTGACGGCATGCCCGTCATACCAAAAAAAGCAGCGGCATATATGCCACTGCTTCATCGCGCACGAACCCATGAAGCAATAGCTCCTCCACCATCTGGTGAGAGTGCACAGCCTGTTAAACTGTACCCCAACTGCAGCATTCCACGGAAAATGCCGGTTTCGGCGAAGCCCCCTTTTGCCGCCCCTCCCGGGCTTTCCGCAGCCTCCGGACGGTTACTCTTGAGATTCGCGCCTCTATTGCCGTTATTTACGGGTTTTATCATAGAATGTTTTTCGTGATATGTCAATTGTTTTTTAACATTTCTTTTATACTTTTATACACGATTGCTCCTCGGCCATGTGCGGTCAAAAAACTGTGCGCAGCCATGCATGGAAACCTAGAGCAGAATCACCGCCGCAATCCCCAAAATCAGCGCGGCCGCCAGGCCCCCAATCCCCAGAAAAAACTTTATATTCGTATCATAGCCCGGAATGATAAACTGGCGGGGATTCTCGGGATTGTACCGGACCTCCAGCCAATCTCCCTCCGCATAGGGCACCCGCTTCCTGCTCCCTGTTTTTTCCGTCATGGCCCGGGAGCGGACCGTCTCTCCCCCTGCAGAAAACTCCACAATGGGGGCGTATCCCCCGTCCTGGGAGACGGGCGATTCATAGATGCCTACCACCCGCGCCCGGGCCTGCCCGCTGCAGGAGCCGAACTCCCGAATTCCCCACTGCATGAAAAATATGCCGGAAAGGACGCAAAAAACCGCCCCGGCCAAAAGAATTATCTCTGTCATTCCCCTGCGCCTCCTCATCTTCCATCCATCTCCGTTTCCCTTCAAGCCTCCCAAGGGCTGGTATCCTGGGCTCTAGTCAAAGGACACGCTGCCCTTGGAGATGCGAAACTGCTCCATCAAAGCCTCTGAAAACTCGATCTGGCGCTCGTCCTGATAGCCCAGGCTGTAGACCCGCTCAATGCCGTCATGGTTAAACACATAGGTCTTTTCCGGGGAGTGGTAGCCCTGGGGATACAGGCAGCCCGCATAGTCGAAAATATCCGTCCGGTTCTCCGGCCCATATTTCAGGTATCCCAGAATCATCATCTTGGTGTTGGCCCCTTTTAAGATCACCACGCTCCCGATGGGAAGCGGCCTGTTTTTTTCTTCCATTATTTTCCTCCCTCCTGGGCTTCCGGCTGAAAGCTTTCCAGCTTTTTCACATACTCCATCTGCTCCTCATCCTGATATCCCATAGCCAGAATCCGTTCGATATCCGCCGCATTGAAAAAGGACGCCTCTATGTCGGAAGAAAAACCCATGGGATGGGGAAATCCCGAATAATCAAAGTAAAAACCCGGCTTGCTTTCATCCTCCGGAAAGTATCCGGCAATCATAAAGGGAATGCTGGCTCCCTTGAGCCGCACCACCGTACCGATTGGCAGAAGTTTCAGCATATTCTTCTCCTCCTTATCCTGCCCCTTCGGCGGCAGGATTTTCAAACTAATTATAATCGCAGGTCCCAGGGCCTGTCAAAGAGATTCGCCGGGCGGGTTTAAGAAAACCATTTGCTGATGTCGATCTCAAACTCCACGGACCCGCCGAAGATAAAGCAGGCTCCCAGTTTGACCTTCAGTTTTCCGTCCACAAATCCCGCCTGTCCCTCAAGGCCGAATCCGAGTCTTCCCGTGGCCTTGGCATTGATCTCGGCTCCCGCCACCGTGACGCCGCCGGACACGCTTCCCTCCAGCATATAGGCGCCGGCCTCCCCGGCCACACCGGCCTGGAACTGCCCCTTTTCATTGAATCCTAAAACCGCGTCCGCCTTGGCCTCCGCCTTCATAGCCGCCACGTCCGCGCCCGCGTGGATATTCAGGTCCTCCGTTCCGAATCCGCCGGCCAATCCCATCTCCACCAAGGAAAAGCTGGCGGAGCCCTGGATGCCCACGCCGGGCATCTTGTTTTCTTCTGTCAGCCCCGCATAGGCATTGGCCTGGGCCTTCCAGGCCCCGGGGGTGGCGTAGGCGGAGCCGTAGAACAGCCCGGATCTTCCTGACGCCTCCTTGGACTTACTCTCGTCAAAGACGCTTCCCGAGCCCGACACCCGCGCAATGGACATGGTGTGGCGGTACTTGTCAATCTTGTCCTTGTTGTTGGGGTCATTGTCGTAGAGCGTGGTCTTATAGCTGTCCTCGGCGTTTTTGCTCTTGTCCAGCCAGCCCGCCGGCGTCTTATTGTCTGTGGCCTTGGGCTTATATTTATACTCCGGGCCGAAACTCCATTTCCAGGGGGATTCCGCCGCGGGCTGCTGGCCCGAAGCGCCGGAGCCGGAACCTGCGCCGTTTCCGGAACCCGGAAGGCTTCCGCTTCCGCCTCCAAGGCCCGGAAGCCCCAGGCCGCCTCCGCCCGGTCCCGGAAGCCCAAAGTTTCCTCCGCCGGGGCCTCCCGCCCCCTGGCTGTTATAGGCGTCCATGAGCGCCCCGTCCCCGGCTGTGACCTCATCCCGCACGGCCTGGGCCTGGGCGGACATGTCCCCGCTCTCGGCCTTAAGCTTTGCCTTGTCAGCCACCAGCATAAAGTTGTCCTCCAGAGCCATGGAAGAACTCCCCGCCTGAAACAGCTGATTTCCCTTTGAACTGAAGGAGATTTTGGGCGTGTTCTCCTTTCCCGCTCCGATGGAGATGGAGGTGCCCGCCGAGAAGATGATGTCCGTGCCGGTTATGGTCACATTTCCATCGGTTCCCATAATCATCCGGGTGGCTCCCCCGGAATCAGACTGGAAACAGTAGGCCGAGGGGGACAGCTCCATGGCGGCCCCTGTGGGCGAAGAAAACCGCTTGTTGGAGGGATTTCTCCCCGCCCCGTCCCCGGGATTTAAGGCGTGAACCCCGATGGCCTCCCAGTCGTCCCGGTTGGGAAAATACACGTGGGCCCGGCTTCCCACCTCCGGCATGCAGTAAAAGCTGCTGCTCTCAATTCCGTATGTATAAAACCGGGTGGGCTCCTCCGAGGGGTAGGGCTTGTTGACGTCAAATTCCACCTGAATCTGATTGTCCTTCCGGTTCGTCACCGTCACCGGCAGGCTGATTCCCAGAATTTCATAGTTGAAGGACTGCCGGATGATAAGGCCCTCCCGCCGTCGGAGGGTGTATTCCCGAAGAAGCTCGCCCTGCCTGGTAAATAGGCGGATTCCCACCACGGTGCACCGGGTGCCGTTAAAGGTCAGATTCTCCCCCATGCGCAGGGAGAGGGGGCTCACAATCCGCCAGGCCGTATACGCCTGCTTCATCCCCTTCCCCATCCGGTAGAAGGCGTCCATGTCCTGGATAATGGAAAAATCCTTGTCCCACAGCTCCTTCCCGTTGTCAATGTCCGGCAGGCCGAAATACACGCGGCTGCTCTCGGAGGAGGTGTCGGGAATCAGGAAGGTGGAAAAATGGCTGGCCAAGCGCTTTAAAAATTCCCAGTCCGTCTCCTCGTACTGGAGCAGGGTTCCCGGACAGGCCGCCCCGCCGGTGGCCTTGTCCCAGACCCGGACATCCCCATAGAGGGCGGACACTTTCTCAATCACATCCGCGTACCTGTCCCCCTGGCGGTAGAACACCCGGGACCTGCGGAGCACATCCATCTCGTAGGAAGCGGAGACAAAGGTGAGATGAAGCTCCCATTTTCCCCTCTCCTTCTGCGTCCTTGCCTTGTACAGGCGTCCGAAAAACAGCGTCTCCTCCCCGCAGAGGAGCGCTGCAGAAGAATCCTTCACCGTGCAGGACACCGCCCTCTCATAGCAGGCCTCGTCCAAAAGGCATTCCAGCTCCAAAAACGCATGGCTGTTTAAGGCCTCCGTGAGGGAGAGGCCCCGGATTTTCAGGATACCCTGGATTTCCGTCTCAATCATCAGTTGGCAAAATGGTATTCTCATAGGCTTCTCCTGTCATGCAAAAACCAATGCGGACACAGCCGTCAGCCCTGCCCCGCATCCGTGATTTTGATGATGCCCCCGTGGGCGCAGGTCAGGGTGCACCGCCCCATCAGCGCCTTTTCCTCATCAATGTCCGTAAACTCGCTGGCGTCCTCCCATTCCACGGAGGTGATAACCGGCGTGCACAGCCCGGCACAGCCCGGGGCCACCGCCATGGCGCAGAAGGTGCCGCTTATGGTGGGAACCCCGGCGGAAACCCCCATGGACGCCATCTTTAAGGCGGTGGACGGGTTGGAAGCGCTCCGGCAGCCTCCGAAGGGAATCACATTTTCAGGGGACATGCAGTCCTTTGCGTGCATCTGGGCCTTTCCCCGGATGAAGATGCCGTGATCCGCCGGGAGAACCAGCCGGCTCTTCCGAAGGCCCATGGAGCACTCGGTCTCTGCTCCGAACACAATGTATTTGTCGTCCAACGCTGCCATTTACTCTACCTCCACTTCCTCCAAAACAAGACCTACGGCTCCCCTGCGCAGCAGGCTTTCCGCCGCCGCCAGGCTCACCAGGGGACGCCGGGACATGCTGGATTCCAGGTAAAACACATGGTGCCCCCTTGTCCGGCTTCCGTCCAGAATCACCTGCTTTTCCCTGCCGTCCGGATACCGCTCCACCTTGGGGGAGAGGGCGTCCAGCCTGGGGATGAGGGGGATGAAAAAATTGTGGGAGAGCTTCTGCTCCCTGTCCACCAGATACACCCGCTTAAAGGCAATGTCCTCCTCATACATGGCAAATACCTGGCGCACCAGGCCGGAAACCATGGTCACCGGGCTCTGGTAAAAATCCAGCACAGTCTCCCCCTCCCCCTTTTTCAGGTACAGAAAAACCGCCTCATTCAGGGCCCTCTCCTCCTCCGGCTGGAAAATCCGGCGGGGGCCGTTTACAATATCAAATTCCTCCAGACGGATGGTGTCCTGGACCTTCCTGTCCTGCCCCACAAAGAAATACCGCTGCATTGTATTGCTCCTCTTTTACCAAAATTTTACTTTTCTGTTCCTCGCTGACCCCCGGCGGCGGCTCCGGGAGAAAGAGGGTATTTCCAAACTCCGCCTCCGTCCAGTCCGCGTCCCCAAACCGGCAGTTTTCAAAGCAGGCCATGGCCAGATTTGCCTGCCGAAAGCTGCACCCGCAGAAGCGGCACTCCAAAAACCGGGCTCCCCACAGACTGGCCGCCTCAAAGGAGACATCCCGGAAGCTGCACCCCTCAAAGGTGATGTACTCCATCCGCCGCTCTTTGAGGTTCATTTTTTCATATTCTCCCAGGCGGAGATATTGATTCTGAAGAATATACGGGTAGGAATAGGACTGCCTTAGGAGCGCCCCCAGCCTTCCCTCCCGGTCCGGCTTTTCCTGGTAGAAAAATATGGTCTCCCCCCGGTCCCGGTACTCCCCCCAGCGGAGAATCCGCGGAAATTCCGCCGGAATGAGGCGCAGGATTTCCTCCTGGTTTTCCTGGTCGCGCAGCACAAAGCGGAGGAGAAAACCAATTTTCCGAAACCATTCCATGGCCCGGGCGGCGGTCAGGTTCTGCACATCGCTGGGATTCACCTTTCCCCTGTACCTCGGCAGGCTCTGCACAAGCTCCACCCGCACGGCCTCCAGTTCATCAAAAAAGTCCCCCAGATCCAGCTGCTCTTCCACCGGTTCCGGGTCCAGGGCATATTCCTCCCCCACGGCCTGGAGCAGGGTAATATACCGGCTGTTCAAGAGATCCACCCGCAGGAGGGAGCAGTAAATGTACCGGCAGTCTTTCTTTCGCGCCGCGGCCTTTCTCGCCAGTCGGGCCAGGCTTTCCCTAAGCCTTGCCGCCACCTGGCTTTTCCGGACAAACAGCCGTTCCCAAAACATGGCCTCCTGGGCCGTGAGCATCGCGTCCGCCTTCGCCTCAAACTCCCGCAGCGCGTCTTCCCGTCTCATATGTACAAGCCTCCCTCCGATTCTGACGGTTCCGGGCAGCTGCCGTCAGTTGATCAATACCTCCGCCCCCGTAAGCGTCAGTTCGCCGGTAAGCTCTGCTCCGGTTCCCGCCTCGTTGACAGCCTTTACCTCCTCTGCCCCTTTGACGGTGATGGACTGGGCCTTGAAGGAGACGTTCCCCTCCGCCTTTATGATTACCTCATTGTTTCCCCAGATGGACACGCTGCCGCTGTTGTCCACCGTGAGGCCCGAGGCGCCTGCCGATACAAAGACGCCCTGGGGCCCTAAGGCCATCTTCTGCCCCGCGCAGTTGCTCAAATACTTTACCGCCGGGTTTCCCATGGCGTCCTGCCCTCCGGAGGGCGCCTCATAGACGCTGGCGGAGTTGATGACCAGGGCGTCCTGGGCGTATTTGTCCGGAAATTCCACCCGCACCCGGTCCCCCGCCTCGGGCATGTAGTACCACCCGCTTCCGTCCAGGGAGGCGGACATGGTGGCATAGGGAAACCAGAAAACATCCGGGCCGCCATAAGGGTCGTCCATGTCCATGTGAATCCGCACCAGATTCCCCTTGACCTCCAGAATCCGCCCCTCCAGGGCGATGCCTACCAGGGAGACGGGGTAAATCGGATAAGCCCCGATGCCCGCTTTGGAGCGCAGGACATACCGGCACTCCAGCCGCCCCTTTTTTAACTCCCAGTCCAGCCTGCGGACCGTCAGCGTCCTCCCCTCATACTCCAGGGCGGCAAACAGCTCCTGACAGCTTCCCGACAGCAGGCCGAAATCCACAAAATCCGTCTCCCCCGCCCCCATGGCCGCAAACCGCCTTACTTCCGCCTCGCTCTTTTCCACAGCGGCAAGCTCCCAGGGCCACTGACCGGAAAGCTCGGGAACCCCTGCATAAATCCGGATTCCCTCCTGGCCCATAAACACCCCCAGCGGCGCATAGTATTCGGAAAATACCCGCTTTAAAAATTCCCAGTCCGTCTCCCTGTACTGGACCAGCAGCCGCCCGATGGCCTGGTCCGGCAGGGAAAGGCAGTAGTCCGCTCCGGGATAATCCTTTAAAATCTCCTCCAGGAGGCCGCTCAACGTCATGGATGTGTCCTGAAAGGAGCGGGATTTCTTTTCCGCATCCATTTGGCAGTCCGCGGTCTGAAAGGTCAGCCGCCCCAGGCGCACTTCGTCCCGGCGGAAAAATTCCGCCCCGGTCAAAAGCCCGGCAAACAAAAGCTTTCCTCCGCCCCAGAGCGCCCCGGGCTGGCGGCTGGCCATCCCATAGAGCAGGGTCTCCTCATCCTCCTCCCGCACCTGGGCCGTGACCTCCATGACCCCGTGGGAGCCGGGCTCATTGTGCACCGCAAGGCTCTGGATGGAGCCCAGGCTGACCCCGGTGACGGACAGCTGGTCTAATGTGTAAAATTCCATGGCGTCCTCCTTGCTGCTAGTTTTGATATATCTTTCCCGCCTTCACATCCGCCTGTCCCGGCTTTAATTCGATGGAGGCACCGGGGTCAGCGGCAAGGCCAAGCTTCTCGCCCGCCGCGGCCGTTATCTCATTTCCGCTCACGCTCACCCGGCTTCCCGCGTAGATGCTGATGCTCTCCGCCGCGGTGACGCAAAAATCCCCGCCGGAGCCCAGGGTTACGCTCCCGGTTCCCCCTTTTACGGAGATGTTGGCGCCGGCCCCGGAAAAGGTGACCATATTGCCCTGGGCCGTGGAAATATGCTTGACAGCCGGATCCATGGACACGCCCTGGTTCCCCTGGGTATTTCCGGAGAGGGCGGAAATCACATAGGCCTCCTTTTCATCCGCCGTGGGAAAATACACCCGAATTTTTTCCCCCTTCTCCGGCATGCAGTACCAGCCGCTGCCGTCCGCGGAGCCCGCCACCGTGGAGTAGGGGAACCAATACTGGCCCGCTGTCCGGGTATTGCTGTCCCGGTCCATATAGACCTGAACCTGGTTGCGGGTCACATTCGTCACCGTGCCGTCCAGGGAAATGCCGGGAAGCAGGGGGGCATAGGTCGTCTCCCGCATCTCCCGCTCTCTCTGCACCAGGGTGTAGGTGCTCCTAAGAATCCCGTCGGTCAGCCTCCGCTCCACCTCCCCGACAAACCAGTCCTTTCCCCGATAGAGAAGCCGGGCTCCCAGGGGAAGAATCTCCCAGCTCTCCGCCTTCCAGGACAGATATTGCTGGGGCAGGGCCCCTAAGCGGGCATTGGCCCGCATCTTCTCGTACTCATCAAAGCACATCTGGCTCACAAAAAAATCCTCCCCCAGGGACCAGGGCTCCCGGTTTTCGGGAAGGCCGGCCCGGAATGCCTCCCCCTCCGTAAGAGACTGGGGGTAGAGCCGGGCCTGGCATCTGCCCGCCAGGCGCGTCAAAAATTCCCAATCCGTCTCCTCATACTGAAACAGGAGCTGTCCTGCGGCACGGTCGGAAAAATGCTCGGTCCACAGAGTCCCCGGATAGTTTTTGAGAACCTCCCCCATAATCTGGCCGAAGGTTTCCCCCGTATTCTGAAAGGAGCGGATTTTTTTCTCCATATCCATGCGGTAGGTGTGGGTTTTGGCCTCCAGGGTGAGATGAAGATATTTCCCTTTCCGGTTCATGGAGGAATAAAACAGCATGCCGGAAAACAGCGTTTTTTTCTCCCCTCCGTCCTCGTAAAAAAGGCTTAGGGTATCCGGGACCTCGAAGAAAATCTCCCGCTCCCTGTCCGCGTCCAGCACCGCGCTGATGCGCAGGCTCCCGTGGGCATTCGGCCTCTCCCGTATCTCAATTTGGTCCACATGGAGGATATCCGCAAATGAAAATGACAAATCCTTATACGTAACTGCCGCTTCCATAGTCCTCCTTTTTCCCCTGTGCCTTTTCTTCCTGTGTCTCCCCTGCCGGTTTCTCACGGCCCTTTTTTCTTTTGAGCTCCCGCTCCTGCCAGGCCAGCCATTCGTCCATGCGCATTCTCCCACCTCCCATCAAAGCGTCCGTCTCAGATGAGGAGCACGCTCCGCTCTCTGTCCCCATCCTCCTGCCTGTCCTTTCCCTCATTCAGGATGCCCAAAAGCCCTTCATACATGGGCCTGACGCCCTTTGCCGGGCTTTTTCCTGTCTTGTGCCGGATGTATTCCCTCACTGCCCGGGCGCAGACCGCTCCGCCCTGGGAGAGGACCGCCATGGCAAAGGCCGCGTCCACGGACTCCGTTCCCCCTTTTGCCAGCAGCTCTGCGGCGTACTGTTTTAACAGCAGGGGATTTAGGACGCTGTTCTCCTCCCCACTCCAGGGAGCATACGTATAATCCACCGTGTCATATTCCGTGGAAAAATCCGCGAAATTCTCATGCCGGTCCCGGAGCCTGGCCCCTTCCTGGAGGCGGAACCGGCAAAGCTCCAGCTCAAAGGCATCGTCCACGGGGCGCTCCTCCAGAACGATTTCCCCCTCTCCCCGCACCTCGCCCGGGGATCGCACCTCCGGCAGCAGGCGGACCTTGAGGTAGCGGACCCGGTCCAGGGGTTCGCAGGCCAGGGAACAGGGCTCCTCCAGAAAATAAAACCGCTTTTCCTTATAAATAATTCCTCTTCCCACGGTGAGCATCCCCCCGGACCAGGAGACGCGGCAGCCCGCGGCCACCCCCTGGGCCCATCCCTCATGGGAGAGCCCCAGATACCGCAGCGGATAGTCCCGAATCTGCTCCAGCATCTGGGCCCGCAGCAGGCGCTTGCTCTGAAATTGGGGATATACATACTCAAACACGTCCCTTTCCTCCTATCAGCACAGGGTCATGGCATCCAGCTCCATGGTGCAGTCCACGCCCATGATGCCAAAATGCCTCTCATAATAAATCTCCACATGGTAGGGAAGCTCCACAAAGAGCCGAAGCAGCAGCTCCATTTTCCCCCGGATTTTTTCCCCTTCCTTCTGGCCTACATAGACCAGAATCTCATGGAAATTGTCATTGCTCCGGTACACAATGCTCTCCTCGATCAGGTCCTCCACCATATCCTTAAAAATGTCCAGGGAGCTGCCCGTCTCGTACTGGCGCAGCAGGCCGCTCAAAATCGTCTCCCGGCCGTCCCGGTCAAAAAGGCGGATTCCCTCCAGAATCTCCGGCCCGAACAGTCCTTCCTTTATGTCCTGGTACAAAAGCTCTTTATAATATTCCTTCCGCGTCATGCCGGAGAGCACATCATTTTCCGCCAGCAGGTGAACCGCCATATTGACCAGGCCGGCGGTCAGATGGGGGAATTCCCTCTGCTCCGGGTGGCACAGGTCTTTAAATATGTGGTAAAACCGATAATAGAGATTGACCTCAACGGGATGTATCCCCCGCAGATCCTGTTCGTTTAAGCAGGGATTGGAGAGCTCCATATAACCGGAGAACCGTCCCGCCATGGAAAACCGCAAACTATCCGCGGAAATATTCTGCTCCTTTGCCCGGAGCATGGCCTCCCAGAGATAATTCATATAAGCCTCCCGCCGCAGTCGTATTCCGGGTAGAGCTCCTGCACCTGGGAGGTAATATAGCTTGCCAGATCCAGGAGAAGCCACCGCTCTTTTCCCACCGGCTTAAAGTAGAGGGTGAGCTTCTGCCGCCCCCCTTTACCCCGGATCTCATCCCGGAGAAAAAAATTCACCGGATAGGTGTCGTGGCGTTCCCCGCGCTCCCCGGTCAGGGCGCAGTCCTGGTAGGCAATGTATTCCTCCAGGTCCAGCCCCCGGATAAAGCGGGCCAGCTCCCCCCGGGTGCGCACCGGCTGGCCCTTCTGCCGGCTGTAGCGCTCCCCGAAGCCGTCCTTTCGGCTGTTTTGAAACAGGGGATAGGGAAAACGGTCCACCCGCGAGTCCCTTCCGCCGCAGATCATATACACGTTCCACCGCTTTTCATTGGGAATCTTCCCCGTAATATAGAGCCGGTCCCCTCGCTGGCACACATTCTGGATTCCCGCCTTTTCCTCCACCAGATAGGCATTTTCCGCCCCGTAGGACGCGATGGAGATGGTGTGCTCAAAGCTCTCGTGATCCCGGCAGGGCACTGGAAATCCCATGCTCTCCAGCTTCAGGCAGCGAATGTTCCAAACCGGCATCATGCCGAACCGGACCTGGGCGTTGAAGGAGCCGAAATCCACGCCGAAATCCGTAATTTCCTGGTCATCGGAGACAGCCTCCGGGATCTGGCGGATGCACACGTCCACCATCTTAAAAAAGTAAGGCGCATTCACGGTCTGCCAGGGAATCCCATTTTTCATAAACAGGTGGTAGAGCTGCTCCAGGCGCTTAAGATACCGCCGGGCGGGCTCCAGAAAAACAGACACCGGGTACTCCTCCCCGGCCAGAAGACGGCCCGTGCACCCCGAACCATAGTCGAGAAACTGCTTCAGCTCCCCAGGGCCGCAGGTGACAAAGACTGTGGCCAGGCGCGCCTTTCCCTCCTCCCGGATGCGCTCCCTGAGCTCCCCGGCCCGGCAGGCGCATGTCTTTACGTCATCCTCCCAGGCCGGGGCCAGGAAGCGGTGCCCCGGGTCGAAGCTCTCCCGCTCCGCCAGGCCGGTCCGGATGCAGAAGCGGTTCATGTCCCAGGCCAGCTCCCCGATCACCCGCTCCTCCAGCTTTTTGTACATCCCGGCGTTTGTCTCCCAGAGCGCTAAAAACACGCCCTCCATCAGCTCCTTAAAGGCCCGCCGCTCCTCCATATCCCCGATGAGGGCCAGCTCCCCCTGAATCATTGCCTTTATTTCTTCCAGGTTCTCCATGCTCCTATTTCCTTCCGTCAAAGAAATTCAGTTCCCAGGTGTCATCCTCAAAATCAAAGAAGGTCTCCTCCCCCTTATAGAGCAGGTCCCCCTCCCGGAGTATGGGAAGCACCACAAAGCCCCAGCGCTTTCTGGACACCCAGACAAAAAATTTCATCTCCCCCTCCAGGATAATATCCGTCTCCTCCTGAATCACGGTCCCCGCGTACTGCCGGTCAATCTCTTCCTGGGTCGTCCGGGAGAAGCCGGAGGCGTCATAGGCAAAGCAGTAGGTCTTCAGGCGTTTGCCCTGGGCGCTGTTTAAATACAGATCCAACTGCCTGCCTATCTTAAACCGGGAGATGCAGCCGATGTGATCCTCCTTGTCCAGGCTGCGGATCAGCACATGCTCCTGATTTTCATGGGTATAGGCCATAATCTCGTAGGGAAGGGCCCCCACCTCGTAGCGGTGGTCCACCTTCATGTAGCCCAGCTTGCAGTTGGAGAAATAGGCCAGGGCCCCCTCCAGGCAGCACAGCTTCAGCTCCTCCCCCGCCTCCCCGGCCCGGGTGTTCTGAATCAGCTTGCCGGGCACATATTCCTTCAATGCCTCGGTAAAGAGCCGGGATTTGCAGGACTGGCCCGTGAGCTTAATCATGCCGTAGGCGGTCAGCTCCCCGGAAGCAAACTTCTGTCCCAAAAACCGATCCATCAGCCCGTAGACATCGGGCCGCAGAATCTCCTCCACCTCATTGAGATAAAAGGTAAACGCGATCTCCCGGCTCAAATGGGCAAAGGCCCCGCCCTCCATAAGGGAGAGCTTAAACCGGTCCAGGAAAAGCCCGCCCTCCCCGGGGCTGGTCCCCACCTGCAGCTCATAGAGAAAGGTCTGCCCGAAGAACCGCTTCTTTATCTGCTCCGCCAGGCCAAAGAGATAGTAAAAATTATTTTTTACGCAGAAATATTCCTCCCGCCGCTGGTTCTCATATTCCCGGAACCGGGTGGGAATCCGGCTCTCCGCCTTCCGGAAGGCCTCCTCCAGGGAGGATGCGTTTTCGCCGGCCGCCGGAGTTTCCCGGCCCCCTTCCCCGAAAATGGCCTGTGCCAGCTTTACCTTTAAGAGCTGAAAAATCCGGTAGGTCAGATTATTTCCCCCAAAATTGGTGTCCCCATTCTCATAGCTGGTCTCCAGGTCAATGGTGTAGGACACCCGGGTGTTGTCTATGCGGAAACGGCCGGAGGTCAGATCCGTGGTGCCCCCGCCGCAGTCAATAATCAGGGCCCTGTACCATTTCCCCCTCTGGTACTTTGCCTGGGATATCAGGGAATGGATGCTGTCAAAAAGCACGGCCATGCCCTCGTCCAGCTCGCAGTCCACCTGGTACTCCGGCAGAAGCTCCGTAAACAGCTCTTTAAACTTTTCCTTCTGGCGCACCGGGGAGAGCATCTGGATATTGCGGAAGCTGCACTTAAATTGCTGCCGCCCCAAATCCAGGAGATAGTCTAAGAAGGCCCGAAGCATCTCCCGCCGCCCGATCTGGTACTTGTGCCCGTCAGACAGGGTCACCCGCTCCGAGCGGTCCGGATCGCTGACCCACCGCTTGATGTCAAAAAACACCGGCACATCCTCATCCCGGTAATTCTGGCCGCACATGCGCACCGCCTCATGGCCGAACACATAGCGGACCTGGCCCTTGGCGGCCTCCTCCACCCCGATGACCGAGGGGATAACCACGCCCCCCTCGGACCGGACAATCCGGGGGATATTGTCCTCCCTGCAGATTCCCATGGTGGTGTTGGAGCTTCCAAAATCAATCACCAGGGGCATGTCCGTGGGCTCCACCTCCCGAACCTCCAGGCTCAAAAGGGGGATGCGCACGGCCTGGGCAAAGCCCGGCTCCGGCTTCCGGTTCCCGGCGCAGCAGTCCCACAGATATTCGGAGATTCGCTCCTCCGGGAAATAGAGGATGAAGTACCGCCCCTTCTCCAGGGGCAGAATCTCCATATCCTTTCCCCGGAAAAGGTACATTTTCTTCTGCTGCTCCTTGATATACAGACAGGTGTACACCTGGTTTTTCTCGTCCACCAGGAGAAGATTTCCCTCGTAGAGGGGCTGCTTTGCGGCGATCTCGTAGCCGTCCAGGGCGTCCATCCCGGTTCCCCGGTAGAGGATAATGGTTCCCGGAATGCGTATCTCCTCATCCCCCCGGATTTTTAAGGGACAGCGGTTTAAAAATTCCTGGATCCGCCCCAGCCCCTGGGCATCCGCAGCTGTCAGGTGGCGGTAATCCCTCTGCCCCCGAAAGCGCATAATTAAGCGGATTAGTCCCTCCCGGTCCCCGTTTTCCCTGGCAGGGACCACCAGCCGTTCCCTCCTGCAGATTTCCCGAAGCTGGAACGTGGTCATCTTATCCAGCTGGCTTCTTCGGTAGGTCTGGCGCGGCTGCCCGCCGGAGTTCTCCGGGTGCAGGGTATAGGTATATCTGGACATGTGGCTTCTTCCTCTCCTTGTGTGTTTTTTCGCGGCTGCCCACCGGGTTTAAACCGCCGCTGATTCTGTCTGGGGCGCGCGTCTGGCAGAAAGCAATGTTCAAACGCGCTCTAAGGCGCGCCCCCTCCGGGCCCCGGCGGGTTTTCTTCCTGGCCCGAAATTCCTTGGCCCGGGGGCACCTGGCTTAGGGCCCCCTGGTTTAAGGCTTCCTGCTCTGCCTGGGCCGCGGCCTGCTCCGCCGCGGCTCCTGCCCGGGCTGCCTCAATCTTGGCGTTCAGCCCGTCGGCAAGCTCCGCCAGCTCCAGGCGGATATAGATGGCCTGGGCCGTCCGGTAGTAGGTAACCGCGCTCTCGTACTGCCCCTGGGCCAAAAATTCATTTCCCTTGTTTTCCAGGTCAATGGCATTTTGCTGGTCATTGGCCTTCTGCTGGTTTTCCAGTTCCTGCTCGGCCGCCTGGGATTCCCGCTCCTTGGCTGCCGCCGCCTGGGCCTCTGCCTGGGCTTCCTCTTCGGCGGCCTTCTGCTCGGCAGCCGCCGCATCCAGCTCCTCCTCCACTGCGGCCTGGCGGGCCAGGGCCTCTTCCTTTCCTGCCCCGTAATAGAGGGAGGCCGCCATATCCCTGGCCTCGCCGTAAGCCTGGGCCGCTCCCTCCAGGTTCCCGTTTTTCTCCTTCTGGGCCCCCAGCTCAATCAGGTCATAGACCTCCATGTAATTTTTCGTCTCCTCCAGGCGGTCATCAATATAGTTCTTTCCCACATTTCCCGCCTCCGCGGAGAGCTCCCTGGCCGTCAGATAGAGCTCCTGGGCCTTCTGGTATTCCTCCGCCCCCATGGCCTCGTCCGCCAGGATAATCTGCTCGGCAAGCTTGATGTACTGGTCCGCCTCCCGGCCGGTCTCCTCCTCTTTTAACTCCTGAGAAAGGCTTTTTGCGGTCCGGTACTCCTCCGCCGCTTTCGCATAATTGTCATAGCGCAGATAGGTCTCGCCGCTCTCCATGGCCTGGGCCAGACTCGTCTCTTTCTCCACCCTGCTTCTGTGGCGCAAAAAAAGCGCCAGGCTGATGCCGCCCACCAGGAGAATCAGGGGAATGGCTACCATGAGCACCTGCCGGAGGGACACCTTCTTTTTGGGGGAGCGGTAAATTTTATCCACAAAGGTGACGGCCAGGGAATAATTGTCAATGGCCCGCTCCTCCTGCCGTCCCAGTATCCGGTCCTCCGCCCGGTTTAAAATCTCCTCCGGCTCCTTGGCGTCCTGGGAGGCCTCCAGAAGCTCCGCGTCCGTACAATTTTCCCAGACGCCCCGGGTCATGAGCTCTAAAATATCCCCGTCTTCCAGCCGCAGCTTCTTGGAGATAACCGGCTTCGGCCTCTCTCTTCCCCCCAGGTAGGAATAGAGGTTGTTGCGCTCCTCGTGGGCCGCCGCCGCGTCCAGGGGGATTTTCCCCTCATCCAGCAGATTCCTGGCAAGGGACTGGTCCCTGGTTTTTAAGAGAAAGCGGGAATTGCGCAGCAGGTACAGGCGGCAGTTTCCCACATGGCAGCAGCGCATGCTCCGGTAGTCCGTCACCGCCAGGACCACCGAGGCTTTCAAATGCATGCCGCCCCGCATGCTCCGAAGTTCCCGGTGGGCCTCCTGTATGTACCGGTTCAGCCGTCTCCTGCTTAAAGTGGGGCCCTCCCCGAAGCTGCGGATTATGCTCTCCACCACCACCTGGGCGCTGTCCGCGGCGGTCTCCCCGTCCAGGCTGTCCGCCAGGACATAGCAGGCGAAATCGTCCATCTCCACATAGCCGAAATAATCCCGATTCGCCAGCTTCTGCCCTTCCTCGGATATGAACTTGGTACGGAAATCCGAATTAATCCGCCGCATCCTCTGCCTCCCAAGACCGCAGTATCACCACGCTGCCATTTTCCTTGTCATCCCCCGGGCTGCGGCCCGCAGCCCAGGCAATCTGCCTTGCCTTCTCCGGCAGGCTCTCATCGCCGGAGAGCAGATCTTCCAGATCCGCCCAGGAGAGCTCCTGCCAGATGCCCCGGCTCACCATCACCGCCAGATCCCCTTTTTTCAGGCGGACAGGCTGCTCCGGCACCTCTATCTCCTTAAACCCGTCCATCCCCAGATAATTCCAGCGCCGCTTTTCCTCCATGCTCCAGATGGCTTCCTTTTTGGAAATGCGGCCCTCCTCATAGGCCTGCCTGGCCAGCACATCCAGGGTATGGCCCTGGCTTAGGGGAATCAGCTCCCCGCCCCTGAAAAGCGCAATCCGGATATCCCCCACCAGGCCGTAGTGGAGATAGCCGTTTCCTAAGAATACCAATCCCAGACAGGCGCCGCCCCGGCGCTCCCCGATGGTCTTCTGGATCCGCACATTGGCCTCCCGGCACACTGTGCGGAACAGATACTCCGGGTTGGTCAGCACCTGGTAGGGCTCATAGGCGTCCGCCGCCGCGTCCAGGGCAATCTGGGCGCAGACCCTTCCCGTATTCTCCCGGCCGATGCCGTCCGCCAGGATGCCCAAGACCCCGGCCCCGGTCTTTATGACCTCCACCCGGTCCGCCTGGATTTCCCGGCTCCCTCCGGTCTGGGCCGTCCCCCAGCCCTTTTCTTCCGCTGTCATGGGCTTTTTTCCTGAAGATGTCCGGGCCAGAACCAGCCGCACAAGGAGCAGGACGGCCAGAAGGACGGGGAGGATGGCCATCAGAATCTCGCTTCCGCTTCCGCTCACATTCATCATCCCCTGGCATCCGTCCACTCAAAATTTTCCCCGCACAGGGGCACAAAGATAAACCGGCTCTTTCCCAGCTCAATGGTGTCGTAGGGGTTTAACTCCGTGGGCACATACACCGCCTGGTCATTTAAATAGGCCAGCCCCGCCGCGTCCCCAGGGAGAATTACCGTGTTTCTCTGCTTGTGGTCATAGACAATCACCGTGTGGTTGCGCCGGTTGATTTCATTGTCCCCGGTAATCTGGATGTCCATGTCATCCCCCCGGCCCACAAAGTTCTTCCCGTCATGAATTTTATAATCCATTCCCACCCGGGCGCCCTCAATGCACACAAGCCAGCCGCACACCGGTTTTATGTCTTCCGTAAGGATTTCCACCGGCGGTTCAAACCCTTCCGGCCGCTTCTCGTCCTCCTCCTCCAGCTTCATCCTGCAGTAGGGGCACTCCTTTCCATAGCGCCTTGCGTTGTACACATGTCCATTGGGGCATCTCACTAAACTCATGTCGCTTCTCTCTCCCATCTATGTGTTTTTCAGCCGCTCCGCCGCACGCGTCAGGTCAAAAGCAGCCGCGTATTTGCGATATAAATCACATCCCCGGCCCCCACCTCGCAGGGGCGGCCCGACAGCCGGTAATTCATGCCGTCCTCGGCCTTCTTCACCCGCACGCCGTTCTCCTCGCTGATATCCTCCAGAAACCACCGCTCGCCGGAAAAATTCAGCACCGCGTGCTGGGGTTCAATAAAGGCCCCGTAGGCGCAGCCGCCCAGGTCCACGTCTACCTCCTCATCCTGGTTCTTCTTCCCGATAATCAGGGCGGTCTTTCCCAGAAGCTCCCAGGACTTTAAGGGCTTGTTCTCCTCGTTTAACAGCACCAGCTCCCGCACGGCAAAGGGAGAATCCTTTCCCGGGGTTTTTTCTCCCCCAAAGGGTTCCTTCCCCGCCCGAGAGGCCTTTCCCCCTCCTGCCCGCCAGAGGAGGTCGGCCCCTGCCCCTGCGGCGCACAAAAGGGCGGCGCCCAGGCCTATGCGGCTTTCCATTCCCTGTCCCCAAAGCCCCAGCCCCAGGGCCAGGATAAGGCCTGCAAAGAGGATGCCTCCGTCGCAGAGGAGAATCCATTTTTTTCTGCTCTTCTCTCTCATTTTTCTCTCCATCCTGCCCGCATTTCGCGGCCATTCAGACGGCGGGTATTTTCGCGTGTGCCCTTACCTGCCCGTCGTCTGAACGTTTATCTATGTCCAAAAAAGAAAGCGAACATTTCCTCCGGCTTTGCGGGGCCTCCCGGCTTCTTCTGCCCAGCCTTTTGGCCCTGGTAGGTCTCCATGCCCGTTCCCGGGCGGAATCCGAAAAACCGCGCAAACTGTTCTTCCCCGGAAAGGGGCGTTCCTCGCCCGTCCTCTTCGCTTTTCTTTGTCTCTTTCCTCTCTCTGTTTCCTTCCCAGGCAAACGCTCCTTTGCCTGTTCCGGTTCCCGCGGCCCGCCGCCTGTCATAGGCCCGGCGCTTCTCCTCGTCGCCGATTACCTGGTAGGCCTCCTGGATTTCATACATTATTTTCTGCTTTTCCCTGTCGCCGCCCACCACATCCGGATGGTACTGCTTTGCCAGCTTCCGGTATGCCGCTTTAATCTCTCTGCTCTCCGCCTGATAAGAAACGCCCAGAATACAGTAATAATCCTTCACGGGTTCTTCCCCTTCCACTTCCTGTCTGCCCGGAGCGGGCGGGAAAGGGGCCGTTTTTCACGGCCTCCCCGTTCTCCCGTTTCCCCGCAGTCCGGCCAGGATTTTGATTCCCAGCATCCGGTCAAATTTACAAGCTGTATCCGCCCTCCACGGCGATCTGGGACATCTTATCCTTCTTCTGCTTAATAATCAGGCGGAAGGTTCCCACGCCCTCCATGTCGCCGTAATCTTCCCGGTAGTCCACCACAAAGGCGTTGGGGAAGGTGTATTTTCTCACCACCTGGGATGCCGCGATCACCTCGATGGTGGCCTTACGGTAACAGTCCGCTTTCTCCGCCGGCACCAGGGACCAGAGGCCCAGCTGCTTCGTGGAATCAAATGCCTCCCCGTCCAGGGCGGTCAAGATTTTTCCCGTAATCTCAATGGTGCTTCCCAGATCCGTGGAACGGGCATTGGAATCATGGGGAATGTCTGCTCCGAATTTTACGCTGATAATGCTCGTGGTGCCCAGCTCAATGGCGCTCGGGCCTTCTACCTTTAATTTAAATCCCATTGTCGTATCTCCTTTCCCGCGCTCTGCGCGCCGCAACTGCTGTTTTTAAACCGCATACATGCAGGTACATCCTTACTCGCCGCCGAAGCCGCCCTCAAACTTCAGCGTTGCCATCTTATCCTTCTTCTGCTTGATAAGCAGGGTAAACACGCCAGTTCCCGCCTCATCGCTGAAGTCCTCCTTGTAGTCAATGACAAAGGCATTGGGGAGCGTAATCTGACGGACAATCTGGGACGCGTTCACCACCTCAATCAGGACATTCCGGTAGCAGTCCGCGTTCTCTGCCGGCACCAGCGCCCACCGGGCGATTTTGCTGGTATCGTCCGCTGCCTCTCCGTCCACAGCAGCCAGAATCTTCCCCGTAATCTGTACCGTGCTTCCCAGATCCGTGGACCGGGCATTGGAGTCGTGGGGGATGTCCGATGTAAACTCCACGGTCATAATGCTGGTCTCTTTGAGGCTGATACTCTCATTTCCCTCGATTTTCAAACGTAAACCCATGCTGCTCTTTCCTCCTTACATGAAAATGAAATATGTGTTAACCGGGGGCCTCCGGTGTCCTTTTGCCGAAGGCCGGCCCATTTATGTCACGGGAAAGGCCCCGTTCGGAGCCTGCGGCTTCGCATATGCCCCAGATCCCTTTCCCGCTGTTTTTTCTTCATACGGACGTCATCCCGCTTTCCGGGTAAGTTCTACTTTGAGGTTTCTGGTGGTGTTGCTGAATGTCACCAGCACATTGCAGATCCCGTTCTTCTCGTCGATGGAGTAATCCAGCTCGTCCCCATCCTGGAGAATGGAATTGACATAGCTTCTGTCCCCGTCCCAGATGCTCTTCTGGCTGTTCGGGTTGTTGCTGAAAAACTTCAATATCTTGTCCTGCTTAAAGTCCCCGCTGTAGAACCGCAGCATCCGCTCAATGTAGGTGATGACCAGAGTCTTGTAAATGGGCTCAAACTCATTTCCATTGCCCAGCAGGTTCCGGCACTTGTACACCATAATATTCTTGATCTCCCGGCCCTTGTACTGCGCGTTGTCCGATGTAAATACAAAGCCGAAGCCCGTATTGTTGATGGAATTTTTGGTGGCATTTGTAAAGCCGGAGATTTCCTTTGTCATGCTGGTAGCCGCCAAAAGAGCGTTGTCGTCCGCCTCGATGTTGAAGCGCACACCGGGGTACTTCATGGAAGTGTTGGGGAAGCGCTGCTTTAAATACTCCGGGCACTGCCAGGCCGCCACGATGCCTGCCGCCTCGTAGGAGGCCCCCACATACACGCCCTCCAGCCACATCTTCATCACGTCCTCCTTTTCCTGGGAGAGACTGACGTTCCCCTCCTCGTCGATGACCATCCGCTTGTCAAGGACCAGGCCGGACTTGTCCTTGGGGATGATGGTGGCATTGGGAATGCAGGGAACCAAGAACTCGCTGTACTCCCGCTTCATAAGCGGCGCGCATTTGTCCTTAAACAGGCTGATTCCCTCGGTGGCCACATAGCTGAATGAGGTCTCCTCCCCAGTGACAAAGCTGAAAAATGTGGTAATCCGGTAGGGGTAGATGGCGTTCATCAGGGAAGCCAGGCTTTCCATGGTCACCGCCCCCTCCTTCACCGTCTTCTGGTTGCCCGCAAAGCGCAGGCGGTGCAGGTGCCCGCCGCCGGTCTGATTTAATTCCACATCCGGCACAATGCCGAACCAGATGGTATTCTCAAACTCATTCTTGTCGTTGGTGGTGTTTAAATAGGTGAGGAGCCGGGGCAGATTGCTGGACTTCACCATCATATCCAAAGGAGTATTGGTCACAAGAAGCTTGGGCTGCATACCCTTCTCCTTCACCTGGTACTGGTCAAAAAATGTCTTCACTCCCAGGATTTTCTCGATCAGCGGCTTTACCGCCTTCACAAAATCATCCTTGCTCTTCTTATAAAACTCCAGATAATGGTTGTAATTCTTTACCTCGGTCTCCCGGTCCACCGTGCTCTCCATGGTAGAGGACAAGGGGCAGAAGGTCCGCACCACCAGATCCCGTACATAGTCCGAGGGATTTTCATTTAAAGCGTCGTAATCTTCCTTAAACACCTCCATCAGGCTGGTGTTGATGCCATCGTCCACTACGGCCAGCTGGGTACTCTCCTCCTGCTTCATCTCCAGGATTTTTAACTCTCCGTCATCCCCCATGCTTAAAAGGCCCGCTTTAAAATCCTTTCCCCTGTGGCCGCTCTCATGCTCTCCCAAAAGCATCCTTGTCTTGATATCTTCAATGGCCAGGGGAAGCATGGCCAAGACATTGTTGTAGTTTAAGCTGGCCTGCTCGAACTGATAGTTTAACTTATCCCCCAGATCCAGACGCTTGGGATCGCCCTCGTCCAGCTCCATATATTTGCCGTAGGTGTACTGGATTTCCCGGCGCACCTGGCGGATGTCGTCCATGATCTTCTTGGGGGAAATCATGTTCAGCACATTGCTGAATTTAAAATCCACATTGGCCACGCCCTGGGCCCCCTTGGCATCCACCAGGGTGATGAGCATATTTAACAGGTCATTGGAGCGAGTCAGGGGAATCTCCGTGATGCAGCTCTCCGGCAGGTTCTCCGGCTTCTCCAGGCTGTACTGGATGGAGGCTGAGGTGGCGTCGCACCAGGAATACACCACTGGGGCAAACTTGTCCAAAAATTCGTCAAAGCTGCTGACCAGAAGCTCCTCGTTGATCTCCTTGATCTTGTCGTCGTCCAGGCTGGTCTTTCCCCGCACATCCCCGATGAGCGTAATCAGATTCAGCCGTTCCGGATTGATCTCGGCAAACAGCATGGTTCGGTTGGTTTGTGTAATTGTCTCCATACGCTTACTCCTTTTTTCTTTATGTTGCAGACAGCAGTCCGGGCCTTGCGGCGGCCTGCCGCTTCATTGCCTCTATTCAATCAGCGCGATGTAGTGGAGCTCCAGCTCATAGGCCCCGTCGGGCGCTGTGATATAGATCACATCCCCGAATCCCAGGCTGTAGGGAATCTTCCCGCAGAGAATGGAGCTTCCCACCATCAGGGTAGAAGGCGATGTGTGGTAGAGAATCATATGCCGCCCTTCGTCCGCGATGAGGAAAATCAGATCCAGGCGCAGGGCCTCCGCCAGTTCCGGGTACTCCCGCAGCAGATCCCCCAGCCGCACCCGGGAATCCCGGATTTTGTACATAGGGAAGGTGAGGGGTGGAATCTCCCCCGTCCCCTCGGGCTGCACGGTCACATAGGCGTCCATCTTTCCGGCGAACCGGTTTCCCTGCTTTCTCTGGGCGATGACCTCCACCTGGGGCTTTGGTTTATAAAAACGCTTGAAGAGCCCGAAGCCCAGGGCCGCCAGCGCCAGGACAATCGCCCACCAGTAAGTGACCCAAAGGGGCGTCACGGAAATCTCCAGCGGGTAGGAGAGGGTGTCCTCCCCGTCGCTCACAAACAGGGTGAAGGTCTGCCTGCCGCCCTGCAAGGGCGTGAGATACAGGGTATTTTCCGCCAAAGCCGCTTTGGCCCTTCCCTCTTCCCCCGGCTCCACCGCGTAGGAGAGGACATCCCCGTCTTTATCCTGGAAATACGCGTCCAGCTGGTACGCGCGGCCGCCTCCCAGCCTGGAAAGGCGGATTTCAGGCAGGCTTCCCGACGGCGGGGTATTCACCGCACGGATCTCGGCCGCAAACGGATAGCTCCCCAGCGAATCACTCAGCACCCCGGCCAGACCGTAGGTTCCCGAGCGGCCGGCCCGAAGCTCTCCCTCCAGGATTCCCTCCTTCACCGAGGCGGGCCCCAGGTCTATGCCGTCTGCTTCCCCGGCATCTGTCTGCCATTCCCACTGAAACCGGCTGTAAAAGCCGTCGTCCGCTATCACCTGCCCCTGACGGTCTTTAAAATACACCTGGTACTGCGCGGCCGCATTCTTCTGCAGGTTCTCTTCTATTGAAAGTACGGGAAGAAGCTCCCGGTAACTGATCAGATACAGCTTCACGCTCTGGCCCTGGGAAGTAACGGTGGTCAGCGTCATCTCCGTGATGGAATCGTCAATCTTCTCGTAGCCGATTTTCCCCACCCCGTAATTTGCCGACAGCGAGAGGGGAATCTCCTCTTCCCCATACCGGATTGCCGTGTCCCCCACAGGTCCCGAGGAAATGAGAAGCAAATCCATCTCGTCCAGGTACGGCTCTTCCAAAACCACCCGAATTTCCTGACTCCCCTCTCCGTAAATCCCGGATGCCAGCGGCTGAATTTTATAAGAAAGGTTGCTGCCGAAAATACCATAAAGAATTTCAATCAGATCCTCCGGCCGGGCGACCTGATAGAACCCTCCCCCGGTCCGGGCCGCAAGGTCCGCCAGGCTGTCCCGGCTCCCCTCATACTGTCCGAAGGCTACGCCGTAGATGGGAATCCCCTCGGATGCGCAGGTCTGCGCGCAACGAAGCAGCTCCGCCTCGGATTCGGCCTCCGTCCTCCCCCGGCTGCCGGGAAGATCGGTCTCCCCATCGGAAATCACCACCAATATCCGTTTTCTCCCCTCCTGCGCCGGCATGGCTGACAGGGCTGCTTCCACACCCATCCCCATGTCCGTATCCCCGGAGTAGGTGACGGCGTCCAGCTGCGCCTTCAGGGCCGCCCGCGCTTCCGGGTCCCCGATGGATACGGGGGAAACCACCTGTCCTACCTGGTCGCTGTAGGACGCAAAGCCGATGCGGATATTTTCAATATGTACGGTATCCACAAATGCCTTGACCATGGACATGCCCATCCGCCCCGGGTCATTCGAAACCATGGAGCCGCTGCTGTCAATGGCAAACATGACGTCCAGGCCGCTCTGCCGGCTCTCAAATTCTTTGGCATATGCCTGCGCTGAGAAAGCGATACTGAGGATGAAGCACAGAATGATTGTCCTGACTCTCTTTCGCATTGGCATATTCTCCTTTACATGGGGGGATATTTTTCTCTGGTTTGTAGATTTTTTACCAGTTTTTTCTTTCTTTTCAAAACTACATGAATTATTTTATTATAATACGCACTTTCCTTCTATCAAAAATATGCACTTTTTCCGTAAAGACTTTGCATGATTTTGTATGCTGATCGAGCGAAATATATAGAAAATGTAAGATATTTGTAAGCGGAAATCTGAATTTTTAGACCATATAATTTGTTAATGCGGCGCATTCTTTTTTGCGCTATAATGGGAGCAAATCTGTTGTCCTCCATCCGCCGCCTTCCGGACGCGCACCGGTCTGCGGCCCTGTTTTTGAAAGGAACCTGTGACTTATGAAAACCGTCCAAAAAAGCCGCGTCATTGATATGACTGCGGGAAATCCCACGCGCCTGCTCCTTGCCTTTTCCCTTCCTCTTTTTTTCGGGAATCTGCTGCAGCAGTGCTACAACCTGGCCGATACCTCCCTTGCGGGACACATTCTGGGGGATGCCGCCCTGGCCCAAATCGGCGCCACCGCCGCCCTCTACAGCTTGATTACCAATTTTGCCTTCGGCTTAAACAACGGTTTTGCCCTGATGGTCAGCCGGTATTTCGGTGCGGATGACAAAACCCGCCTCAAACAGGCGGTCTGCTGGATGACCGTGCTGTCCATCCTCTTTTCCGCGGCTCTCACCATCGGCTTTCTGGCGCTGTGGGGCCCGCTCTTAACCATCCTTCAGGTCCCGGCAGAAACCCGGGAGGGTGCCGCCGCCTATCTCACTGTGATCCTGGCGGGAATTCCTCTGACCATGGGCTACAATCTGGAGGCCAGCCTTCTTCGGGCCGTGGGCAACAGTCTCACGCCCCTGCTTCTCCTCCTGTTCAGCAGCATCCTCAATATCGGCCTGGATATCTGGTTTATGGGGCCGCTGCAGATGGGAGTCCGGGGAGCAGCCATCGCTACGGTTCTCTCCCAGGGCATCAGCGCATGCCTGGGTCTTCTCTACATCGTCCGCTGCTACGCCTGGCTCCGGTTCGGGAAAAAGGAGTTTAAAGTCTCCCGCTCCTTCGTCCTGCAGATGGTAAACACAGGACTCGGCATGGCGCTTATGAGCACCATCTACAGCATCGGCAGCGTTATGCTGCAGGGGAGCGTCAATGCCCTGGGCGAAACCTACATCGCAGCCCAGGTCGTCGCCCGGCGTCTGGCGGAGCTGTTCTATCTGCCTGGCGGGGCCTTAAGCACGGGAGCCGCCACCTACGCCAGCCAAAACTACGGCGCAGGACAGCGGCATCGCATTGTCCAGGGCATCTGGACCTCTCTGTTTTTGTACGGCATCTGGTGGATTATCACCATGGTGCTCACCTTCTCCTTTTCCGCAGATGCCATCCGGCTGATCACAGGAAGCACCAGCCCGGAGGTCATCCGCAGCGCGGAGCTGTACTTAAAAATCAACATCCCCCTCATCCCGCCCATGGCGGTTCTGGTCATCCTCCGCAACATCCTGCAGGGAATGGGCCGGCCGGCAGTGCCTCTTTTCTGCAGCGCCCTGGAGCTTGCGGGCAAAGTAGTCTTTGCCGCCTGCGCCGTACCCGTCTGGGGCTACCTGGCCGTCTGCATCTGCGAGCCCGTCACCTGGGTGCTGTGCGCGGCCTGCATCATCACATGGACCGTTCTGCACCGAGGGGAGTTTCAGGATGAAATGGAAAAAAGCTGATGAACTTTTCTCACAGAAAAAATTCATCAGCTTCTCTTCAGCTGGGCTACCAGGGCTCGAACCTGGAAATGACGGAGTCAGAGTCCGTTGCCTTACCATTTGGCGATAGCCCATCAGTACAACGAACATTATTATATAACATGACTGTCATTTCGTCAACAAAAATTTTCATTATTTTTCCTCCAAAATCCCCTGCAGCTTCTTCATGGACCGGTTGTACTTGGAGAGCTCCGTGGACAGCGGCATCTCCAGCACCTTGGCCACCTCCTTGTGCTTCATGCCCGCAGCGGCGTGGAGCAGGATAATCTGCCGTTCCTGGCTTCCGATGCGCGCCAAAGCATCCAAAAGCACCCGGCGTTCGGCGGCCTGCTCCAAGGGCTCCCAGCAGGCCCCTTCCTCCCGGCTCTCCCACTCTTCCAGGCCCACGTCCGCCTGGTTCTTCCGCTCCCGAAAGCGCATATAGCACAGATTTCTGGCAATGGTAAACATCCAGGCCAGGGGCTTGCCCTGGGGCACATACACGGCCGCTTTTGTCCACACGGTCAAAAAAACCTCCTGCATAATGTCCTCCGCCTCATGGGTGCTCTTTGTCAGGGAAAGAATATAGCTGTAAAGCGGACGGGCTGTGTCCTGGTAGAGCCGGTAAAATGCCTCCCGGTCTCCCTGGCCCACAGCCCGTATCAGCTCTTCCCTTCTGATGTCCTCCGCATATGTCTGTCCGTTCTCCATCCCGCACCTCTCTCCCGCATACCGCCGCACGCGCTACTTTTCGTGACGGGCCTCTGAGATAAAGCTGTTTTCCATTGTAATCACGCAGAAGCAGCGCTTATCCCGTCGGTTCACTTCCTCACTGATCTCTGTCTTCAGTCTGCCCACTTCGCTCCCTTTATATTCCCGGGGAGCCACAAGATCGAAAATCAGATTAATCCGCTCCTTCCCGTCCACGATGCGGAAATCATGGATGCTTAAGCGCTCATCCTTCTTTTTTATCACATCCTCCACCATAGCCTTAAACTGCGCTACCCGGCCGTCATGGGTCTCCACCGGATCCATATGAATCACTAAGAGGATGCCGAACCTGCGCGCCGCCTCCCGCTCAATCCGGTCGATGATCTCATGGGTGTCCTCCAGATCGCAGTCATTGGGCACCTCCGCATGAATCGAGGCCATGCTCTTGGACGGGCCGTAATTGTGGACAATCAGGTCATGGCTGCCCACAATCCCGTCAAAGCTCTCCACAAAGTTTGTAATCTGCTCATAGAGTTCCGGGTCGATGGCTTCCCCGATGAGGGGTGCCAGGGTGTCCTTTGCAATATTGATTCCGGCCAGAATAACCACCACAGAGACGACCAGTCCCACAACCGCGTCAATATTCCATCCGAAAATTCCGTACACCACAATCGAGAGAGCCGTCGCCGACGTGGCGGCCACATCTCCCAGGGCATCCGCCGAGGTGGCAAGCATCACCTTGGAATTAATCCGCTTTCCCAGCTTCCGGTTAAACAGGGACAGCCACAGCTTCACGCACACGGAGAGCCCCAGCACCAGAACAGACACCCATCGGAAGGTGAGGTCATCCGGGTGAAACAGTTTTTCCACCGAGCCCTTAAACAAGGACAGTCCCACCTGGATTACCAGGAAAGCCACAATGAATGCGGAGATGTATTCGATTCGCCCATGCCCGAAGGGATGGTCGTCATCCGCCGGCTTCTGGGCCATTTTCACGCCCACAAAGCCCACGATGGAGGAAGCCGCGTCCGACAAGTTATTGAACGCGTCCGCCATCACGGAGATACTGTTTGCCAGGAGACCGATGGCCATTTTTGCAGCAAACAGCAGAACATTGCAGACAATTCCCACCACACTGGCCATAGCCCCGTAGGCCGTCCGCACCCTGGCCTCCTCCACATGATTATACTCTTTCACAAAACGTCTAACCAAAAATTCCGTCATATTCCTCACCATACTCCACATTTACAAGAAATAATCCCTGGGCCGGCGCGGTAAAGCCCGCCGTCTGCCGGTCTCTGGCCTGAAGCACCGCCGCAATCTCTTCCGGCGCCCTCTTTCCCAGGCCAACCTCAATCAATGTGCCTGTCAGAATGCGCACCATCTGCTGAAGAAAACCATTTCCCCGGTACAAAATAAAAAGCTGCGTGCCGCCGGGCCTTACAAAGGCAACCTCCTCAATGGTCCGCACACAGGATTTCTTCATCCGCGGATTTCCGCAGAAACTCTTAAAGTCATGGGTGCCGGCAAGCAAAGCCGCCCCGGCCTCCATCCTCTCTATATCCAGCTTCTGCCCCAGCCCGTAGTAAAAATTCCTCTGAAACACATTTTTCTTCGGCCCCATCTCGATCTGATACCGGTAAGTCTTTCGCACTGCACTTAAACGGCTGTGAAATGCATCCGGCGCCTTGGCGCAGGCGAGAACCTGAATATCCTCGGGAAGATAGTGGTTTATATACTCCATCACTTCCCCGGCCGGCCGCTCTTTCGGCAGTCGGAAATTCGCCGTCTGCCCCTCTGCGTGGACGCCCCGGTCCGTCCTGCCGGAGCCCTGAACCTCCACGAAAGCTCCCGCAAATTCCGCCAGAACCGCCTCCAGCTTTCCCTGGACGGTCTTATCCGTATTCCCCTGCTTCTGCCAGCCATTGTACCTGGTTCCGTCATAGGCCAGATGGATCGCGTAATTTGTCAATTTTTATTCCTCCCCGCAAACAATCGGTGAACCAGCACAGCCCCAAAAAGCCCGCAGAGCGCCCCCGCCAGATCAAGCCACACATCGCTCACCTGGCCGGACCGCCCTTCCACAAAAAGCTGAATGGTCTCGTCCACAAAAGGAATCACAAGCGCTGCCTCCAAAGCTCCCCGCAGACGTCCGGCAAATGCCCCGGCCCATGGCCGAAAATTGAAAGCCAGAAGAATCCCCAGGCCCGCATACTCCAGAAAATGCGCGGTCTTTCTCACAATATGCTCCGTAAGCCACATAGATTCCAGTCCCAGTCCCTCCAGCACATTCCTGGAGAACGCAAGCACAAAGCCGCTTTCCTGGGAAGAGACGCTGGCAGGTGTGAGGGAATTTCCATAAATAAAGCATACATACAGCAAAAGAACCGCCAGCCAGAAAATTCTTCTCCCACGCATGTCCGTCCCTCCTTTCCGTGTGTCCGGCAAGAAATGCATCCGCCTACCGCAGAATCCCGCTCTCCTTCACCGCCCGGACCGCCCGATCCAGAACCTCCCGGTCCTGCACCAGGGCCAGCCGCACAAAGCCCTCCCCCGAGGGCCCAAAGGCGCTTCCCGGCGTCACCATGACCCCTGCCTTTTCCACCATCTCCATGGCGAACTCCTCGGAATTTACGTACCCCTCCGGGATGGGAGCCCAAACAAACATGGTGGCCTGGGGCCGCTCCATCTTCCATCCGATGGAGGTAAATCCGTCGCACATGGCGTTCCGGCGATCCTCATAAGCCTTCCGGGTGGATTCCACGCAGGACTGATCCCCGGTGATGGCCGCAATGGCCGCCTTCTGCAGGGGCAGGAACATGCCGTAGTCCATATTGGACTTAAGGAGCTTCAGCTTGGAGACCACCTGCTCATTTCCCAGGCAGAAGCCGATCCTGGCTCCGGCCAGGCCGTAGGTCTTCGACAGGGAATTAAACTCAACCCCCACCTCTTTGGCTCCGGGATAGGTCAGAAAACTCCCGCAGGTTTTCCCGTCAAATACCAGCTCGCTGTACGCGTTGTCGTGGAGCACAATGATATCATACTTCTTCGCAAAGGCCACCAGCTCCTCATAGAAGCTCTCCGGCGCCATCACCGCCGTGGGATTGTTGGGGTAAGACACGACCATCAGCTTGGCCTTTCTGGCCACATCTTCGGGAATATCAGAGAGACGGATCACCCAGCCGTTCTCCTTCTTCTGGGGCATATACCAGATGGCTGCCCCGGCAATCCTAGGCCCGTCAGCAAACACCGGATAGCAGGGGTCCGGAGCCAGGACCACGTCCCCCGGATCCGCTATGGACAGGGCGATATGGGCCAGCCCTTCCTGGGAACCCAAAAGGGAGCAGATCTCCCGCTCCGGATCAAGCTCCACCCCATAGCGCCTTTTATACCAGGCCGAGACAGCCTCCAAAAGCTCCCTCTGGTCGCTGATGGCGTACACATAATTGGCCGGGTCCGCGGCCGCCTCGCACAGGGCCTTCACCACATGGGGGACCGGGGGAATATTGGGCGCCCCGATGCTCAAATCGATGACCTCCTCCCCGGCTCCTTCCTTTCTCTTTCGAATCTCCGCCAGCTTTGAGAAAATCCCCTCCCCAAAGCAGTCCATCCTCTTTGCAAATTCCATCGCTCATTCCTCCCTTGCGTCAATCCATTCTGCCCGGCTGCGCGAAAACCGCACCTAAAAACCCAGGGCACAAAAAAGCACCGGCAGAAAAGCCGCCGGAAGCATATTTCCAATCCGAAT
Organism: Candidatus Enterocloster excrementipullorum; assembly: GCA_019119575.1. Classification (GTDB taxonomy): domain Bacteria; phylum Bacillota; class Clostridia; order Lachnospirales; family Lachnospiraceae; genus Enterocloster; species Enterocloster excrementipullorum. The sequence continues at coordinate 30,277 of DWWT01000054.1, forward strand.
CTTTGTGCCGACAGCCAGATTCAGCCCCAGCGCAAAAATCAATATGGAGCCCACACAGGACATCCTCCCGATCATGAGCTCTGTAAGAAAGGGCCGCAGGGCCCCGGCCAAAAGGGTGATGCTTCCCTGATAAATCACCACAGGGACAGCGGAAAACATGGTTCCGATTCCCATGGCCGCAGAAAACACCACAGCCATGATCCCGTCCATCACGGACTTGGCAAACAGGGTGGAGAACTCATGGTTCAGCCCGTCCTCCAGAGAGCCCACAATGGCCATGGCCCCCACGCAGAATAAAAGGGAGCTGGTCACAAAAGCGTCCACAAAGCCCTCCCCCGCATGTCCCGAGGGAATCCTGGCCCTGCACCACTCCCCCAAATTTTCCAGCCTGCGCTCAATGTCCAGCCATTCTCCCAGAGCCGCCCCCGCAGCCATGGAAAAGATCATCATCATTGTATCTTTGGTCTCAAGAGCCCCTCCCGACACGGTAAAAAGCCCGGCGAGCGCCCCCGTAGCCCCCACGAAAATCACGCAGAGCCCCACGGCGCTGGTGATGGTATCCTGAAGGCGCTTGGGCAGCCCTCCCTTCAAGAGCAGTCCCGCCGCGCTTCCGAGAATGATCGCGGCCGCATTCACCATTGTCCCTAATCCTGTCATCGCATCTTGTCTCCTGTAAAACACGCTCCAAAAGCCATTTCGCCTATTATAGTACAATTTTCAGCGGATGACAAGAAAAAAACGGCGGAACTCTAAAAGTATCCGCCGTCCGGACTGTTACCGTCCAAAGTAACCGTTCTATACTTTTGTACCCTTAGGCGTCCGCCTGAACCGCCTCCGGAGCGCCCTGCTCCTTCTTATCTCCTCCGTCTTCCTTCGAGGAAGCCGGAACCACTTTCTTCCACGCGTGCATAGCCAGAGCCATGGCGATTACGCCGTAGGAGACGAACACCCGGAAATATTCGCCGATCACCGCATCTCCGAACAGCTCCTTGCCCGCCAGCGGCGACACGATAAACAGGGTGTGGAACAAAATAATTCCCAGAATCGCCTGTCCGTTCGTCGCCCTCTGCACCGACGCGCCGCCCACCAAAAGGGCCGCGATGGCAAACTGTCCCACCTGGGTATGCGCCCCGTAGGTGGATAAGGTTCCCACATTCTGCAGGAAAATGAGCTGTCCCCAGCCCGCCAGCACCGTAGAAAAAATCATGGCAATGATTCGCGTCCTGTCCACATTGATGCCCGCCGCATTCGCCACGGAACGGCTCTGCCCGACGGTGCGCATATTCTGGCCCAGGCGGGTCCGCATCAGCAGATTGTTGAACACGCACAGGCCGCCGATGCACAGGAACGTCATAACCGGAAGCCGCACTGCCACAAGAATGTCGTAGACCGCAGGAATATACGTAACGGCGTAGACCACAGCCGCCAGGATTACGTACACCGCCGCCCGGCGCGGGTCATAGCCATGCAGAACCGCTCCCTCACTGTGGGAAGCAGCCCGGGCCTTCCCGCCAAGCTTCCAGCGGATAAAGCCGAACGCCTGCCACAGCACAACCGCCAGGCACCCCAGCTCCACCGCTGACAAGAGAAGCAGGCGATCCGCCGACAGAAAACTCTCCACCGGCCCGATAAAGGTAAGGGCATAAATCACAATCGCCGCAACGAGCTTTGCCGCCGTGCCCTTCCAGTCCACCGGCTGCTTTTTCGCTATCTTAAACAGAGCGGAGGCCACAATTCCAAGAACCACCAGATAAAATCCAACCTCAATAATCGTCAGCATGGGAATCGTATCCAGCGCGTATTTCACCGTACCGCTCAAGTCAATGGTATTCTTCACACCGACCCCGGTGGCAATCATCAGCGTGGGATTATCCATGGTAATGACCCCGCCGAATATAAAGAGGAACAGAAGCTGGTAAAAGCCCTCCGCAAAATAGCCCAAAACCAGGCCGCCGATCATCTCATTTCCCTTCATCTGGTTAAAGAGCTTGCCCACCAGGAAGCCGAAAAATACGGCGATGGGCGTAGTCAGGGCCACGGTCGCGAAAAATCCGCCCACCCCGGTCAGTCCCCAGTAGGTGGTCAAAAAGATGGCCACCTGGGCCGCCATGGCGCCGATTACGATGCCGAAGTTCAGGCCCATTCCCGCGATAACCGGGATAATCAGCGCCAGCACAATAAACGCATTGCGGGCAATCCGCGTAAAGAGCTCCGTTGCCACAAAGGTCAGAGGCTGCTTGGAGGCCGCCGTCGCGCCGATACACAGGAGCACGAACAGAATTACCACCTTATTTTTAAAGATCACATCGGAAATCTTCCTGCTGTTATTCACGTCCGTCGCCTCCTTTCGCCTGGGTCAATGCGTAGATGATGATGCCGTTGGCAATGATGAGCCGCATAACCTCGGACAGATTGCTCTCCGGGATAAACTGGTTCGCCACAGGCAGTCCCAGCGCAAGTATGCCCTGGAACAGGAAGGTGCCCAAAAGCACATGGGGAATCCGGGCCCGCTTGGGGGTAGCTCCGCCGATTAAAACTGCGGCCACCGAGTGGAAGCCCATCATCTGAGGCCCGTTGTAGAGCTGCATAAAGCCGTAGCCCTGGGCATACACCATAATTCCCACAGCCGCAATCACCGTAGAAAGGATGGTGCCGATCAGCCGCATCTTATTTACATTAATCCCCGCCGCCTTGGCGAACATGGGATTGGCTCCCGCCGCGCTCATGGCAATTCCCGTCTTGGAGCGCATAAAGACCCACACCAGGAAGCACATAAAGAAGAAAAACAGAAGAAGGCCCGTGGGAACCTCTATCCCGAACAGGGAAAATGCCAGGGTATCGTTCATCACGCCGCTGAAGGAGGAGGCCAGGGAAATGGTATTTCGAAGGCCCTTGCCCGCATTCGGCCAGATCAGCTCCCCGTTGTCAAAGGGGAGAAGCATCCACAGCATATTCATAAAGGCAATGATGGAAAATCCCACATAGGTGGTAACCGTCATCTCCGAGCCCTTTACCCGGTTCAGCAGAAGGCCGTACAGCCAGCCGATAAACAAAGCCAGGGCCGCGCCGATTAAAATGGCCAGAAGAACGGAAACCCACATGGCAAAGAGGGGGCTCACCGCATTTAACGCCGGAATCTGGGCCACCTGGAACTGAATCACAATAAGTCCGCCCAAAAGGCCTCCCACGATACCCATGGAAATACCGAAGTTCAGGCCGATTCCGCACTGCACCGCGGGCACCATGGCCAGAACCAGAATTCCGTACATTCCCCAGCGGCGGAGGCAGTCGCTCAAAAGCTGCATCAGATCCATCTGAAAGCCCCCGGCGGCCACCATGAGAAGCAGGAAAAAGGAAACAATAATCACCCGCGGAAAGCCGAACCGGGCAGTCAAAGTCTTGAATGGATTTGTCATTCTTCTTTTCCTCCCTTCCACGCGCCGGACATGGCCAAACCAAAATCCGCATCCGAGTCATCCGGCTTTAAAATACAGGCCAGCTTTCCGTCGGAGACAATCCCGATTCGATCCGCGATGGAGCGCAGCTCCACCAGCTCCGATGACACGATGACTACTGTCATTCCCTGTTCCCGGTTCAGCTTCGCAAGGTATTCCAGCACCAGCTTCTTTGCCCCGATGTCAATGCCCCGGGTGGGCTCAGACACAAAGAGGACATCCGGCTCCAGGGTCAGCGCCCGTGCCAAGCAGACCTTCTGCTGGTTGCCACCGGAAAGGCGTCCCGCCGCCTGCTTGATGCCGGTGCACCGAATATCCAGGGTGCGCACCATCTCCTCGGCATGGGCCTTGGCCGCCGCTCCGTCCAGCAGGCGCATCCAGGCGATTTTCTTCAAAAATTTCCCATTGGTCTGCATGGCGGAAAAGACAATATTCTGCTCAATGCTCTCGTCCAGCAGAAGGCCCACGCCCCGCCGGTCCTCGGACACAAATGCCGCCTTGTGGTCCAGAGCATCTCCCAGCTTATCCAGCTTAATCTCCTGCCCATTGATTTTCACCTGTCCCCAGGCCGGATAGAGGCCCTGAATCCCGTTGGGAATCCCCAGCTTGCCCTGGCCCGCCAGGCCGCCGATTCCGAAAATCTCGCCCTTTCGGATGTCCAGGTCAATTCCCTTCACCTGCTCGCCGGGCATATCCACCCGGTAATTCCGCAGGCTCACGGCAATCTTTTCCGGGTCAATCACCCGGTTGTCCGGCATCCCATCGTCCAGGAGCTTTTCCACCTTCCGGCCGATCATGAGCTCCGCGATCTCCACCGCGCTGGTGTCCTTTATCTCTTTCCTGGCGACAAACTCCCCGTCCCGCAGAACCGTCATGCTGTCCGCCACGGCCATAACCTCGTCCAGACGGTGGGTGATAAAAATAATCGCGATTCCTTGGGCGGCAATCACCCGCATGGCTTCCAGCAGCCGCTCCGCCTCGGATTCCGTCAGAACCGCCGTGGGCTCGTCAAATACAAGAATGCGGATCCCTGTCTTGTCCAACTCCCTGGCAATCTCGATAAACTGCATGTATCCCACAGGCAGTCCCGCCACCTTTACGTACTCGTCAATCTGCAGGCCAATTGTTTTAAGCGCCTTTCTGGCGTCCTCTGCCATGGCCTCAAAATCAAGGGTCTCCAGGGAGCGGCCGAAAATACGGCTTGCCAGGTTCGGCTTGCTGATCTCCCGCCCGATTTTGATATTCTCCATCACCGTAAAGCCCGGAATCAGCATGAATTCCTGATGCACCATGCCGATGCCGAGCTCCATAGCCGTGAGAGGGGTGTCAATCTTCACCGGCTTTCCCGCCACCTCGATGGTCCCCTCATATCCGCCCGTATTGTGAATCACCGGCATGCCGAAGAGAATATTCATCAGCGTGGACTTTCCGGCGCCGTTCTCTCCCATAAGAGCATGGATCTCTCCGGGACGGATGTGCAGGCTGACTCCTTTAAGCACCCGGTTTCCGGAATACTCCTTGGCGATGCTGTCCATTTTCAGGACATAGGTTTCCTTTGTTTTTTCCAAAATTCCAACCTCTTTCCATTTTTGTTCCCGGAGCGCGTCCGGGTTTTCTGACGCGCCCCAACTAACAGGAAGGGTTTCGCCGGACAGCGGCCATAAGCCGCCGCCTGCGAAACCCCGGATATCTGCCTTGCTGTAATTTCCGATGGCGCTTACTCAAAGGTGATAAAATCTGCCATCACCAGGTAATGGTTGTCTTTTGCATTTCCCTGATCATCCTTATAATAATCAATGGTCATCTTGACATCCCCTGCGCACTCCTGGATGGTCTCTCTAAGAACCGCATCATCCAGAACACCGTCTGTCTGTCCCTCCAGGACCTTCTTTGCGTACTCAACGCCTGCCTCCACAAAAAGCATGTTGCAGGGAACTGCCCAGGTGGAAACCCGGCCGCCCATGCCTGCCTCGGTAACCTTTGCCTGCAGCTGCTCCAGCATGTAGTCCACATCCGCCTCATGTCCGGACATATCAATGTTCAGAGCAGCGGGGAAAGCGTGGAACGGGGACGGGCAGCACTGCAGCGTGTAGATCGCCTTGTTCTCAAATACGGAACGAATCAGAGGCTCCTGCATACCGCAGTTGGTGGTGAAGAACACGGTGTCGGGGCCATACTTCTCGATCTGGCGCGGAACATCCTCCAAGATGAACTGCTGGGCGCCGGTAACGCCGGAGTCGCCGGTGGGATCGGGAGCAGTTACGTCCACCAGCTCAATGCCGTTCTCCGCACAGTATTTCTTCAGGTTCTCGTGACGGGCCACGATCAGCGCGTAGCTCATATGGCGAGGGAAGGAGTAGTGGATCATGGTCTTCGCGCCCTGCTTTGCCGCCTGGGGCGGAATCACGATGCCGCATCCGGGCTCGTCCACCTGAAGGACGATATCCGCCTTGGGATTGATAACTCCGGGATCCTCGCCGGGAGTTCCGCAGATAAAGATCATATCCGGACGGGTCTCACGAACCCTGTCGATAGCCGCTGCCGTGCCGGGAATGGCCTGGCACCACACAATGGCCTTTACGTCCGGGTCAGATGCCATGGCAACCGCGTTGGAGATAACCGTCTCTGTCTCGGTGGTAAAGTTATCCGGATAGGTAGCGGTGACGATCATATCGCCGTACTTTTCCTTCATCTTGTTGGCCTGGGTGATCTCCTCATCCCCCTGGGAAGCGGTTCCGGTGATAATACCGATCTTAAAATTCCCTGCCGTCTCCGTACCCTCTTCGGCAGCTTCTGTCTCTCCCTCGCCCTCTGCCTGGGCCGCCTCCTCGGTGGCCGCCGCTGTCGTGGTCTCCGCTGCTTCTGTGGCCGCCTGCTCCGTTCCCCGGCATCCTGCCAGGGAAGCCGTCATGGCTGCCGCGAGGATAAGGCTGATGATTCTTTTTTTCATACTCTCTCTCCTTTTGATTTTTTCATCCCCGATAAAAACCTTTTTAGTCATTTTTCGTTTTTTTGTCACTTTTTCACCAGAGTTGTATTAAAAATTATACCATTAATGCCCAATTCTGTCCAGCAAGAAATGTGCATTTTTTATATTTGATACAGAATTAACATTATTTAAGATTAAAAATTGCACAATCTCATTTTTCTTTATCTATAGTTTACCAAATGTATTCTGTTTTTATACGGCTTTTTATTGATATTATTGCAATGCACGCAAGGAAGATTATGGAAAATGCCCACGCCCCTTCTCGTTAAGGCACCGGGCGGACGGCTCCGATTGATGAGCCGCCCGCCCTGCTATGCTCCCTCTGTTCCCTCATGCTGCGGCAGCACAGCATTTCGCTACAGGCAGATCACACAGTCGCAGCACCTGAAGTCCGTATCAATATTGTGGGCAATAAGCCGAACCTTAAACTTCCGCTGTCCGCACATGGAGTTCGGGTCGCTTCCCGACACATTCAGCGTCTCCGGGAGCACAAACTTAATGCACCGAACCACAATATCCCGGCAGCCGGCATAGTGATGGGCGGGAAGAGCCACAGCCTTCATACCGCGCTGATACTCATTTCCCTCCGGGTCGAGCTCCGTCAAAATGACTGCCAAAGCCACCCTCTTTTCCGGGTATACATGGCGAACCGTCACATTGAGCTGCAGAATTCTCCCAAGAGACTCCAGGTACGCATCCCCTGCGTCTACCTCCAGCGAATCCCTGCATCCCTCGGCGTCCACCTCCACGGGAACAGGACATTTCTCCGGCAGGACCGATATTCCGCAGTCCACTTCTACCCCAGGCGACGGGAAGCTGACCATGTTCCCTTCCGTATCCGAGTAGGTGATAGATGCGTTCACCGCCTTCGTCCCGCCGTCCTGCCCTACATGCCGGATAAAACATTCCAGAGAAGCACCCTCATTTCCGGACACTCCCAGCTGCGGAATCGACCATTGAAGCGTTGTGTCATCTGACTGCACTGCCGTACCTTTGTCCGGCTGATTCACACTCACAATGGCAAAATCCGGATTCAGCTTCTCGCCGACAACAAGGTTGGTGGCCCCCGGCTTGGAGATATTTGCTGCCAAGTCCGCGAACAAATCCTCCAGCTGTGCATCATCCGGCGTCACCGCCACATGGGAGGCGTCCGGATCCGTGGCCCAGTCATTGAGCACACTCACATCAATTCCATCGGCGCCGCGTGGTTGGCAGACCCCCCCCGCCGTCAGATTATCCACCGCCGCTTTCAAATCCGCCGTACCGGTGATAAGCTGAGTATCCGCCGCAGCCGTGTCCGCAAAGCTGACAATCCCAATGCGGCTTCCCGAGCCGATTGTTCCGTCCTGTCCGCTGTCTGTGGCTTCATGTGTCAATCACTTTATTTGAATTTGTTACACCCATATGGTTTGCCTCCCTATCATACGATTTAAGGGACAATCCGTCCCCTAATACTATGATATGCGCTCTGGAATTTTTGGTGTACAACCCATCATCCCGCCGCATGTCAGGCGCCGCTGTGCCGCATGCCAGTTAATCACCTGAAACCAGTCTTCAATATATGCCGCACGCACATTGTAATGCTTCAGATAATAGGCATGTTCCCACACATCAATGTTCAGCAGCGGACGAACATCCGGCTCCACGGGACTGTCCTGGTTGGCTGTTGTCCGAATCTCCAATCCGTTCTTCTCCCACACCAGCCACGCATATCCGGAGCCAAAGACAGACATGGCCGCCTCCTTCATCCGCTCCTTCCAGCCTTCTGTTCCTCCGAATGTCCGGTTTATCTCCTGTGCAAGGACTCCATCTCCCAGGGAAATCCCGCCCGGCGCCATACCCTCAAAAAAGAAGCGGTGATTGTACACACCCCCGGCCTGATTCCGGACGGCCGTCCCCAAGGTCCGGGGCAGCCAAGAATAGCAGCCCACCAGCTCCTCAAGGCTCCAGGACTGAAGCTCCGGATTTTCCTTCAGAAGCTTATTCAGATTGTCAATATAGTTCTGCAGGTGCCGGCTGTGATGCAGCCACATGGTTTTCTCATCGATGAAAGGCTTCAGCGCATTATAGCCGTAGGGCAAAGGCGTGTTGATAAATGGGTAGCAGCAGTTTTTCATAGCCATTCTATTTCCTGAAGAAATCTTTACTGTATGATATGCCCTGAGGAAGCCCGAATACACGAAATTGTGTTATACAATCTTTCGAAAACGGAAGCATGCATTTCCTTCCCAATTTATAGCTTTCATTCGAAATTTATGGCATATATATTTTAAGAACAATTCAGCGATAAACAGGAACTGGAGGTACTTTATAATGAAAAAGATTTTAGGCGTAATGGTGACAATGTTCTTTTTGATTTGCTAGCCTTATTATCTTATCTGGGATTATCGTTGGCTGTACGGTCATACTCTATGAGGAAATAAAAGCGCTTCGAAATGAAATAATAAACAGCAAAAAAGCGGATGCCGCACAAAACAGCACTCCGCTCCTTTAAAGAAAGAGCGCGAGACGGGATTCGAACCCGCGGCCCCCACCTTGGCAAGGTGGTGCTCCACCCCTGAGCCACTCGCGCTTATATATCTTATTTAATTTGAAGTTTTTTACACATACCCTCAAAACCACATACTGAACAACCCTTCTTGGTCAAGCCCTCGACCGATTAGTATTAGTCAGCTACACACATTACTGTGCTTCCACCTCTAACCTATCTACCTCATACTCTCTAAGGGGTCTTACTCCTTCCGGATGGGATATCTCATCTCGGGGGCGGCTTCACGCTTAGATGCCTTCAGCGTTTATCCCCTCCGGGCTTGGCTACCC
>DWWT01000055.1 GCA_019119575.1 Candidatus Enterocloster excrementipullorum
ATAAAATCAAGTCAGCAACTGCGTAACCTTAACTTTTTAATATTCAATTTTTAAAGCAGCCACCGAAAGATGGCTTGTTTGTCATGCGATTAAGGGAATGGATACCCTCTACTTTTCATTTTCAATCTTTACGCCTCCTTTCCTTCCTCTGGCTGCTCTTCCCCGCCGGGAAGGACATCGATGTTTCCTTTGACAATGTCATAAATATTGATGATGGTATAGACCACGTTCAGTACGCCGCTCAGAGGGAGCACCACGTAGAAAATACCGATGGGGACACCCAGGGAGGAGGTCATCTGCCCCATGGCCAGAGTGGTGATCTGTACGCCGCCAAATACCAGGATGACGGCCGCGAATACGCAGGCTACCACTTCGGAAAAGATGGAGAAGAACATCTGGGCGCCTTTTCCCATACGCTCCACCACCACGGGTATGTTCATATGGCCGCGCTCGCCCACCACGATGGATGCGCCTAAGAGGGCCATCCAGGCGAACATATAGGATACCAGCTCTTCCGACCAGGAAGAGGGGTTCTGAAGGACATAGCGGGTAAATACCTGCCAGCAGGTAAGGACCACCATGACAAAGAAGCTGACGCCGGCCAGGACTTCCAGGATTTTATTTAAAATATTTCTAAGCTGTTTCATCGTTCCATTCCCCCCTATTCAGTCTGTGGATACTGGGCGTTGTAGGCCTGTATCGCGTCATAGGTGCTCTGGAGAGCGGGATTGCCTTCCAAAACGGATGTGTGGAGCGGCATGCAGGCTTCCTTAAAAGGCTCCAGATCCGGATAATTGAACTGCACGTGCTGTTCTGTCTCGGCCCGTTCCTTGGCTGCGGCCACGGCCTTTTCCCATTCCTCGCGCTGCACGGAGTTGATCAGGTCAAAGCCCTCTTCGAAGATGGCCCGCTCTTCCTCGGAAAGGCTCTCCATAAATGCGAGATTGCCGATGAGGATGTCCGGAACCATCTGATGCATGTCGTAAGAATAATACTTGCACACATCCCCATGGCCGTTGTCCGTCAGGGCCATCTCGTTGTTCTCCGCACCGTCTATGATCTTGGACTGGAGGGCGGTGTACACATCGCCGAAGCCCATAGGGGTGGCGGAGCCGCCTAGAAGACGCATCATCTCCACATTGGTGGGAGACTGCTGCACACGGATTTTGAGGCCTCTTAAATCAGCCGGGCTGTTGATGGGTTTATCCACTGTGTAGAAATTCCGGGTGCCCGCGTCCAGCCAGGTGACGGCGGTAAAGCCGGCTTTCTGGGTGGAATTAAAAATAGGCCCCGTGATGCTCTCATCGTCCATCACGTGGTGATAGGCCTCCGTGCTGGCAAAGAGGTACGGCAGATTAAAGATCTCGTAATTCTTACTGAATGTCTCCAGGATCGCGTTGCTGGCAACGCAGAAGTCAATCGCGCCTGTCTGGGTCAGCTGGACCATATCGGTCTGTGAGCCTAAAAGCTCGCTGGGAAATACTTCCACCCGGTACTTATCCCCCAGCTGTTCATTGATGTAGTCCTGAAAAGCAGTGAGAGCGATGTGGGTGGGATGGTTGGTGGACTGGTTGTGGCCGATCCGTATGATGCGGACGGATTCGCCGCTGCTGCATCCTGTCAGAGGCAGGCAGGCCATGGCTGCGGCCAGCAGGAGAGCCGACGCTTTTTTGAAATGTTTCATCTTGCTACCATTCCCTTCTTTCCAATATTTGCTGTAAAAGGTATTTTAACACAATACTTATAAAAATAACAGAGGAAAACAGAAAAAATACGGAGGATTCAATAATTATTTTGCAAATAGAAGAAGAAAGCAAGATGTTTATAACGAAAAATTAGCAATATTTTATAAAATATATTGCAAAAATGACAAAAAACGACAAAGCGCGCGGCATATCAGATGCGGGAAGAAAAGAGGGGGCGCGATAAAAAAATCCCGCCGGTTTTTGGCCGACGGGAAAAGCAGTGTATTCTGACAGAAAGCAGTTTAAAAACACGCATTAGTGATACAGCCTCTTGTGCTCATATACGGGTTCGGAGGTCAGATCTACTCCCAGTTTCTGGAAAATCTTGATATCAACCGGGGAGAGCATGACAGAGGTATGAACCTGGCAGCCGCGCAGCTTCGGAAGCTGGGACAGAGCCAGTCGGGCGGTCTCGTCCGTGGCCGCGCTCATGGACAGGGCGATGAGCACCTCATCCGTGTGAAGCCTCGGGTTTTTGCTTCCCAGATAGTTAGTCTTCAGAGTCTGGATGGGCTCGATAGCCGATGGAGCGATCAGGTGGGCATCGTGGTCAATGCCTCCCAGCACTTTTATGGCGTTGAGCAGGAGAGCGGCGGAGGCTCCGAGGAGCGGGCTGGTTTTACCTGTGACGAGGGTGCCGTCGGGAAGCTCCATGGCTGCGGCCGGGGCGCCGATGGCCTCGGCGCGCTTCAGGCAGGGCTCCACTACCCGCCGCATCTGAGGGGTAATCTTGGCCTGGTTCATGAGCAGATTGATTTTGTAGACCTCATCGGAGTTCCCTTCCTCCCGGGCCAGGCGGTTTAAGGCCTGGTAGTGCCGCCGGATGATCTCCTGGCAGGAAGCCTCCCGGCAGGCCTCGTCATCAATAATGCAGAAACCGGCCATATTGACTCCCATATCCGTGGGAGATTTATAGGGGCTTGTCCCGTAAATTCCCTCGAAGATGGCGGTGAGAACGGGGAAAATGTCCACATCCCGGTTGTAATTGACAGTGGTCTCCCCGTATGCCTCCAAATGGAAGGGATCAATCATATTTACATCGTTCAAATCAGCGGTGGCTGCCTCATAGGCCAGATTCACCGGGTGCTTCAACGGCAGGTTCCATATCGGAAAGGTCTCAAATTTGGCATAGCCCGCTTGGATTCCCCGCTTATTCTCATGGTAGAGCTGGGACAGGCAGGTGGCCATCTTGCCGCTGCCCGGTCCGGGCGCTGTGATGATCACCAGAGGACGGCTTGTTTCAATATAATCATTCTTCCCGTATCCCTCATCGCTGACGATGAGAGGAACATTGCTGGGATAGCCGTCAATGCAGTAGTGGCGATAGGTCCGAACACCCATGTGCTCCAGCTTGGAACGGAACACATCCGCTCCGCTCTGGCCGCTGTACTGGGTGATCACCACGCTGCCCACATACAGGCCCTTGTCCTGGAATTCCTGAATCAGGCGCAGAACATCCACATCATAGGTGATTCCCAGGTCCTGGCGAACCTTGTTCTTTTCGATATCCGCCGCGTTGATGGCGATGACGATTTCTGCCTGATCCGCCAGCTGCAGGAGCATGCGCAGTTTGCTGTCCGGCGCGAAGCCGGGAAGAACACGGGAGGCGTGGTAGTCATCAAAGAGTTTTCCTCCAAACTCCAGATAGAGCTTATCGCCGAACTGGCCGATGCGCTCTCTGATATGCTCTGACTGCATGCGCAGATATTTTTCGTTGTCAAAACCGATTTTCATCTTCTGTGGTCCCCCGTTTTCTGATAATGATTGCTGCATCCGGATGCGCGGCATATGCCGGAGGGCGCCCGGACAGCAGGGTGCTGTTTTAAAACACATAAAGCCAGTATAGCATATTATGAAGAAATGTGCCAGAAAATATGAAAAGAAGTGCAGCGAAAGAAGTGCAGCAAAGTATAAGCCCCCCCTGTGAGGCGTGCCTGCTGTCTGAATTGCTGCGGATACCTGCCGCGTGGAATGTATACGGCTTAAAAAGTAGCTGTATTTATAATTATAATAAGATTTATTAATTTTACTAATTTATATTTCCTGTGATATGCTAAAAGCAGTATACAATAGGCCATGCAAGTTATTGGGAGAATACCAGGAGGAAGTAAGATGAGTGTAAGACGAATCTTTGTGGAGAAGAAGCCGGAGTTTGCCGTGAAGGCCGGGGAGCTGAAAGAGGAGCTGGAGAAGTACCTGGGAATCAGCCATGTGAAGGGCGTGCGGGTGCTGGTCCGCTACGATGTGGAAAATCTGTCCGAGGAGACCTACCGCCAGGCCCTGGGAACCATCTTTTCCGAGCCGCCGGTGGATTTGGTATATGAAGAGGAGTTCCCCAAGAATCCGGGGGATATGGTATTTTCCGTGGAGTATCTGCCGGGGCAGTTTGACCAGCGGGCGGACTCGGCGGAACAGTGCGTGAAGCTTCTGCGGGCAGAGGAGGAGCCGGTGATCCGCACGGCTGCCACCTACGTGATCACCGCACCGCTGACAGCGGAGCAGGAAGCGGCCATCAAGAGCTTCTGCATCAATCCCGTGGACAGCCGGGAGGCAGGAGAGGACAAGCCTGAGACCCTGACGGTGGAATTCGCGGTTCCCGAGGATATAAAGACATTTGCGGGCTTTTCCACCATGGAGGAGAGCGCGCTCAAAGCCCTTTATGACAGTCTGAACCTGGCCATGACCTTTAAGGACTTTCTTCATATTCAAACGTATTACCGGGAAGAAGAGCACCGGGATCCCACCGTGACGGAGATCCGTGTTCTGGACACCTACTGGTCCGATCACTGCCGCCACACCACATTCTCCACGGAGCTGACCCGGGTGGACTTCGGCGAGGGCGATTACCGGGAACCCATGGGGAACACGTACCGTCAGTACCTGGAGGATCGGAAGGCGCTCTATGGGGATCGGAAGGATAAGCCGGTTTGCCTGATGGATCTGGCTCTCATGGCCATGAAGAAATTAAAGAGCCAGGGAAAGCTTGCGGATATGGAGGTATCCGACGAGATCAATGCCTGCAGCATTGTGGTGCCTGTGACCATCGACGGGAAAACCGAAGAGTGGCTGGTGAATTTTAAGAATGAGACCCACAACCATCCCACGGAGATCGAGCCCTTCGGCGGCGCGGCTACCTGCCTGGGCGGGGCTATCCGGGATCCCCTTTCCGGCCGCACCTACGTGTACCAGGCCATGCGGGTTACCGGGGCGGCGGATCCCACCCGGCCTCTCGGCGAGACGCTAAAAGGCAAGCTTCCCCAGAGAAAGATTGTAAACCAGGCGGCCCAGGGGTATTCCTCCTACGGGAACCAGGTGGGCCTGGCAACCGGATATGTGAAGGAGATTTACCATCCGGGCTATGTGGCAAAGCGCATGGAGATCGGCGCGGTTATGGGAGCGGCGCCCCGAAAGGACGTGATCCGGGAAACATCGGATCCGGGGGATGTGATCATCCTTCTGGGCGGCCGCACCGGGCGCGACGGAATCGGCGGGGCCACCGGCTCCTCCAAGGTTCACACAACCGCCTCCATCGAGGTCTGCGGCGCGGAGGTGCAGAAAGGAAATGCGCCTACGGAGCGTAAGATTCAGCGCATGTTCCGCAGGCCGGAGGTGAGCCGCCTGATCAAGAAGTGCAATGACTTTGGCGCAGGCGGCGTGTCCGTGGCCATCGGGGAGCTGGCGGCAGGTCTTCGGATTGATCTGGATAAGGTGCCCAAAAAGTACGCGGGGTTGGACGGCACGGAGATCGCCATCTCCGAGTCCCAGGAGCGCATGGCCGTGGTGGTGGATCCGAAGGATGTGAAGGAATTCTTGGAATACGCGGCCCAGGAGAATTTGGAGGCCGTGGAGGTAGCGGTGGTGACGGAGTCCCCCCGGCTTGTGATGCACTGGCGGGGCAAGACCATCGTGGACATCAGCCGGGCTTTTCTTGACACCAACGGGGCGCACCAGGAGGCGGAGGTCTTCGTGGAGGTGCCGAACCGGGAGGGAAGCCTTTTTGCCCGGGAGGACGTGGGAGATGTGCGGGAGAAATGGCTCTCCGTGCTCTCTGACTTAAACGGCTGTTCCCAGAAGGGGCTGGTGGAGCGGTTTGACGGATCCATCGGCGCAGGCTCTGTCTTCATGCCCTACGGCGGGAAGTATCAGCTCACGGAGACCCAGTCCATGGTGGCCAAGCTTCCGGTGCTCTCCGGACACACGGACACAGTGACCATGATGAGCTACGGCTTTGACCCCTATCTCTCCAGCTGGAGCCCCTACCACGGGGCGGTGTACGCGGTGGTGTCCTCCATCGCCAAGATCGCGGCCGCAGGCGGGGATTACCGGAAGATCCGCTTTACCTTCCAGGAGTATTTCCGCAGAATGAGCGCGGATCCCGCCCGCTGGAGCCAGCCTTTTGCGGCACTTCTCGGCGCCTACAGCGCCCAGATGGGCTTTGGCCTTCCCTCCATCGGCGGAAAGGACAGCATGTCCGGCACATTTGACGCGGAGCAGGGGGAGATTGATGTGCCGCCCACCCTGGTATCCTTTGCCGTGGATGTGAACAGCGCGGCAAATATCATCACCCCGGAGCTCAAAAAGCCCGGCAGCAAGCTGGTGGTGATGCGCCTTCCAAAGGATGCCTATGAGCTCCCGGACTACGCCGGGGCCATGGAGGGCTACGGAAAGCTCCTGGATGATATCAAAGCGGGACGGATTATTTCCGCTTATGCGCTGGAGAAGCGCGGCCTGGCGGAGGCGGTCAGCAAGATGGCCTTTGGAAATAAGCTGGGCGTGAAAGTCGAGCACAATGTGGATCCCAGGGACTTCTTCGCGCCGGCCTGGGGCGATATCTTGTGCGAGGTTCCCGACGGAAAGGTGGGCGAGCTTGCCATCTCCTACACCGTGATCGGCGAGGTGACGGACCGCGGATGCTTTGAATATGGAAATACGGTCATTTCCATGGACGAGGCGCTTGCGGCCTGGACGGCTCCCCTGGAGGATGTGTTCCCTACAAAGACAGGGAAGGAGGCCTCCGGCGAGGCGGCGGCCCTGGAGGAGAAGCTTTACCATATTGATGCGGCCTACATCTGCGACCACAAGGCGGGACAGCCCCGGGTATTTATCCCTGTGTTCCCCGGTACCAACTGCGAATACGACAGCGCCAAGGCCTTTGCGCGGGCGGGGGCAAAGGTGGAGACCCTGGTGTTTAAGAATTTGAGCTCCCTGGACATCCGCCAGTCTGTGGAGGCCTTTAAGGAGGCTGTGGACCGGGCCCAGATCGTCATGTTCCCCGGCGGCTTTTCCGCAGGCGATGAGCCGGAGGGCTCCGCCAAGTTCTTTGCCGCTGTGTTCCGCAACGCGGCCATAAAGGACGCGGTGCACCGGCTTTTAAATGAGCGGGACGGCCTGATGCTGGGCATCTGCAATGGGTTCCAGGCCCTCATCAAGCTGGGGCTCGTGCCCGGGGGCAAGATCTGCGAGCAGAGGCCCGATTCCCCCACCTTGGCGATGAACACCATCGGCCGCCATGTGTCCAAGATGGTATATACCAAGGTGGTCTCCAATAAGTCTCCCTGGCTTTCCAAGGCGGAGCTTGGAGGCGTGTACTGCAGCCCTGCTTCCCACGGAGAGGGGCGGTTCGTGGCGGACGCCTCCTGGCTCTCCCGGCTCTTTGCCGACGGCCAGGTAGCCACCCAGTACGTGGATGAACTGGGCCGTCCCACCATGGACGAATACTGGAACCCCAACGGCTCTTACATGGCCATCGAGGGAATCACCAGCCCGGACGGCCGGATCTTCGGCAAGATGGCCCACTGCGAGCGGCGGGGCGAGTCCGTGGCGGTGAATATCTACGGCGAGCAGGATATGAAGCTGTTTGAGGCGGGTGTGGCGTATTTTGGGCTGTGATGAAATGAGATAAAGCAACTTCATAACAAGCGCACCATTCGGTGCTGCGATTCAGAAAAAGAGCGGCGGATTGCCTGTGTGATCCGCCGCTCTTTTTGACGGGTGAGCGGATGAAAAGTTGTACGTCTGCAGACGCCTCCGGATGGTTTATACTAATATAAATATCGTCCGTCCGAGGGACGGGAGAAGGAGGCAGACGGGATGGAAAAGAAGGACAGACAGCTGGAAAATTTTAAGATATATCTGAAGGAGCAGGAGAAAAGCAAAAACACCGTGGACAAATACGTTGGGGACGCAAGGCGTTTTCTTCGGTTTGCCGGACTGGAACGGGGGGAGAAGCCGCAGAAAGAACACGTGATGAAATACAAAGAATACCTGCTGGAGCATTACCAGGTCAGCAGCGCCAACTCCATGATCGCGGCGTTAAATTGCTATCTGAAATTCATCGGGAGGGGAGAGTGCTGTATTCAGGCATTCCGTATCCAGCGCCAGGTTTTCCGGTCTGAGAAGCGGGAACTGAACCGGCGGGAATACCAGCGTCTGGTGGAAGAGGCGCAGAGGCGCGGAAAGGGGCGGCTGAGCGGTATTTTGCAGACGATCGGCGCCACGGGGATACGGATCAGTGAATTGAACTGCATTACGGTGGAGGCTCTGGGACAGAGGATGGCCCGTATCTGCAGCAAAGGAAAGATACGCATTATTCTCCTGCCGGAATCCCTGGTACGGATGCTGCGGGAAACCGTTCGGCGTGAGAATATGAAGAAGGCAATCCATTTTGTCGAGGGTACCTGCGTGGAGAGGATCGCAAAGTCCGGAACCTGCTCCGGCAATACCGGCGGATGCAGGGGCGTTTACCAGAGGGAGAACGGCAGGTGGCGGGCTGCCATTGGGTTTCAGGGAAAGGTTTATAACTTGGGTACCTTCCAGTGTTTTGAGGATGCGGTGAAAGCGCGTATGGATGCGGAGGAGCGGATGTATGCCCCGTTTTTGGACCGGTATTTCCGGAAAAAAGAAGAGGGGGACAGCGGCTGCTAAGGATGTTGCTTTCCGATGTTTGAGAAGGAGACAGTTCTGTGAAGTGCAGGATTTTTTGTATGCTGATTTTCACGGGACTGTCTCTTTTGCGTGTTTTCTTGTGAAGTTGCATTTCCGGCAATTTTTTTGTATACTAAATAAAGTGCATAAATGGCGGCTGTCCGGACGGCGGACAATTTCCTGTCCGTACGGCTGCCGGGAATGCGTGCTTGACATGAGAACGATTGGACAGGAGGCTGCAGCAGTGGCAGATTCAGCAAAGAAGAAAAAGACAGGGACGAAAAAGCCCGGAAAACAGGGGACGGGCACTTCCGCGAAAGGGCGTGCGGGTTCCGGCCGCAGCGGATATGAGGAAGAAGAGAGCGGATTTATGAGGGCAGAGGTGATCATCATCTGCTCTTTTGCTGTGGCTGTTCTGCTTTTTCTGAGCAATTTTCATCTGTGCGGTACATTGGGGGAGGTGCTTCGCAGTTTTCAGCTGGGAGTGTTCGGCGCTCTCGGCTATATTATTCCGCCGGTGCTTTTTGTGGGGACCTGCTTTCACCTCTCAAACCGCGGAAACCGCCATGCGGCTGTGAAGCTGGCGGCTGTGATCGCAGGACTTCTGACTCTTTGCGGGCTGCTTGAGATCTTTTTTGGGGGAAAGCAGGAGATTGTTTCCTGGGTGGATTATTATACGCGCTCCTCGGCCAATGGGGCGGGAGGAGGCCTCGTGGGGGGGCTTCTGACCTCGTTTTTGACCATAGCTGTCGGAAGGGTGGGAACCTGCTTGGTGCTGCTTGCCCTTTTTATTCTGTGCCTGGTCTGCATTACGGAGCGGTCGTTTGTATCTCTGCTGAAAAAGGGCGGCGGCAAAGCCTACCAATACGCAAGGGAGGATATGGACCGCCGCAGGGAGATCCATGCCCAGAGGGTGAAGGAGCGCCGGGAACAGGAGGAGGAAGAACGGCAGCAGCGCGTGCGCGGCGTGAACCTGAATGCTACGAAGCTGGGGGAGAATTCCTTTGGGGATTCCTCCGGGGAGGCGGAAGCATTTGACGAGAAGGAGGCCTTTTCTGAGGATTTCGGAACGGATGGGGAGGAAGAGAATATTTCCTCCATTGCGGATTCCCTGGAGGGCCATGCCGGCTCATATGGCGAGCCGGTGATCACCGGCCTTCACGCGGAGACGGACGAAGAGGATGACTTTGCGGATGAACCCTGGGATGCCATACGCCTTCCGAAAGACTCCCGTACGCTGGAGGAACTGGATATGGCTCCGGCTGCGGAAAATATGGCCGCCCGACAGGATTTGGAAACGGCAGAAGAGGAGACGCCTCCCTGGCAGGAGGATGTAAACGGGCCGGCCGGCCCTGCCGAGGATACGGATACATACCGGACGGAGCCCGCGGAAGACGGCGTAAACTACGACAGCATCTTTGTGGCGGAGGAGCCGAAGACAGTGACAACAGCCTCCGGCAAGGTGATCGAGACGGAGACGGAGCTCCTTCAGGAAAAGATTGAGAAGAAGCGGGAGGAACACAGGGAGGAAGCAGGGATTCCCCAGGTGGAAGAGCCGCCGAAGAAGGAATATGTATTTCCTCCCCTCAGCCTTCTGAAACGGGGGGGAAAAGGCGCGGGCGGCGGCTCGGAGAGCGAATACCGGGCTACGGCCATGAAGCTGGCGCAGACCCTGCGCAATTTCGGCGTGGGCGTTACAGTGACCAATATAAGCTGCGGCCCCACGGTTACACGGTATGAGCTTCTGCCGGAGCAGGGCGTGAAGGTGAGCCGTATTGTGGGTCTATCCGATGATATCAAGCTGAGCCTTGCGGCCACGGATATCCGGATCGAGGCTCCCATACCGGGAAAATCCGCAGTGGGCATTGAGGTGCCGAACAAGGAGAAAAATACCATCCATCTGCGCGATCTCCTGGAGTCCGATGCCTTCAAACACCACAAGTCGAGCCTGGCATTCGCCGTGGGAAAGGATATTGCGGGCCAGCCGGTGGTGGCGGATATTGCAAAGATGCCCCATCTTCTCATTGCGGGCGCCACGGGTTCGGGAAAATCCGTGTGCATCAATACCATTATTATGAGCCTGATTTATAAGTCAAAGCCGGAGGATGTGCGGCTGATTATGGTGGATCCCAAGGTGGTGGAGCTGAGCGTATATAACGGGATTCCGCACCTTCTGATTCCTGTGGTGACAGATCCCAAGAAAGCTTCCGGAGCCTTAAACTGGGCGGTGGCGGAGATGGAGGACCGGTACAAGAAATTCGCCCGCTGCAATGTGCGGGATTTAAAGGGATACAATGCGCGGATTGACGAGCTCCCCGATATCGAGGGGGAGGAAAAACCCGGGAAGCTGCCGCAGATCGTGATCATTATCGACGAGCTGGCAGATCTCATGATGGTCGCGCCGGGAGAGGTGGAGGATGCCATCTGCCGTCTGGCCCAGCTTGCCAGAGCAGCGGGCATTCACCTGGTGATCGCGACTCAGAGGCCCTCGGTAAACGTAATTACAGGTCTGATCAAGGCCAATGTGCCTTCGCGTATTGCGTTTGCCGTGTCCTCGGGAACGGATTCCCGGACCATTATCGATATGAACGGGGCGGAGAAGCTTTTGGGACAGGGCGATATGCTTTTTTATCCCGCGGGTATGCCCAAGCCCCAGAGAGTGCAGGGGGCGTTTGTATCCGACGAGGAAGTGGGGCGCGTGGTGAACTTCCTCACGGAGCAGGGGCTGACGGCGGATTACAGCAAAGAGGTGGCAAGCCAGATGGCTTCTCCGGCAGCGGCCGGCGGAAGCTCTGCCGGGCGGGATGAGTATTTCGTCCAGGCAGGCCGGTTTATTATAGAAAAGGAGAAGGCATCCATCGGCATGCTCCAGAGAATGTTTAAGATCGGCTTTAACCGTGCGGCCCGTATTATGGACCAGCTTGCGGAGGCCGGTGTGGTGGGAGAGGAGGAGGGGACAAAACCCCGGAAAATCCTTATGACCGCCCAGGAGTTTGAAGAAATGATAAAAAATGAGGAGGGATAGAGTGATGAAGACAGACATTGAGATTGCGCAGGAGACAAGCATGCAGCCCATCGGGGAGGTGGCCGCGGCCTATGGAATTGAGGCGGATGAGCTGGAGCTTTACGGAAAGTACAAGGCAAAGCTCTCCGACGGCCTGTGGGAGCGGATAAAAGACCGGCCGGACGGAAAGCTGGTGCTGGTGACGGCCATCAATCCCACACCGGCGGGGGAGGGAAAGACGACCACCACCATCGGGCTGGGAGAAGCTTTTGGCCGGATGGGAGTAAAGGCCATGCTGGCTCTCAGGGAGCCGTCCCTGGGGCCCTGCTTTGGAATCAAGGGAGGAGCGGCCGGAGGCGGTTACGCTCAGGTCGTCCCCATGGAGGATCTGAACCTCCATTTTACAGGGGACTTCCATGCGATCACTTCAGCCAACAACCTGCTTGCCGCCCTTCTGGACAATCATATCCAGCAGGGAAATTCCCTGGGAATTGACCCGCGCCAGGTCCTGTGGAAGCGCTGTGAGGATATGAACGACCGGGCGCTGCGCAACATTGTCATTGGCCTTGGGGCAAAGGCGGACGGCATGGTCCGGGAAGACCACTTTGTGATCACCGTGGCCTCGGAGATCATGGCGATTCTGTGCCTGGCAGACAATATGGAGGACCTGAAGGAGCGTCTGGGGCGGATTATTGTGGCTTACAATTTCGCGGGACAGCCGGTGACAGCAAAGGATCTGAAAGCGGTTGGGGCTATGGCCGCCCTCTTGAAAGATGCCCTGAAGCCCAATCTGATTCAGACCCTGGAGCATACGGGGGCCATTGTCCACGGAGGTCCATTTGCCAATATTGCCCACGGCTGCAACAGCGTTCGGGCTACACGGATGGCTCTGAAGCTGGGAGACATTACCGTTACGGAGGCGGGCTTCGGCGCGGATCTGGGTGCGGAGAAATTTTTGGACATCAAATGCCGCATGGCGGGATTAAAGCCGGATGCGGTGGTGCTGGTGGCCACGGTCCGGGCATTAAAGTACAATGGCGGAGTGCCCAAGGATAAGCTGGGCGAGGAGAACCTGGAGGCGTTAAAACGGGGAATTGTGAATCTGGAAAAGCATATTGAGAACATCCAGAAGTACCATGTCCCTGTGATCGTCACCCTCAATTCCTTCACCTCGGATACGGAGGAGGAATATGCTTACATTAAGCAGTTCTGCGAGCGGCAGGGGTGTGAGTTTGCCCTTTCCGAGGTATGGGCAAAGGGAGGAGAAGGCGGCATTGAGCTGGCGAAGAAAGTTCTGGACACACTGGAGCACAAGCCCTCACGGTTCCAGGTACTGTATCCTGACGCCCTGGGACTGAAAGACAAAATACAGACCATTGCCAGGGAGATCTACGGCGCGGACGATGTCTCCTACAGCCCGGCGGCCGCAAAAGCGCTGAAAAATATTGAGGCAATGGGATTTGGGAATCTTCCGGTCTGTATGGCCAAGACCCAGTATTCTCTGTCAGATGATCAGACAAAGCTGGGAAGGCCCACCGGATTTACGGTGAATGTGCGGGACGCCTACGTGTCGGCCGGCGCAGGGTTTGTTGTGGCCCTCACAGGCTCCATTATGACCATGCCGGGCCTTCCCAGGGTACCTGCGGCAGAAGGAATTGACGTGGATAAGAACGGACAAATCACAGGTCTGTTTTAAAGGGGATCTGAATCCTCACGGCGGCTGCCGGACGGATGCGCATGCACGTCCGCCCGGCTATTGCCCGCAGAAATAAAGAAAAGAAAGGACTGGACAATGAAACTAAAGGATTGGCTGGACGGACTGGAATATGAGCTGGCCGGGGGAAGCCTGGATGCGGAAGTGCGGGAAGTTTCGTATGATTCACGGAAAGCGAAGGCCGGGGATGTGTTTGTGTGTATGGCCGGGAGCCGGGTGGATTCCCACCGCTTTATCCCCCAGGTGCTGAAGGCCGGAGTGCGCGTCATTGCGGCGGAGCGGGATATTGAGGAGGAGATGGCTGCCTCCGGGCTTTCGGAGGAGGAGCGCGGCGCAGTGACGGTTCTCCGTGTGAAGGATGGAAGACGGGCGCTGGCACTTCTCTCTGCGGCCCGCTTTGGATATCCCGCCCGGAAACTGGTGCTCATCGGGGTCACAGGCACCAAGGGAAAGACGACCACGACCCATATGATACGGGAGATTCTGGAGGCGGCGGGAAAAAAGACAGGCCTGATCGGAACCACTGGCATTGTCATAGGGGAAGAGACAACCCCCACACAGAACACCACGCCGGAGTCCTATGAGCTTCACCAGGCCTTTGCAAAAATGGTGGAGGCGGGCTGCGAGTACGCGGTGATGGAGGTTTCCTCCCAAAGCGTCAAAATGCGCCGTGTAGACGGGATTTATTTTGACTTCGGCCTCTTTACCAACATTACGCCGGATCATATCGGGCCGGATGAGCACAAGGATTTTGCGGAATATCTTGCGTGCAAGACGCGTCTTCTCTCCTCATGCCGGCAAGGGCTTGTGAACCGCGGGGACAGTCATTTTGAGGAGATTGTAAAGAATGCTACCTGCAAGCTCTACACCTATGAGGTATTAAAGGAGACAGATACGGGCAGAATGTCGGGAGAGCATCCGGACTTCTGCGCCTCCCACATTGCATATGTGTCGGCGCCGAAGTTTGTAGGTACGGAATTTTATGTAAATGGAATGGTGAACATGAAAGTACGCCTGGGCATCCCTGGATATTTCAATGTGGAAAATGCCCTGGCGGCCATAGGGATGGCCGGCCTTTTGGGAGTGGATGTGTTGTCTGCGGCGGCAGGAGTTATGGAGCGCATTCGGGTCAACGGCCGCATGGAGATTGTCTACAAGTCGCCTCGGATGACGGTGCTGGTAGACTATGCTCACAACGCGGTGAGCATGGAGAGCCTTTTAGCCACCCTGCGCCAGTATTCTCCCAAACGCCTGGTATGCGTGTTTGGCTGCGGAGGCAACCGCTCCAAGGATCGAAGGTATTCTATGGGAGAGAGCGGAGGCCGCATGGCAGATTTGTGTATCCTGACGGCGGACAATTCCCGGTATGAGAAGGTGGAGGATATCCTGGAGGATATCCGGAAAAGCGTGGAAAAGGCACATGGCGCATATATGCTGATACCGGACCGCAGGGAGGCCATTGCTTACAGCATCCGCAATGCCGAAGAGGGTGATATGATCGCCGTGATCGGCAAAGGGCATGAGGACTACCAGGAGGTGAATGGAGTGCGCACCCATTTCCTGGATCGGGAGGTTATTGAAGAGACCATTGAGGCGCTCAGAAAAGAGGGAAAGCCATGCTGAGACTAACTGCGCAGGAGACGGCCCGGGCTGTGGGCGGAAGGCTGATTGCCGGCGAGGGAGGCCGCCTTCTCACCCACATCAGTCTGGATTCCCGAACCATGAAGGGGAATGATCTGTTTGTGCCGGTGATCGGGGAGCGGGTGGACGCTCATGATTTTATCTGTCAGGCATTGGAAAATGGCGCGTCCGCCGTATTTACCAGCCGTCACCGCACCAGGGAGGATGTGGAGCGAGCCGTGGCGGAGCAGACGGGAAGAAAAGCGGCGCAGGGGGAGAGCGCCCCGGCGGGAGATGCAAATGCCGCCGCTTTTGAGACCGGTCAGGCCTTCTCCGGGCCGGCCAGCCAGCGCTGCCTGTCCGCTGCCTGGATTGCGGTGGATGATACCCGCAGGGCTCTCCAGGCGCTGGGAAGCTATCTGCGGGATCAGATATCCATTCCTCTTGTGGGAGTGACGGGAAGCGTGGGAAAGACCACCACGCGGGAGATGGCTGCCGCCGCCTTAAGCGCTGGTTTTCGGGTATATAAGACGCCGGGCAACAGCAACAGCCAGGTAGGGGTTCCCATCACCCTGGCGGAGATCCCTGAGGACGCCCGGATGGGCGTGATTGAGCTGGGCATGAGCGAGCCCGGCGAGATGACGCGGATTGCCCGGGTGGCCCGGGTGGACTGCGCCATTATAACCAATATCGGCGTGGCTCACATCGAACAGCTGGGCTCCCAGGAAAATATTCTCCATGAAAAACTCTGCATCCAGGACGGGATGCCGGAGGACGGCGTGCTGTTTTTAAATGGGGACGATCCCCTTCTGGCCGCCGTGAAGATTCCGGGCCGGCGGATCGTCCGCTATGGGATGGGAGATACGTGTGACTACAGGTGCGAGGATCTGCGCCTGGAGGATGGATATCCGGTCTTTACAGCGGTCTGCGCCGGCCGGCGTGTTCCCGTTCACCTTCGGGTTATGGGAAGCCATATGGTGTCCAATGCCCTGGCGTCCCTGGCCGTGGCGGATCACTTCGGGGTGGATCTAAAGGCAGCGGCCCGGCGGCTTGGGGAGTTTGCGGGCTACAAGGGACGGCAGCAGATTGTACATGCCGGCGGCCTCACCATTATCGATGACAGTTATAATGCCAGCCCCGCTTCTATGAAGGCCGGCATCGAAGTGCTCTGCTCCCTGCCGGACTGCGGGCGGCGGATTGCCGTGCTTGCGGATATGCGGGAGCTGGGGGATGAAGCCGCAAAATTTCACCGGGAGGTGGGCGCTTTCGCGGCGGCCCATCCTGTGGACTGCCTGGTGCTTTTTGGGGAGCTGGCAGAGGAGATCGGAGCGGGCGCGGCTGCCGCCATTCCGTGCGTTCAATACTGCGGAACCCTGGATGAGGTAAATGCCTGGCTGGATGCCGGCCTGCGGGCAGGAGACGGCGTCCTGTTTAAGGGATCCAACAGCATGGGGCTTTCGGGGGCGGTGAAGCATCTTCTGGAACGGCTTGAAAAACAGCGTCCGGCAGGGGAAATTGGACGGAAATAAAGGAGAACAGACCGATATGGAAAAGAGAAAAGCGGCGAAGGAGGCCGCGGAGGAACTTCTGCAATTTATAAAGGAAAGCCCGGACTGCTTTCACGCGGTGGAGGCCCAGGCGCGCCGTCTGCGGGCGGAGGGCTTTGAAGAGCTGTTTGAGGAGGAAGCCTGGGATTTAAAAGAGGGCGGCCGGTACTTTGTGACCCGCAACCAGTCCTCGCTGATCGCGTTTAAGATTCCGAAATGGGATTTTGCGGGCTTTCACATTATGGCCAGCCACAGCGACTCTCCCTCTTTTAAGATCAAAGAGAACCCGGAGATGGAGTCGGAGGGCTGGTACGGCAAGCTGAACGTGGAGAAATACGGAGGGATGCTCTGTGCTCCATGGTTCGACCGGCCCCTGTCCGTATCCGGTCGCCTGGCGGTCCGCACAGAGCAGGGGATAGACGTGCGCCTGGTGCACGTGGACCGGGATCTGCTCATGATTCCGAGCCTGGCCATCCACATGAACCGGGCGGTGAACGAGGGGTATAAATACAATATCCAGAAGGATATGCTGCCCATCTATGCGGGCGGCGAAGGCAAGGGCACGTTCCTTAAGATTGTGGCGGAGAGCGCCGAGGTTGGCCCGGAAGATGTCCTGGGACATGACCTGTTCCTCTACAACCGGACGCCCGGGACGATCTGGGGCGCTGAGGAAGAATTTGTGTCAGGCCCCAGGCTGGACGATCTGCAGTGCGCGTTTTCCTCATTGAAGGGCTTCCTGGCCGGTTCCCATCCGGACTGTGTCCAGGTTCATGCGGTGTTTGACAATGAAGAGGTGGGAAGCTGTACCAGACAAGGGGCGGATTCCACCCTTTTGTATGATGTTTTGAGCCGCATAAGCAGCAGCGCGGGGAAGGACGGGCAGGCATTTCAGCAGGCCATTTCCTCCAGCTTTATGATCTCCGCGGACAATGCCCATGCAGTCCATCCAAACCAGGGTGACAAAGCGGATCCCGTAAACCGGCCGCTGATGAACCAGGGGATTGTGATCAAATACCACGGCGGCCAGAAATACACCACGGACGCGGTTTCCGCCGCTGTTTTCAAGGAACTCTGCGGGCGCGCGGGCGTGCCCTTCCAGACCTTTACCAATCACTCGGACATTCCCGGCGGATCTACTCTGGGAAATCTCTCGAGCAGCCATGTGCCCGTCCGCACGGTGGACATCGGACTGCCGCAGCTGGCTATGCACTCTCCCTATGAGACAGCCGGCGTGCTCGATACCTGGTATCTCATCCGGGCGGCCAGGGAGTTTTTCAGCTCCTGCCTGCGGGCAGAACGGGGAAGCTGCCGTCTGGAGGCCGCGCGGCTTTAGAGCGCGCCTGAAACGCCGGGAAAATACAAGAAAGAGAAAAAGGCAGCGGAAAAATCCATGTTTACAAGGACGCAATTGATTAAGCTTTTGGCTCCTCTGATTGTGGAGCAGATTCTTACGGTGCTGGTGGGAATGGCCGATGTGGTCATGGTGGCGGCTGTGGGGGAGGCGGCGGTGTCCGGCGTCTCCCTCGTGGACTCCATCAGCATACTGATCATACAAATTATGGGGGCGATGGCCACGGGAGGCGCAGTAGTCTATTCCCAGTATCTGGGGAAACGTCAGGTCAGGGATGCGGGAACGGCAGCAGGACAGCTTGTTTTTGTTACTCTGGCTATCTCGCTGGGAGTCACCGCGGTTGCCTTGGCCGGAAACCGCCGCCTGCTCTCCGCTATATTCGGGCAGGTGGAGCGGGAGGTAATGGACAATGCGCAGACCTATTTCCTGATTACGGCTATGTCATACCCATTTATCGGACTTTACAATGCCTGCGCGGCTCTTTTCCGCTCTATGGGAAACGCAAAGGTATCCATGTTTACCTCTTTGGTTATGAACGGGATCAATATTACGGGCAATGCTGTCTGTGTGTTCGGCCTGAAAATGGGAGTGGCCGGCGTGGCATATCCGACTCTTGTAAGCCGCATGACGGCTGCTGTTTTGATCTTTGTCCTGCTCCAGAACCGGCACAATGAAATCCGTATTTCAGGATTAAAAGCCTTAAAGCCCCATTCCGGAATGATACGCACCATCCTCTCCGTCGGCATTCCCGGGGGATTGGAGAACGGTATGTTTCAGTTCGGAAAAATCTTTCTCCAGAGCCTGGTTTCTTCCCTGGGAACCGCTTCCATCGCCAGCTATGCGGTGGCCTGCAATCTGGTGACGCTGCTCTATCTTCCGGGCAACGCGCTGGGGCTGGGGCTGATCACCATTGTGGGACAGTGCGTGGGCGCGGGAAAACCCAGGGAGGCCATGCATTATACGGAGGTGCTTCTGGCAGTGAATTATCTGATTCTGGCGGTGCTCAGCACGGCTATGTTTTTTGGGACAGATCTTCTGGTGTCATTTTACAATCTGTCTCCGGAGGCGGCGGCCATTTCCCATGTGCTCCTGCAGGCGCACTGCGTGGCCATGATTTTGTGGCCGGCGGCTTTTACGCTGCCAAACGCGCTCCGGGCAGCGCTGGATGCGCGGTTTACCATGGCGGTGTCCGTGTTCTCCATGTGGGCGTTCCGGATCGGATTTGCCTACCTGTTTGTTTATCTGTTTGATTTGGGAGTGCCCGGCGTGTGGTACGGCATGTTTATTGACTGGGTGTTCCGCGCCCTGGTGTTTGCCGGGCGCTTCGCGGGATTTGAAAAGCGTGCAATGTCGGTATAGAGGAGCCATGAAGGCGGCAACCGCCGGATGTCAGCGAGGTGAGCAGGAATGTATGCCAATATTATCATCGACATATCTCATGAGAGCGTGGACCGGGTATTTCAGTATCGGGTTCCCGGGGAGCTTGCGGGAAAAATCCGGGCGGGTAGCCAGGTGTATATTCCTTTTGGAGCAGGAAATAAGACCCGGAAGGGATATGTGGTGGAGCTGACGGAGACGCCGGAATTTGATGAGGCCAGGATCAAGGATGTGGCGGGGATCGTAAAGGGAAGCGTTACGGCCCAGTCCCAGCTCATCTGGCTGGCCTGGTGGATGAAGGAGCGGTACGGTTCCACTATGAACCAGGCCCTAAAAACGGTTCTTCCGGTAAAGCAGAAGGTGCGCCAGGCCGTGAAGAAGAGAATCCGTTGCCTGCTGGGGCAGGAAGAGCTTGCGGCTGCCATCCGGGAGGCGGAAAAGAAAGGGTTTAAGGCAAGGCTGCGCCTTCTCACAGCCCTGCGGGATCAGGGGGCCATTCCCTACGAGCAGGCAGCGGGGGAGTTAAAGCTCACGGCCGCCTCCCTGGCGCCCCTTCAGGAAGCGGGAGTGATTGCGGTGGAGGTGGTGGAGCGCTACCGCAATCCCCTTCTGGAAATGCGCCGTCTGGAGGCAGGAAACGATTCCGGGGAGGAAGGAGCAGGAGCCCCGGAGAGAGGGAACGCGGCCCCTCTGCCTGTGCGCCTTAACGGGGAGCAGGAGCGGGCAGTGGAGGGAATCTGGGCAGATTATGCCGGGGGAATCCGCGGCACCTACCTGATCCACGGCGTCACGGGGAGCGGAAAGACAGAGGTCTATATGGAGCTTATGGCGCGGGTGATCGGCCAGGGAAAGCAGGCCATCGTCCTGATTCCGGAGATATCCCTAACTTGGCAGACCGTGATGCGCTTTTACCGCCGTTTTGGAGACAGGGTCTCCGTCCTGAACTCCCGGATGTCTGCGGGAGAGCGCTATGACCAGTATGAGCGGGCAAGAACCGGGGACATTGCTATCATCGTGGGCCCCAGGTCCGCTCTTTTTGCGCCCTTTGAGCGGCTGGGCCTGATTGTCATCGATGAGGAGCACGAAAATTCTTACCGGAGCGAGCTGGCGCCGCGGTATGACGCCAGGGAGACGGCGGCTGAGCGCGCCAGGATGGCCGGGGCGAGTCTTATTCTGGGCTCCGCGACCCCCTCCCTGGAGAGCTATGCCAGAGCCCTGGCCGGGGAATACGGCCTGTTTACCCTGAAGGAGCGGGCAAAGAAGGAGGCGGCCCTTCCTGCGGTGGAGGTGGTGGATCTGCGGATGGAACTGGCCCAGGGAAACCGATCCATATTCAGCCGCAGGTTAAAGGAGCTGATGGAGGACCGGCTGCAAAAGGGAGAGCAGACCATGCTCTTCATCAACCGGAGAGGGTATGCGAATTTTGTCTCCTGCCGTTCCTGCGGGGAGGCGGTCAAATGCCCTCACTGCGATGTGACGCTGACCCTCCACCGGAATGGCCGGATGATCTGCCACTACTGCGGCTACAGCACGGCACAGCCAAAGGTCTGCCCTTCCTGCGGCTCCCCCTACATCGCTCCCTTTGGGACAGGCACCCAGAAGATCGAAGAGATGGCCGCGGCTCTTTTTCCGAAGGCGCGGATTCTGCGGATGGATCTGGACACGACCTCGAAGAAGGGTGGACACCAGGAAATTTTGTCCGCCTTTGCCAGA
The DNA here is from genome assembly GCA_019119575.1 of Candidatus Enterocloster excrementipullorum. GTDB lineage: Bacteria > Bacillota > Clostridia > Lachnospirales > Lachnospiraceae > Enterocloster > Enterocloster excrementipullorum. The sequence continues at coordinate 20,996 of DWWT01000055.1, forward strand.
GGGGAGGCGGATATCCTCATCGGAACCCAGATGATCGTAAAGGGTCACGATTTTCCCAGAGTCACCCTGGTGGGGGCCCTGGCGGCGGATCTGTCCCTCTATGCTTCGGATTACCGCTGCGGAGAGGAGACATTTGCCCTTCTTACCCAGGCGGCGGGCCGGGCCGGAAGGGGAGGGCTTGCGGGGAATGTGATCATCCAGACCTACCAGCCGGACCACTACAGCATCCGGGCCGCTGCCCGGCAGGATTATCAGGCGTTTTACCGGCAGGAGATGGCTTACCGCCGGCTGCTCGGCTATCCGCCGGCTATGGGGCTTTTGACCATACAGCTCTCCTGCGCCCGTCCCGAGGCGCTGGAACAGGCTGCCCAGGGGCTGGCGGACTGCATACGGGAGGAGGAAAATCCGCCTGCGTTTATCGGCCCGGTAAACGCCCCAATCTACAAAATTAATGATATTTATAGAAAAATTTTATATATAAAGCATGAAAACTATGATATACTGATACAGATTAGGAAGCGGGCGGAGGTCTTTCTCAGGGAAAAAGAGAAGGACAGGGTTCTGGCCCAGTATGAATTGAGGTAAAACCAAAAGGAGATTATAAAGCAATGGCAGTTCGGCAGATACGGGTAATCGGAGATGAAATCTTGACGAAGAAATGCAAGCCGGTAAAGGAGATGACGCCCCGGATGAAGGAGCTGGTGGAGGACATGTTTGAGACCATGTACCAGGCAAACGGCGTTGGCCTGGCAGCTCCCCAGGTGGGGATTTTAAAGCGTCTTGTCACCATAGATGTGGAGGATGGGAATCAGTACGTTCTCATCAATCCGGAAATTACGGAACAGGAGGGGGAGCAGACCGGCTATGAGGGCTGCCTGAGCGTGCCGGGAAAGACCGGCATTGTCACCCGGCCGGAACGTGTGCGCGTGCGGGCTCTGGATGCGGAGATGGAGCCCTTTGAGCTGGAGGCGGAAGGCCTTCTGGCGAGGGCTGTCTGCCATGAGCTGGCCCATCTGGACGGACAGCTCTATGTGGAGCTCGTAGAAGGAGAACTGATGGACGTAGAATCAGAGGAAGAGAGCGGGGAAGAATAAGTATGCGGATTGTATTTATGGGAACGCCGGATTTTGCTGTGCCGGCCCTTGCGGCTCTGGCCGAGGGCGGGCATGAGATCGCGGCGGTGGTGACCCAGCCGGACAAGCAGAAAGGGCGGGGGAAAGCCGTGCAGATGACCCCGGTGAAGGTCTGGGCCGTGGAGCACGGGATCCCGGTGTACCAGCCGGTGAAGGTGCGGGAGGCAGCGTTTGTCTGTGTTTTGCGGGATCTGGCCCCGCAGGTCATCGTGGTGGCTGCCTTTGGGCAGATTCTCACAAAGGAGATTTTGGAGCTGCCGGCCTTTGGCTGCGTGAACATCCACGCCTCCCTGCTTCCCAAGTACCGGGGAGCGGCTCCCATCCAGTGGGCCATCATCCAGGGGGAGAAGGAGACGGGAATCACCACCATGCAGATGAACGAAGGATTGGACACAGGCGATATGCTGGAGCGGGTGGTGATCCCCATTGCCCCGGATGAGACAGGCGGAAGCCTCCACGACAAGCTGAGCCAGGCCGGCGGCCCTCTGATTTTGTCCACCTTAAAGAAACTGGAGGAGGGAAGTATCCGGCCGGTTCCCCAGGGGGAGAGCGGCACCTGCTATGCCAAGATGCTTACCAAGTCCATGGGAGATATTGACTGGACCATGCCGGCAGAGGAGATCGAGCGGCTGATCCGGGGCTTAAATCCCTGGCCCAGCGCCTACACGGGCTGGAACGGCCGGACCATCAAGGTGTGGAGCGCCCAGGTGATTGCGGAGGAATCGGCGTGCGCTCCGGACGCGTCCCTTCAGGCGCCTGTCCCCGGCCAGGTGGTCCGGGCGGACAAGGAAGGGCTTGCGGTGTGCACAGGCAGGGGAATCCTACAGATCAAAGAGCTTCAGCTTGAGGGAAAGAAGCGGATGGACGCCGCGTCCTTCCTCAGAGGCTGTCCCATAAAGCCGGGCGATGTCTGCGGGAGCAGGCAGACCCATTCCAGTAAGTGAAAGTGAGTGAGCGAGTATGTATTATCCCATGTATTATATGTTTGACCCAACCTATGTGCTGATCATCATAGGCGTGCTGATTTCTCTGGGTGCGTCGGCAAAGCTGCGCTCCACCTACCAGCAGTACGCGGGTGTGCGCAGCCGCTGCGGCATGACCGGGGAGGAAGCGGCCAGGCGGCTGCTCCAGTCCCAGGGAATCTATGATGTAACCATCCGCCGGGTGCACGGAAATCTGACGGACCACTATGATCCGAGGACAAAGACCGTGAATCTGTCGGATTCTGTGTATGGCTCCACCTCCATTGCGGCTATCGGAGTGGCGGCCCACGAGTGCGGGCACGCCATGCAGGACGCCCAGGATTATGGACCTCTGCGGCTGCGCTCCGCCCTTGTTCCCGTGGCAAACTTCGGCGCCCAGCTCTCCTGGCCCCTCATCATCATCGGCCTTCTTCTGGGCGGCTCCAGCCTGATCAGCCTCGGAATCCTTCTGTTTTCCCTGGCCGTGCTCTTTCAGCTGGTGACCCTGCCTGTGGAGTACAATGCCTCCCACCGGGCAGTGACGCTGCTGGACTCCATCGGCATTCTCCAGGGCCAGGAGGTGGGCCAGACGAGAAAGGTGCTGCATGCGGCGGCTCTGACCTATGTTGCGGCTGCGGCTGGTTCCATTCTCCAGCTTCTGCGGCTCCTCATCCTCTTTGGGAACCGGAGAGACGATTGACATGGCAAAGACAGTGGACAGAGGCCTGGAAAACCGGGAGATCGTTCTGGATGTCCTGATGGAAGTCCTGGAAAAAGGGGCGTTCATCCATCAGGTTTTGGGACAGGCACTCTATAAATATCAGTATCTGGACAAGTCGGACCGAGCCTTTATCACCCGGGCCGCGGAGGGAACGCTGGATTACCTTATTCAGATTGATTATATAATTGAAAAATATTCCAGCGTCAAAATCAGGAAGATGAAGCCGCTGATCCGCACGTTGCTCCGCATGAGCGCGTACCAGATTCTCTATATGGACCGGGTGCCGGACGCGGCTGTGTGCAATGAGGCGGTGAAGCTGGCCGCAAAGCGCCGCTTTGCAGGGCTTAAGGGATTTGTAAACGGGGTGCTCCGCTCCATTTCCCGGGAGAAAGCGGCGTTTGCATCGGACGCGGCCTTTGATTCCCCATCCCTGCGGTATTCCATTCCCCAATGGATCTATGATCAGTGGGAGGCAGAATACGGAAGAGAGCGGGCGGAGACGGTCTGCGCTTCTTTTCTGAAGGAGCGGCCTCTCTGGGTCCGGTGTAATTTGAGCCGGGCATCCGCAGATGAGATTTTGGCTTCCCTGCGCGCGCAGCAGGCGGAGGCAGAGCCCCTGCCCGGGATGGAGTACATGCTGGCCCTGTCCCGGGTGAACCGGCTGGAGGATCTGGAGGCTTTCCGGGAGGGACTGATCCAGGTTCAGGATGCGAGCTCCGCGCTGGTGGGAGAGATTGCCGCGCCCAGGCCCGGGGATTACGTCATTGATGTCTGCGCTGCGCCCGGCGGGAAGAGCCTGCATCTGGCGGACCGGCTGAACGGCACGGGGACAGTGGAGGCACGGGACCTGACGCCCCAGAAGATTGAGATGATCGAGGAAAATATTGCCCGGTGCCGCATGCCGGGCGTGCGGGCCGTCCTTCAGGACGCCCTCGCGTATGATCCGGATTCCCGGGAGAAAGCGGATATTGTCCTTGCGGATCTTCCCTGTTCCGGTTTGGGGATTATGGGAAGAAAGCCGGATATCAAATACCACATGACCCCGGAGAAGATGCGGGAGCTGGCAGCCCTTCAGCGGGAGATCCTCTCCGTGGTGTGGCAGTACGTGAAGCCGGGCGGGCTTTTGCTCTACAGCACCTGCACCATTGACCGGCTGGAGAATGAGGAAAATGTCCGGTGGTTTGCGGAGAATTTCCCCTTTGAGCCGGTGGATTTTTCAAACCGGCTTCCGGACGGGATCGCCGGCGGGGTTTCCCGGCAGAAGGGATGCCTTCAGCTCCTTCCCGGAGCAGGCCCCTTTGACGGCTTTTTTATCAGTTTATTGAAACGGCAGGAGTGAGAATGAATATGCTGGACCGATTGGATCATGCCGGCAGGCTGGATATCAAGTCCCTGACTCCCGAGGAACTGGGGGAGGAGATGGAGGCCCTGGGAGAGCGATCTTTCAGGGCCAAACAGATTTTTGAATGGCTCCACGAGAAGGGAGCGGAGGACTTTGCCTCCATGACAAACCTTTCCGCGGCGCTTCGGAACAAGCTGGAAGAGCGGTTTGGCCTCACGGCCCTGGAGGTTGTGGGGGAGCGGATTTCCTCCATTGACGGCACCCGCAAGTACCTGTTCCGCCTGGAGGACGGCAACGTGATCGAAAGCGTGTGGATGAAGTACCGCCACGGCAATTCCGTCTGCATCTCATCCCAGGCCGGCTGCCGCATGGGCTGCCGGTTCTGTGCGTCCACTCTGGACGGGCTGGCGCGGAATCTGCGGGCCTCAGAGATGCTGGATCAGGTTTACAGGATCCGGGCCTTGACCGGGGAGCGCGTCTCCAATGTGGTGATTATGGGCTCAGGGGAGCCTCTGGACAATTATGAAAATGTGGTGCGCTTTCTGCGTCTCATCTCCCATGAGAAGGGGATGAATATGAGCATCCGGAATCTGACCCTTTCTACCTGCGGGCTGGTGCCCCAGGTCCGGCGGCTGGCAGAAGAGGGGCTGCCCATCACCCTGGCGCTGTCCCTGCATGCGCCGGACGATGAGACGCGCAAAAAACTCATGCCCATTGCCAATACATATAAGCTTGAGGACGTGCTCAGGGCCTGCCGGTATTATTATGAGCAGACCGGGCGGCGGCTTACCTTTGAGTACAGCCTGGTGCGGGGAGTGAATGACAGCCCGGCCCAAGGGGAGGCCCTGGCAAGGCTCCTTAAGGGCCTTCATGGCCATGTGAACCTGATTCCCGTAAATCCCATAAAAGAGAGGGATTATGTGGAATCCAGACGCCAGGCGGTTCTTGACTTTAAAAATATTCTTGAAAAAAATGGGATAAATGTTACTATTAGAAGAGAGATGGGCCGGGATATAGGCGGAGCCTGCGGCCAACTGAGAAAGAGCTATATGGAAGGAGAGAGATAACCGTGGAGGCATACGCACTCACTGACACCGGAAGGGTCAGGAACATGAACCAGGATTATATCTATTCCTCGCCGGAGAGGGTGGGGACGCTTCCCAACCTCTTCTTGGTTGCCGACGGCATGGGCGGCCACAGGGCCGGCGATTACGCATCCCGGTATACGGTGGAGAACCTGGTGGTCTATCTGCACGGCCAGACTCAGGGATCCCCGGTGATGCAGCTCAAGACAGGCATCCGGGAGGTCAATGAGAGGCTCTATGAGGAGTCACGGCGAAGGGAAGAGCTAAAGGGCATGGGATGCACTCTGGTGGCGGCTGTGGCGGAAGCGGACACCCTTTACGTGGCCAATGTGGGGGACAGCCGCCTGTACCTCATATCCGGCGGCGCCATCCGGCAGATTACCCGGGACCACTCCTATGTGGAGGAGATGGTGGCCATGGGAAGGATGGACAGAGGGAGTGAGTATTACAACAGCCACAAGAACATCATCACCAGAGCCATGGGCATCGAGCGGGCTGTGGAGGCGGATTTTTTTGAGGCGGAGCTGCATCCGGGAGACTATTTTCTCCTGTGCTCCGACGGTCTTACCAACATGGTGGATGACGAGACTATCTGCCGGATTGTAACCGGCGGGGGAAGCTTAAAGGATAAGGCGGCCCGTCTGATCGGTGAGGCAAACCGGCAGGGCGGTGTGGACAACATTGCCGTGGTTTTGGTGCGTCCTGAGGAAGGGGGAGGAGCTGTATGTTAAATCCCGGAACCTACCTGCAGAACCGCTATGAGATTCTGGAAAAAATAGGATCAGGCGGCATGTCTGTGGTCTATAAGGCCCAGTGCCATACCTTGAACCGTCTGGTTGCCATTAAGGTATTGAAAGAGGAATTCGCCTTTGACAGGGCGTTCATTGATAAATTCCGGATGGAGGCCCAGGCAGCGGCCCGGCTGTCCCACCCGAACATTGTCAGCGTCTACGACGTTGTGGAGGAAGGTGCGCTTCACTACATTGTCATGGAGCTGATCGAGGGGGTCACCCTCAAGAGCTATATCGAAAAGAGGGGCTGCCTGGAGAACAAGGAGGCCATCGGCATTGCCATCCAGGTGGCGTCAGGCATTGCGGCGGCCCACAGCCATCACATTGTCCACAGGGATATTAAGCCCCAGAATATTATCATTTCCCGGGATGGAAAGGTGAAGGTGGCGGATTTTGGGATTGCCAAGGCAGTCTCCGCCCAGACGATGAATGCGACAGCCGTGGGTTCTGTTCACTACATTTCCCCGGAGCAGGCCAGAGGCGGGTACTGCGATGAGCGCAGCGATATTTATTCTTTCGGCATCACCCTGTATGAGATGGTTGCGGGAAAGGTTCCCTTTGAGGGGGACAATACGGTGGCTGTGGCCCTGGCTCATCTGGAAGACCCGGTGGTGCCGCCCACAGAGTATAATCCGGATATCTGCCCGGGGTTGGAACAGATCATCTTAAAATGCACCCAAAAGCGGCCGGATATGCGCTATGGGGCCATGGAGGACGTGATTGCGGATCTGCGGCGGGTTCTGGTGGATCCCCAGGCGGATGTTTTGGCGGCTGTCCAGGAGGAGGCAGAGCCGGACGCGGACAGCACCCGGATGCTGACAAAGGAGGAGATGGGCGCGATCAAGGAGGGGCGGCGCCGTCCGGCTCCCAGAAAAAAACACAGGGACGCGGAGGAGGACGATGTAAATCCGCAGTTTGACCGGATTGTCACGGCCATCGGCGTGGTAGCGGCGATCCTCATCGTGGCGGTGGTCATTTTCCTGCTCTCACGGCTTACCGGCCTTTTCACCCCAAGGACGAGTGAGAATATCCGGACCACGGCGGCGGCGGAGACATCCCTGCCTGCGGTGGAGGTGACTATCTCGGATAACCAGGTTTCCATGCCAAGCATCCTCGGGATGACGGAGGAGGAGGCCAGGCGGGCTCTGTCGGACTGCGGTCTGACGATGACGGTCACGGCCAGGGAATACTCCGACAATTATGAGGAGGGCCAGGTTATGAGCCAGACCGTGGTGGAAGGCGATGCCGTGGAGCAAGGGACGGATGTGGGCGTTACCATCAGCCTGGGAAGCGACAAGGTGGATCTGGCTGCCCTGAATCTCACCCAGATGACGGCGGACCAGGCGGAGGCCCTTCTCAAAGAGAAAAATCTCCTGGTGCAGAGGAGAGAAGAGCCAAATGATACGGTTCCCCAGGGAAATGTGATCCGCTACAGCCCCGAGACGGCCAAGGCCGGGGAGAACGTGACCCTCTATGTGAGCACCGGCCCGCAGGTAGTGCCCGGACAGGTTCCGGAGCTTCGGGGGCGGGATCAGGTGACGGCGGATGCCCTCCTGGCGGGAGCGGGCCTGACCACTGGAACGGTGACCTATGAAGCGAGCGATACGGTGCCGGAAGGGATTATCATCAACCAGTCCGTGGAGCCGGGGACGATTCTGCCCCTTCAGAGCACCGTGGATTATGTGATAAGCGGAGCGGAGACAGAGACAGAGTCGGATGAAAGCGGTTCCTATTACGTGGGATCTATTGACCAGACCTGCTCCCTGGGGGACTACATCGGGCCGGCAGCCCAGAGCAGCAGCATCCGGATTCTGGTGCGGTTAAAGCAGACCGTAAACGGGGACGATGTGTACACCACTCTCATGAGCCCGAGGCTTGTGGTAGGCGCCCAGGATATCCCCATTGTCATCAGCCGGATCCGCGGGGCCTACGGCGTGGACTCAGGAACCGTGGAGGTAGTGGATGCGGATGATCTGGATAATGTCATTGCGTCCTACCCCGTGGCCTTTTTCCCCGCAGGATAGGAGAGGAAGCTATGCGGGGGAAGATAGTGAAAGGAATCGGCGGTTTTTATTACGTCGACAATGGAAAGAACAAGGTGTACGCCTGCCGGGCCAAGGGGATATTCCGCAAACAGGACATCAAGCCCCTGGTAGGGGATAATGTGGAATTTACGATTTTGGATGAGACGGATGCGGAGGGGAATGTGGATGCCATTCTTCCCCGGAAGAATGCGCTGATCCGTCCGGCTGCGGCCAATGTGGATCAGGCCCTGGTGGTCTTTGCCCTGACCCATCCGGCTCCGAACTTAAACCTGCTGGACCGCTTCCTGGTGATGATGGAGCGGGAGCAGGTGCCGGTGATCATCTGCTTTAACAAGGCGGATCTGGCCGGAGAGGAGGAGATGGAAGCGTACCGCGCCGTCTATGAGAAGGCCGGATATCCGGTGCGGATCATCAGCGCGAAGGAAGAGGACGGAGTGGAGGCTGTGCGCAGCCTGATGCGGGGAAAAACTACGGTTCTCGCAGGTCCCTCGGGCGTGGGAAAATCCACCCTGACCAATGCCATCCACCCCCAGGCTTCCATGGAGACCGGCGACATCAGCCGGAAGATTGAGCGGGGAAAGCACACGACCCGCCACAGTGAGCTGTTTTTTCTGGAGGAGGGTACCTACATGATGGACACTCCGGGGTTCAGCTCCATCTTTCCGCCGGATATGGAGGCGGATGAGCTGAAGGGGTATTTTCCTGAATTCGCCCGCTTTGAGGACGGCTGCCGGTTTTTAGGCTGCGTCCATGTGGGGGAGAGGGACTGCGGGGTCAAGGACGCCGTAAACCAGGGAGAAGTGAGCATAAGCCGCTATGAAAATTACGTGCTCATGTATGAAGAACTGAAGAACAGAAGGAGATACTGATATGCATTATAAGCTGGCGCCGTCCATTCTGGCGGCGGATTTTACACGGCTGGGAGAGCAGGTGCGGGCAGTGGACGAGGCGGGAGCCCAGTACATCCACCTGGATGTGATGGACGGGGCCTTTGTGCCCAGCATATCCTTTGGGATGCCTGTGATTAAAAGCCTGCGGGAGATTACGGACAAGGTGTTTGACGTTCACATGATGGTGGAGGAGCCAGGCCGCTATGTGGAGGATATGTGCAGATGCGGGGCGGATCTGATCACGGTTCACGCGGAGGCCTGCACCCATCTGGACCGGGTGGTAAACCAGATCAAGGAGGGCGGGATGCGCGCGGGCGTGGCAGTAAACCCGGCGACGCCTCTGTCCGTTCTGGATCCGATTCTCGGGGAGCTGGACATGGTTCTCATCATGACGGTAAATCCCGGCTTCGGCGGCCAGAAATTCATCCCCTACACCATGGAAAAAATACGCTCCCTGCGGCGGATTCTGACCGAGCGGGAGCTTGCGGCGGACATCCAGGTAGACGGAGGGATCAGTTCGGCCAATGTGCGGGAGGTTCTGGAGGCCGGGGCAAATGTGTTTGTGGCGGGCTCTGCTGTCTTTGGGGAGGATCCTGGGGCCAGGACGAGAGAATTTTTAGACATATTCGGGGAATATGAAGCATGAAGCGCTGTCTGATCATAACCGGGGGCTCCATTGATTTGGAGTTCGCCCGGTCTTATTTGGCAAAGGAGAAATTTGAGCGGATTATTGCGGTGGATCGCGGCCTGGCCGCAGCGGGAGCGCTGGGCCTTATGCCCGATGCAGCGGTAGGGGATTTTGACTCCGTTGACCCGGCTGTTCTGGCGGATTTCAGGCGGCAGGAGCACATTGTCTGGGAGGTGCACCAGCCGGAGAAGGATGACACGGATACGGAGCTGGCCATCAAGCGGGCATTGGCCATGGGGGCCTCCCACATCGTCCTTTTGGGCGCCACCGGGGGAAGGCTTGACCATCTTCTGGGAAATATCCATCTGCTCTTTCCCTGCCTGCAGCGGGGCGTGCAGGCCTGCATTGTGGATCCGGGAAATAAGCTCTACCTGATTGACGGGGAGCACTATTTTAAGAAAAAAGATGCGTGGGGGACCTATATCTCCTTCCTGCCTCTGACTGAGGAGGTGCGGGGCATCACCCTGCGGGGGTTTAAGTATCCCCTGACGGACCGGGATATCTCCATAGGAACCAGCCTGTGCATCAGCAATGAGCTGGAAGACGAGGAGGCATCCATCACCTTCCGGGAGGGCGTGCTGGTGGTGGTGGAGTCGCGGGACGCATGATTTGAAAGAAGGGGCTTTTCTTTCCGGGAAAAATGATATATACTCTAAAGAAAGGCGTCCGCGGTCAGCCGGGCGCCGCTTTAGAAATGCGCGGCAGTCCTTGACGGCGCAAAACCCAGGAGGAAACCATGTTAGATTTAAAGTTTGTGCGGGAAAATCCCGAGATCGTAAAGCAGAATATTCGAAATAAATTCCAGGATGCCAAGCTGCCTCTGGTGGATGAGGTGATCGAGCTGGACGAGAAGAGCCGCAAGGCAAAGAAGGAGGCGGACGATCTCAGAGCCTCCCGCAATAAGCTCTCCAAGGAGATCGGAAAGCTTATGGGACAGGGCAAGAAGGAGGAAGCCGAGGCGGTCAAGGCCCAGGTAAATGCAAATTCTGCCCGTCTGGCGGAGCTGGAGGCCCAGGAGAGCGAGCTTTCCGAGAAGATCCTGAAGATCATGATGACCATTCCGAACATTATTGACCCTTCCGTGCCCATCGGAAAGGACGACAGCGAGAATGTGGAGCTGGAGCGCTTTGGCGAGCCGGTGGTGCCGGACTTCGAGATTCCGTACCACACGGAGATCATGGAGCGGTTTAACGGCATCGACTTGGACGCGGCCCGGAAAGTGGCAGGCAACGGTTTTTACTACCTGATGGGGGATATCGCCAGGCTGCACTCCGCGGTTATTTCCTATGCAAGAGATTTTATGATTGACAGGGGCTTTACCTACTGTGTTCCCCCCTTTATGATCCGCAGCAATGTGGTGACCGGCGTGATGAGCTTCGCGGAGATGGACGCCATGATGTACAAGATCGAGGGGGAGGATCTCTACCTCATCGGTACCAGCGAGCACTCCATGATCGGAAAGTTTATTGATACCATCACCCCGGAGGATCAGCTTCCCCAGACGCTGACCAGCTATTCCCCGTGCTTCCGCAAGGAGAAGGGAGCGCACGGCATTGAGGAGCGGGGTGTTTACCGGATTCATCAGTTTGAAAAGCAGGAGATGATCGTAGTCTGCAAGCCCGAGGAGAGCCCCATGTGGTATGACCGGCTGTGGCAGAACACCGTGGACCTGTTCCGGTCTATGGACATTCCGGTGCGCACTCTGGGATGCTGCTCCGGCGATCTGGCAGATCTGAAGGTGAAGTCCTGCGACGTGGAGGCATGGTCCCCCCGCCAGAAGAAGTATTTTGAGGTGGGAAGCTGCTCCAATCTGGGAGATGCTCAGGCACGCCGCCTGAAGATCCGTGTGCAGGCTGAGGACGGAAGCAAGTACCTGGCCCACACCTTAAACAACACGGTTGTGGCTCCGCCCCGGATGCTGATCGCCTTTTTGGAGAACAACCTGCAGGCGGACGGCAGCGTGAAGATTCCGCAGGTTCTTCGGCCGTATATGGGCGGTATGGAAGTTATGATTCCGAAAAAGTGATTGACAGGAGGATGGTTCCGTGATTGTTTTTAATCATTTTAATTTTAACGTGCTGGATCTCGAAAAGAGCCTTGCATTTTATAAAGAAGCCCTCGGGCTGGTGCCTGTCCGGGAGAAGGATGCCGCGGACGGCTCCTTTAAGCTGGTGTACCTGGGCGACGGGGTGACGGATTTTACCCTGGAGCTTACCTGGCTGAGAGACCGGAAGGAGCCCTACAACCTGGGAGAATGCGAGTTCCACCTTGCCTTCCATGTGGATGCGTATGAGGAGCTGCACGCCCGCCATGAAAAGATGGGCTGCATCTGCTTTGAGAATCCGTCCATGGGTATCTATTTTATTTCGGACCCCGACGGGTACTGGATTGAGATTGTGCCGGCCCGCAGGTAGAGAACAAAGACCGGCTGCATATGTATGGGAGAGCCGCGGTGGCTGTCCGGAGGAATCGTCTGATTTTCCCGGATGGCGCCGCGGTTTTGCGCTATCCGGCAGAAGAGGGGCAGTTCGGTACCGTTGTTTGTAAATTTTATAAAATTTTTATATTTTTGTTACAGAGTTATTACAATCAATAGCTAAAATGGTGTCAGTATTCTGGGGCGCATCCCAGGGATATGTACATGCAAGGGACAGGAAGGAAATCAGATGGAACAGGAACACAATTCGGAAAAGCCTGGCCGAAGGACGGCAGGAAAACACGAAGATTATAAAAAGAGGCTTCAGAGAATCCGCAGAAAGAGAAAGGGCGGATTGTATGCTTATGGAAAATATGCGGCTGTTGGGGCAGCGGCGCTTTTGGCCGCAGGAGGGATTCTCGGTGCAGTTTTATGGATGAACCGGGGCGGTTCGGGAGACCCGGCGGGCCGGGAGATGGCTGCGGCCGCGGAGGGGATTTTGGCAGACGGCTCTCTGGCTACCGGGTCCGCGGCGTCAAGGATCGCGGGAGACGGATCCGGCGCGCTGGCCGCCCAGGATGCGGCGGAAGAAGCGCGCATACAGGCGGAGAAGGAGGAGGCGCTGGACGCCTACGCGAATCTGGGAATCGCCGATGTGGAGGAGTTCCTGAATGTGCGGGACGCAGCGGAAAACGGCATGGTGATCGGCCGCCTGCCGAGCGGCGGGGCCTGCGATATTCTGGAGACCGAGGGAGAGTGGCACCACATCCGCTCCGGAGAGGTGGAGGGCTATGTAAACAGCCAGTATCTTCTCACCGGGGAAGAGGCTCGTGAGCGGGCCATGGAGGAGATAGAGGAGATGGCGGTTGTGACGGCGGAGAGCGTAAATATCCGCAGCGAGCCGGCCATCAGCTATGCCAATGTGGTGGGGCAGGCCTGGACCGGGGACCGGTATCCCGTGGTCTCCGTGGAGGATGGCTGGATTCAGGTGGAGGACGGCTATATCTCGGCGGACTACGCAGATGTGCGGTATGCGCTTCCCGAGGCCAGCGAGCTGGACCAGCAGACACTGGCATTGAATCAGTATCAGAATCTGGTAATCTCAAAGGTAAGCACCTATCTGAATGTGCGCAGTTCACCGGAGGATCAGGGAGATCGGAATATCATCGGGCAGCTCCCCAGCTACGCGGCGGGAGAGATCATAGAGACCCTGGACGGCTGGTATCATATTCGTTCCGGCGGGATTGACGGTTACATCTCCTCGGATCCGCAGTACACGGCAGTGGGGCAGGAGGCGCGGGATTTGGCTTACGGGGCAATGTCCCTCATGGCGATTGTGAATACCGAACGGCTGAATGTCCGCACGGAGCCCAACACAGAGTCGAGCATCTGGACCCAGATCTCCCAGGAGGAGCGGTATCATGTGATTCAGCAGCTTGACGGCTGGGTGCAGATCGAGCTGGACTCCGCCGGTGAAGGGGAGGAGATCGACGGCGCCTATATATCCATCGCGGACGGAAACGCGGAGGTGCGCTATACCCTGGAGGAGGCGATCCGCTTCTCGCCGCTGGATGAAGCAGCGGGCCTGCGCAGCCGAATTGCCAACTATGCGCTCCAGTTTGTGGGCAATCCCTATGTGTGGGGAGGAACCAGCCTGACAAACGGCGCGGACTGCTCCGGCTTTGTTCAGTCCGTGATGCGCAACTTCGGCATATCGCTTCCCCGTACATCCAGGGCACAGTCCCAGGTGGGAGAGGCAATTAACTCCTCTGAGATGCAGCCCGGCGACCTGATTTTCTACGCGAACAGCAGCGGTACGGTCAACCATGTGGCCATGTATATCGGAAACGGGCAGGTGGTCCATGCCTCCAGCGCCCGAACGGGAATCCGTATTTCCAACTGGAATTACCGGACGCCGAAGGTGATACGGCGGGTGCTGTAGCAATAGGAAGAGAAAAGAAGGGGGGAAAAGTGTGAAGATTGACGAACTGCGCCGCCTGCTTCAGGCGGCGGACCGGGAAAACCTGGAGAAGGCATTTGCGGAAAGCTACAAACAGCTCCGCAAAGCTCAGAAGGAAGAGATTGACCAGGTGCTTACGGATATTCTGGAAGGAAAAACGGCGGAGAAAGAGAATAAGAAAGAAAAGCCGTTGGAATTCGAGGATCTGAAGGGACAGATCGAATTCTTCATAGAGAACGCCAAAGCCCAGAATTATTTTGCGCCAAACCGGGTGATTCCGAAGAACCAGCGGCCCAAATGGCGGTTTATGGTCAAAAATTTTATTAAGGAACTGGAAAAAATTCCGCCTGACAGCGAAATGTTTGATGAATCCGTGCAGCTGCTGGATCAGCTGTATGCATTGATCTGCCTGGCCTGTAATGTCTATTTGTTCTCCACGGATGATCCTTTCCGCTCCATTGGGTGGGAGCAGAATCAGCTTTTTGCACTGCTGGCGAAACGGACGTTTGAAACAGGGTATTCCAGGGAAAATATTTCAAGACTGCTTTTGAGGGCCTCTACCGGAGGACTAAGCAGGGAATCCCTTCATATCCAGCAGGAGATGGCTTTGGCGGCCCTCCTTAGGACAAGCGATGTGCGGACAGCGGCTATTGAGGAGGCAGAGAAGCTGGTGGATGGGTGGGAAGAAAAGCTGAAAACCCTAAAGCAATATGACAGAGGCAGGTATGAGCTGGAGGAGAACATTGATGAGCTGGGAGCTGTGATCCTGATGCTGTCTGCGGCTCTGGAAGAATGGAAGAAAGGAATTGACTATTATTTTAAGCATTCGAAGCGTCAAAACCGGGAAGTGACGTTATACTGCGCTTTGAAAGTGTTCTGGTATATTGATCGGAATGACCTGTGGATAAAAACCTATGAATACGGGCTTCGGAAAAAGATTGAGCCAAGAGATGAACTGACAAGAAGATATGAAGAATTGAAACGTAACAGTTTAGACGGCGGGTAAACAGGGGCAAAAGCAGGTGTCAAGCTTGCTTGTAAACATGGTTTTGCCCCTGTTTACACATCGGATGGACATCCGATGCTTCTTGTCCGGCCTTTGGCCGGGCAAGAAGATACCCGCCGTCTGAACTGTGAAACAGCAGATGGAAAATTTTTGTTGACAAAATGGAAAACCTTGGGTATAATAAATCCGTTGCCTGAGAGGGCGGCGGAATGCAGAAGTGGCGGAATTGGCAGACGCGCACGGTTCAGGTCCGTGTGGTAGAAATACCTTGTGGGTTCGACTCCCATCTTCTGCAGGCAAGAGCAGGAAGTCTTCGAAAAGGGCTTCCTGTTTTTTGTTGCAAATGCAACAGACATTTTTTGCCAGCGGAGCTATAGTATAGACATCGGCCGGTGATGCCCGACAGACGGGTTTTCCGGCACAGCAGGTAGTAATTTCAGGACAAATCGTCTATACTGTATAACAGTTCAGGACGGCCGGGCAAGGTGACAGGATGCCCTTTGCGGGATACGCCGTCCCAAACAATTGCGTTCGCAGAAGAAAAAAACAAGAGAGGTAGGAGCTGCCATGCTTACATTGGAGAATCTCTCCTTCGAGGTCAGCGATGAGAAGGGGGAAAAGGGAATTATAAAGGATATCAGCCTTACGGTGGGAGACGGAAAATTTGTGGTTATCACCGGGCCGAACGGCGGAGGTAAGTCCACCATGGCTAAGCTGATCATGGGAATTGAGCATCCGAATTCCGGACGCATCTATTTTGATGGGCAGGATATTACGGATATGAGCATTACGGATCGGGCAAATATGGGCATCAGTTTTGCTTTCCAGCAGCCGGTGCGTTTTAAGGGTGTGCAGGTGATTGACTTGCTGCGTCTGGCGGCGAAGAAAAAGCTTACGGTGGCGGAGGCCTGTCAGTATCTTGCCGAGGTCGGGCTCTGCGCCAAGGATTATATCAACCGGGAAGTGAATGCCAGTCTTTCCGGAGGCGAGCTCAAGCGGATTGAGATTGCCACGGTACTTGCCAGGGCATCCAAGCTCTCCGTGTTTGACGAGCCGGAAGCGGGAATTGATCTGTGGAGCTTCCAAAACCTGATTCAGGTGTTTGAGCGCATGCGCCAGAAGACAAAGGGATCCATCCTGATTATTTCCCATCAGGAACGGATTTTAAATATCGCAGATGAGATCGTGGTGATTGCGGACGGCCAGGTGGCAAAACAGGGAACCAGGGATGAAATCCTGCCGGAGATTCTGGGGACTGCCTCCGCGGTGGATGCCTGCAGCGGAATCCAGCAGATAGAACAGTGACGGGGAAGGAGTGACGGGTATGGATCAGATACAGGAGAGAATTCTTGAAGAAGTGGCGGACCTTCACGGCGTGCCGGAGGGAGCCTACAATATACGGGCCAACGGCCAGATGGCCGGGCGGAGTACCACGGCCAACATTGATATTGTGACAAAGACAGATAAACCGGGAATTGATATCCGCATCAAGCCGGGAACGAAGCATGAGAGCGTCCACATCCCGGTGGTGATCAGCGCCAGCGGCTTAAAGGAAGTGGTTTACAATGATTTCTATATCGGCCACGACGCGGATGTAGTGATTATTGCGGGCTGCGGCATTCACAACTGCGGTGTCCAGGATTCGGAGCACGACGGCGTGCATCGCTTTTTCGTGGGAAAGAATGCCCGGATGAAATATGTGGAGAAGCACTACGGCGAGGGGGACGGAAAAGGCCAGCGCATCCTGAATCCCCAGACCGAAGTCTATATGGAAGAGGGAAGCTACGCGGAGATGGAGATGGTCCAGATCAAGGGCGTGGATTCCACCAAGCGGACGAATCTGGCCAAGCTGGAGGCAGGCGCCAAACTGATTGTAAGGGAGCGCCTTCTGACTCATGGAAGCCAGGATGCGGAGAGCGATTATGTGGTGGAGCTCAACGGGGAGGATGCCAGCGCGGATGTGGTTTCCCGGTCTGTGGCAAAGGATCAGTCCCATCAGCTCTTTAAGTCTGAAATTATAGGGAATGCCAAGTGCAGCGGCCATACGGAGTGCGACGCCATCATCATGGACGACGCGAAGATCGTGGCAGTTCCTGGTCTGACGGCCAACAACCTGGACGCAGCGCTGATTCATGAGGCGGCGATCGGGAAAATTGCCGGGGAGCAGATTATAAAGCTTATGACTCTGGGGCTTACCGAGGAGGAGGCCGAAGCCCAGATCGTGAATGGATTCTTAAAGTAGAGAATATACTGGAAAAAAGAGCAGTGAAGGAGAGCCGCAGGGCGCCGGTACGCCGGGAATGGACAGATGCGTGATTTGCCTGAGGTGATGCCGCCGTCCTGCGGCCTATTGTATGGAAAATCAAAAGCGGGAAAATCTTTTAAACCTGGCTCTGGACACACCGGAGGCGGAGCGGGAGCGCTCTTTGAACTTGAATGTGGGCTATGATGAGATTTCCAGGACGTGGGAGCTGATTGTCCGCCACAGGGGAAGCGTAAAGTGGCTGGAGGATGCCGCGGGCGTACCGGAATCGGGTATCCGCGTGAACGAGCTTTCGGGCGGATACGCTGTCCTGCGGGTTCCGGAGGCAGCTGTGGACGCAGTGAGCCGTCTGGAGCAAATCGAATATATTGAGAAACCGAAAAGGCTGTTCTTTGCCGTAAATGAGGCGAGGACAGCCTCCTGTCTTTTAGGGGTGCAGCCGGGAACAGAGGAAGGACTTGCGGGGAATGCGGGAAGCTTTGCCCCGGCAGAGGCAGCGGACGCGTCCGGAGGACTGCGCCTTACCGGACAGGGCGTACTGGTGGCGGTCATTGACTCGGGAATCGACTATTTTCATCCGGATTTCCGGAATGCGGACGGAACCACCCGGATCCTCTATCTGTGGGACCAGGACCGGGGGAAGGTGTACACCCGGGAGGATATCAATGAGGCGCTTGCGTCCGGAAGCCGGAGCCGGGCGCTGGAACGGGTGCCCTCCCGGGATGTAAGCGGCCACGGCACAGCGGTGGCCTCCATCGCTGCGGGAAACGGCAGGGAGAGCAGGGGCGTGTACCGGGGCGTGGCCTTTGCCAGCGAACTGGTGGTGGTGAAGCTGGGAACGCCCCTGCCGGACAGTTTTCCCAAGACGGCCCAGCTCATGGAGGCGCTGGATTTTGTCACGGCCCGGGCAAGGGAGCTGAGGGCACCCCTTGCCGTGAATATCAGCTTTGGAAATACATATGGCGCACACGACGGAACCGGGCTTTTGGAGACATTTATGGACAGTGTGGCGGTGTCCGGCCGCTTTGTCCTAGTGGCCGGTTCGGGAAATGAGGGGGGCGGGGCGGGCCATACGGCGGGACGCTTGGAAGCGGGAGGGGAGCAGGACGTGGAGCTGTCCGTGGCCCCCTTTGAGACGGGGATGGGAGTTCAGCTGTGGAAGTCCTACGCAGACCAGTTCTCTGTCCGCCTTATCACCCCTTCGGGGGAGATTCTGGGCCCTTTAGAGGAACGTCTGGGTCCCCAGACCTGGAATGCGGGGGATACGAGGATTCTGGTATATTACGGAAAGCCAAGTCCCTACAGCCAGTCCCAGGAGGTGTATTTTGATTTTATCCCCGGGAGAGAATATCTGGACAGCGGAATCTGGACATTCCGCCTGACTCCCAGAGAGCTGGTGACCGGGGACTATAACATGTGGCTTCCCTCCCGGGGGATTTTGAATCCCGCAACCCGTTTTCTCTTCCCTGTGCCGGAGACAACCCTGACGATTCCCTCCACAGCCGCGCGCCTTATCACCGTGGGGGCTTATGACGATGCCTACCGGGCCTATGCGGATTTTTCCGGCCGGGGCTACACCCGGATGACCCGGCAGGTAAAGCCGGATGTGGCGGCCCCCGGCGTGAATATCGTGGCTGCAAGAAGCGGCGGGGGATATGAGACGGTGACGGGAACCTCCTTTGCCGCCCCCTTTGTCACAGGCAGCGCCGCCCTCCTGATGCAGTGGGGGATCGTGGACGGGAACGACCCGTTCCTTTACGGGGAAAAGGTGAAGGCGTACCTGATCCGGGGCGCCAGGCGGTTTCCCGGGTATGCGCCCTGGCCGAATCCGCAGATGGGGTGGGGCGCGCTGTGCGTGGAGGGGAGTTTGCCGGAGCCTTGACAAATAATTAGGCATAATAATAGGCGGTCCTTCTTCCCCCGCTCTGGAAAATTCTAGGGATCTATGATAAAATAGCCCCATAGATTTTGTAGTAAAAGGAAGGAACCCTCAATATAATATATAAAGATGGGAAGTGTGAGCATGAATATCCGGGAATCATTGGAGGCGCTGGAGGAACAGATTTTGAGCCCTTACGCTGCGTTCAGCAGCAGGACCCGCGGGCGGGAACGGCCCGAGGAGCTGTGCGACATGCGGCCGGAGTATCAGCGGGACCGGGATCGCATTCTCCACTGCAAGGCATTCCGCAGGCTGAAGCATAAAACCCAGGTATTTCTCGCGCCGGAGGGGGATCACTACCGGACGCGTCTGACCCATACCCTGGAGGTGTCCCAGATTGCCCGGACCATCGCCAAGGCTCTGCGGCTCAACGAGAGCCTGACCGAGGCCATTGCCCTGGGCCATGACCTGGGGCATACGCCCTTCGGCCATTCCGGTGAGTATATCCTGAACAAGATCTGCGAGGACGGGTTTGCCCACTATGAGCAGAGCGTCCGGGTGGTGGAGGTTTTGGAAAAGGACGGACGGGGACTGAATCTCACCTGGGAGGTGCGGGACGGGATACGCAACCACCGGACCTCCGGGCATCCCTCCACCCTGGAGGGCGGGATTGTCCGTCTCTCGGACAAGATCGCCTATATCAATCACGACATTGATGATGCCATCCGGGCCAGGATGTTTGTGGAATCCGACCTTCCCGCCGAGTATACGGATGTTTTGGGCCACAGTGTCCGGGAGCGGTTAAATACCATGATTCACGACATCATCGCAAACAGCATGGACAAGCCCCAGATTTCCATGTCCGAGGGCATGGAGGAGGCCATGCAGGGGCTGCGCCGGTGGATGTTTGCCAATGTGTATAAAAATGAGATTCCCAAGGCCGAGGAGGGCAAAGCCCAGATGATGATCGCCCAGCTCTACGAGTATTACATGAAGCACGTGGACCAGCTTCCCACGGAATATGTGCTTCTCATCGTGAACGGCGGGGAGAAAAAGTCGCGGGTGGTCTGCGACTACATTGCGGGGATGAGCGATATCTATGCCATTGATCAGTTTGAGCAGCTCTTTGTGCCCAAGCGGTGGAATATATATTGACGGCGCGCTGGTCGGGGAGCGCCGCAGAAAGCAGAAGAGGATGCCGGAATGTCGGCGCGCTCTGTACATCATACGGAAGGGAGAGAATTTCATGTACTATCCGGAGGAAGTCATAGAGGAAGTGAGGATGAAGAACGACATCGTGGACGTGGTCTCGGGATATGTGAAGCTCCAGAAAAAGGGAGCCAACTATTTCGGCCTCTGCCCCTTCCACAATGAAAAATCTCCTTCATTTTCTGTCTCGCCGGGCAAGCAGATGTATTACTGTTTTGGATGCGGCGCGGGGGGAAATGTATTCACCTTTCTCATGGAGTATGAAAATTATACGTTTCAGGAGGCCCTCCAGAGCCTGGCAGACCGGGCCGGGGTGGCGCTCCCGAAGATGGAGTACGGGAAGGAGGCCAGGGAGCAGGCGGAATTTCGGGCCAGGCTTCTGGAGGTCAACAAACTGGCGGCCAATTATTTTTATCACCAGTTAAAAAGCGCCCAGGGACAGCTGGGATACCGGTATCTCCACGAAAAACGCCGGCTCTCGGATCAGATCATTGTGCGGTTTGGCCTGGGCTATTCCAATAAGACCAGCGATGATCTCTACCGGTTTCTCAAGGAAAAAGGGTATGAGGACGCGTTTTTAAAAGAGACAGGCCTTGTGACTGTGGAAGAGCGGGGCGGACGGGACAAGTTCTGGAACCGGGTCATGTTTCCTATTATGGATGTAAACAACCGGGTGATCGGCTTCGGCGGCCGGGTCATGGGGGACGGGGAGCCGAAATATTTAAATTCCCCGGAGACAAAAATTTTTGATAAGAGCCGAAGCCTCTACGGCTTAAATTATGCCAGGACCTCCCGGGAGAAGTATATGCTGGTCTGTGAAGGCTATTTGGATGTGATCTCTCTGCACCAGGCAGGCTTCTCCAACGCGGTGGCCTCCCTGGGGACGGCATTTACCAGCCAGCATGCAGGCATTCTCAAGCGGTACACGGATCAGGTGATTCTCACCTATGACAGCGACGGAGCCGGTGTGAAAGCGGCCCTGCGGGCTATTCCCATCCTGCGGGAGGCGGGAATCTCCAGCCGGGTGCTGAATATGAAGCCCTACAAGGATCCGGATGAATTCATCGGGAACCTGGGGGCGGACGCCTTCCGCCAGAGGATTGAGGAGGCAAAAAACAGCTTCCTCTTTGAGATCGATGTGCTGAAGGCCGGGTATTCCATGGACGACCCGGAGCAGAAGACCCGGTTTTACCAGGAGACAGCCAAAAAGCTCCTCCAGTTCGGGGAGCCCCTGGAGCGGGACAATTATCTGGAGGCTGTGGCAAGGGAGCATATGATCCCGAAGGAAGAGCTGCGCCGCCTGGTGAACCACATGGGCATGTCCCTGGGGCTGCGGGCCGGAGAGGGTCTGCGGGAGAATATCCGCGGACGCCGAGGGGAGGATGCGCCGCGGTTCGGAGGCGGGACGCGGAGTCAGGGAGAGAGACGTGCGGCCGCTGAGGAGGACCGGGAAAACGGGGCGGGGAATGCGCCGTATGCAGGAGAAAGTGCCCCGGCTGGCCCTGAGAGACGAAGAAAGTCCAGGGCCCAGGCCAGGGAGGACGGGATCCGGCGCTCCCAGCGGCTGCTTCTCACCTGGCTGATCGAGGATGAATCTCTGTTTGGCAAGATCGAGGGAATCCTCACGCCGGATGATTTTACGGAGGAACTTTACCGCCAGGTGGCGCAGGAGGTTTTCGAGGGACATCGGTCCGGGACGATCAATCCGGCGGATATTCTAAGTCGTTATATCAATGACGAGGATCAGTATAAAGAGGTGGCGGCCCTGTTCAACGCCAGTCTGGGGGATGCCCTGGACAGCGCGGAACAGAAAAAGGCTTTTTCGGACACGGTTCTGAAGGTGAAGAAATATAGTCTGGACGCAGCAAGCCGCAATGCGAAGGATATTGCCCAGCTGCAGGAAATTATAAAACAGCAGGCTGCGCTGAAAACACTCCGCATACCGATGGACTAGACGGCGTTTCATTAGGGAGGAGGAGCGATTATGGAAGGGACGATAGGATTCGAGGAAAAACTGACACTTCTTTTGGACAAGGCGAAGAAGAAGAAAAACGTGCTGGAATACCAGGAGGTCATGGACTTTTTCGGAGAGGACCGGCCTTCCGGGGAGAAATTGGATCAGCTTTTCGATTTTTTGGATCAGAACAAGGTGGACATACTCCGGCTGGATGCAGGGGGCGACCTGGACATGGATCTGTTCCCACAGGACGAGATGGATCTGGAGGATGGGGATGACCTGGAGGCAGAGCTTCTCGATCTCTCGGTGCCCGAGGGCGTGAGCCTGGACGATCCGGTGCGGATGTACCTGAAGGAGATAGGAAAGATCCCGCTCCTCACCACGGAGGAGGAGATCGAGCTGGCCAAGCAGATGGAGCTGGGAGATGCGTCTGCCAGGAAGCGCCTGGCGGAGTCAAACCTGCGCCTGGTGGTGAGCATTGCCAAGCGGTATGTGGGCCGCGGCATGCAGTTTTTGGATCTGATTCAGGAGGGAAACCTGGGACTTATCAAGGCTGTGGAGAAATTTGACTACACCAAGGGATATAAGTTCAGTACGTACGCCACCTGGTGGATCCGCCAGGCCATCACGCGATCCATTGCGGATCAGGCCCGAACCATCCGAATCCCGGTCCATATGGTGGAGACAATCAACCGCCTGGTGCGCACTTCACGCCAGCTGCTTCAGGAACTGGGCAGGGAACCGACCACGGATGAGATCGCGGCCCGCGTTCAGATGCCGGCCTGGCGTGTATCCGAGATCCTGAAAATGTCCCAGGAGCCCGTATCGCTGGAGACGCCGGTGGGAGAGGAAGAGGACAGCCATCTGGGAGACTTCATTCAGGATGACAATGTGGCGATCCCTCAGGAGGCCGCGGCCTTTACCCTTCTGCATGAGCAGCTCATGGAAGTCCTCGATACGCTGACAGAGCGGGAGCAGAAGGTGCTGCGGCTGCGGTTTGGCCTGGATGACGGAAGGCCCCGAACCCTGGAGGAAGTGGGACGTCAGTTCCACGTGACAAGAGAACGGATCCGACAGATTGAGGCAAAGGCCCTGCGCAAGCTCCGCCACCCCAGCCGCAGCAGGAAACTCAAGGACTATCTGGAGTGACGGGAAAAGACAGAAAATACAGTAAAGATGAGCAGGAGGAAGCAGCAGTTGAGCAGAGAGCAGAAAGAAGGACAAGCCGGGAAGCTTCCGGCCCGGCCACCATGGCTGCGCCTTTCCCCGCGGCTTATGCAGGTGGCGGCATTTGTGCCGGACGGCAGCCGGATGGCGGATATCGGCACGGACCACGGGTATGTGCCGATTTACCTGGCCAGCATGGGAAAAATAAAGGCCGCCCTGGCTATGGATGTGGGAGAGGGGCCGCTAAAGCGGGCCGCGGAGCATATCCGGGAGTATGAGCAATGGGCGGCAGAGACCGGCCTCCCCTCCCTCTGTCCGATTCAGACGCGTCTGAGCGACGGATTAAAAGGCTTAAAGCCCGGAGAGGCGGATGCAGTGGTCATGGCCGGCATGGGAGGCGAGCTGGAAATCCGTATCCTGGAGGAAGGCCGCCCTGTGTGGGAATATGTGAAAACATGGATTCTCTCGCCCCACTCCGATCTGGAAAAAGTCCGGCGCTATCTGGCGTCCAATGGCTTTTTTATAGAAGATGAGGCCATGCTAAAGGACGAGGGGAAATTTTACACGGTGATGAAGGTTCGGCGCGGACAGGAAGAGCCCTATGGGGCAGTGCATTTCCGGTACGGCAAACGGATGATGGAAAAGAAGGACCCGGTTTTGCGGGAATATCTTTTGAAGGAAGAAAAGAGAGTGCTGGGAATATTGGAGGGGCTTGAAAACCGCGCAGAGCGCGGGGAGGATCCTACGGAGAACCAGCGCCGGGCAAAGGCTGCCCAGGAGGCAGAGCTTCGGCAGATAAAGGAGGCACTTTATGAAATGCAGTGAAATTATAGAGGGATTGCAGCGGCTGGCGCCGGAATCCTGCGCCTGTGACTGGGATAATCCGGGGCTTCTGGCCGGGAGAAGCGATAAAGAGGTCAAAAAGATTTACATTGCGCTGGATGCCACGGATCAGGTGGTGGAGGACGCCGTCCAATGGGGCGCGGATATGCTGCTCACCCACCATCCCCTGATATTTAAGGCGATTAAAAAAGTCAATGACGGGAATTTTATCACAAGGCGGCTGGTGAAGCTGATTCAGGCAGATATCTCGTATTATGCCATGCACACCAATTTTGACGCGGCGCCCGGCTGTATGGCGGATATGGCCGCCGCCCGGCTGGGACTTACGGAATGCGAGCCCTTAGACCCCATGGGGGAGTTGGATATGGACGGGGAGTCCGTGCCATACGGTGTGGGAAAAAGAGGAACGTTAGAGCAGCCCGTGACCGTTCGGGAGCTGGCGGAGCGGGTGAAAGAAGCATTCGGCCTTCCCTTTGTCCTGGTTTACGGACAGGAATTCCTGGAAAAACCGGTGAGCCGGATAGCTGTGTGCCCCGGCGCAGGGGGAAGCACCCTGGAGGAGGGGATCCGCTGGGGAGCCCAGGCATTTGTCACCGGGGATATCAGCCATCACACGGGAATTGACGCCGCAGCCCGGGGAATGGCCGTCATCGACGGAGGCCACTACGGACTGGAGCATATGTTTATTTCCTACATGGAAGAACATCTAAAGGGGCATCTGGGAGATGCCGTGGAGATTCGAAAGGCGGCGCCGGCTTGGCCGGCGGTTCTGCTGTGAGAAAGAGAGGAGGTGTCTGCCAATGGCAGTTGTGACAATCGGCGAAGAGAAGCGGGAATATCCGGAAGGAACCACCTGGCTGGAGGTGGCCCGCGAATACCAGCATTTATATGAGGATGACATCCTGCTGGTGCAGGTAAACGGAAAGCTGCAGGAGCTCCACAAGCACGTGAAAGACTGCCGGCTGCGCTTTGTGACGGCCCGGGAGAAGCCGGGCATGTCCGCATACCAGAGAAGCGCCACCCTGCTGATGTTAAAGGCATTCTACAGTGTGGCGGGAGCGGAAAATCTGGAGAAGATCGTGGTGGATTTTTCTGTCGGAAAGGGTGTATTCGTGGAGCCTAGGGGAAATGTCACGGTGACCCCCGAGCTTCTCGAACGCGTAAAGGAGAAGATGCGGGAGTACGTGGCCCGCAGGACACCGATTATGAAGCGCAGCGTGTCCACGGAAGATGCCATCGAGCTCTTTCACTCCCACAAGATGTACGACAAGGCACGCTTGTTCCGCTACCGCATGGTGTCGCGGGTAAATGTATACAGCATCGATGGGTTTGAGGATTACTACTACGGGTATATGGTGCAGAATACCAGTTATATCCGATATTTTGACCTGATTCCCTACCACTATGGCTTTATGCTGATGCTTCCCAATATGAGGGATCCCAGGCGGATCCCGGAATTTGTCCCACAGGAAAAGCTCTTTGCGGTTCTGGCTGAGGCTTCCCGGTGGGGACGACTCATGAACCTGGAAAATGTGGGATGCTTAAACGAAGCCATTTCCCGGGGAGAGATGTCCCATCTGATTCTCATCCAGGAGGCCCTGCAGGAAAAGAAAATCGCGGAGATCGCCGCTGCGGTGGCGGAGCGGAAAAATGTAAAATTCGTCATGATTGCGGGTCCGTCTTCCTCGGGAAAGACCACCTTTTCCCACCGCCTGTCCATCCAGCTGGAGGCCATTGGACTGAAGCCCCATCCCATTGAGGTGGACAATTACTTTGTGAACCGGGTGGACAGCCCCAGGGATGAGAACGGAAACTACAATTATGAGGTGCTGGAGTGCCTGGATGTGGAGCTCTTCAATCGGGACATGTCGGCCCTTCTGCGGGGCGAGGAGGTGGAGCTTCCCTACTACAACTTTAAAAAAGGCGTCCGGGAGTACCATGGAAACCGTCTGAAGCTTGGCGACGGGGATATCCTGGTGATTGAGGGCATTCACTGCCTCAACGACCGCCTTTCCTACTCCCTGCCCAAGGAGAGCAAATTCAAAATTTACATCAGCGCCCTGACCCAGCTGAACGTGGATGAGCACAACCGAATCCCCACAACGGACGGCCGCCTTCTGCGCCGGATGGTGCGGGATGCCAGGACGCGGGGAGCCTCGGCCCAGGACACCATCCGCATGTGGCCTTCGGTGCGCAAGGGGGAGGAGGAGAACATTTTCCCCTACCAGGAGGAGGCGGACGCCATGTTCAACTCCGCTCTGGTCTATGAGCTGGCGGTATTAAAGCAATACGCCCAGCCGCTTCTCTTTCGGATTCCCAGGGATTCGGAAGAGTATCTGGAGGCCAAACGGCTTCTCAAATTTTTGGACTATTTTATCGGGGTGAGCAGCGAGGATATACCGAAGAACTCGATTTTGCGGGAGTTTATTGGGGGGAGCTGCCTGGATGTGTGAGGAAGAATACAGCGCATAGGTCTTTGGACGGGCGCTGTATTTTTTTCGCTGATTTTTTTGAAAACGAGGTCGGTATGCAAAATAATGTCTAATAAAAGGAGAAATGAATTGTAGATATTATATGAAATTACCAACACACAGCAAATAAGAATTGCAATTCTATGGTCATCCATGTATAATAAATTTAATAAATCATCAAAGATGGTTTAAAAAGTGTGAAAGGAGATGTAAGCAAATGCAAGATTATCTCAGTATTGCAAACAGCGGCTTGATGTGGGCCGCAGTGTCAGTCCCCATGGCGGTAATGGCCGTTCAGGTTTACCTGCTTCTCACGCGTTCCCTGAAGGATGGAAAGCGCATGGGAATTAAGAATGAACAGATTAAAAGCGCAGTGATCGCCTCAGCCACGGCCTCCGTGGGGCCCTCCGTCTCAATCCTTGCGGGTATGGTTTCCCTGATGGTCATGATGGGAGCGCCCATTGCATGGATGCGTCTTTCCTATATCGGAGCCGTTATGTATGAGATGACATCGGCGGATGTGGGCGCCCAGGCTGTGGGGGTGGCATTTGAACAGTCCTCCATGACGGCGGAAGCCTACGCCAACGGCGTGTGGGCCATGACCCTGGGAAGCATTGGCTGGATTATCGTGGCCGGTCTCTTTACACACAAAATTGACTTTCTGCGCACAAAGCTTGCAGGAGGCGATTCCAAGGCTCTGCCGATCATTACCGCGGCGGCGACACTGGGATGCTACTGCAGCCTGACTTTTGACAAGATGTATCCGGTAGCCGTGGAGAACAAGAATATTTACGCGGTGATCGGCGGTGCGCTGACGATCCTGGCGCTGTCCACATGGAACAAGAAGCGCAAAGCCAAGTGGGTTTCCAACTGGAGCGCCCCGATTGCTATGGTGATCGGCGTGGCCTGTGCATGCATCTTCTGAGAAAAGGAGGAAACGGCGAATGAATGAAAATCAATCTGTACAGCAGATTTATGAGAAAGAATATATCCCTTACAGCATAAAGTGGGGAAGATTTACAAGCCTTTTGGGGGTTGTGACAAGTTTTGTCCCTGTGATTGTTTTGGCATTTATATTTAAGGTTGTTCCGCCGATTGATGCGATTATCGCCGCGGCGACAATCCGCATCAGCGCCTGCCTGGTGTATTACTTTATTGAGCCTATTTCCTTCCAGCCGATTCTGGGAATCCCCGGCACGTACATGGCCTTTTTATCCGGAAATATTTCCAACCTTCGGGTTCCCTGTTCGTCTGTGGCCCAGCAGGCAGCGGGGGTGGAAGAGGGAACGCCCCAGGGAGCGGTATTCTCCACCATCGGCGTTGCGGTTTCCATTGTTGTGAATCTGGCGGTTCTGACCATCGGTGTGCTGCTGGGAGCCCAGGTGATCGCCATGATCCCCAGCTCTCTGGTGAGCGCTCTGGTCTATCTGGTGCCCGCCCTTTACGGCGCCATGCTCATGCAGATGATTCTCTACGCGCCTAAGGTGGCCGTGATCGCGGTTCCTCTGGGAATTATCACGCTGTTTATGAGCAAGCAGGGCATCTTCGACAGCTCCATGGCAATTTTGATCAGTGTGTTCGGCTCTATTATTATAGGACGTATATTACTGAAAGCGGGGTGGCTTGATGATCAGCAGTAAAGAAGAAAAATTTTTTGAGGCGGTTGACGCACGGGAGGAGGCGCTGGCAGCGCTTTCAAAGGAGATCTGGGGATACGCGGAGCTCGGATTAAAAGAGGTTCAGTCCTCCAAGGCCATCGCGGCCTATTTGGAAAAAGAGGGATTTAAGGTACAGCTGGGCGTAGGATCCATCCCCACAGCCATCTGCGCCGAGTACGGCTTCGGCCATCCGGTCATCGCGTATCTGGGCGAGTATGACGCGCTTCCCCAGCTGGACCAAAAGGTGGCTGCCCATAAGGAGTGGCAGCATCCGGAGCGGCCGGAGAGTCCGGGACACGGCTGCGGGCACAACAATCTGGGTGTGGGCGCAGTGGGAGCTGCCATCTTTTTAAAAGAGGCCATTGCCTCCGGTGCGGTAAAAGGGACGGTGCGCTTCTACGGCTGCCCTGCGGAGGAGACGCTGGTGGGCAAGGTATTTATGGTGCGGGACGGTGCCTTTAAGGATGTGGACTGCGCCATGACCTGGCATTCCCACGCGTACAACGGCGCCTGGGGCGCCTGCTATACCTGCATGAATTCCGTGAAATTCCATTTCCACGGGAAAGCTGCCCACGCGGCGGGACACCCCTTTGACGGGCGGAGCGCCCTGGACGCGGTGGAGCTGATGAATGTGGCGGCGAATTATATGCGGGAGCACGTAAAGCCGGACGTGCGCCTGCATTACTCCACGATTTTTAACGGGGCGCCCAATGTGGTTCCGGATAAATGCTCGGTGTGGTATTATATCCGCGCGCCAAAGCGCAAAGACGTGGACGAGGTGTACGCATGGCTCTGCGACTGTGCCAAGGGTGCGGCACTTATGACCCAGACAAGCTTTGACATTGAATTTCTCACGGGGTGCAGCGAAGTGCTTCCCAATGATGTGCTGGAGCAGGTGATGCTGGCGGCCTACAAGGATGTGGGCGCTCCGAAGTTCACGCCGGAGGACTATGCCTTTGCAGAAAAAATTGCGGAGACATATCCGGAGGTTCTGGCAAGGGATCGTAGGGTCATGAAGGAAGAATACGGGGTCAATGGGGATGATAAGTTCCTCTGCGACGTGGTGTTTGATAAGGTGATTGAAAACCGGTTGGTGGCGCCGGGGTCAACGGATGTGGGGGATGTGAGCCATGTGGTTCCCACGTACCAGATTTATGTGGCGGGACAGGGAATCGGGTGCCCCGGGCATTCCTGGCAGATGACCGCCTACAGCGGCAGCCATGTGGGAATCGCCAGCATGCTGTGCGCGGCGAAGGTGCTGGGTCTTTCCGGACTGCGCCTTTTGGAACAGCCGGAACTGGTAGAGGCAGCCTGGGATAATTTCCGTCAGAATCAGCCGGAAGCCTATGTGAGTCCCCTGCCGGAGGATTTGAAACCGGATCTGGAGGGATAGGGAATGGGCGAAGTGCTATGGCTCTCCGGGGCGGATGTGGAGAAAACCGGCGTCTGCCGCCTGGAGGAAACCGTAAAGATTGTGGAGGAGGCGTTTGGCCTGTTTGACAGGGGAGAGGCCTTTCTGGTGCCGGAGACCGCACTGCACCTGACGTCCGACGGGCAGGACCAGGCATGCTACGCACTGCCTGCTTATGTGGGGGGAGAGCTCCCGGTGTGCGGCGTCAAATGGACGGCCCACGGGCCGGCAGCCGGGCCGGAGGAATCGCGGATTCACGCGGCGGTAATGCTCAATGAGGCAGAGGGAGGAAAGCCTCTTGCCATACTGAATGGGACGGAGATCGGCGCGGCGCGGACCGGCGCCGTGACGGCTCTGGCCCTGCGGCATCTGGCCCCAAAACAGGTGAAAAAAGTGGCGCTCTGCGGCGCGGGGGGACAGGCGGAGCGCCAGCTTCAGGCAGTGCTCCTGGCGCTTCCCCAGGCGGAGGAGATTGCCATATGGAGCCGGGGAAATGAGCGGAATAAGCGCCTGGCCCAGCGTTTCCAGGCAGATGTCCGGCCGCTTCCTTCAGGCGTTCGGCCGCTTCTGCGTCCGGTGGAACGTTTGGAGGAAGCAGTGGACGGGGCGGACGTAATTATTGCGGCTACCTCCGCAGCTGCCCCGTACCTGACACCGGAGTGCGTCCGCAGCGCATCGCTGTACTGCCACATTGGATTTCATGAGATTTCCCGGGAGGCAGTGGATGCATTTTCCTATATTGTGGCGGACACATGGGAGGAAGCCAAACATGTCAGCGGCCAGTCCCTGTTTCGGTATTACCGGGAGGGAAGCCTGGACGAGGCGCGGGTCACGGGAACATTGGGGGCTGTAATTTCCGGGCGGCTTTCGGTTCCACGGGGGACGCCGGACAAAAAGGTATTTTTTGACTCCTTTGGCCTGCCGGTTTTTGATGTGAGCGTGGCCCGGGAGGCCTACCGGCGCGGGCGGGCCGCCGATCTGGGAATGCGCCTTCCCTGGTAAAAAGGCGGCAGATAGGAAAAAGGACAGGAGAAAGGACAGAAAATCTATGGGTGTAAATTTTGATCAGGCAATTGACCGGAGAAACACAAATTGCTCCAAATACGATGGGATGGAGGCGTCCTTCGGCCGGAATGATCTTCTGCCGCTCTGGATTGCGGATATGGATTTTCCCGTTCCGGAGGCAGTGACGGAGGCATTAAAAAAGCGGGCGGAGCACCCGGTCTATGGATATAATATTTTTCCGGAGGGGTATTTTGAAGCGTTCGCGTCGTGGACCGAGCGGCACCACGATTGGAGCCCCAAGAGCGCCTGGGTGTGCCATACGCCGGGGGTTCTGACCGCGCTCTCCACGGCAATTCTGGCATTTACAGAGCCGGGGGATCCCGTGCTCATCCAGCCGCCGGTGTATTTTCCCTTCCAGAGCACGCTTGAGGCGCTTGGAAGGACGGTTTTAAACAATCAGCTCCTCTATGAGGACGGACATTTTTCGATTGACTTTGCGGATTTTGAAGAAAAGGCCAAAACGGCCAAGATGTTTATATTCTGCAGCCCCCACAACCCGTCGGGAAGGGTGTGGAAGAAAGAAGAGCTGGAGCGAATTGAGGCAATATGCCGGGAAAATGACCTGCTGGTGTTTTCCGATGAAATTCACTGTGATATTGTCTACCAGCCGAATACGCATACCGTGTTTGCGAACCTGTCCGAATGGGCAAGCGAGCACTCCATAATTGCCATGGCTCCCAGCAAAACCTTTAATCTGGCAGGATTGGAAATGTCTCATATCACAATTCCCAATAAGGCGCTTCGGGAGAAATTCCAGTATCTGCTGCGGTTTGGCCTCCATGTAGCCAATGGAAATTCCTTCGGAATTGCGGCCGCGCAAGCGGCCTATGCCCACGGCGAGGAGTGGTACCAGGAGCTGATGGCGTATTTGACGGGAAATATCGAGTTTTTGGATGAGGCTCTGAAAAAATGGATTCCCCAGGTAACGCTTGTCCGGCCGGAATCCACCTACATCCCGCTTCTCGATATGGAGGGACTTCACATGGACAGCCAGGAGCTCTGGGATTTCATGATTCAGGAAGCGGGGGCAGCGCTTCACACCGGCCGAACCTTTGGGGCCGGAGGTGAACGTTTTATGCGGATCAATATCGGCACCCAGCGGGCAAATCTGGAGCTGTTTGTTGAGCGCCTGCGGGCTGCTCTGCAGCGGAGCGCTCCCGCTCGTATTGGCTGACGGTCACGATCAGATTGTGGATGTGCTGCTTCATAATCCGGCGGGCGCTGTCCGGGTCCCGGGCCTCGATGGCTTTAAAAATGCTCCTGTGATCGCTGGGATTGCCTACGGAAGAGGCGTTGATTATATGTTCGATCTCGGGCGAATAGTCACGGTCCGTGCGCAGCATGGTCACTACAGCTTCCAGAACCGGGTTGCCTGAGGCGCGGGCGATCGCAATATGAAAGGGGGCGTCGGTTTCCGCCATGCTGGCGCCCGCCTTTGTCAGCTGCGCCGCCTCATCCAGGATGGCCCGGAGCGCCCGGATATTCTCTTCGCCGGCGTTTTGAGCAGCGAGAGCGGCGGCCTCCGGCTCAACGATCTCCCGGGTGACCAGCAGATTGCGGAGATGCTCCCCAAATCCATTGTTGAAAATCTCAATGGTGTCCAAAACAGCCTTAGCCTGACGCCGCTCCGCGGCGAGTTCTTTCAGCCGCAATTCTCCCGCGGGCGTGATGACTCGTCCCCGGGAGCGGCCGTTGTATTTTTCGCTTTTTAAAAAACCCTGCTTTTCAAATCTGCGCAGACAGCGCCCAATGGTAGCCTCGCTGATGGAACCGGAATCCTCGCTTTTGAGCATATCTGCTAAAAATCCTGCTCCGATGGGCTTTTCATACTGGGAAATCATTTGAAGCAGAAGGTATTCGGTTTCCTTTGAACCAAAATCACTCATCGGTATCTCCTTCATTTCTGCTTTGCCTGCCGGCATCTCTGCTGTCAGGCCGGCGTATCCCTTTGGGGGTCTCTGTTTCCCGCCGTCCTGAACAATTACTTTTATTGTACTATAGAATGCCCCCTTCTGCAAATAGGATAACCGGAAAACTTGGGGGACAGCGGGAAAATCGACGGCATTTTTCGCGGCAGTTCAAGACGATGAAATTTTTTGTATCCCTTTCTCGCTTTGATTCGTCATAATAGAATGAAAACCAGATAAGCCATTTGGGGGATGGTGCCAGCATGAAAAGAAGCAGGAAAACAGCAGTACAAATCATCGGAGGGGTTCTGCTGGCCGCCGTCTTATCCGGCCGCGGGCAGCCGGATTTTTCCGAAAAGGGAAATAATGGGTATGAAAATTTCAAAGTGGAAGAGCAAACGGAACAGGAAGGCGACTACGGGGAATGGATCCGGCAGGTGAGGGACAGCCTTGCGGGGAAAGCGGAGGGAGGGCTTACGGCCGGGGAGGATTTCAGCATTGCCCTGCTGACGTGCGGCAGCTACGGAATACCGGGATACCGGGTGGAAGATATCAATGGAGACGACACCAGCGAACTCCTTTTTGGAGTGACAGGGACAGACCCGGCGCTGTCCGATACATGGGACGGCGTTATCTATGATATGTATACGCTTTCCGACGGAAAAATGATACACGTGCTGAACGGCTGGGAGCGGAACCGCTATTATCTATGTGAAAATGGAATGCTGGCAAACGAGGGAGCCAGCGGGGCTTCTGATTTCCGCTATTCCTATTATACATTTGACGGAGTAAAACTGCATTTGAAGGAGTCGGTGATTTATGACGGGGGAAGAGAGGAAGAGCAGCCATGGTTTTACCTTTCCGGGGAAATGGATTCAGATGAATCCGGCGGCAGCGCGGAGGATGCGGAACCGATCAGCGAAA
>DWWT01000056.1 GCA_019119575.1 Candidatus Enterocloster excrementipullorum
AGAAAAGGAGAACCCAGTCATGAATTTGACTACTGTAAAGGAAATCTACAAGCATTCCGAAGATTTTTTAGACAAGGAGGTCACCATCGGCGGATGGGTGCGGAGCCTTCGGGATTCCAAAGCTTTCGGATTTATCGTTGTGAGTGACGGATCCTATTTTGAAACCATCCAGGTTGTGTACCACGACACCCTGGCGAATTTCGCCGAGGTCTCCAAGCTGGGGGTGGGAACCGCGATTATCGTGAAGGGAACCCTGGTGGCTACGCCCCAGGCCAAGCAGCCCTTTGAAATCCAGGCGGATGAAGTGATGGTGGAGGGCACATCCGCTCCGGACTATCCGCTCCAGAAAAAGCGCCACTCCTTTGAGTATCTGCGCACCATATCCCATCTGCGGCCCCGGACCAACACCTTTCAGGCTGTGTTCCGCGTGCGCTCTCTGACCGCTTACGCCATTCACAAGTTCTTCCAGGAGCGGGATTTTGTCTATGTCCATACGCCTCTGATCACGGGAAGCGACTGTGAAGGCGCGGGTGAGATGTTCCAGGTGACTACCATGGATCTGGCAAATGTACCCAAGACCCAGGACGGCGCTGTGGACTACTCCAAGGACTTTTTCGGGAAGCCCACCAACTTGACGGTGAGCGGTCAGCTGAATGTGGAGACCTATGCCATGGCCTTCCGAAATGTATACACCTTCGGCCCCACCTTCCGGGCGGAAAACTCCAACACGCCCCGGCATGCCGCGGAATTCTGGATGATTGAACCGGAAATCGCCTTTGCGGATCTGGACGACAATATGCGCCTGGCGGAGAGCATGCTCAAATACGTAATCCGCTTTGTGCTGGAGAATGCGCCGGAAGAGATGAATTTCTTCAACCAATTTGTGGACAAGGGTCTTCTCGAGCGCCTGAACAACGTGGTGAATTCTGAATTCGGCCACATCACCTACACGGATGCCGTGAAGCTTCTGGAAGAGCACAACGACCAGTTTGAGTACAAAGTATCCTGGGGCTGCGACCTGCAGACCGAGCATGAGCGCTACCTGACCGAGCAGGTATTTAAGCGCCCGGTATTTGTAACGGATTATCCCAAGGAAATTAAGGCTTTCTATATGAAGATGAATCCCGACGGAAAAACCGTCGCTGCAGTAGACTGCCTGGTTCCCGGAATCGGGGAAATCATCGGCGGAAGCCAGAGAGAGGACGACTACGACAAGCTGGTAGCCCGCATGGATGAGTTGGGTCTCAAGAAGGAAGATTACGGATTCTATCTGGATCTGCGCCGGTACGGCTCCGCCCGTCATGCCGGATTCGGTCTTGGCTTTGAGCGCTGCGTGATGTACCTCACCGGCATGTCCAATATCCGGGACGTGATTCCCTTCCCCCGGACGGTAAACAACTGCGAACTGTAAGACCAGCCGTTTTTGCGCAAAATGTATTTTCAGGAGGCAGGTATGCGATTTATCCATACAGGGGACATTCACTGGGGCATGATACCCGATGCAGATAAGCCCTGGGGCAAGGAGAGGGCCCAGGCAATCAAGGACACCTTCCGCTCCATCGTGGATTACGCAAGAGAAAAAGAGGCTGACTGCCTGTTTATCAGCGGGGATCTGTTTCACAGGCAGCCCTTGGCAAGAGATTTAAAGGAAGTCAACTATCTCTTTTCTACTATACCCACAGTCAAGATCCTGCTCATCGCAGGAAATCATGACCGCATCCGGGAGAATTCTGCCCTTTTGAGCTTTTCCTGGGCTCCCAATGTAACCTTTCTCATGGAGGATCATCTGACCTCCCACTACTTTGAGGACATCAATACGGAGGTATATGGGTTCAGCTATCATAAAGCGGAAATTAAGGAACCCCTTTTAGAGGATATCCAGGTTCCCTTAAACAACCGCATCCAAATCCTCATGGCTCACGGCGGGGATGCCTCCCATCTGCCCATGAATTACAACAGCCTGGAACTGTCTCCATTTTCCTACATCGCCCTTGGGCATATCCACAAGCCGCAGGTCATGGCGGAGCGCAAGATGGCTTACTGCGGCTCTCCTGAGCCCTTGGACATCACGGAGACCGGTCCCCACGGCTTTTTCTTTGGAGAGATCCATCCCACTACCCGCAAGATCACCCATTTGGAATTTGTTCCGATTTCCAGCCTCCAATACATCCCGCTGGCAGTAAATGTGACCCCGGACACCACCAACGGTGAACTGGCGGATCGGATTGCCCGGGAGATTGAAAAGCGCGGCGACAAAAATATTTACCGGTTCCGCATCAAAGGCATGCGGGATCCGGAGACGGAATTTGATTTGGGCCTTCTTCTCTCCCGATTCCGCATCGGAGAGATCATAGATGATTCCGAGCCCCAGTATGATTTTTCCGCCCTGTTTGCCCAGCACTCCAGCGATATGATCGGCTTCTTTATTCAGGCTCTGCAGAAAGAAAATATGAGCCCCGTAGAGAAAAAGGCTCTGCACTACGGAGTCAACGCCCTGCTGCATACCACGGACGAAAGGAGCTGACCGCCATGAAAATACTGGATCTGCATATTGACGGCTTTGGAAAATTTCATAACCGGGATATCTCCTTTTCAGACGGGCTCAACATTGTCTACGGAAAAAATGAAGCAGGAAAATCTACTCTTCACACATTTATCCGCGGCATGCTCTTCGGCATTGAGCGTCAGCGCGGGCGAGCCTCCCGCAATGACACCTACACAAAATATGAGCCCTGGACAGACAGCGGCACCTATGAAGGACGCATGCGTATCGAATCCGGCGGCCAGATTTACCGCATTGAACGTCGATTCCAGAAAGGGAGCAAGAGTCTTTCCATTATCAATGAAACCTTAGGAAAGGCGGAGGAGCCCACTCCGGCCCTATGGGACAAGCTGCGCTGCGGCCTGTCGGAGACCGCCTATACCAATACCATCAGCATCGGTCAGCTCAAATGCGCCACAGACCAAGGCATGGTGGGAGAACTGCGCAATTACATTGCCAATCTGAATACCTCGGGAAGCATTGCTTTAAACATCACGAAAGCCAGCGCTTATCTTCGCTCCCAGCGCCGGGAAGTGGAGAGCCAGATGGTGCCCGAAGCGGCCCGGACCTATGCCTCCCTTTTGGGAGAGATTCGCAAGATGGAGCAGGAAATTGCTTCACCCAGATATGCCAACCAGCTCGCCGCCTTCCGCTCCCAGAAAAATCAAGTAAAAAAACAGCTCGAGGACCGGCAGAAGGAAAAGGAGGCCCTTCTGGAAAAAGCGGCCAAGGGACGGCAGATTTTGCTGAACAGCCAGTTCACAGATCCGGACTCCGTCACTGCCTATACGGAGAATGCGAAACAGCTCTTTGCTGACCATCAGGCCGCACAGGAGGCCTGCGCGAAGAAATCCCGGATTCTGCTTCCCTTCCTCTTCTTCCTTTTGGCAGCGGCATGCCTGGGGGGCAGTGTCCTCTGCCTGGCCTTTCCCGCTTTGACAGCCCGCTATCTGTCCCTCCCTCTCCCCCTTCCCGCAATGGGAGGCGGTCTGGCAGGACTGGCCCTTGTCTTCCTGGCAGGCGCCTTTTTTCAGCTGTCCAAGGGCCGCCGATTTAAAAAAGAGAGAGGTCGGACAGCCCGGCTGCTCTCAGAAATATTTTCCAAACATCTGGGGGACTCCTCTATTTCATCAGAGGCCATGGAAGCGCTTGAGGCCAAGATGGGTGAATTTCTTCGTCTGAGCCGGGCGGTGGCCCAGTCCGAGGAGACATTAAACCGGCTCACCCAGGATATCAGCGGGCTCCAGGCCCGGGAGGAAGGCTGCTCCGGCCAGATTGAAGAGCAGCAGAGAATCCAGTGGGAGCTGGAACAGAAGCTGGAACATCTGGACGCCTGCAAGACCAAAGCAGAGTCCTTAAAACATGTGCTGGCGGAAAATGAACGCCTTCAGGAGGAGCTGGACGCCATTGATCTGGCCCAGGATACCATGACAACTCTCTCCACCTCCATACGGGATTCCTTTGGCCTGTATTTAAATAAGACAGCATCCGATCTCATTTCCGGGATTACCGGCGGAATTTACACCAGCATGAGTATTGACCAGAACCTGGATATCTCCATGAACACACCCACGCGGCTGGTGCCCATCGAGCAGGTCAGCAGCGGAGCTATGGATCAGATTTATCTGGCCGTGCGTCTGGCCGCCGCCAAGCTGGTGCAGAGCGGTTCGGACACCATGCCCTTAATCTTTGATGACAGCTTTGTGCTCTATGACGATGAGCGCTTAAAGACTGCTCTCAAGTGGCTGGTAAAGGCATGCGACGGCCAGATTATCATATTTACCTGCCACAAGCGGGAGGCACAGCTTTTGACAGCGAATCAGATACCGTATCATTTAATTACCATATAAAAAACATCCTCTCTGCACATAAGAAACGCTTCTCGCTTCTGCAGAGAGGATGTTTTTTGCTGTCTGTTATTTTTCTCCCTCTTCATACACCCGGATTGCCTCCGTAATATTCCCCGCCCTGCCGCTCTGGATAATGCGCGACAGCTCTGCCAGCCGGTCCGGATCCATATATTCTTTTCCCAGATAGGGGCCGAATGTATCCGCAATATGGATGTTCTGCTCCTTGATGCTGTTTTCCAGTTCCTGCAGCGACGCCGTGGTCTCTGCCAAGGCTCTTTCCAGGGACTCCAGCCGCTCTCTGCGGCTGTCTGCAATTTCATCGGAAATGATGTTTTTGGTCACATTCTCAAAGGTGCTGACCGCCTCTTTTTTCCGGGCAGCTATCTCTTCCAGCTCCTGCTTTGCGCAGGCAATCTCATCATCATATTTCTCTAAATCGTAGATATCCTCATTTCCGTCCCGCTTGATGGCCCGGGTAATCACACGGATTTTTTTCCGGTTCTCCCGGAGCGTATTGCGCAGGGCCCGCCCTCTCTTTAAAACCTCCTGGTAGCGAAAGCGGGTGTGATTTCCAATCAGCACATACAGCCCGCCAAGAAGCAGCACATCGGCAAAATAGATCACGATCAACTGCCAGAACTGCCTCTGCGGAATCAGATAATATAAACCGCAGGGCAGAGCCAGAAAGGCCAGCACCAGCGCGGCCAAAAGCCCCAAAAACTCCTTCACTCCGCTGGGATAATAGAGCGTATAATAAAGGGCTGTGCCGCAGAAAGCCGGGATATGCTCCTTTTGAAAAAGCGTGCGCAGCTGCACGCCCAAATCCCGGTTGTGCTCTCTAAGCTCTGCGGTTTCCTCCGCAATGCGCTCCTTCACCCCTTTGCTTTTTGCCTTTTCCCGCCGGGCCCTGGCTTTTTTCAGCTTGTCCTGCCCCTTTCCGATCTCTTTATCATAGCTGGAATTAATCTCCTCCAGCCGTTTTTTCACTGTCTGGGATATGGCATCCGCAGTCGCCTTTTTCTCGGTCTCCATCTCCTTTTCCTGCCTCTTTTTCTGAGCTGCCAGATCCGCAGCCGTATTTTCATCGCAGCTTCTGCGATATAAGGCATCTCTCGCATCTGCAAGAAATTTTGCATAGTCACCAATCGCCTGTCCCATTGATTGTCTCCTCCTGTGTGGATGTGTGTAGACTAAATATAGCTTACTACAAATACGGTTTGGGGGCAAGGGAGTGAAATAATTTGGAAAATGATTTGTTTCATTATACCGGGATTGCATTCCGCACTTTTCAATGTTATACTTTTCAGCAGATATACAGATTTGCCGTGCCATCGCATGCTAGAGCGTGTTTGAAAATTGCTTTCTGCCAGATGTGCGTTCCACTTTGTGGGACACCGAAGGCGCCCTTTAGGGTTTTGGGGCCGAATAAAGGAGGCGCAGTGGGCTGCGCTGACTGAATTCGGCCCCAAGATACCGCGAAGTGGGGCGTGCAGATAGCGGGAATGAATTTTCAAACACGCTCTAGGGCCGGCGGAAAGAGGAGACTTCTCTATGTTCAGAATGTGGGGAAAATTGATGAAAAATAACCATCTCCTGCGGGACACCGTAATCTCCAACGGCGACTACTCTCTGTCCCGGACCCAGATGGTGCTCCAGGCCCTGGAAGAAATATGCTACCAGTTCGATTTGGGTAAGCCCATCTGGCTGGATTCCACCATCAAGGAGTTTCAGCGCCACGACAAGGCGCGGTTTAACCAGGACTGTTTTATCGAGCATATTGACTTTGATTTTTTGGAGATACAGGTGATTGAGGAGTAGATAGTACAGCAAAGCCGGGGGACTGAACGAGGCTGTAAAATATTCTGTGTCTATGGGAATGAAACCTTCCAGATAAGAATTCGATATGTAGTGGTTTTTGTCGGCTTTTGCAGCCGTATCTTTTGTCGAATTTATCTTTCTGGTTATAGTATTTCCT
>DWWT01000057.1 GCA_019119575.1 Candidatus Enterocloster excrementipullorum
AAGAAATTTATGTCTGATAAAGAAAAAAATGATTTGTTCTATGTATGTTCCCTCATTGAATATATCGCCCGCCAGACAAACAACAAACGCCGGGTAATTGTGGAGGCCATGGGCGAGACCGGGGTCAAAAAGCAGCTGCATGATGCGGAGGTAAATCACTGCCTCTCCTTTGAACAGGTGAGCGATGAGCTGATTGCGCAGTACAACATACCAAACGGCAATTTTGATACGATCACCGGCTGCAAATACTCCATCCCCAGTTTTCTGGATATCGGAAAGCTTTACAGCATTATGATAGAGGACTGTGCCCGGCCAGGGGAAGAGGCCGCGGAACTCATCCGTATTTTCAGTTCCTTTATCAGCGACGAGATATCCAACTTCAAAACAGGGCTTTACTACGAGACTCCCAGCTACTTAGAATGCTCCTACCGCGAAGGCCGCCTGCTGGACTAGACCTGTAAAAAGCGGGTGCCGCCTCCCTCACGCAGAAGGAAAGCAGGCCCCGCCCCTTCACATTTTCATTCCAACCATTTTCCAGCAGCGCGCTGTGCGGCTCTAATACCCAAACGCCAACGCCCCGCCGTCCACCGCGTAATCCTGCCCGGTGATATACTTCGCGCCGTCCGACACCAAAAACAATGCCATCGCGCCGATATCCCGCGTATCTCCAAACTTATGCACCGGCATCCGGGAGAGAATCTTCTGCTTTCTCTCCGCATCCATCACCTGCTTGTTCATCTCCGACGGGAACCAGCCGGGCGCGATGGAATTTACCATGACATTGTCATTGGCCCACTCGACGGCCAGGCCGCGGGTCATAGCGAGAACCGCCCCCTTGCTCGTGCAGTAGGGAACCACCTCGGAGAATCCCAGATGGGCGGACATCGAGGAGATATTGATGATCCGGCCCATATGCGGCGATTTTTTCAAATAGGGGTAGCAAAGGCAGGAGAGCTGGAACACCGCCCGCACATTCACCGCCTGAATCCGGTCAAAGTCCTCCATCTTAAAATTCTCCGCCCGGCACTTCACCGTAACGCCCGCGTTGTTGATGAGAAAGTCAATGCCATCCTTCTCGCCGATCTCCTTCACCTTTTCCTCCATCTGCGCCCTGTCGCAGACGTCCGCCTTCACGTGGATAATATTTTCATGGCAGTATTCCGCCGGATCCTTGAGACCGCCCGTCCGGCTCAACGCGTAAATCTTCGCGCCGGCCTCCGCCAGCACATTGGCCGTACCCAGCCCGATTCCGCTGGATGCCCCGGTGATAATTCCTGTCCGTCCCTTTAAATCAAACAGTTCCATGTCTCTACTTCACCTCTTCCATATACTGATGCAGGAATTCAAACCCCCATCCGTTGCCTTCCCGAAGCTGCGCATATCCGTTGTCAATCACCATAGGATTGTCAATGATGGCGTCAATCCAGTCAAAGGACTCCGCACCGTAGGGATTGCGCACCGTAGCCAGCAGAGGCACGTCATAATCCTTATAATAATGAGGCAGAACCGGAATATTGTAGGCGTCTGCCAGCGTCGCGGAGCGGATCCACTCCTCCACGCCTCCCAGGCGGATGATGTCCGGCTGCCACAGATCGATGGCCCTCCGGCCGATCAGCTCCCGCAGAGCCACGGTGTTGTACTCCCGCTCGCCCATAGCCAGGGAAACGCGCGTCTTGCTGTGAATGGACGCATAGCCCTCAAAATCCGTGTTCACAACCGGCTCCTCGAACCAGTGAATATTCAGATGCTCCACCGCATTGACCAGCTTGATGGCCGAGGGAACGTCCATTCCCTGGTTGGCGTCCATCATGATTTTCAGGTCATTTCCCACAACCTCGCGGACCTTGGTCAGGCGCTCCACGTCCTCATTCATATCCGGGTGGCCCACCTTGATCTTCACGGCCTGGAAGCCGCGCTTCTTGTAGTCCACGACCTCGTCCACCAGCTCCTGCTCCGTGTAAGAAATCCAGCCGCCGCTTCCGTATACCGGAATCTTTCTCGTGTGGCATCCCAGAAGCTTCCAGATGGGCTGCTTTAAGGTCTTTGCCCAGGCGTCCCACAGAGCCACATTCAGCGTGGCCAGCGCCCAGCGCTGCAGGCCGTACATTCCAAAATACTCGGACTCGACCTCATAATCCTTCTGAATATCCTGAGTCTGGTAAATACAGTAGCTGCGCTCCTCAATAAATTTCTTGAGATCCTTCAGCGCCCCTTCAATTGCGTTCTTCGAATAGTGGAAAGAAAGAAGATATCCCTGTCCGACTACCCCTGCCCCGCTTTCCACCTCCAGAACATAAAAGGCAATCTTTGATATATCATGTGTTGCGTCCGCAATTGGCTTTGTGATTTTCGACACCGCGCTGTAAATCCGGACCTCTTTTATTTGCATATCATCCATGCCATTTTCCCCTCTCTGATATATTTATATTTGAATGGTATCACCTTTAAATATATTTGTCAACACTGTTTC
Source organism: Candidatus Enterocloster excrementipullorum (assembly GCA_019119575.1). Taxonomy (GTDB): domain Bacteria; phylum Bacillota; class Clostridia; order Lachnospirales; family Lachnospiraceae; genus Enterocloster; species Enterocloster excrementipullorum. The sequence goes on from DWWT01000057.1 coordinate 2,471, forward strand.
CGCATTTTCTTTTATTTTTATGTGCTATTTTGCTAACATTTTTTTCAATATTTCCAACTATTCATGCATTTTTATGACTTTTTAAAGCAGGAACTCTTATTAATTTCCCAGTTAATTGATATATCAATATTTATATTGTTAATGTTTTATCATAAATGCCCTATACCCTCTCGTTTTTTCTTGCATTCATCCCCTTTGTATAGTATAATAATTTCAGATTTTCACATTGTGATATATCAGCGATACCGTTTTTCCCGTTTTTCAGTCACAGAAGGGAGGCACTATGCTGTTTGAAAATACAGAACCTGACCACAATTTATCCCAGACAGAGCTTGCATATAATTATCTTCTGGGCAAAATTTTGTCCTGCGAATATCTCCCCGGACAGGAGATTTCCGAAAAAATGCTGAATGAACAGCTCTCCTTTGGCCGCACCCCCATCCGAGAAGCCCTGGTTACGCTAAAGAGCAAGAATCTGATCACGGTCTACCCCCGCAAAGGAATGCAGATCCGTCCCTTTACCAAAAAATATATCAACGAGATTTACCAGATTCGCAAGCTGATGGAGCCCCATATCATGCTTCAATTTAAAGATGCCTACGCAAAGGCCATGCTGCTGGATCTGCAGAGCGAGCTGGAATCCTGCAAGGACGCGGACGACGCTTTTTTTTATAAAAAGGACATACAGTTCCATATGTATTTTATCGAAATGACAAGGAACGACGCTCTGATTGCCTTTTATGAAAATATCATGATTGAGACCTACCGGCTGGCCATGTTCGCCGCGATCAACCGATACTCCACGCGGGAGTACAACATCCCCCAACATGCCAAGATTATTCAGGCCCTCATGACGGAAAACAACGATCAGATTGCCGCTGCTGTCAATGAACATATTAATTATTCTCTCGTCACGCTTTTTCGCGTTCTGGATCACTTGGAGGAATTAAAGAACGGCTCCCAGGAGGCGGAGAGCCGCACGCAAGATTCAGCGTAAGATACGGACAGCCCCAGGTTATCCGCAGCAATAGCGGCATAACTTGGGGCTGTTTTTCCACAGACCGTTTTAATTTTTCCAATCTCATCGTATCACATAGATCCCATTCAGCTCCTGATACATATCCCGCGCGTAACTGTCCGTCATGCCGCAGATATAGTCTGTCACCAGGAGCAGGCGCAGATAAAGCTTTTCCTCCTCCCCTTTTCCCTGAGAGCAGAGCTTATAAATTCTGCGGTAATTTTCCGAGATCAGGGCCACCAGTTTTTCCTGCACCTGGGTCATGGGCAATTCCGTGTCGTAGGGGAGCACCGCATCCACAAAGCGCTCCAGCAGGAACTCAAAGATGCGCTGGGCGCCGATTTCCAGCTGAAGAATCGGCCGGGTCTGGAAGGCATACCGGTAGGCGATATCCCCCAGGGCCTCCATGAGAAGCCCCATAGACGAGGCCGATGCCAGGTCCTGCCCATAGGTTCCCTCCATAATCTCCCCATAGTGTCTCACAAAGCTGTCCGTCACCCCGGCAATCATCTGTCCCTGCGCGCTGATAATCCAGTTCTGAACCGCATACTGACCCGGATCCGCGTATCCCTTTTCCAAAGCCTTGTTATATTTATCCTCCAGCCAGGACACCACGCGCTTATAGGCATCGCCCTGTTCTTTTGCCCTGTAGCCCGTCAGCTCCCGAAAGAGCGTCTCATAAGAGATGCAGCCCTTCTTCACCGCGTCCTCTATATCGGCGGTCCGGTAGGCGATGTCGTCCGCCGCCTCCAGAAGAAATGCCAGCGGATGCCGCCTCCCGTTCGTCCCCGTGGCCTCCTGCACGTCCCAAAAATTTTCCCGGTCCGCAAAGAAATATCCCATCTTTTTTGTCCGGATGTCCCCGCTTTCCTTGTCAATCTCCACCGACGACACCGGGTACTTGATAATCGTTCCCAACAGCGCCTTGGTCAGATTCATTCCGTGCTCATCCACCAGAAAATGCAGCCGGGTTACCACGCGGAACGCCTGGGTATTTCCCTCGAAATGGTAAAAATCCTGAACCATCTGGTCACTTAACAGCTCCGTCAGGGGCTTCCCTTTAAATTCCAGCTCTCCCAGATTTTTTCTGAACCAGTCCTGAATCGCCGCCTCCCCAAAATGCCCAAAGGGCGGATTTCCGATATCGTGGAGCAGACCTGCACACTGGAGAATGTCGCACACCGCCGCCTTATGCTCCGGCAGGAACGAATCATCCCGGATCTCCATCTGAATTTTCTGCCCTATGTTCTGCCCCAGGGACTTTGCCAGGGAGGAAACCTCCAGAGAATGGGTAAGACGGGTCCGCACGAAATCGCTTCGGTCCAGCGGAAACACCTGGGTCTTATCCTGCAGCCGCCTGAAAGACGCGCTGCCGATAATCCGATGATAATCCTTCTCAAATTCCGTGCGCAAATCCGCTGCGGACTGCCTGCGGAAGCTGCGGATTCGTTCGTCGCACAAGAGCTTTTTCCATTCCATAACAGATCCTCCTTTTTTCCTATCATTATAGGGGATGCAGGAGCGAAATTCAACACCAACCGCGGCCTTCCGGGCAGCAGGAAATCCGCAGCTTTCCGGGCGGCAGGAAATCCCCGGTCTCCCTCTTGACATCCCCGCCCCATTGTGCTACTCTAAGGACAGCAAGAGAATAAGTTCTTCGGGGCAGGGTGCAAGTCCCTACCGGCGGTATAGTCCGCGACCCGCGCAAGGCGGCTGATTTGGTGCGATTCCAAAACCGACAGTTACAGTCTGGATGAGAGAAGACGTTTTCGTTCCTTGGAAGAGCGGCTTCGGGAGATTTCCCATTTAAGCCCTATCCCTTCGAACCACATCGAGTCTCAGTCCCGAGGGCCTGAGGCTTTTTCTATTGCGCCGGATACAAAAGCAGTTGCTTCTGCGATTTTCGTATCGCTGCACAGCACCGGCGCTCTTTCCAGAGAACTTGTTTCATTGCCAAAACCCATTTTTTATTTTCAAAGGAGGTTTTCGTCGTGAAAACAAAGTGGAACATTCAAACTCTTATTTACACCGGCATGCTGGCTGCCTTAGGAGGCGTCCTTATGTCCCTGGAATTTTCCGTCCCCATGATGCCGCCCTTTTATAAGGTAGACTTCAGCACCGTTCCCTCGGTCATCGCCCTGTTTATGATGGGTCCGGCCTCCGCGGCCTGGGTGGAGATCATTAAAATCCTCATCAAGCTGATTACCGTGGGAACCAACTCCATGTACGTGGGAGAGCTGGCAAATCTTATCGATATTGCCCTCTTTGTCCTGCCCCTGTGGATAATCTACCGCAGAATGGGCCAGACCCGGAAAGCGGCAGCGGTGTCTTTAAGCGTCAGCGTGGCGCTGCGCACAGCCTTCGCCTGCTTCGTCAACTCCGTCATCACCCTGCCCCTCTACGCCGCGGCCATGGGCGTTTCCCTGGACAGTGTGATCGCCATGGTATCCGCGGTCAATCCCGCCATCACCAGCCTGAGCACCTTTGTGATCATGGCCACCATTCCCTTCAATATTATTAAGCTGGGACTGAATTACTTTGTGGGCTACCTTCTCTTCAACCGGCTTCATGCCATTTACCGGGAAGTGAAACCCGCATAACCCATTTCTAACGGTTCGGAGCGTGTTTGAAAATCGCTCCGGAACATCAGGAGGCTGTTTATCATGATACGAAATTACCGGGATTTAACCCGACTGGAAATGGAGCAGGTAAACCGGGAGGAGACCATTGTCCTCATCCCATTGGGTGCTCTGGAGCAGCACGGCAACCAGGCGCCCCTGGGCACGGACGACATCATCGCCGAGGCCATGACCCGCTATCTGAAAAAGGAGCTGGAAGCCCAGGATCCGGATTTTCCCATGCTCATCTTTCCCGTCATCCCCGTCGGGCTCAGCACAGAGCACAAAAACTTCTGCGGCTCCATCACCTTCAAGCCCGCCACCTACTATCACATGCTGTATGATATCTGCGCCAGCCTGGCCCATCACGGCTTTAGGAAAATAGCCCTGCTGGTCTGCCACGGCGGAAACGCTCCTGTGGCCCAGATTTTAAGCCGCGAGCTTCGAAGCGAGCTGGGAATTTCCCCCTTTATTCTTTCCTCCGGCGCTTTCTCCCACCCGGATGTAACCGCCACCATCTCCCCGGGAAATGTGTGGGATTTCCACGGCGGTGAGATGGAGACCTCCATGGTCATGGCCGTGGACCCCTCCCTGGTGAAGCTGGAAACCTCCGAGGCAGGCATCCCCACCGCATTCAAGGATAACAAAGCCTTGAAACCCTACGGAAGCGTGTCCATCGGCTGGGTGTCCGAGGATTGGAAGACAACCGACGGAAAGCCCATCGGCATCGGCGGAGATCCCTCCGGCGCATCGGCCGAAAAAGGCCGGATTATCCTGGAGACCAGCGCCAAAGTTCTTGTACCTGGCCTTATGGAGATACGGGACTGGACGCCCTAGCTAAGGAAAAGTTTTCTCCAAGCGTTGAACTTTCCCTTATTTTATAGCAAAATTTAAGGGAATAAAGGAGGGCGTAAGGGCATGCGCGCATTCAATTACTCCGCGATCCGAGAACAAAAGTGGGACTCGGAGATTCTGGGCTTAGTCGCGGCGATCTATAAAGAAGCCGGAAAGCAGGAACTGCACCTGAAACAGCGGCCAGAGGAATTGGAGAA
>DWWT01000058.1 GCA_019119575.1 Candidatus Enterocloster excrementipullorum
GCGTGCACATCGCAGGCCTCGCCCAGCTTCACGGACGCCAGCATGGGAGCCAGCTCCTCGTACATGGGATCCGGGCTTACGGTAAAGGCATTGCCCTCATCGTCCACGCCCATCAGGTAGCGGCACCAGCCCGCCTGCACCATGGGGATGAACTTTAAGGACTTCACATCCAGCTCGGGACGCGCGATGTACTCCTTGATGGTCTCGCCGAAGCGGATGGACAGTTTCTGGGAGGTATCGGTGGCGATTCTCTGAGGCGTGTCAGGCATAAAGGGGTTGGGAACCCGAATCTGAAGCACCTCGTCGATAAACTTCTTCGGGGAAAGGATGCCGGGGTCAGTCACAACGGGCAGTCCCTCCTTGTAGCCGATGATCTCCACCAGCTTCACCAGATCCGCATCCTTCATCTCGTCGCTGATCTTGGTGTAGCCCAGCAGGCAGCCGTAAACCGCCAGCGTGGTGTGCAGGGGATTTAAACAGGTGCAGACCTTCATGCGCTCCACCTTCTCCACCGTATCCCGGGTGGTGAAAATTACACCCGCCTTGTCCAGGGCCGGACGGCCATTGGGGAATGCATCCTCAATTACCAGATACTGGGCCTCCTCCGCATTCACAAAGGGAGCCACATAGGTATTCTTACTGGTCACAATATTCTCTGTGTCCTCAAAACCGCAGTCCTCCAGCATCTTTTTCACGCTGTCGTCGGGCCGGGGAGTAATCTTGTCAATCATGCTCCAGGGGAAGGACACCTTCGCCGGATTCTCGATGTAAGCTAAGAAGCCGTCCGCAGCCAGGCCATTCTCCGTCCATGCCTTTGCGTAGGCGTCCACCGCTGCGAAGAGCTTGTCTCCGTTGTGGGAGCAGTTGTCCATACTCACCAGAGCCAGCGGCGCCGCTCCATGAATATACCGATAGTGGCAGAGGGAAACCAGCTTGCCGATGTAGCTGTCCGCCTTATCCGGTCCGGCCGCAAAATCCGCCTTCACATCCGCGCGGAAATCGCCGTCGGGTCCTGTGATGCTGTAGCCCTTCTCCGTGATGGTAAAGCTCACCATCTGCAGGCTCTCGCTGGCAAAAATCTCGCACAGACGCGCCCAGTCCGCCGCATCCTGCCGGTCCACGGTCAGTGACTCCGCAAGGCTTGCAATCACGGTCTTCTCAATCGTCCCATTGGCTTTGAGGGTCACCAGGAGGCTCAGATCGTCCTGGGGCTGGTAGGCCTTTTTGATGATCTCGTAATCATAGCCTTCGGCCACGATGATACCGGTCTTCTCCGCACCCTCATTTAAAAGCTTCTGCTGCAGAGCCGCAGGAAATGCCCGGAAAATGTTGCCTGCTCCAAAGTGTACCCACTGGGGCGTCTCCTTGGTGGCTGCCTTCATAGCCTCACGGTCAAACTTCGGCAGCGCAATCCCCGCCTTCTCCCACTGTTCGCTGTTTTTCAATTCACTGTCCAATAAATGCATAGCTTTTCCCTCCTGTTTGCATTTTACAGCTTCAGCTCCGGCAGATGCCGGATCCCCATCTGTTTCTTATAATTGTATCTTACCACCAGCCCCGGAAATAATCCATATCCCTTTTTGTCCATTACATTGCAAAACTTGCGCAACCGTCCCCACCTTTCCCGGCAGACCTTTTGATCCGCTCATGATAAAAATAGTTCACAATGACCGGCAAAGCGTCAAATGGCCGTTTCATGCTGTCGTCGTTGGTCACATAGTCCAGCCCTGTCTCAGCGGCATAGCGTTTCAGTTCCCCGTCCTGTTCTCAGGACAATGTAACTCCAGCTGCGATTGTGGTTCCAGGTAGGAGCCTGATTGCCCGCCTCTAAAATCCGTTTAATTGCTTCAAAATCCACCTCTTTATCCAGAAACTCCCGAACCGTCCTTCTTTTCCTGATTGACCAGCATGGTCAAATTTTTTGTGAATGTCCGGGACAGGTCGATCAGCTGCTTTTGTTCCTCCGGCGTGAACATGGACATGGCTGTGTCCTCCGCCCAGGTAATGTGCCGCACAACTTTTTCACAGTAGGCTCTCCCGGCATCAGTCATCCGGACAATTTTGCTCCGCTTGTTTTCCGGCGCCTCGGTGACGGTTACATAGTTCTCGGCCAGAAGGTTCTTGATGATCAGGTTGACCGTCTGTTTGGATTGAAACGTCCGCTGGCAGATTTCCTTCTGGGTCATACCGCCCTTGCGGTAAAAGGCATCATAAAAGAGAACGTTGACCACCAACAGCGTTTTCATCATCATTCCATTGCGTTTGGCATATTCATCGTAGAGAGCAAACTGCTCGTCCCGGAATTTACAGTATAGATATGCGTTTTTCTTATCTTCCTTCGTCATACCCCACCCCTTTGGTCTATTTCTTTACGGTCAATTATTTGACTTTATTATACGGACAAGGCCTTCTTTCGTCAAGGACTCGCCCAAAAAGTTCGATCGGATTCCGAAATAGCGCGAAAAAAAGGATGAGACGATTCCGCCAAGAATTCCGGCCTAAAAAGACCGAATTCTGCGGGATCGTCTCATCCCTGTTTCTCAGGGGGTAAAAATCGGCATTAACCGTCCCCCTTCTTACACGCAACTGTCAGTTGTATTCCTGCCCGTCCGCAGCCGCGCTGACATCTTCTGTCTGGGCCAGCGCTTCCTGAGATCCAGCCCCCGCTGCGTTCACCAGTATGAGCAAAGCGGCCAGTACAACCCAGGCCACGCTGCCCAAAACCTTTCTTGCTTTCATACTACTCTGCCTCCTGGAACCGGCAGTCTCCGCCCGGCAATGAATCCAGCCCCGGGCCTGTCCGCCTGTTCTTTTCCTTATTATACAAATTTCCCCTGAAAATGCAAGCCCCAAATTCCCCGGTGATCTCTGCCCGCTTTCCGGCTGCTCACTCTTTCCGACTGCCTACTTTCCGGCCCGGCAGATCAATCCGGATGGGGAAATTTGCGAAAAACACCGTTATTATATATAGAACTGGAATATTTTTCCAAATACAAGTACCATCTTTATATCCGCACAGTCAGAAAAGAGGTTGCATCCCCATGATTACCTACAATCCCTTCTGGAACACGCTGAAAGATTCCGGCGAGTCTACCTATACGCTCATCCATATCCACAGATTCTCAAGCTCAACCATCGGACGCCTTCGAAAAAACCTTCCCCTCAGCACAACCACTCTGAACGATCTCTGCCGCATCCTGGACTGCACAATCACCGATATTATTGAATACCGCCCTTCTGCCAGAGATCAGTCCCTCTGAAGGCAGCCGGCGGCCTCCCCTCGCCCTGTTTTTACCAGCCAAAGCCCGCCAAATGGCCGCCCAGGCACGTCCCAAGAGCCTGTTTGAAAATTGCTTTCTGTCAGATGTACGTTCCCCTTTGCGGGACACCGAAGGCGCCCTTTAGGATCCTGGGGCCAAATGAAGGAGACGCAGTAGGCCGCGCTGACTGAATTCGGCTCTAAAATACCGGGAAGCGGGGCGCACAGATGGCGGGAATGTATGTTCAAAAACGCCCTAACCCACGCTTCACGGTAATAAAAAAGAGGCCTCTGTTTTCAGAAGCCTCTCGTGGAGATAGTGGGATTCGAACCCATGACCTCTTGCATGCCATGCAAGCGCTCTCCCAACTGAGCTATACCCCCATATCCAGCCGCATGTTTCACACGCGACTGTTGTATAATACCATAAAAAAACATAGAAATCAAGTATTTTTTTGATTTTTTTCGCTCCCATCGGAGCCGTTCCGGCGGCAGGCATCCCCCAGGCCGGTTTTTTCGTCCGGCTCTGCATAGGAAAAGGACTTCAGATCGTACACGACGGCCCGCCCCGCGCAGGCTCCGGCCACTTCCATTCCGCCCTTTTGGCCGTAGACCCGGGTCGTAAATACTTCCTCCCCTCCGTTCACAAATATCTCCAGGGAAGACGTATCGGAAAACACCTGCAGTCCGCGAAGCCCATCCAGCCGCACCGGCCGTTCTTTCCTGCCCGCCCCCTTCTCTCCCAAATCCAGGGTGAGGATCCCGCCCTCGCCATGTCCGCCCTCATAGCGCAGGGACACGCCCTCCCGCAGCTTCATTTCCATCCGGAGGCACTCTGTGAATGTGAGTTCCGCCTCATACACTATGCCGGACTCCGCGCAAAGCCCGGCTAGATCCTCGTAAATCCGGCATCCGCTGCGCAGCGCGCCAAGCTCCCTTAAGGGCTTCTGGATCAGGCGGCCCTTGGAAAACGAAAGCTCCCTGGGGATCGTCAGCGCATGCTGCCAACCCGCATCCACAGTGGGATTTCCATAATCCGCATCTGGAATTCCCATCCATCCAATGAGGATCCGCCGTCCCTGTTCATCAAGAAATGTCTGGGGCGCGTAAAAATCAAATCCCCGGTCCAGCATCCGTATATCTGCTTCATCCACGGAGCAGGCGCCTGTCTGCCGGTCCGCTGTCAGCTTCATATAGGTACACTGATGGACATTCCAAAAATCCAGTCCCCGCCTGGGCACGCCCTGGGGACAGCACACAAGAAGAAGCTGCCCGTCCAGGCAAAAAACATCCGGACATTCCCACATATAGCCAAACGGATTTTTTGTGGACAGGCGGCCTCTATAAACCCAGTGCTCCAAATCCGCGGATTCATAAAAAAGCACCAGTCCCCGGCTCTCTTTATCCCGCGCTCCCAGAACCATATGGTACGCACCGTCACTCCCCTTAAACACCTTGGGATCCCGAACATGGCCGCTCATATCCTCCGGGTAATCCGCATTGGTCAGAACCACCTTTTTCTCCGAAAAATTTTCTCCGTCCCGGCTTGTCACATGAACCGTATTGCTCCCCCGGCCGGTCATAATATAGTCATAGTCCGGCCGGTCAAAATATTTGACATTTCCCGTATAAAAGCAGTGGAGCACATCCCCCTCTGCCAGGGCTGAGCCGGAATACACCCCGTGGGCGTCAAAATCCTGGTCCGGAAAGAGCACCGGCTCATGCCGGACGTACGTCAAAAAATCCCTTGTTGAATAATGGCCCCAGAGCTTCAGCTCCCCCGTCGGTTCAAAAGGGGTATATTGATAATAAATATGATACTCCCCATGAAACTGACAGAGGCCGTTGGGATCATTGAGCCAGCCGGTTTCCGGCATCAGGTGGAAGGCCAGGCGGCGGGGATCCGCCGCAACCCGCTCCCTGTAAGCCTCATTTTCCCTGTGCCAGCGCTCGTAATCCTCCCGGAATACTTTTTCGTATTTTTTCAAGCGTCTTTCCTCCTGACTTCCATAGCCTTATCTCCGATCTCCGCCTGTTCTGAGGAAAATACGGTCACATCCAGCCCATTTCCCTCCGGAAGGATCATCATGGTCTGGGGGCTCAGGCCCTTTTCCCGGATCAGGTTCAGATCCGCGCAGATCAGCTTGTCTCCGCATTCCACCCGATCCCCCTGGGCCACAAAGGCCTCAAATCCCTGCCCCTCCAGACTGACCGTGTTGATGCCGATGTGAATCAAAATCTCCACCCCTGTGTCCGAGGTGACCCCCACTGCATGACGGGTTGGAAATACCAGGCTCACCACGCCGCTGCAGGGCGCGCATACCAGGCCATCGGCGGGATTGATTGCCACTCCGTCCCCCAGCATCTTGGAGGCAAACATCTCATCCGCGGATCGTTCCACAGGCAGCACTTCCCCCTTTACCGGCACGCAGAGGATCGTTGGAGCCTGGGGTGCTTTTTCCCCAGTATCTGCGGCCAAATCAGCTCCGGCTGTCTCTGTCTCAGCCTCTGTTTTTCCTTCACCGGACGCCGGCGCGGCAGGGACTTCGGCCGCCTCAGGCGCAGCATTTGCAGCCAGAGCCGCGCTCTGCGCCGGTTCCCCCGACCGTTTTTCTACCTCTTCCTGTGCTCCCAGCCCAAACCGCTTCCAGAAAAATACGGTCAGGGCAAAGGATACACCCATGGACAGAATCAGGCCGATGGTGAAATTTCCATAATCGGAGGGCTTCATGGAAATATATCCGGGCAGCCCCGCCGCGCCAAGAGCCTGGGCAAGCGTCCTTGTACCTGCCAGATATGCGCTTCCCGCCGCAGACCCGGCCATGGCCGCGTAGAAGGGGTACTTAAGCTTCAGCGTCACGCCGAACATGGCCGGCTCCGTGATTCCCAAAAGAGCGGAGACGCCGGAGGCTGAGCAGATGGATTTCATTTTTTCGTTCTTTGTCAGAAGGAGAACGGCCAGAACCGCTGCGCCCTGCGCCACGTTGTTCATGCTGGCTGTGGAGAAGATAAAACTTCCGCCTGTGCGGGCGCTGTCCGCCAAGAGCTGTGTCTCGATGGCGATAAAGCTGTGATGCATCCCCGTCATGGTGATCGGCGCATACGTGAAGCCAAAGATAGCGCCTCCGACCGGCCCCAGCGTATTATACAGCCAGGTGATTCCCGCGGCCAGCAGGTTGCCTGCTTCCCGGAGCACCGGCCCCACAAAGATGAATGTCAAAAAGGACGTCACCAGAATGGAACACAGCGGGGTGGTCAGGTTATCCAGCCAGGAGGGCGTCACCCTGTGAAGCCGCTTCTCAATAGAAGCAAGGATCCACGACACGGCCAGCACGGGAAGGACGGTTCCCTGGTAGCCGATGGCCGCAATCTCAAATCCAAAAATGTTCCACACCGGCGGATCCGCAATGCCGATGGAATACGCATTCAAAAGATCCGGATGTACCATGATCATGCCCATAGCCGCGCCCAGAAATGCATTTCCGCCGAATTTGCTGGTGGCGCTGAATCCGATGAGCACGGGCAGGAACGTAAAGGGCGCATTCGCAAAGGTATTGATGGCCGACGCCAGGCCCGCCCACTGGGGATACAGTTCGATCAGGGACTGCCCATGAAACATGGGCGATGTCAGCAGGTTGTTGAGGCCCATGAGAAGGCCGCCCGCCACAATCGCGGGAATAATGGGCACAAATATATCGCTGAGCATCTTCACAAAGCGCTGAATCACGTTGCCCTTCTCCTGCTTCTCTTCCGCCTCCTGCGGCCCTGCCTCCAGGTTTCCCAGCTGCTTTTGCACCTCCTGGCATACCAGGTTTACGGTCCCGGAACCAAAGATGATCTGGAACTGGGACTGGGTGAGAAATACCCCTTTTACCCCCTCCAAATCGCTGATCGCTTCCTCGTCCCGCAGGTCATTGTTGCGAAGCTGAAGCCGCAGTCTTGTGGCGCAGTGGGCCACAGACTTAATATTTTCTTTCCCGCCCACATACCGGATGACCTGGCTTGCTGTTTTTGCGTAATCCATGCCTTTCTTCCCCTTTCTTTTTGATTTTGGAATCGGTTCCGTTTGTTTATACTTAAATATTAATCCTGTTTTTAGCATTTGTCAACATCATTATTGGTACCGGTTCCATTTTCAGGCATAGAAAAAGCCGGCCGTTTTTTGTGCATTTTGCTCATGGCAGGCTTTTATTCTTTGCAGTGTTCTCCGTATTTCCGCATTTCTGCTTATCTCCCGCTTCTCTCTTCACCGCAGAATCTGCCTAACGATTCATGTTTACGCTCCCCCCCAGGATCATCTGGTAGTCTACGATCTGCTTTTTCGGTACCGGTTCCTCCCGAACCATTTTCAGCAATGTCTCAGCTCCCAGATATCCCAGCGCATAGGAATCAAATTTGAGGGTGGTCAGACGCGGCTTCAGGAGTTCTCCCTCATCGTAGCCGCCGAATCCCGCCACAGACACGTCCTCCGGAATCCGCAGCCCTCTCTCGTCCAGAACCCGATAAGCCCCAAAGGCCAGCCGGTCCGTGGCGCATATGATGGCATCCACCGGCCCCTGCTCCAGGGCCAGGGCGGTCATGTGCTGCCCGCTCTGGTAGCTGTAATCCCCGGCAAAAGTAAGGACATCCGCAACGCCTTTTTCCCTGAGTCCGTCCAAAACTCCCTGCCTGCGGTCTATTCCCACCGCCCGGTCGCTCTCATCCACCCCCAGGTAAGCAGCCCGCCGCGGATGGCTCTCCCCCACCAGGCGGCCCATGGCACGTCCGGCCCCATAGTCGTCCTGGGTTACGGAGATCCCCTGCTCAAAATCCTGGGCCAAAACCACTACAGGAACCGGGCAGTCCTTCAAAAGCCGCACATGCTCCGGCGTGATGGTAATGGAGCTGAGAAGAATCCCATCTACGTTCTGAAGCATAAGCCGCTGGATATTTTTGAGCTCCCGCTCTATGCTGTGATCCGAGTCCTTGATCAGCGCCTCATACCCCTGCTCCCGCAGATAGCGTCCCACGCTGGTGACCACCCGGCTGGTAATTTTGGAGTTTAGAGAGGGCACCACAACTCCGGCCACATTGCTCTCCCGCGCCTTCAGCCTGGCAAATGTATTGGGCTCATAATTATATTCCCGGATAATCTCCTGTATCTTCTGCCGGGTAGCGTCCCCCACACTGCCGCCGTTAAAAAAACGGGACACCGTGCTCTTGGTTACGCCGGCCATATCCGCGATATCCGCCATGGTTATTTTCCTGGGCATTGTGCATTCCTCCCTTTCTCACAGACAGCTGATCCTGCCGGGTTTCATCCCATCCGCACATCTCACAGACGACTGATCCTGCTGTGCCTCATCCCATCCGCACATAAGACGGCCGCATTTCGGGGCAGGCTCCCGGTCCCTGCGAGCCGATCTCCACAAACTCCACTGTGTCATGACACTGGGGCCTTCCCCAGTCATCCCAGCCCTCCGGGCGTATGTGCGGTCCCAGCCAGCAGTTTTCCAGGCGTACCTTTCCATAATCCCTCCAGGGCCTGCCAATATAGCAGGAAGCATCAGGCACTCCCTCCCCTGCCGTAAACCGGCAGTTTCTGGCCACAAACCCCGTCTTTACATCCCGGGGGGTAGACGGCGCAAACACAAATCCGGGCTCTACGCTCTTGAACTCGCAGCCGTCAAAATATGCCGTAGCCCCTCCGAACACAAAATCCACGCCCCCCTGAATCAGGCAGTTTTTAAAATACATGGTCCGCCGGGTTCTGGGCGCGTGCTGCTTGGGGCCGATAAAGCCGTCCGGCTCCCTCTCCTTCTCGGGAAGAGGCGCCAAAAACAAGGTGTCCTGATACCCCCGAAGCACGCAGTCCACCAGGCGGATTTCATCCCCATCCAGATAGAGGGCGATGGCCTGCCCCGCCTGTCTGCCCGGGCCGGACATATTTTCAAACAGACAGTTTTTAAAGGTCAGATTTTTTCCCTCCGCGAGAAGCGCATAGCTCCGAAAGGTATGGCAGGGCTTTCCGTCCGGAAAGATGTCCCTCGCCGAACAGCCGCCGGAAAATGTCTTTCCCTCGATCACATGATTTTCTTCGCAGATATAGTATTGTTCCATGATGTCTCCTTTATCTTCCCGCGCTGTCCCAAAATTCAGAAAGGACCCCGGAAGGGGACGCCCTCCGGGATCCTTCTGTCACGCATCTTCCGCAGGGAATATGCGGTTATCCCATTCTATGGATATTAATCATTTCCGTACAGAGCAACCAGCTTCTCCAGATACTCGAAGCGATCCTTAGCCTCTGCCTCGTTCCGTGCGAAGAGCTCTTTTGCTCTCTCCGGATTCTTCATGGTCAGGGACAGGTAGCGAACCTCGCCCTTAAGGAAGTCCTGATAGCCCTCCATCTTGGGAGCCTTGGAATCCAGGGTGAACTTCTTCTCTGCTGCAGGATTGTAGCGGAAGTTGTTCCAGTAGCCGCACTCAACAGCCAGCTTCTCCTCGGTCTGAGCCTTGCTCATGCCCTTCTTGATGCCGTGGTTGATGCAGGGAGCGTAAGCGATAATCAGGGACGGACCCGGATAAGCCTCAGCCTCTGCGATGGCCTTTACGGTCTGCTGCATGTCAGCGCCCATACAGATCTGAGCAACGTATACATAGCCGTAGCTCATAGCGATGCCTGCCAGATCCTTCTTCTTGGTCTCCTTGCCGCCTGCCGCGAACTGTGCCACAGCGCCGGTCTTGGTAGCCTTGGAGGACTGGCCGCCGGTGTTGGAGTAAACCTCGGTATCAAATACCATCACGTTGATATCCTTGCCGGATGCCAGCACGTGGTCCACGCCGCCGAAGCCGATATCGTAAGCCCAGCCGTCGCCGCCGAATACCCACTGGGACTTCTTGGCCAGGAAATCCTTGTTGTCAACAATGTACTTGCAGTCCGGGCAGTCAATGCCGTCAAGAGCAGCAACCAGCTTGTCCGTAGCAGTACCGTTCAGAGCGCCGATGCCGAAGGTATCCAGCCACTCCTTGCAGGCAGCCTTCACTTCCTCGGAAGCGTTCTCATTTGCCATAACCTTCTCTACCTTAGCCTTCAGGCCGTCGCGCAGCGCGTTCTGAGCCAGCAGCATGCCGTAGCCGAACTCAGCATTGTCCTCGAACAGGGAGTTGTCCCATGCGGGGCCCTGGCCCTTAGCGTTCACGGTGTAAGGTGTGGACGGTGAGGAGTTGCCCCAGATGGAGGAGCATCCGGTAGCGTTGGCAATGTACATCCTGTCGCCGAAGAGCTGAGTGATCAGCTTTGCGTAAGGAGTCTCGCCGCAGCCTGCGCATGCGCCGGAGAATTCAAGGAGGGGCTGCTTGAACTGGCTGCCCTTAACCGTGTTCTCTTTAAACTTGGCAACTACGTCTTCCTTTACAGGCAGAGTCTGTGCATAATCGAAGATAGCCTGCTCGCCAAGGCTCTCCTCTAAGCCCTTCATCTCCAGAGCCTTGTTGCCCTTCATGCCGGGGCAGACATTTGCACAGGAGCCGCATCCGGTACAATCCAGAGCGGAGATGGTCATAGCGAACTTATAGCCGGGCATACCGGTCATATCCTTCATCTTCATGTCAGCGGGAGCAGCGGCAGCCTCCTCAGCGGTCATAGCCACGGGGCGGATTACTGCGTGCGGGCAGACATAGGAGCAGAAGTTACACTGGATACAATTGTCGGGGTTCCACTGGGGAACATTCACCGCGATGCCGCGCTTCTCATATGCGGAGGAGCCGGAGGGGGTGGAGCCGTCCACGTAATCCTTGAATGCGGATACGGGCAGGGAGTTTCCTTCCTGAGCGCTTACCTTGGTCTGGATGTTGTTTACAAAGTCAACAACGTCCTTTCTTCCCTCGGTCACTACCTTGTAGTCAAGTCCTTCATCCTCGCAGTTAGACCAGGAAGCGGGAACCTCTACCTTGTGAACGCCCTTAGCGCCCGCGTCGATAGCGGCCCAGTTCTTCATAACCACATCCTCGCCCTTGCGGCCGTAGGTAGCCTTTGCAGCGGCCTTCATCAGCTCATTGGCCTTCTCTGCCGGGATGATGCCGGTCAGCTCGAAGAATGCGGACTGAAGGATGGTGTTGATACGGGTCGGGCCCATGCCGGTCTCGATACCGATCTTCACGCCGTCAATGGTGTAGAAGTTGATCTTGTGGTCAGCGATGAACTTCTTTACCTGTCCGGGAAGGTGCTTCTCAAGGCCTTCCATATCCCAAGGACAGTTCAGAAGGAAGGTACCGCCGTCAACCAGCTCCTGTACCATGTTGTACTTGCGCACGTAGGAGGGATTATGGCATGCCACGAAGTCAGCCTTGTGAATCAGGTAGGTGGACTTAATGGGCAGATGTCCGAAACGCAGGTGGGACATGGTCACGCCGCCGGACTTCTTGGAGTCATAATCAAAGTATGCCTGTGCATACATATCGGTGTTGTCGCCGATGATCTTGATGGAGTTCTTGTTTGCGCCTACGGTACCGTCAGCGCCAAGGCCCCAGAACTTGCAGTTGGTGGTTCCCTCGGGAGTGGTAACTAAGGGAGCGCCGATCTTTAAGGACAGGTTGGTCACATCATCCTCGATGCCGATGGTGAAGGGAGACTTCTCCGTGTTCTCATATACGGCAACGATCTGCGCGGGTGTGGTGTCCTTTGAACCAAGGCCGTAGCGGCCGGTAAGGATCTTCACCTGATCGAACTTGCTGCCCTTTAATGCGGCAACTACATCCAGGTACAGCGGCTCGCCCATAGCGCCGGGCTCTTTGGTCCTGTCTAATACGGTGATCACCTTTACGGAATCCGGGATAGCGTCGATCAAAGCCTGTGCGCAGAAGGGACGATACAGACGAACCTTCACAACGCCGACCTTCTGGCCCTGCTTCACCAGGTAATCGATGGTCTCCTCGATGGTGTCATTCACAGAACCCATAGCAACGATCACATGCTCTGCATCTGCCGCGCCGTAGTAGTTGAACAGCTTGTAATCCGTGCCGATCTTTGCGTTCACCTTGTCCATGTACTCCTGAACAACAGCGGGAAGCGCATCATAGTAGGGATTGCATGCCTCTCTGGCCTGGAAGAAGATGTCCGGGTTCTGAGCGGAACCTCTCTGGCAGGGATGGTTGGGATTTAACGCATGCTTGCGGAATGCGTCGATGGCATCCATATCCGCCATCTCTTTCAGATCTTCGTAATCCCAGGTCTCGATCTTCTGGATCTCATGGGAGGTGCGGAAACCGTCAAAGAAATTGATAAAGGGAACCTTGCCCTTGATGGCTGCCAGATGGGCAACGGGGGTTAAGTCCATAACCTCCTGCACGCTGGACTCGCACAGCATGGCGCATCCGGTCTGACGACAGGCATAAACATCGGAATGATCTCCGAAAATAGATAATGCATGGCTTGCAAGTGCTCTTGCGGATACGTTGAACACGCCGGGAAGCTGCTCGCCCGCGATCTTGTAAAGGTTCGGGATCATCAGAAGAAGACCCTGGGAAGCGGTGTAGGTGGTGGTCAGCGCACCTGCCGCCAGGGATCCGTGTACAGCGCCTGCCGCGCCTGCCTCGGACTGCATCTCTGTGATCTGTACCTCATGACCGAAGATGTTGGTTCTTCCGTCAGTAGCCCACTCATCCGTAGCTTCCGCCATCGGTGAAGAGGGGGTGATGGGATAGATAGCCGCTACATCAGTAAATGCGTAGGACGCATGGGCTGCTGCATGGTTACCATCCATGGTTTTCATTTTTCTTGCCATCTTGATTTCCTCCTACCAATATTGTAAATATGTAGTAACAGCCGAAAGCCGGCAAAAAAGAAGCGCTGCTCTCTGCCGCTACGAGGTATTTGTAGAGTCTGCACAGACAAAAAAGGCCCGTGCGGACTGACCTGTTATTATTATATCAACTATTCCACAAATTGCAAATGGTTCATACGAATTACGCCAAAAAAAACAATCCCCCGCAGCCGGCCGGGCGTGCGCAAAACGCACGCCTCCATCCGAATGCGGGGAATGGAATCTTTGCTGTATTTTATCATCCCTGTGAGGGATCCAACGGAGCGATCACAGGCGCCGCAGTCTCCGCCGTTGTCTGGGAATCTCCCGACGGCGAAACCTCTCCCGGCCCGGCCGGAGCCTCCGTAGAAGGAGCAGCTGTTGACGGAGCTGCCGTTGTCTCCACTCCGGGGCCTCCGCTCACCGTTCCCGAATCAGTCTCGCCGGGTCCTCCGGTTCCCGTGCTCTCGCCGGGCACATAGTCCTCGGGCATTCCGTCCACGGTCTGCACCGGCGTCTCGGCCGATGTGGTGGTTTCCTCGGGAGGAAGCACGATTCCCGTTGTGTTGCGCTGGATCACAGGCGCGTGTCCTCTGTAGGTCACCCGATGATCCAGTTCCCTGGACACCTCCACCCCGTCCTTGTAGACTACCTTGTAGGTTTCCCAGCGGCTTCCCATGCTGCCGGCGCTCTTCACAACCTCCACGCCCGGCTGAAGCGTCTGATCTTCCTCGTAAGTGGGAGCCGGCGGGTTCACATCCTCGGTCTTCTTAGACTCCAGATCCCAGGTCACCCCCTCCTCCAGAATCGGGATTCCGTAAACGGATACCGTCACCTTCTGATTGGAGTAGCTGGCCCGAAGTCCGATGGGCGAACTGGAATTGTTGCGGAACTTAAAGTCCGGCTCTTCCCAGCTCACCGTAGCATCCTGGCCCGGCGTAATGTAGTTGGGCTCATAGGTATGAGACCGCCGGTAGGTAATCTCCAGACCCGCCCGGAATACCGCCCCGTAAAGGGTAGTGGAAACCTGGCACACGCCTCCGCCGATCTCCTGAACCACCTCTCCGTTGTTGTAGGCCGCCGCGCCCTTATAGCCCTTGGCCTCCGTGCGCTGTCCTACGGTGCCGTTAAAGGAGAATTCCTCTCCCGGCTGGATAATCGTGCCGTTTATAGCCTCCGCAGCCAGGCGGACATTGGTATTGCGGTTGCTGTTGGCCGTCGTGTTTGTCGTGACAGAACTCAGCGTCTCATACAGCTCCTTGGCCTGAGCCGCTGTGCGCTCCGGCGCCACCGCGCTTCCCGACGCCTCAATCTCGGCGTCAAAATTCTTCGCCTCCAAGGCTGCCAGAATATCCTGCGTCAGCTTTTCCTGGTCAATGGAAAACCCTTCTTCTCCTTCGGAGAATGTAAACCTGCCGTTCTCCGCGTCAAAGCTCTCAATGGAGCCGTTCTTGGCCGCCTTATCCCAGAGGGCTGCGCAGGCCTCTGCCTCCGCCGCTGCCGCCTCATCCAGGCCGTCCGTATCCAGCGTATAGCTGGCCTCCGGCTCTCCGCTGTAAATTTCATCCAAAAGGGCGTCTACCTTCTGCGCCATCAAATCCGTCACCTCATAGGTATCCTCCCCGTAGGTCACCGTCATAGCCCATGGGAATTCCGCGAGGATCGCCTCCCTGGCCTGGCTCTTCGACATCCCGGTAATGGTGACGCCGTCCACCGTGACCTCCTGTATTATCTCTGTCTCCGAAGCCTCCGTGGAAGATTCATCCACGCTGGCAGCCTGTCCCCTGCTGTGCAGGGCCAGGGCCACGCAGAGAATGACCACTAAGAGGATCACGCCTATAAGAGCAATCAGCTTGTAGTTCGGATCCTTTTTTCTTCGGTAGCTGCTGTTTTTCCTGGCGGTCTGGGATGCATTCATCCGACCGGCCTGTCCGGAACGGTAGGACGCGCTTCCCCTGGCACGGCTTCCGGAAGAGTTCCTCCCCGCCCCTTTGGCGCGGCTCCTTCCCGGGCCGGAATCCCGCCTGCTGCTGTTATCCATTCGATTCATTCTTTTCACCTGTCACTTCGCTTACTTATCACTGACGTCCAGATATGCACCCGGACGGCAGCGGGTTATTACCAGATGTAGTATAGCATACTTTAAGTAAAATGGAACTGCCTTTTTTTAATTTTTCCTGACGATTTTACTTATTATGAAAATCGTGTTACTATATATAAAGGAATTGTTGTCAAAATATGAAGAAAGTATTGCAGGAGGTATTCCGCATGAGTTTTATTGATCTGCATGTGCATTCCAATGCTTCGGACGGCACACTCTCCCCCCGCCAGGTGGTCTGCCTTGCAAAAGAAGCCGGCCTCAGTGCCATCGCCCTGACCGACCACGACACTACGGCCGGGGTTGACGAGGCCCTGTCAGCGGGCGCGCAGACAGGCGTCCGGGTGATACCGGGAATCGAAGTGTCCAGCACCTATGAGGGAAAGGAAATCCATATCCTGGGCCTCTTTGTCCGGCCGGGTGAAGCGGGATTGGAGGCGCTTTTAAAGGATATGCGGGCCCGGCGGGACAGGCGCAATGAAGAGATGTTCTCCCGTTTTGCCCGTGACGGGATCACATTTACCGAGGAAGAGCTCACCTGCGGCAATCCCGGCACGGTGATCACCCGGGCCCATGTGGCCAGGGCCCTGCTCGCCAGGGGGGCCGGATCTTCCCTGGATCAGATATTCAAAAAATATCTCCGGTACGGCGGGCGCTACTGCCCTCTCAAGGAGCATTTTTCCCCGGAGGATGTGCTCCGTGTCCTTCTGGACAACAAGGCCTTTGTCTCCCTGGCCCATCCCTTCCAATACAGGCTGGGAGACCGGGATACGGAACACCTCATTGCCAGGCTGGCTTCCCTGGGGATGCAGGGCGTGGAGGTCTATCACTCCTCCCACAATCCCCTGGAGGTCAAAAAGCTGTCCGCCATTGCCCGCCGCCTCGGGCTTCTTCCCACCGGAGGCTCTGACTTTCACGGGGCAAATAAGCCGGACATCCAAATCGGCACCGGACGGGGCAGCCTGCGGCTGCCGGTTTCCCTTCTGGAAGACATAGAACATGCGCTGTCCTGAACCATTTCCCTCAGTGTACAGGGAGCATACGGCTTCACTGTACGCTCCGGGTACGAAAACGCAAGCCATGCAAGGAGGATTATTATGAAAATTCAAAACATTTCCGATGTAGATAAGTTTTTCAAAGTTATTGACGAATGCAAGGGCACGGTAGAGCTTGTATCACCTGAAGGCGACCGCATCAACCTCAAATCCAAACTGGCGCAGTACGTTTCCATAGCCAGTATTTTTGCCAACGGGTATATCAAAGAGCTGGATCTGGTCGCCCATGACAAGGAAGACATCGAGCGCCTAATCAAGTACATGTACCAGGGAGAATAAGCAAGCGCTGCCTTTCATCCCCCGTCCGGGAGCGTGCCTCCCGGCGTCTCGCCGTTTTCGCTCTTATCCTCTGTCTTCTCCGCGCGCTCCCGCTTCCTCTGCAGGCGGCTGTTCACTCCTTCCCGCAGCAGAGCGTAAAATACGGAGCACAGAGGGATAAAGATGAGCATTCCCACCACCCCCATCATGCTCCCGCCCACGGAGACAGCGGCCAGAACCCAGATGGACGGCAGTCCCACGGAACCGCCCACCACATGGGGATAGATCAGATTGCCCTCAATCTGCTGCAGCACAAAAAAGGTGATAATAAAAATCAGAGCATCCGCAGGCGCCTCCATCAGCATAAGAAAAACACCGACGCCCATTCCGATAAACGCGCCGAAAATGGGAATCAGGGCGGTAAATGCGATGAGAACCCCTATGAGAAGGGCATAAGGCAGGCGCAGCACGGTCAGCGCGATAAAAAACATGGTTCCCAGGATCACGGCCTCCACACACTGTCCCGTGAGGAAGCTGGAGAAGGTTCTCTCCGTCAGCCGGGCAACCCCCAGTACCCGCTCCACCGCCGAATCCGGCAGGAATGCCCGAAGAAGTTTTTTTATCTGGCGGTTCAGCGTTTCCTTTTGAAGAAGAATATAGAGCGCAAAGATAAAGCCGATCAAAAAGGTGGACAGCCCGTTCACAACGGTTTTGGCCGCCAGGAAGGTGGTATTCAGCATAGAGCCTGCGCCGGTTCTGAGGAAAGAGCCCACCTCATTGAGCATCCGCGGCCAGTCCAAGGTAATCTGATTCATCTGATCAAACAGCTCCGTAAGCTCCGGATAACTCGCAAACAGCTCCTCTGCCCGTTTGAAAACCTCCCCCAGGAAAAGAGGAATGCTGCTCTGCAGGCTCATCAGGGTTTCAAAAAGCTGCGGCGTCACCACAAAGATCACCAGGACCAAAATCCCCGACACCAGAACAATGGTAATCACCAGGCTCACCGGGCGTCTGGCCCGGCTCACGGGCCTGAAAAGCGGAAGCCTTCGCTCAATATTGCGCATGGGCACATTGAGAATAAACGCAATGGCCGCCCCCAGGATAAACGGCCAGACAAACCCCAGAAGGGTCTGTCCGACGCTGAGAATTCCTTTGTAGTTGACGGCCGCCGCCACCAAAATTACGGTGTACAGGATAAGGCCTCTGAGTTTTCGAAGCGTATCATTGTTCAGTTCCATATCTTAACCCCTTATTTATTCGGATAGCTGCACGCCTCCCCGGCGAAGACAGCTTCAATCTCCGTTTTCTCCGCCCGGAAGGTTCCCTGGGCCATCAGGGCGCTTCCGCCGCCCCGCCCATTCAATTTCTGGTTCATCGCCCGGCTGAGGCTCCTCATATCAAATCTGCTGCTCCCAAGCGCGTACTGGAATCCCCCGTTTCCATCCGGCGAGAACACTCCGACGACCGCGCCTTTTTCCTTTTCATAGAGCATGGTAGCAAGCTGCCGCAGCTGCGCAGGAGACAGGCCCTCTTCAAATACGGCCAGCGGTTTTTCACTCTCCGGATAGTTCTCTGCCTTCAGAGCAAACAGCTGGCGGTACAAGACCCCGATCCGCATCTCCTGATTCTGTTTTTCCTCCACCAGCTTTTTCACTGCTTCCGGCACCCATCCCAGCTTTGCCGACAGAAGCACGGACAGCTCCGTCATATCATCCAGGCGCATCCGATAGTCCTCCACAGCCCGGCGGCCGCAGAGCATGGATATCCGGACGCCGCCCTTGTAGTGGATCATCCCCCGTATTTTAATTATGCCCACTTCCCCGGTTCTCTCTACATGGGTTCCGCAGCAGGCGCAGATATCGCCTCCAGGAATCTCTACAATCCGTACCTGGCCGGTGAGTTCCTTCTTGCTCCGGTAGTCCAGGCTTTTCCGTTCTTCCTCGGAGGGATAAAATACACGGATCCCAACATTCTCATATATAAGCGCGTTGGCCGCATCCTCCAGACTGACCAGATCCTCCTTTGTCAAAAGGCCGTTAAAATCAACGGTCACTTCCTCCGCTCCCATGTGAAAGCCCACATTGTCATATCCAAAGCGGCTGTGTATCAGCCCGGAAAGGATATGCTCCCCTGTATGCTGCTGCATGTTGTCCAGCCGGTACTGCCAATCCACAATCCCCTCTGTCATCGTGCCGGGTGCTAAAGGGCGGTCCACCTCATGGTCAATCGCTCCGTTTTTTTCGTGAACCGACAGCACCGATGCCTCACCCAGCGTTCCGCGGTCCGATGGCTGTCCTCCTCCCTCCGGATAAAAAGCAGTCTGGTCAAGCCGGACAAGCCAGGTGCCTTTTTTTGACTCCCGGCAGTCCGTCACCGTGCACATAAAGCGCTTCACATAGGGGTACTGATAATACAGCCGATTCTGATCCATCTTTTCTGCCTCTCTTCTTTCTTCTGTCCTGCGTGAAAGACGGCATCCTCCTGCCCGGCTGATGCGGGACAGGAGGGCCGTCGATTATTATGGCCCATTGTATCATATTTTCCATGCATGTACCATAAAATTTTCCCTTATTTTTGCAATTCACCGGAAACATGTGCAAGCCGGGGGTCATATGATACAGTGTAATCAATCTTTTTATGGAGGAACGAACATGAGTGATGTAGCGGCAACAAACTGCGGTTGTGACTGTGGATGCGGATGCGGGACGGGAGGAGGCTTCAATTTCATTTGGCTCATCCTGATTCTCTGCTGCTGCTGTGGAGGCGGCATTGGCGGCGGTTTCGAACATAACAACTGCGGCTGTGGATGCGGGTGCAGCGAAATTATCTGGATCCTTCTGATCCTGTGCTGCTGCGGCGGTGGAAACGGCTCCTGCTGCTGATCCGGCATGTCTTGCCAAAGAGA
Organism: Candidatus Enterocloster excrementipullorum; assembly: GCA_019119575.1. GTDB lineage: Bacteria > Bacillota > Clostridia > Lachnospirales > Lachnospiraceae > Enterocloster > Enterocloster excrementipullorum. The sequence goes on from DWWT01000058.1 coordinate 19,355, forward strand.
GGAATCTGCTCTCCTGCCTTTCGGCCCGGAAAATGAAGGCTTATCCCGCCATTTCCCGCCGGCCGAATGCAGAAGCGGATTCCCCGCCTTACATGCGCAGGCGGAGGCTCCCTTTCGGATGCCCCCGCCTTTTTCGCGCCCGCGCTTTTATCTTCCCTGCTCTCTGCCCGAACGGCCCGGCGGATTGACGCGGCCCGGCTCCCTCCTCTTGTTTCCAAATCCTCTGGGAACCTGCTTCTCCCGCGCGCAGTCCTCATCTATTTCATAAACCGCATTGCCCTCGATTACAAGACGGCTGTACATGGAACCTTCCTCCTTAAATTTTGAGCTACACTCTAATATATGCGGAATACTTTGCATGGAACAGAGGTTCCCGGCATATGTTAAAACAAACTAAGAAAAAGCTGGTGACACAGCGCATGAATCCATCAGACGAATATAAGCTCACAGACCTGGACTATCTGATCGGGGATCACCACCTTCAGATGATCAAGGCAGCCCTCCCCTACCTGAATGTCCCGGAACAGCGGGCTGTCTCCCTATTTGTAAAATTTCAGGAGCTTCGCAGAACCTTTGAACTCTTTGAGACCGAGGAGGTGGCTTCCATGGGAATCTGCTCTCTGGACCAGGGACAGCGCCCCGGCTCCATCCGCGATCTCTTAAGGGCCATACGCCCTTACGGGAATCCCGCAGAACAGGATCTGATCGACATGGCTCAAAACTTTATGGACGGCCAGACTCCCATGGAGCAGCTCCGCCGTTTTCTCACCCCTGAGCAGCAGTCGCGGTTTGAGACCATGCAGATGGTCATCTCCGCCATACAGGCCATGGCTTAGATGTTGCCTGGCCCGAAGCATTATTCAATTTTGCAAGAAAGGACTACATAACCCATGGATGACACCTGGAAAAAAGATCCCCGCCTGGCCTCCATGAGCCAGGAAAAGCTGGAGCTCTTAACCAATTTTTCTGAGCGCCTCAAGCAGACGGACAAAAGCAGCCTGATGGATGCCTTTCTCTCCATCAACCGGGAAGCGCAGCAAAAGGGCCTCTCCTTCAACGACCGCGAGACCGCCCTTCTGGTAAATATTTTAAGCGCCCACATGCCTCCATCTGAAAAAAAGAAGATCAATCTTCTGAAAATGCTGTCAAAAAAGCTGGCCAGCCCCCATTAAGCGGGGGCTATGCCAGCCTTCTCCCTGTCCATTTGCAGCTGTTTTTATTTTACCACCAGATTCACAATCCGGCCGGGAACATAGATCTCCTTCACCACATTTCCCGTAATCTTTTCTGCGGCGGCCTCCTTGCCCTTTGCAATGGCCTCCTCCTTGGAGATGTCCGCGGGAACTGTGATTACGGCCCGGGTTTTTCCGTTCACCTGGACGGCGATCTCGATCTCGTCGTCCTTCATGGCCTCCTCGTCGCACTCCGGCCACTGGGCATGGAACACGCTGTCCGTGCCGCCCAGCTGCTGCCACAGCTCTTCTCCCAGATGGGGAGCAAAGGGCGCTAAAAGAACCACAAATGTCCTCAAGGTCTCCTTATCAATGCCTCCCTCCTTCTTGGCCAGGTCAATGAGCTTGTTGTTGTATTCCATAAAGCCGGACACAACGGTGTTTAAGCTGAACTGGTTGAAGCGCTGCTCGATGTCGTAGACCAGCTTGTGGCGGATCTTCAACATTTCCTTGGAGGGCGCAACGTCTTTGTCCTTGTTGTCCATCACCAGGTTCCAGAAGCGGTTGAGGAAACGGGACACACCTTCAATTCCCCGGTCGTCCCACTCCGCGTCAAGTTCCGGCGGGCCCACAAAGAGCTCATAGAGCCGCAGGGAATCGCAGCCGTAATCCCGCACCAGATCGTCGGGGGAGACCACATTTCCCTTGGACTTGCTCATCTTGATGCCGTTCTTGCCCGTGATCATGCCCTGGTTGAAGAGCTTGGTGAATGGCTCGTCAAAATCAATCACACCGATGTCGCAGAGGAACTTGGTGTAGAACCGGGAATACAGAAGGTGCAGCACCGCGTGCTCTACGCCGCCGATGTACATATCCACGGGAAGGTATTTGTCCGCCTTCTCCCGGGACACCAGCTCCTTGTCATTGTGGTTGTCCACGTAGCGCAGGAAGTACCAGGAGGAACCGGCCCACTGGGGCATGGTGTTGGTCTCGCGCTTTGCGGGGGCGCCGCACACCGGGCAGGTGCAGTTCACCCACTCGTCGATGGCCGCCAAGGGGGACTCGCCGGTGCCGGTGGGCTGGTAGCTCTCCACATCGGGAAGGGTAAGGGGCAGCTCCTCCTCGGGAACCGGCACGCAGCCGCACTTGGGGCAGTGAATGATCGGGATGGGCTCGCCCCAGTAGCGCTGGCGGGAGAATACCCAGTCTCTCAGCTTGTAGTTGACGGTCTTGCGGCCAAAGCCCTTCTCCTCGATGATGTGGGGGGCCTCCTTCTTGAGAACCGCGGACTCCATGCCGTTCCACTCGCCGGAGTTGATCATGGTGCCGTTCGCCTCCGTGTAGGCCTCGGTCATATTTTCAATTTCCTTCCCGTCCTTTGCGATAACCTGGACAATGGGAAGGCCGAATTTCTTTGCAAATTCAAAGTCTCTGTCGTCATGGGCAGGCACGCACATGATGGCGCCGGTGCCGTAGTCAGCCAGCACGTAGTCGGACAGCCAGATGGGCGTCTTTGCCCCGTTTAAGGGGTTGATGGCGTAGCTTCCGGTGAAAACGCCTGTCTTCTCCTTGGCCTGCATCCGGTCCACGTTGGAGCGCATGGAGGAATCAAAAATGTACTTCTCCACCGCTTCTCTCGTCTCGTCCGTGGCCAGGCTCTTTGCCAGGGCATGCTCCGGAGCCAGCACCATAAAGGTTGCGCCGTAAAGGGTATCCGGGCGGGTGGTATAGACCGTGATCTTCTCATCCCTGCCGTCGATGGGGAACTCCACCTCCGCGCCGTAGGATTTGCCGATCCAGTCGGTCTGCATCTTCTTTACCTTCTCCGGCCAGTCAAGCTTATCCAGGTCATTTAACAGGCGCTCGGCGTAGGCCGTGATCTTCAACATCCACTGGCGCAGGTTCTTCTTGGTCACCGGGGTGCCGCAGCGCTCGCAGCAGCCGTTGACCACCTCTTCGTTGGCCAGGCCGGTCTTGCAGGAGGGACACCAGTTGATGGGGAACTCCTTCTCATAAGCCAGGCCCTTCTTAAACATCTGCACAAAGATCCACTGGGTCCACTTATAGAAGCCGGGATCCGTGGTGTTGACCTCCATATCCCAGTCATAGATGGCCGCGATCTGCTTGATCTGCTTCTTGATATTCGCGATATTCTCCGCCGTGGATTTTGCGGGGTGCACGCCCATCTTGATGGCGTAGTTCTCAGCGGGCAGGCCGAAGGCGTCCCAGCCCATGGGGTGGATCACATACTTGCCCTTTAAGAGCTGGTAGCGGCTCCACACATCGGAGATCACATAGCCCCTCCAGTGGCCCACATGAAGGCCGCTGCCCGAAGGGTAGGGGAACATGTCAAGACAGTAGTATTTCTCTTTCTTTCCGTCGTTTACGTTGATGGGATTCTTCTCCCAGTTTTCCCGCCATTTCTTTTCAATGGCGCTGTGGTTGTAGGGTGATGCCATAGTGTTTCTTCCTCCATCTTGGTGATGCGCGAACCGGCGGGCAGCGCCCAAAAGACGGGCGCTAAGTGCTCATAACAATACATCGTACTAGGCTCGAAAAAACCTCGCCAAGTACTCTGCATGTATCGCACGTAAGCGCCCAAAAGACGGGCGCTAAGTGCTCATAACAAAAAGCCTGCGCCTCTATCCCTAGAGACGCAGGCCTAACCCGCGCGGTACCACTCTGTTTCACACGGAAATCCCGTGTGCTCTCGATCCTCCTATAACGGTGAGGGCTCCGGCCTGGCTTACACAGATTTCTGGGACTTCCCCGAAAAATCCTTCGGCGGGCAACTCGAGGGCCAGTTCAGCAGGCCCCAGCCGCCGGCTTCCACCTCCCGCCGGCTCTCTGCAGGCTCTGACGCTGCTTACTACTCCCTGTCATGGTATTTCCGGCAGCCGCTTGGAACAGCTGCCTATGCTGAATCATAATTTAGCATATTTGGACGGGGGTGTCAACTGTTTTTCTTGACCGCCCGCCCTGGCATATTTCCCCAAAATATTGTATACTTCTTTGTAATGATTGATTCCAATGATAACAACAGGAGGCTGACATCCATGTACATAAGCGATCTGCACATCCATTCCCGCTTTTCCCGCGCCACCAGCAGGGACTTAACGCCTTCCTCCCTGGAGCTGTGGGCCCGGAAAAAGGGTATTCATATTCTGGGAACCGGCGACTTCACCCATCCCGCATGGCGGGCGGAGTTAAAGGAGCAGCTTGAAGAGGCGGAGCCGGGGCTCTATCTGTTGAAGAAGGACTTCCGAACAGAGGATGGGTCCCCCTCCTCCTCCCCTCTCCCGCGCTTTGTCATCACCGGGGAGATCAGTTCCATCTACAAGAAGAACGGCCGGGTGCGCAAAGTGCACAGCCTGATCATCCTCCCCAGCCTGGAGGCTGCGGATATTCTCTCGGGGAGGCTGGAGGCAGTGGGCAATATCCACTCGGACGGACGCCCCATCCTGGGGCTGGACTGCCATGACCTGCTGGCCATGACGCTGGATGCCTGCCCGGAGGCCATTTTCGTTCCGGCCCACATCTGGACGCCGCATTTCTCCCTGTTCGGCGCATTCTCCGGCTTTGACTCCATGGAGGAGTGCTTTGAGGAGCTCACACCCCAGATTCACGCCGTAGAGACCGGCCTCTCCTCCGACCCGCCCATGAACTGGCGGCTTTCCGCTCTGGACGGCCTTCAGCTCATCTCCAACTCCGATGCCCACTCCCCGGCCAAGCTGGGACGGGAGGCCAATCTTCTCTCCATTCCCATGTCCTACGATGGGCTCTACGGGGCCATCCAGAGGGGCGAGGGCCTGGAAGGAACCATTGAATTTTTTCCGGAGGAAGGAAAATACCATTTTGACGGTCACAGAAAATGCCATCTCTGCATAAGCCCCGCTGAGGCCCGCTCCTGCGGCGGCATCTGCCCGGTGTGCGGCAAAAAGCTCACCACCGGCGTGCTCCACCGGGTGGAGGATCTTGCAGACCGGGAGGAACATTTTACGCCGGAGCATGCCCGTCCCTTTGAAAACCTGGTGCCTTTGCCGGAACTCATGGCGGAGGCGCTTGGCACATCCGCCGCCAGCCAGAAGACCGCCCGGCTCTACCAGCACGCCCTATGCGAGCTGGGAGACGAATTCCGCATTCTGCGCCAGACCTCCTTAGATGATATCCGGCGAATATGCGGCCGCCGGACCGCCCAGGCTGTCGGGCGGCTGCGGGACGGGAAGGTGGACTGGCGCCCCGGCTATGACGGAGAATACGGCCGCCTTCAGATTTTTGCACCCGGAGAGCTGGATGAGGTGGAAGGGCAGCTCTCCCTGACGTTGGAACCCGCAGGCACAGGCCATGCAGAAGGAACTGTCCCGCAGATAACCGAACCGGCAAAGCAGGCAGAAGAACCGGGCGCGGCGGTTCCTGCTCCGGAACTGACGGATCTGACCGCCGCATCGAAATCTGGCGTATCGGCCCCCTTAAATCCGGCCCAGCAGAAAGCACTGCTCTCCGCCGCCCCGGTCACCGCTGTGATCGCGGGTCCCGGCACAGGAAAGACAAAGACTCTTGTCTCCATGATTCTCCATCTCCTAAAGGAGCGGGGCGTAAAGGCGGGGGAGATCACCGCTGTCACCTTTACCCGAAAAGCCGCCGCAGAGCTGAAGCAGCGCCTGGCTCAGGGACTCCCCGGAAGCCGGATATCCGGCAGGATCCAGACCGGCACCTTCCACTCCCTGTGCTATGCTCTTCTGAAAAAATGCGGCGCGGAATTTGAGCTGGCGGACGACGGATTCCGGGAGACAGCCGCAGGCCAGGTGATAGAAGAAATGTCCCTGTCCTGCAGCACGGCAGGCCTGCTGGGCTGGATTTCCCTGGCAAAGGCCGGGGCTGTCCCCCATGCGGATGATTCCGAAAATCCCTGCGGTTTTGCCGACGGCCAGGGTGCGGACGCCCTGTTGTCCTATAACCGGAAGCTGCGCGAAAAAGGCCTTCTGGAATTTGATGATCTGCTCGCAGAGGCCCTCCGCATCATCCGGGCAGGGGAAGTCCCCGCAAAACTGCTCCGCCCCTTTTCCTATCTCCTGGTAGATGAATTTCAGGATATCAATGCCGTGCAGTATGAGCTGATCCGGGCACTGCATGAAAAGGGGAAAGAACTGTTTGTCATCGGGGATCCTGACCAGTCTATCTATGGCTTCCGCGGGTCGGACAGCCGCTGTTTTGACCGGTTTCTGGAGGAATTCCCCCAGGCGGACGTGATCCGTCTGGAAGAAAACTACCGCTCTTCCCCCGAAATTCTTGCAGGCGCCATGGCTTTAATCTCCCACAATCCCGGCGGAAAGCGCAGCCTCTCTCCCACCCTCGCGCCCGGCCTTCCCCTGCGCATCATCCAGGCGGAAAGCGGCCTGGAGGAGAGCATCTTCATCGCCAAGGAAATCGGACGCATGGTGGGCGGCATGGATATGCTGGAAGCCCACGGCGCGGACTGCGACCGGCCGGTCAGAAGCTTTTCCGACATTGCCGTCCTCTACCGCACAAATCGGCAGGCGCGGCTCCTGGAACAATGTCTGCAGCGGGAGGATATCCCCTACGAAGTGATCGGCCGGGAAGATTATCTGAACACCCCGGGCGTGCGCCGCATTCTGCTGCACTTCAGGGAACGTCTGGGGATGGGAGATGCTCCGGCAGAGGATCCCGATGCGGTTCTCTCCTTAAAAAAGGAAAGGCCCTGGAAGCTTTTGGAGGAATACGCGTCCGGAGCCGGTTTATTCAATGATGAAAATGTAAATCAGCTGATCTGCATGTCCTATTTTCATAAAACAATGGAGGACATGCTGGAGGCCCTGACCTTCGGCGAGGAGGGCGATATCGCCCGCAGAAACAGCCCTTCTGCGGCTCCCGGCGGCTGCGTACGCCTGATGACCTTCCATGGCTCCAAGGGTCTGGAATTTCCCGCAGTCTTTCTCTTTGGGCTGAAGCAGGGAATTCTTCCCCTGCAGTCCGGGGACGGCTCCTGTGATATAGAGGAGGAGCGCCGCCTTTTGTATGTGGCCATGACCCGCGCCAAAGAGGAACTGATCCTGACTTATTCCCAGGATCCCTCCCCCTTCCTGGCGGAGCTGCCCACAAAATTAGCCGCAAAAGAAAAGGCCGGCAAATCCGGCCCTTCCATGCGGCAGCTCAGTCTCTTTGACATGGGGCTGTAGCGTATGGCGGCGTCATCCCCGGCCTGCCCCAAAAAATTCCGCAGGGCTTAAGGAGCTCCAGGCGGCCTTGTAAGCGGTTTTTGCGCCTTTTTGCCTTCTCGCCCGGCGGTGCGGCCGGGCCTTGGGCGCAAGCCGGGCCGGCGGCTCTTTCCTGGACGGACGGAAGGGCCCCTCAAAAAGCGGCTGATCCGCAAACATCACGCAGCGCCCTTCCATATCCCGAATCCAGCCCCGCTCCATCCAGCCGCATTGACGGCCGTCAAAGGCATACACCGCGTCCTCAAACAGATACGCAGCGGGCGTTCCGTCAAAAAAATACAGGTGCTCTCCGTCCTCCATCAGATATACCACCGGATTTCCTTTGTCGTCATAAAATATCATTTTTTCTATTCTCTCCCTCTTCTTTCACTGAACGTTTTTTCTATTGTACCAGATTTTCCTCTCTGTGAAAACCCGCTTGTGCCCGGAGAAATTTCGTTATATACTAGAGTATGTTTAAAACCGTCACGTTATTACGTTGGAAACCGTACACAATCAAAGGAGGATACGAATTATGGACAAGATCAAGATGGCAAACCCCATCGTGGAGATGGTCGGGGACGAGATGACCCGCATTCTCTGGCAGATGATTAAGGATGACCTGCTTCTGCCCTACATCGACTTAAATACCGAGTATTACGACCTGGGACTGGAATACCGTGACAAGACGAATGACCAGGTAACCGTGGATTCCGCTCTCGCCACCAAGAAGCACCACGTAGCGGTCAAGTGTGCCACCATCACCCCCAATGCGGCCCGGGTAAAAGAATATAATTTAAAAGAGATGTGGAAAAGCCCCAACGGCACCATCCGCGCCATCTTGGACGGCACCGTATTCCGCGCTCCCATTGTTGTGAAGGGAATCGAGCCCTGCGTAAAGAACTGGAAAAAGCCCATCACCATCGCAAGACACGCCTACGGTGATGTATATAAAAATGCGGAGATGAAAATCCCCGGCCCCGGGAAGGCCGAGCTGGTCTATACCGCTGCCGACGGGACGGAAACCAGGGAACTGATTCACGAATTTAACGGCGCCGGTATTATTCAGGGCATGCACAACCTGAATTCCTCCATCGAGAGCTTTGCCAGAAGCTGCTTTAACTACGCCCTGGACACCAAGCAGGAGCTGTGGTTTGCCACCAAGGATACCATTTCCAAAAAATATGACCATACGTTCAAGGATATCTTCCAGGAGATCTTCGACAAGGAATACAAAGAAGCTTTTGAGAAGGCCGGCATCACCTACTTCTACACCTTAATTGACGACGCGGTTGCCCGCGTGATGAAGTCCGAGGGCGGCTACATCTGGGCCTGCAAGAACTACGACGGGGACGTGATGAGCGATATGATCTCCTCCGCATTCGGCTCTCTGGCCATGATGACCTCTGTTCTGGTATCCCCGGACGGGAATTATGAGTACGAGGCTGCCCACGGAACCGTGCAGCGCCATTACTATAAGCACTTAAAGGGTGAAGAGACCTCCACCAACTCGGTGGCCACCATCTTTGCCTGGACCGGCGCATTAAGAAAGCGGGGCGAGCTGGACGGCAATAAAGAGCTTATGGAATTCGCCGACCGCCTGGAGAAAGCCACCCTGGACACGATTGAGTCCGGTGAGATGACAAAAGATCTGGCTCTCATCACCACCCTGCCGAACCCCACGGTATTAAACAGCCAGGATTTCATCAAGGCGATCGCCCGCAGGCTGGAAGCATAATCGCCGCTTGGCCGGAGGCATAGAATCGCACGCATCTGCAGCAGGAGGCATCAGAAAATGAAAACACTTGGCTTGCTCGGCGGCATGAGCTGGGAAAGCACCGTCACCTATTATCAGATTATCAATGAGACCGTCAAAGAGGAACTCGGCGGCCTACACTCCGCGAAAATTCTGCTCTGCAGCGTAGACTTTGCGGAGATCGAAGAATATCAGGCAAAAGGCGAGTGGGAAAAGAGCGCCGAGGTTCTCTCCGATGCCGCCGCAACGCTTCAGCAGGCGGGGGCGGATTATATCGTTATCTGCACCAACACCATGCACAAGGTGGCGCCGCAGATTCAGAGCAGGATTTCCATCCCGCTCATCCACATTGCGGACGCCACAGCCGATGCCCTGGAGAACGCCGGCGTAAAGACCGTGGCCCTTCTGGGCACAAAATACACTATGACCCAGGACTTTTACAAAAATAAGCTGACAGATCGGGGCATCCGCGTGATCGTCCCCGACGAGCCGGATATTGAGACCGTCAACCGCGTGATCTACGACGAGCTGTGCCGCGGAATCATTTCCCCGGACTCCAGGCATGCATATACGGAAATCATCGGGAAGCTGAAGGCGAATGGAGCCCAGGGCGTCATCCTGGGGTGCACGGAAATCGGCCTGCTGATTCACCAGGAGGACTCGCCCCTTCCTGTATTTGACACAACGGTGATTCACGCGCGGAAGGCGGCGCTGCTTTCGGTTCGGTGCCCTTAGTGTACAACGGTAAGTAATGCAAAAATAAGACAGCCCTGTTCCGTCCCGCTTTTAAGCTTTGAACGGTTACAGGACTGTCTGTTTCTTCTCTTATCTCTCCTTCATCGGAACATACTCCTTATTTTCCCCCACATACTTGGTGGCCGGACGCATAATCCGCCCGTCGTAGAGCTTGTTCTCCAGATTGTGGGCCAGCCAGCCCACCATCCTCGCAATCACAAAAAGCGGTGTGTACAGATCCCGCGGAATCCCAAGCATATGATAGGCAAACCCGCTGTAAAAATCCACATTGGTAGGAAGCGCCTTGCCCTTGCGCTCCGCCATAACCTCCTGGGCAATCCGCTCAAAGCGCAGGTGGAAATCCAGCTCATCCATCATCTTCTTTTCTTTGGCCACTGCCTGGCAGTGGGCCCGCAGAATATCCGCTCTGGGGTCGGAAATCGTGTATACCGCATGTCCAAAGCCGTATACCAGCCCTGTGCGGTCATAGAGCTTTCCGTCCATAATTTTCTCCACTGTTCTGCGTATCTTTTCATCGGAAGCCCCGTAGCCGCCGGTCTCCTCCAAAACCGCGTCTTTCATCTCCGCAACCTTGATGTTGGCGCCGCCGTGGCGGGGACCCTTTAAGGAACCGATGCTGCCGGAAATGGTGGAATAAATGTCCGTCCCCGTGGAGGAGATAACCACATTGGTAAACGTGGAGTTGTTGCCTCCGCCGTGGTCCGCATGCAGCATGAGAAGGGTGTCTAAAAGCCCTGTCTCCTTAGGGCTAAACTGCTGATCCTTGCGCAGGAGGCTCAAGAAATTCTCCGCGATGGAATATTCCGGATTCGCATAATGGATAAACAGGCTGTCCCTGTCGTAATAATGCACCTTGCTCTGGTATGCATAGCAGGCAATGGAGGGGAGCTTGGCCACCAGGTTGAGTCCTTTGACCAGCGTCTCGTACACATCGATATTGTCCGGATCCTCATCGTAATTGTACAGGGTAATTACCGCGTCCTGAAGTTTATTCATCAGGTTCTTTCCCGGCAGGCGCAGAAGGTTCATCTCCACAAATTCATCAGGAATTTCATAGAAATCGCGCAGCACTTGGCAGAACCGCTCCAGCTCTCTCTCCTTCGGCAGATAGCCGAAGAGCAGGAGGAAGCAGACCTCCTCGTAGCCAAAATGGCTCCCCAGCTTCCCCTTGACGAGATCCTCAATATCAATTCCGCGGTAGTAGAGCTTTCCGGGAATGGCCTTGATGCCGTCCGCTGTCTCCTCATATCCCACTACATCCGCAATTCGGGTCAGCCCTACCCGGACGCCGGTTCCGTCCTCATTGCGCAGGCCCTTCTTGACATTGTACTCTTTATACCATTCATTGGGAATCTCCGTATAATTCTGAGATTTGCCATAAAACTGCGCCAGATAATTTTCCTTGACCATCGGCTATCACTCCTTTCCAGCCCGCTTCCGGTTGTAATTGATCAGGCAGCCTGCCTTCACAATCTCCCGCTCCTCACTTGTCATGTCCGCAATATGGAGAGAAATCTCCCTGGCTGCCGCGCCGGCTTCCGCCGGAACCACATAGGCGGCAATCGCCTTCATATCCCCGTCCAGGGCTGCCTTGATTCCCGGAACATAGATGTAATCGCCCACCTCAAAGTCCGGCTCCGCCTCCATCTGGAAGGGAATCATTCCCCAGTTGATCACATTGGAGCGGTAGCGCTTAGTGGCATACTCCCGGCAGATATTGGCCAGTCCGCCGATCACGCGCTGACAGCTTGCGGCCTGCTCCCGGGCAGAACCGTCGCCAGGCTTCACCGCATAGACCAGGCTGCCGATCTCCGTAGCCGCCGGCTCAATGCCTTCGCTTCCGGCGATTCCCCGGATGCGGTCAAATACCTCGCCCAGGGCAGGATCCAGCGAGATTTCCGCCTCCCATCCCTCCCCGGTGCGGGCCTTCTCCAGCTTGTCCACTTCCTTGGTGCGTCCCACATAAGCGGGATCCCGGCGGGAAAGGGTAAACTCCGCCAGCCCCAGGGGATTGGAGCGGTAGGAGGACGTCTCCCCGGAAGGAATCAGCTCGTCCGTGGTGGTCACCGGGTCCATGATCTTGGAGCATACCCGCAGGAGGATATTGTCCGTCAGCGGGCTCATGGAAGGCCAGTCCTTGATATTGGGGCCATAGACCAGCTCCTTTTCAGGGGATCCCTTGCCCCATCCCATATACACCCGGTTCTTGTAGGAGGTGCCGTCAAATTCATAGGCCGGAACATTTCCCCAGCAGTCCATCTCCCAGGCGGAGGTGAGCCTTCCGCCGTTTGCCGCCGTAGCCGCGATGGACCGGGCATCCATCAGGGCCACCGCTGCCATCTGACCGTTTCCTGGCTTGGAGCCCTCCCGGTTGGGGAAGTTCCGTGTGGTATGGCGGATGCTTAAACCGTTGTTGCAGGGCGTATCCCCTGCGCCAAAGCAGGGACCGCAGAATGCGGTGCGGATGATGGCTCCCGCATCCATCAGATCGGACACCGCCCCCTTCTTCACCAGGTCGGAGAACACCGGCTGGGAGGAGGGATACACGGACAGGGAAAATTCGTCGCAGCCGCAGTTCTTCCCCTTCAGGGCCGCCGCGGCCTCCATAATATTCGAGTAGGTGCCGCCGGCGCAGCCCGCGATCACTGCCTGCTGTACCATAAGCTCCCCATCTTTCACCTTGTCAAGCAGGGTGAAGGAGGCCCGTCCGCCGGAGACCTTCTCTCCCTCCTTCTCCACCTGGCGCAGGATGTCCGTCAGATTCGCCTTTAACTCATCAATCTCATACGTATTGCTGGGATGGAAGGGCAGGGCGATCATGGGCTTCACCGTGGACAGATCCACATACACACAGCCGTCGTAGTAGGCCACATCCGCGGGATCCAGCTTTTTATAATCCGCCTCCCGGCCGTGCAGCTTCAGATACTCCCGGGTATCCTCGTCCGTGCGCCAGATGGAGGACAGGCAGGTGGTCTCTGTGGTCATCACATCCACCCCGTTGCGGAAGTCCGTGGTCATGGACGCCACGCCCGGCCCCACAAACTCCATCACCTTATTCTTCACGTAGCCATTCTTAAACACAGCCCCGATAATCGCCAGCGCGATATCCTGAGGGCCTGTTCCGGGCTTCGGCGCCCCGTCCAGATAGATGGCGATCACCTGGGGACAAGCCACATCGTAGGTGTCCTCCAGAAGCTGCTTTACCAGCTCACCGCCGCCCTCTCCCACTGCCATGGTGCCCAGCGCCCCGTAGCGGGTGTGGCTGTCCGAACCCAGGATCATCTTTCCGCAGCCCGCCATCATCTCCCGCATGTACTGGTGGATCACCGCGATGTGCGGGGGAACATAGATGCCGCCGTATTTTTTCGCCGCGGAGAGGCCGAACATGTGGTCATCTTCGTTGATGGTGCCGCCCACCGCGCAGAGGGTGTTGTGGCAGTTGGTCAGCACATAGGGCAGGGGAAAATGGTCCATGCCCGAGGCCTTGGCCGTCTGCACAATTCCCACAAAGGTGATGTCATGGGACGCCATTGAGTCAAAGCGCAGCTTGAGCTGCTCCATATTTCCGGATGTATTGTGGGCCTCTAAAATAGAATAGGCAATGGTGCCCTTTCTGGCTGCCTCCTTATCCGCCGCCTTTCCGGTGAGAACTTCCACCCGTCCGGCCTCCTTCTCCGGGACAATCTCCGTCCCATTTACCAGATAGACGCCGCCGTCATACAATGATACCATACTTCGCATACCTCCTGGTTTTTCTTTCTTACTGCTATTGTTTAATACTATAGCACCAAGAACCGGGATTTGTCCAGCTTTTATATTGTAGGTTTCACAGTTTTTTAGTTGTTATTATGGATAATTCAGGAATTTTACAGCCCACAGCCGCATTTTTGTTGCATTTGCAACATTTTTGCATTATACTATGTTTTGCGGGCAAAAGACTTTTCGCACGAAACAATACCCGGAAAGGATGGACCATACAAATGAGCGATTATTATCAGACAAGTCTTTTTAAAGATATATCTATAGAAGAATACAAACGCCTCCTGTCATGCCTGGAGGCCAGAGAAAAAAAATTCGAAGCCGGGGAGACCGTCTGCAGCTATGACTCCGGCTTCGGGGATCTGGGAATTATCGGAACCGGCACCGCCTGTGTAGTCCGCTATGAGTACAACGGCGCCCGGACGATTTTGGAGCGCCTCGGCCCCCAGGACCTCTTCGGCCGGATGCTCTCCTACGACTGCCGGGAGCAGGCCGGGGTAAACGTGGTCTGTGAGAGCCCATGCTCCATCCTCTTTCTGAAATACGGGTGCATCAGCGCCACCTGCACCAAGGCCTGCGCCCACCACCACCAGCTTATACAAAACCTCTTAAACCTGATTTCCGAGCGGGCCCTAAACCTAAGCCGCCGGGTGGAGGTTCTCTCCCAGCGAACGATCCGCGAGAAACTGATGTGCTATTTTTACCAGCTCTCCTCCCAGGCCAAATCCGCCGTCTTCTCCCTGCCCTTTTCCATGGTAGATCTGGCGGACTACCTCTCCATCGACCGGAGCGCCATGACCAGAGAGCTGAAACGGATGAAGGACGAAGGGTTGGTGGAGATGGATAGGCGGCAGGTACGGCTGTTGGCGTAAGACGGACGGACCCAAAAAGAGAGACGCTGCGCCCCTTATCTTCCCTTCCGCCTATACACCCAATACGAATACACCATCGGCCCTACCGTCATCACCGCCAGCACCCCAAAATACACTGCCATCCACTTAAAGAATCCCGCTGCTGCCATCACCGCTCCCCCTGCTGTCCATAGCCGGCCCGCAAACCGGTGCGTCAGCCTCCAGTTTTCTTCGTCATGCAGCGTCCAGGGAATACGGATCCCCATAGTATAGTTGGGCCTGCATTCCGGAAGATAAAGACCCAGAAAGAAAAAGAACATGGCAAGGAATACGCTTATCGCCCGGGCCACATCCAGCAAAACCCCCATGGCATTTGCCAGGATAATTCCCTGTACCACTATCGCCAGAATCACCACAAACCAACGGGAAAGCACATACATCGTTTTAGACTCCCGGATGTTCTTCCACTTGGGATCCAGCCGGAATGCCCCGTTGACCAGCACAACCATCAGCAGAAGAAAGCCGGGGATTCCAAAGCAGGCCATCTCCCTGCTGGAATACCCTCCGGGTGTCCCGTCCCATGCCCACTGGGTCACCATCTCTTCCGGCATCTGCCGGTAAAGCAGGGCAGACGCAAGCAAAGGAAGCAATGCACAAAACCAGTAGGCGGCTGCGCCCCAACGCCATCTTTTATTTTCTTTCTCGCGCATATTTTCCTCCTCTCCCCACATACCAGCACACAGCTCCCGTCATCCCCAGATAAAACCAGGTGGTGGGATTGGAAAACCAGGTGGTGAAAAAAGACAATGCCATGTACATGGCAATCTGGGCGTAGACGAGATGTTCGGCCATGGAATGTTCCCGTTCCCGCCGCCTCACCAAAAAGCAGCAGATCACTCCCAGAACCGCCCCAAAAAGGATCATCCCCGCAAGTCCAAAATCATAGTACGCATCGTAAAATAAAGTTACGGTGGTGAGCTCCTCCTTGGTCACAAACAGGGGGAAATTTACCAGGAATGGAGCCACAAACTTGAGTCCCGTAAAAGCCCACAGCGGAAAGAGCATCCGCCTTCCCCATGCATACTCCTCCAATCCTTCCACCAGGCAGTTGAAGTTGTCATAATTGTTCGCAATATACATATAGGGCTGGGTAATGAAAATCGGCGTGGCACTGTTTTTCATCTCAAATATCCCGTTTAGGTAGGAGACGCTGTGGCTGCGCATCACCGTGAGTCCCAGATAAGCCGGAATCATGAACGCGGCCAGAAGCAGAACATACCGCAGCCGGATCGCCTCGTTTATGGAGATAAACGTAAACAGGGCCATACCCGCCGCCATGATAAGCTGAAAGCGGGAGACGCAGAGCACCGGAAGCGCCAGGCTTAAAGCCGCCAGAACCACCGCTGCCCAAAAGCCCCTGCTTTTTTGCAGATTCCCTCCTCTTCTGCGGAGCATAGCGCCGTAGACCACTGCCATGCTGGGCACCAGAACCGAAGAAACCGTAAAATAGTGGACGCCCGTCACATGAAAATAAGAATACGCATGGGGAACCCCGTAGGAGAACAATGGCACAAACCCCAGCCAGAAGGCTTCAAACAGGAATGCAGCCCAGGCCAGTCCCGTCACCCCGGCCATGGCAATGAGGAGCCGGCGGGGGTAGTTTCCCCCGGCTCCCGGCCATTTCGGCACCGTTCCGGCGTGTTCCTGTTCCGGCGTCTTTCCTCCGGATTTCGCCTCCACCGGAACAGCCGCCTCCCCTTCGTCCGCGCTCCCTCGCACTTCCCCAGCCCTTCGCCGCTCCGCCGCCTCAAAAGCCAGCCAAAAAGCCGCGGTCCCCAAAAGGAAGCATACCCAGGTTTCCGTCTGCCAATCCGTCTGGAGCCTGGAGAGCTTAAAGCAGGACACGCCCTGCCCGCCCACAAGAGCCAGGCAGAAGAGCCCCCGCAGATGAATCAGATTTTTTGTGCGCAGATAGTCTCTCATATAGAGCCAGACTGCCGCGCCAATCAGAAGAAGCCCGGACGGCACGTACAAATGCCGCCGGGCTAAAAGAAAGCTTATTCCATAACAGATGAGATAAACTAGCATCCTAAAAATTCCTTCATATACTGTTCAATCTCCGCCGCCGTCGCAAAGCTCATGGCCTTGTCCGCCACAGCCTGCAGCTCCGCCACGCTGTACTCCGTCACCAGCTTCCTGATCCGCGGGATCGCGGAGGCGCTCATACTGAACTCATTGAGGCCAAATGCCAGAAGCAGAGGAACCATTAACGGGTCGCTGGCCGCCTCCCCGCACATGCCCACCATAATGCCTGCCTCACGGGCGCAGGAGATAATATGTTTGATGCTCCGAAGCACCGCCGGGTTGAACGTAGAGTACAGGTAGGAAACCTTTTTATTGCCCCGGTCAACCGCCATGGTGTACTGGGTCAGGTCGTTGGTGCCGATGCTGAAGAAATCCGCCTCCTTTGCGAAAATATCCGCGATCAGGGATGCAGCGGCGGTCTCCACCATGATACCCACCTGGATATCCCGCTTGTAAGGAATGCCCTTGCTGTCAAGCTCGCCCTTCAGCTCCTCCACCAGGGCCCTTGCCTGCCGGTACTCCTCGATGCAGGTCACAAGAGGAACCATGATGCGGATATTGCCGTAAGCGCTGGCCCGCAGCAGTGCCCGCAGCTGGGGCTTATAAATATCCTCTTTCCGGTCCAGGCAGAAACGGATGGCCCGATAGCCAAGGAAAGGGTTCTCATCCTTCTCAAGGCCCATATAGGGAATTTCCTTGTCCCCGCCGATATCCAGGGTGCGGATAATCACGGGCTTTCCGTCCATGGCCTCCGCCACTTTCTTATAAGCCTCAAACTGCTCGTCCTCCGTGGGCATGGCCTCCCGGTCCATAAACAAAAACTCCGTCCGGAACAGGCCGATTCCCTCACCGTCGTACTGGAGCACCTTCTCCACATCCTCCGGCTTGCCGATATTGGCAACAATCTCCACCCGAACCCCGTCTTTTGTGACGGAAGGACGGCCGATGTACTTCTCCAGCTCCTTTTTCTCTTCCATAAACTGGCTCTGCCGGCCGGTGAAGAGCTTCTTCGTCTCCTCGTCCGGATTCACGTACACATCACCGGAGGAGCCGTCCAGGACAACCTCATCACCGTCTCTGACCCCCGAAAGGAAACCGGTCACCGCCACCACGGCCGGGATTTCCAGGGCCCTTGCCAAAATAGCGCTGTGGGAAGTTCTTCCGCCCAGCTCCGTCACGATCCCCACCACATTGGCCGGGTTGATTCCCGCTGTCATGGAGGGCGTCAGGTCCTTGGCCACCAGGACGCTTCCCGGAGCCAGCGCGGCGATATCCACGGACTGAATCCCCATCAGCGTCTTCTGCATGCGGGTCTTGATATCTCGCATATCCGTGGCACGCTGCTGCATCAGCTCGTCCCCCATGGAAGCAAACATGTCCGCGTACATATTGCACACATTCTCAATGGCAATCTCGCTGTTTACCTTCTCATTGCGCACCGCATTCTCAATCTCCCCGGTCAGCATCGGGTCAGAAAGAAGCATCATATGCCCCTGCATAATCTCCGCTTCCTTTTCCCCCACGCGGGTCGCAAGATCCTGAGCCATCCGCTCCGTGTCGGCAATCGTCCGCTCCAGCGCTCCCTTAAAACGCTGAATCTCCGCATCCGCGTCCGCAATCTCCCTTCTCTCGATCACCAGCTCCGCTTCCTCCACGATCACGGCCGTTCCGATGCCGATCCCGGCAGAGGCGCTTGTTCCCTTATACATATCTATACCTCCTCAAAAATATATCCGCAGCCCTCTATGAAAGCCGCATATGTTCACAGCCTTTGGCTGCCGTCATTCTCCCAAACCTTCTTCCACAATCCGCAGCATAGCCTCCAGCGCATCTTTCTCGTCCGGCCCGTCGCAGACGAACTCAATCTCATCTCCGCTCTTCACGCAGGCTCCCAGAACGCTGAGCACGCTCTTGGCATTGGCTGTTGTCGTGCGGATCTTAAATGAAATTTTTGACTTGTAGCGAAGCGCCTCCTTGCAGAGAACCCCTGCCGGTCTCAAATGAAGGCCTGATGGATTTTTGATTACTGTTACTGCATTTACCATAATTCATTCACTCCTATTCTTCTTTTGCCTATCCGTACCGCAGCGGATAGGCAAAAGCTTATTCTTCCTCTGAAGAAACACGTTCTGTTTCGGTTTCACCGGCCCCGTCCGATGCGCTCTGCGATTGGGACGTATGTCCGCTCTGCGTTTCGGACGCATGGGATCTCTGGGACTGAGATGTATTCCCGCCCTGCGTTCCGGATGTACTCCCTTCCTGTGATGCGGCCTCTGACTCGCTGCCCTCCGGTTCTCCCGGCGCGCCCGCCGGCCGGTCGTGAACAACAATCTGCAGGCTGTCACTGCTGACAACCTCATAGGCTGCCCCCAGGTCAAAGGTGATCGATGCCTGATGGATTCCCGGCTCCATGCTGCTTACATCCACTTCAGCCTCCAGCGTTTCTTCCTCAAGCTGATCCAGATCTTCCGCCAGACCCCGGATTACCACCTGTATGGAATCCTGATCGTACTGATAGCTGTATTGGCTGGATGCCCCCATCTGGCTGATCTGGCTGGTAGACAAGGCAAATGTCCTCTCCTCCAGCGGTTCCACCTTCAGGGTGACAGTAAGCTGGCTGTCAGATCCCACAAGCTGCGCCCCCTCCGGCAGGTACTCATTCAGATCAATGGTAACCTCCCGATCCGATGTCGCCCCGGACAGGTTCAGCTCAGACTGTGGAATGGTAATGGAAGTCACATTCGCCAGATCAGACTTGAGTCCCACGACCTCAACAGAATTTACGCTGCTCTCAATCCCCGTATAGCGATAGCCGTCTGCCACGGTCCCTGACGGAGTTTCAAAATTCAGCGTCAGATTCTTCGTCCGCAGGATGGGCAGGGAATACTCTGCCTCCGTCCGGCTCAGAGTGATCCGGTCATCCAAAGCAATTTCATTGCCGTTGGAATCATAGCACTTGATCGGCAGAGTTCCGGACATATCGGAATCCGCCCCTTCCACATTGATGGAAATGCCCACCGTACTGATCTGGCCTACCAGAGACACCGGCCCGCTCACATAGACCTGGGTCGGGGAAATCGTTACATTTCCCTCCCTGTATCCGCTCTGGGCGTGGCCCTCCAGGTAGGCTGTCAGCTCAAACTGCTTGCGCTGCAGATCCTCTGTCTCCACCCTCACCACGGAAGGCCTGGCGAGAACAGAGCTGACGCGGCTGTTATTCACATCGATCTTCACCGGAACAGCTCCTGTGGGCTCATACATCTCCGCCAAATCCACATACGCTCTGAAATCCGAGCTTGACACGCTTCCCGAATCCTGAACCCGAATCTTATAGCTTACTGTAACCGTATCCACATTTCCGATAATTTCATAGGTCTTCCCGCTGGCTGTTAGCACGCTTCCGTTGACAATCTCCAGGGGTACCTCCCGACTCCCGTCCGTCTCGGGGTTTGCGATATTTACCACGGCCAGCCACACAAAAAAGGCCAAAAAAACGGATATCAATTTGAGTCCAAGATTATTCGTCAGTCTTTTTCCCATTTCTCCGCCTTCCCTTCCATAACTTAAACCGATTGCCGGGAGCTTCCTCCTCCTTTTTCAGGACAGATAAAATCTCCCGCAGACCGTCCGCGTTCTGAACCCTCGTCAGAGAGCCCTCCTCCGCTACGGAAACGCGCCCTGTCTCCTCCGACACCACGATAGTCAAGCTGTCTGTGGACTCGCTCACACCCACTGCCGCCCGATGTCTGGTTCCCAGATCCTTGCTGATGGTCATATTGTCCGACAGGGGCAGATAACAGGTAGCGGCGGCCACCCGGTTTCCCCGGATCACCACAGCCCCGTCATGGAGGGGAGTATTGTGCTCAAAAATATTAATCAGAAGCTGACTTGTCACCAGGCCGTTGATCTCGATTCCCGTTCTCTCGATCTCCTTAAGCGAAGTCTCCCGCTCGATCACCATCAGCGCGCCTGTCTTTACCTTAGCCATCTCGAAGGTCGCCCTAACCAGCTCATTAATGGTTTTGTCGCTGAACATCTGCTTTGTCTTCCCATCATCGAAAGAAAGAAGATTGGAAAAGAAATTCTGGCTTCCCAGCTGCTCCAGGGCCTTCCTCAGCTCCGGCTGAAATACGATCAGGAGGGCTGTAACCGCTATGGTTGTAAAATTCCGGATAATCCAGGAAATAGTGGTCAGCCGCAGCACAGACGCCGCCACAGCAAACGCCAGGATCACCAAAAGGCCCTTTAACAGAATCCAGGCCCTGGTATTTTTTATCCACAGCAATATCTCATACACCAGAACCGATATAATCACGATCTCCACCAGGTTCCGTATGGTAATCCTTGGCAGCTGAGAGAGCCAGGAGGACGCATTTCTAACAATCTCCGATATCACATCCATTTCTCAGACACCTCCCCGCCGCTCACTAATACTTGTCTCATCGCTCCGCATTCCGCTCCCTTGCGCTCTTTTTTCTGGCACTGATTTTCTGAACTTTTACCTGGGTAGTGCTCACCGTCATCTTGGGCACTGCCTTTACATAATAGTAATAATCATCATCTTCAAACTGCACATGCTCTGTTCTGGTATAGTCCACAGAGAAAATTAAAAAGTTGTATGCGGCCCCAATGGCTGCCGCCAGAAGGAGACCCACGATCAGCTCCCCCGGCGCCACGGAAACGCCAAAGACAAAATCCCCGACAAAGACCACCAGAAGTTCCGCCACAGAACCCGCCACAATAGCAACCGCCCACGCGTAATCCATGGACAGCCGACGGATCAGGTAAACCACAATGATTCCCACCGCGCAGGTGGCGATCATCACCATCATCGTCTGGTTGAACAGGATGGACTGGATAATCTGTACGTACCGCTGCACCAGATCCGCCGTTGCCTCGCTGGTAAGGGCGGAGGCATTCTGCTTCACATACATGAGCAGATAATATAGAAAAATGCCGCAGCTCACCGGTATCACCGAGGCCACTCCCCCGCCCAGGCCCACAAGCATGGGCACCGCGTAGGGCATCCGTGCCAAAAACGCAAGGGGAGTGAGTGCCATGAGGAAGCTGTCCCCCGGTTTAAAGCCAAAGTAGAGAATCGCCACCACCAGAATGAGCACCAAAGCAATGGCCGCCATCTCCACGGAGACCGCATATACATGCGCCACCATCACGCAGCCCCCGAGGAACACGACCGCTCCATACGGGAGAACCGCACTGACCAGGCAGAGAAGCACCACCACCAGGGGATTGGTCAGCTGTGTCATGTAGCCCAGATTCATGTTCAGCGCCGCAAACATGGCCAAGGCAAACAGAAACTTTACTGCCGGCTGTATGCCGCTGCTATATTTATTATAAAAACTCTTCAAATATTCTTTAAACAGCAGAAGACTCGTCATCTACCTCTTCCTCCTCTGTTCTCCTTTGTTTTCTCCGGCTTCTCACGGCCGTAGCGGTTCAGCAGATGCTTAAGCCTCGACGCGTACATGGTCTGGGCTCTGGAGGCATAGTCATAGCGCAGCCCGTATACCCGCCATGTGATAAACAGGTAGACCGCCAGCCCTGCCGCATAGATAAGGCCCCAGCGCTTCCCCATTGCCAGAAGTTCCTCCAGGGTGACGCCGCCCATGAATTCATCCAGTTCATACAGAACCCACATGGACAAAAACAGCAGATAACAGAACGTGTACCCAAAAAAGGAACGGAACATATGGCCGCCCACATAATCCTTTTTAAAATAGCGGTTCACAGGAAAAATCTTCTTTCCCTCTTTCTTTTCAAATATGGCCAGCTCCGTCATATACCTGACCTTTTCCTCGTTCAGCATGCACCCACCTCGCACTGTCCTAACATATCACTTTAGTATACCACAACTTTTCTTGTTTTGCGACAACTTAAAGAAATTTTTATAATTCAGGTGTTCCTGCCCGGCTGTGTGGGGGCGAGATATAGACGAATAGACAAAAGGAACCTGGAAACAGCAAAGCATCTTGCTGTTCCCAGGCATTCAGAACGTTTTTATACATAATTGCAAAGAATAACTCTTTCCAGCTCTCCCTTGACCTCCGTGGGTTTTCGTATTCCTCTTACCCAATCATACAAGCAATGGTTCGTATGGATCAGATGTTCCACCAACGGCGGGAATTCCTGGCCGCAGATGTCAATCAGTCCATGTTCCATTCCTTCGCCGTCAAACCGTCCCAAAAGAGGCTGATCGTTCATCTCAAAATAATGTGCTCCTACGCAGCATGGATGAGTCATTGCCCTCTGCATATAATATTCCAGCGCTTTTCCTCTTTCTTCTTGGTTCGGAGAAGCAATCAGTCCGTGCGAAAGATTCCCTTTATCACCGCCTCCAATATGATATTCGCCAATCACAGCCGGCATGTCTTTTGTCCTTCTGACAATTTCCAGCATCGTTTCCGGTTCCGGGCGATAGCAGTTAAAAGAAAAGACATCATGCGCCCCGCAGCCTGCCATAGCCTCTCCTCCTGCCTCCGAATATCTCATTCCCAGGTCAAGGTGATCCGGATCCAACTTTTTCAAAGCCTCAGCTACCGTATTCTCGTATTTCCATACCAGATGGCCATGGAGCCTCTGGCAGTCCTGCGCCGCTTTCTCTGAAAATTTGTCCGCTCCTTCTATCGGCTCCAGAAGGTCATCAAAACAGCTAAACTCCGTATTCCATGCCCGATTCAGCGCTTCAATTCCCCCATACTCTTCCCTGAGTATTTCGGCAAGCACGCTTCTACTCTCCAATTCTTCCCTGCTTGCAAAGGCCCGCTCCGCCAGATTCACTTTCTGGAATCTCCATTCCGGTTCATTGTTTATAAAATATCCAATCATATAGGGATTTCCCAAAAACGGCGACAGCTGCTCCCTTGCAAAGCGCTCCGCATTGTTCCTATATTCTTTCGAAAACACATCCGGGAAGTCCCTAAATATTTTAATCTGCGTCTGCGGGAATTCCTTCAATGTCCAGACAAAGGGAATTTCTGCCTTCTCCAAATACTCCATAACGCGTTCATCAGAATAGTTATTTACCCCGACTCCTATGGTATTAAATCCCCACCGTTTCAAGCGGGCTGTATTGATTTTGTGCCAGGCATCCCACCATCCATCCGCTCCAAACACACGTATCATATTTGCCCTGGCAAAATTGAACATATCCCGGTGAACACCCGATTCACGTCCGTTCCGCTTTACGTATTCCGGAATTTCTCCTGCATTGGTCCAGGCAGCTGCATATTTTTCATCCGTTTTTTTCGGAAGCCAGGCGAACAAGCTCTGCATCCCATCTACAAGCCCAAACACTCCCATTCGTGAACCATAACATACACCGTTGGAGAAAAAGCCATATCCATCCGGATCTACCAGCCACCACCGGGATTTTGTTTTTTCCAGATGAAAAAATCCCGTCTTTTTGAAAGGCATATCAAGGCAGCCACCATATTTGCTCCATCCTGCAGGATATACACAATCCGTCTGCGCACGCTTATATTCATCCAGAAGAATTGTTTTAAGCTCCTCAGCAGAATGGATTTTCGTATCCCATTCCTTCTGAATCCACTGGCCGAACGCATCTACCATAGGCGAGCCTTCCACCCGTATCTCGGGCGGTTCATTTGTAAGCCAGCAGTCTTCCACTATCACATGTTCAAATCGGCAAACACACCCGGCATGTATCAAAATCTTTACCATCTCCGCGTCCCCAATAGAAATCGGCATTCCGGAGCACATTCCCTTCAGCATTCCCGGAAGGGTTTTCAAAAAATAGCGTTTCGACTGCAATTCAGCAAAATCAACAAGAACCGTCACTGACTGCTGAGGTATCATCTGGTACCTCAGTCGGTTGGAAGGTTCCTCATCGCCTGCCTTGTAAAAGCAGGCGTCAACCAGAGCCATGCCCTCCATGTTGATGCGCAATTTCAAAATCAGGAAGCGATAGCGCGGCCAATTCCGCATCAAATTCCCTGCGCCTAATTCCAGCTCCACCTTTCCTTCTTGATCCGGCATTACCTTCCATCCATCTGAAGTCTGCATCCCCATTCCTTTTCTGATGGAAGACAGACTGATATCTATCCGCAGGTCTTTCATTCTTCAGCAAATCCTCCCTGTTCCTTCCACATCTGGGTAGCCTCCTCTTCCCAAGCGGAACCTCCCACTGCTTCCCACTCTTCCATGTATGAATCATATACCGTCTGAAGATCCTCCTCTGTCGTAAGAAGCTCAGCCAGCATCTCGCTGATTATTTGGTCCATATCCGCTCCATTTTCTTTTCGTTCCTGGGAGACCCCTGTGATGTATGCCCAGTCAATGCCATTATCCCAGGCCTCCTGCACCCCTTTGCGTGTCTGTTCATTTAACGTCCGGAATTCCGCGTTATTGGCCGGCTTAAAGAGTCTCCAGTAGCAATATCCTCCCGCCGCGCGATGGCTGGCGCTGTCCTTGTAAATATCAAGATATTCAAACGTGCCTGCCTCTTTGTCGATCCACTGAAACATTGTTCCCTCGACACCAAGATATAAGAGATCGCTTCCTTCCTCGCTCATGCAATAATTGGCTACACGTACCGCGCCTTCCAGGTTCTTGCTGGAAGCAGAAAACATCCATCCCTCTGTCAGCTTTGGATAAGAGGCAGGAACACCCGAATCTCCATAAGGTCCTTTAAGCAAGGGGAAGCAGAATGTAGGCACCGGATCCTCTGTGTACCGGCTTGGCATCCAATTGTTGGTGGGGCCCACACATTCCCATTCCAGGCAGCCCGCAACACCCGTCCAAAGTTTTCCGAACATATCCATCTGAGGAATAGCCACATAATCCGGTTCTACCACTCCATCATTAATGAGCGTTCTGATATAAGAAATCGCTTCCAGAAACCGGGGATGTTTTACCCAGGTGGTAACCGTCCCGTCCTCCAGCTCTATTTCCCTTCCTTTGGGAATTCCATAGGCCCCAAAAATATTTTGAAATGCCTTTTCAGAAGCCGTTGTAAGGTTATCCAGGCGGAATGTAAGTCCATACGTATCATCCTGTCCGTCTCCATCCGGATCATCATACGTAAATGCGTGCAGTACATTTCTATAAGATTCCAGATCCACCGGCTCTTCCAATCCTAAATTTTCCAGCCAGTCTGACCGCAGATTTACATTTGCCGTATACTCCAGCGCCGGAGACGGAACCATATACACGCCGTCATTATTGATCGCTACCTTCTTCAATATGTCCATCGGGGAACTGGCACAGACATGCGGTACAAGCGTATCCACGGTTGTCCGGCTATGTAAATCCGCAGGGTACAACGGGTACAAAACGCTGTGCCGTGAACTGTCGATTGACCTGGCTTCCCAGTCCGGTACGACGGATGACTATTGCGATATCCAGCCCGGAGATCCGGTTGAGACAATTGTAAATTCTGTGTGTGCCAATAATATCCGCGCCATCGAAAATACAATGTCCGTTTTAAATCTCGATGAGCTCGAAAAAGCTGTCGCAGCAATCACCAAAGCAACACGTGTAGATTTTTACGGGGTGGCAGTTTCCGGAAATGTGGCAATGGACGCGTGCAACAAATTTGTGCGCATCAATAAGGTCTCCATGTCATCGCCTGATCCCCATCAGCAAATTTTACACGCATCTCTTTTAAAGCCGGAAGATGTGGCAGTTCTTATTTCCTATTCCGGCAACACAAGAGATATTCTGGAAACAGCTGATGCCGTAAAACAGTCAGGGGCAACTTTAATCAGCCTGACCAAATACTCCAAAAATCCCCTGGGCAAAATGGCCGACATCTGCCTCTATTCCTCCTCTTCCGAATCCCTCGTCCGCAGCGGTCCCATGGGTTCCAGAATCGGTCAGCTAACCGTAATCGACATCCTTTACACCGCTGTAGCTGGAAGAGAATTTGACCATGTAAAAAGCCAGCTTGATAAAACCCGGCTGGCGACTGCAAAAAAACATATTCAATTCAGCCTGTAATTTCGGGGCAGAAAGGAGCATCATGCTTCCCTTAAACAAACCAACCATTGGATTTTTATTTATCTCCACACCGCGTTTTCACGATCTGGGAGAAGGAACAGAGGGAAATTATTTTTATATGCGGAAAGAAAATTACGTAAAACAATGTCTGAAACGCTTCTCCTTTGCCGACGTGTGTTTTCCCGGTATTGTATATACCCGGGAAGATTTAAAAAAAGCCATGGCTTCCTTTTTATCCTCCGCGCCGGATCTGATATTTGCCATGTTTCTCTCCTGGTCCGACGATTATGCCTGGGTCCGATTTTTGAGAGACATGCCGCCCATCCCTCTTGTGCTGGCAACGATATCCTTCGAAGAAGAGCCTGTCAAGGATTCCTTCACGGAAGACCGCTTCGTGGAATTCCTGGCCTCCGGCGGACTTGTGGGAAGCCTGGAAGCCTCCGGCTCGCTCGCGCGCTTTAATCGGCCCATGACGTTCACGTTCACCGGATCCGAAGACCAAGTTGTAGAGGAAACACTGCATCTGGCCCGCGCCTGCGTTCTTCGCCGCGAGATAAAAAATACCGTTTTTGGCCTGCTCCCCTCTTTCAATGAAGTCATGTGGTCAACGTATATAGACCCCTATGCATTCTTTATGGCGGCCGGACCGGAACTGCGTTTTCTATCTGTAGCACAGCTCGAAGAAGAAATTGACGCATTGTCCGCAGAGGCAGTCGACGCAGCCGTTTCGCAGCTCCGCCAAACATATTCCGATGACGGCAGAATACAGGAGGATAAAATGAGAGCTTCCGTAGCCGCCTCCCTGGCCATGGAATCTCTCGCAAGAAAATTTGGCATCGAACTTCTGGTTCTGAACGATGTTGATGCCACACTGCTCAACCGCATCGGGTTACGCCCCGGTTTCGCTCCTTGTCCCGGAACCAATGATGTGATGGTTATTCCGGAAGGTGATCTGGGCGGCGGACTTGCCTGCTATATTTTGGGAAAACTTTCGGGAAAACACGTTAATTTTATAGAGCCATTTTATATCAACCGCAAAGACAATACATTTGCTGCCGGACATGCCGGCCCCCAGGATTATACTTCATCAACCGGACGCACGCTGCTTTCTCTGGATGAGCGCTTCGCCAAATCCAGCTATAAGTATGCCGGCGCACCGTTTGCCTGGCATTTGATCGGTCCCGGAGAAAAAACAATGCTGCACATATCCCAAGGACCGAACGGCATCAAAATGGCGGCCACTCTGGTCGATGCTCTGGAATGCGACTACTTTTTAGCCGGGTATTCCCACGGCCTTATTCGCCCCAGAATGGATTCCGGCACATTTTTTTCCCGCCTGATCGAGTTTGGAGTAACGCAGCATTTTGCTTTAGCCGACGGAAACTGGTTAAAAGAAGCTTCCATGGCGGCCCGTCTCATGGGTTTTGATTATCTGGAAATTTAAAAGCCTCGGAACAGCGCACCAATTCCGCTGTTCCGAAGCTTTTTCTCTGTCTGTCCTTTGTCAGATCAGCCCCGCTGTCTTCATCTCCGCCTTGATCCTGTCAAGCACCGGGCCCTCGGGGGTGGGCAGATTGGGCTTATAGGGATCGCCGATGTCCCTGCCCCTGAGATTTGCCATGTCCTTTGCCGCCACCGGGAAGCTGGCGCCGTCCATGGACAGACGCACCGGATTCAATTTGAACTGCGCCTCCAGGGAGCCCTGCAGATCCCCGGCAACGAACTTATTGTACACATCCGTGATCAGCTCCGGCATAAAGTTCGCCGCTGTGCACACGCCGCCCACAGCTCCGTGGCACATGGAGGCATACAAAAGGGTGTCCTTTCCGCCGAATACCTTAAAGCCAACGTCGCGGGTTCTGCGGATGAACTCCGCGGTCTGGGTGATATCCCCGCTGGTATCCTTCATTCCCACGATGTTCGGCACCTCATGGGCCAGCCGCTCCACCAGCTTTCCGGACATGGTGTAATTCACACGGCCCGGATTATTGTACAGAAGCATGGGCGTCTCGGGAACCGACTCCGCGATGGTCTTAAAGTGAAGGTAGAGTTCGTCCTCCGTAGGCTTTAAGAACATGGGCTGAAGTACGGAAATACCTGCGGCCCCATTTGCCACGGCCATCTTTGCGAGACGGCAGCACTTTTTGGTGCTGATGGCGCCGATTCCAAAATATACGGGGACGCGGCCCGCGGCCTGATCCACCATGATCTTTAAGCCGCGCTCCATCTCATCCTCTTCCACCACGTAAAACTCGCCGTTGCTTCCAAAAGCCAGGATTCCCAGCACACCGCCCTCAATAACATAGTCAACCTGATCTCTCAGCTTTGCCTCATCGATCCGCTCCTCCTCATCAATGGGAGTAAGGATGGGAACGATCACGCCCTTGATAAAATCTGTATTCATAGCGCTTCTCCTTTATATGGGATTTCTAAAATCATTTTCACAGGGAGCGCCGTCATCCGGACGCCGCCCCCTGGCAGCCCGTTTTATGACTCTACCGTGGTGTTCGCAATCTTCTCGTAATACTTCACGATGCTGGAGTGGTCTTCCTTCTCATACCCATCTGCCTTCAGAGCCTGCATGATTTCCATCAGCTGTCCGGTTAACGGCACAGGTGAGCTGATGGCATGGGCCGCGTTCAGCGCGTTGTTCAGATCCTTAATATGAAGCTCAATGCGGAAGCCGGGCTTGAAGTTTCTGCCGAGCATCATGGGAGCCTTTGCATCCATAACCGTGGAGCCGGCCAGGCCGCCCCGGATTGCCTGGTATACCAGTTCCGGATCCGTCCCCGCCTTTTTTGCGAAGGTAAGGGCCTCAGATACAGCAGCAATATTCACAGCAACCACGATCTGATTTGCCAGCTTGGCCACATTTCCGGATCCCAGCTCACCTACATATACAACAGAACCTGCCATCACCATAAGCATATCATAATACTTGTCAAAAAGCTCCTTTTTGCCGCCAACCATCACGGACAGAGTTCCGTCGATAGCCTTGGGCTCGCCGCCGGATACGGGAGCGTCCAGCATCTCAATTCCCATCTTCGCCAGCTCAGCGCCGATGGCCTTGCTCTCGGTTGGATCGATGGAACTCATATCGATGAGAACCGTGCCGGGCTTTGCGCCCTCGGCAACGCCGTTCTCACCCAAGACAGCGGCACGCACATGAGGAGAGTTGGGAACCATGGTGATCACAACCTCACACTGCTCCGCAACTTCCTTTCCGTTATTTGCGGCCACAGCGCCGCAGCCAACCACCTCGTTTACCGCATCCTTATTAAAATCAAAAACAACCAGCTCATAACCAGCTTTCAACAAGTTCTTGCTCATGGGCTTTCCCATAATACCTAATCCGATGAAACCTACTTTCATTTCGTTACCATCCTTTCCGATTGTTTGTAATGATCTTTTTTCTTTCTCAGCCGTTCTCCGGCTTCTGCACCCATTATAGCCAGTCCCATCTCCTGTTTCAATTGGCGTTTGAGACAAAAAAGAAGCTGTTTTTTATGAAAACAGCTTCTTTTTTCATTCTTTTGTTTCATCATTTCAAATTCATTTCATCCCTTTGAAACAAGCAGCTACAGCTGGGCAATCAGCTTAAAGTCCTTCTGCCCCGGGTTTTTGATCTTCAGCCGGTTGCTTTTGTCCGTGGAGATAACATACGATGTATTCTCTCCCCGCAGAACGCTGATCGAGGCGTGTACCGGATCCCCGACCTCATCATAGACGATTTTAAACAGATCGAAAACAGGATCTCCGGGTTCACACTTAAGGAGTTCCTCCTCATCCTTCCGAATCTTGCGCACCTTGATTGCTTTTTCGGCCGAAGCCATGCGTACGTGGTATTCGTCCCGCAAAATCCGATAGATAGAAAAATCCCCGGAAAAATGCCGGCGGATCCCCGGAAAACGAACCGCGGATATATAGCAGGTGTCAAGCATAACCGGGACGCCGTCCGTACTCAGAATTCGCTTGACCACCACGGCCTTTCCCTTTGTTTTCATCCCCAGATAACGGGCCATCTCCGTATCCGGATCCATCTCGTCTACCGATAAAAGCCGCTGGGCCGTCCCCTTCTCCAAATCGCCCATGATATCGTGAAAACCGCCGATATCGTCCAAATGCCCCTGGATTTCCTGCCCCAGGACAAATGTCCCCTTTCCCTGCTTTTTCACAAGAACCCTTCTGTCGCAGAGCTCCTTCACCGCCCTGCGCACCGTAATCCGGCTGACCTTGTAGATCTCTTCCAGTTCCTTCTCCACAGGAAGCTTGTCCCCGGCCCGGTAAACATCAGCCTCAATGTCCGCCTGAATCGCTTCCATGAGCTGTTGATACAGCGGCTTCGCCGCGTTTTGTTCCAGCATAACCCCCGTCCCCAATCTCATATTTTATTTATTATACTGCGGAAGGGGCATCATTGTCAATTTTCGTTCATCGGATGCGGATGTCCAAATCCCCCTCTGACACCGCAGGAAAGAGCCGCCCGCTCTGCCGCGTAGTCCAGGGCTTCTCCCATTTTTCCCGTATCCTCATACCGCGTCAGGAAACCCGCGATAAAGCTGTCCCCGGCCCCCATGGTGTCTACCGCGTTCGCAGGCTTGATTCCCTGGCTGCAGAAGTCGCTTCCGTCATAAAACAGAGCCCCCTCTTTTCCCCGGGTCACTCCGGCAATCTTTGTCCCCAGCCCACAGGCCTGCTCCAAAAGGGCCCTGCAGTCCGCGAGCGTCAGATCCGCGCCGGAAAAAAAGGCGTAGGTCAGATGCGGACACACCCGTTTCAAATATTCCGGATCCCGCTTGTCGGAAAAGTCAAAGCTCACTTTGCAGGCCGCGGCCAGTGCCGGAAGCTCGTATTCAATGTTGGAATAGCAGCTTGTATGGCACACATCAAACTGTCTGATCAGCTCCACATCCTCCGGCACAATGCGGAGGGCAAAGAGGTGCTGGCAGCTCTCCCTCGGCCCGGCTCCAAATACCCGGTCTCCGTCCTTTAAATATACCCTTGGCCTGGCTGACGGCGCATAGACCCGGCGGGAACGGGAAAACCCAACCCCTTCTTCTGCCAGACAGGCGCGGATCCACTGCGCGTTCTCATCATCCCCGAAAATCCCGATGTATTCGACCTGCTCCGCTCCGTTTTTTCTGCAGTTTACTGCCACATTCACCGCATTTCCCCCAGGGAAATATACCCCCTCATCCATATAGCAGTCCGTCACATTGTCTCCCACAGCAATCAGCTTCATACCGCATTCCGCCTCCTTAATTTACAAATTTTATCCTTTCACGCTTCCCGCTGTGATGCCCCGGATAAAGCTCTTCTGCATCACGATAAACAGCACGATAATGGGAAGGCACGCAATCACCATTCCCGCCATAACAACGCCCCAGTTGGTCATCAGTCCATCCGAGAACACCATAAGACCCACAGGAATCGTCTGCCGCTCCGAAGAGTCGATGAACATGGTAGCAAAAATAAATTCGTTCCACGCATAATAAGCGGTCATGATAACCACCGTAGACACGATCGGTTTTGACAGGGGCAGATAAATTTTCCGGTAAATCTGAAATAAACTGGCCCCGTCAATGAGGGCGGACTCCTCCAAATCCCCCGGAATTCCGATAAAGAAGGACCGAATCAGCATCACTGACACAGGAATTCGGAACGCGATATACGGAACAATCAGAGCCGCATACGTGTCCTTAATCCCCATGCTCTTTAAAAGCATATAAAGGGGCAGCAGGCAGACCTGAGGCGAGAGAAGCAGACCGCCCATGATAGCCAAAAAGCACACGGAAGCCAGCCTGTTTTTCATCTGGCAGATGCCGAAGGCCGCAAAGGTAGTCAGAAACACAACCCCGGCAATCGTCCCGGCGCTCACGATCAGGGAATTGACAAAATAGTTGGAAATTCCCCGATCCCAGGCCGTCTTATAATTTTCAAAAAGCCATTCCTTCGGAAGCCCCCATACATCCTTGAAAATTCCATTGTAGTCCTTAAAGGAGGACATGACAATCCAAAACATGGGATAGATGATAAGGATGGCCAGAATAATAAGGATGGCCAGCCAGATCATTTCCCCGATCCCCATCCGGTTTCTCCTGGATTTGCTCTTTGCCATTACGCCTCATCCCCCTTTCCGCCGATTGTCAGGAACTGAATGCTCGACAGTACCGCAGTGATCACAAAAATCAGCATGGCAATGGTGGAGGCATAGCCCATGTCGTTTTTCACCACGCCGGTCTGATACATGTGAAGGGCCAGCGTCATGGTGGACGTGCCGGGCCCGCCGCTGGTGAGAATATAGGGCTCGTTAAATACGGTAAACGCGCCCACCACTGTGATCACCATGGTCACAAAGAACATCTGCTTTACCTGCGGAACCGTGATGCTCAAAAACTGCCGCACCTTTCCCGCGCCGTCCATCTCCGCCGCCTCATAGAGATCCCTGGGGATCTTCTGAATGGCCACGATAAACAGCATGGCGACATAGCCTGTGCTCTGCCACTGGGACACAGCGATCACTGCGTACATAGCGACCGAGCTTTTGCCCAGCCATATATTGGTGAGGTCCTCCAGGCCGATGAGCTCAAGAAAGCTGTTCAAAAGGCCCATCTGCGGATTATAAATGAATTCAAACAGCAGGCACACGACGGTCATGGACAGCAGGGTGGGAATGAAATAAGTGGTCCGAAAAAATGGTGAGACCTTCTGAAACACCCGGTCCTCCAGCACAGCGGCCAGAACCAGGCCAAAGCCCACCTGTATGATGACGGAAATAACCGCATACAGGATATTGTTTTTCAGACAGGTGAGAATAATCGGATCAGAGAAGAGCTTGCGGAAGTTGGCAAAACCCACAAACTCCTTTGTAACCGCCGACAGAGTAAAGGACTGAAAACTGTATGTCACATTCATGACCAGAGGATAATATACAAAAAGCCCTAATACGATAAGACACGGCAGAACATAGAAAAATGCTGTTCGGTTTCTCTTTTTACTCATGGGAAATCCTCCGTTTAAGAGATACAGGCGGTCAAAAATTGACCGCCTGCGGACTGAATCATATTGCTCAAGACTGTTTTGCCCGCAGATCTGCTGCGGCAGCCTGCACATCTGCTATGGCCTGCTCAGGAGTCATATCCCCGGCAGCTACTGCGGACGCGCCCTGGCCGAATACCGTATAGATGGATGCGTCGCAGGCATTGTCAAACCAGGGAGCCATCTGACTTGCACTGTCGATGGTCTCCAGGGCCTCAATCTGGGCCGGCAGAGCATTTTCCTCGGTGAGGGCACCGTTTACGCAGGTGAGATCGCCGCCCTCTGTGGTGAGCTGCACAGCGCCGCCTTCGGGACTTACCAGCCATTTAAGGAACTTGATGCACTCTTCGGGATGTTCCGCCTTGTTGGAAACCATAAAGCCCTCAGGCGCACCGGTCAGAGCATTCGGGTCTCCCTTGCCCTCGGAGAAGGCGGGGAAGTTAAAGAACCCATAGTCAAAATTCACGGTGTCCGTCATCAGGGAGATCTCCGCGAACTGGAGATACATGATCGGAGCTTCCTCTGTGGCAAAATATGTATTTCTCGCCGTCTCATGGTCGATGGCCGTGGCCACCTCGCCCATATAGGAGGTGAGCTGCTTCCATTTGTTCAGAACCTCCACGTAGGCAGGATCCGTAAATTCGCCGGTGGCCGGGTCATAGTCCTTTGCCAGAACCTCCGGATCCACCATACGCTGGTTCATGGTTCCCAGATAATGGAGAATCGCCCACTGATCTTTTAAGCCTTCAGTGATCGGCGTCTCATAGCCGGCCGCCTTAAGCTTGTCCAGCACATCGATAAATTCGTCCCAGGTGGTGGGAACCTCCAGATTATTCTCCTCGAAAATCCTCTTATTGTAGAAAAATGCTTTTCCGTCCTGAGACCACGGAATCGCCATCACTTTTCCGTCAAAGGTGAAGGGGCCCTTGCTGACCTCTGCGATGGTGTCCCCCCACTCCGGATCTTCCTCGTATATGGAAGTCAGATCCATCACATTTCCGGAATCAATCATCTCCTTGGCAAAGCTTCCGGACCAGGATGAGAAAATATCCGGAACCTCATCTGTGGCCACGATCATACGGATTTTTTCCTTGTACTGATCGTTGAGGATGCAGTCCATGTTGATCTTTACATTCGGGTTTTCCTCTTCATACCGCGCAACCAGCTCCTTGAACATGGTGTTCTTGGGATCATTCGGCCAGCGGTGGAAGAAATTGATCTCAATGGTGTCTCCCTCTGCCGATGCCTCGCCGGATGCTGCGTTTTCCCCTGCAGACGCCGTACTGTCCGAGCTGCTGCTCCCGCAGGCCGACAGGGAAAGGGCCATTGCAAAAGCGGCTGCAAGCGCTGCTGCCTTCTTGATTTTTCTCATATTCTCCTCCTGAACAGTTGCAGTTTCTATGAATTTTACGGGACAATTGTTTAATATTCCATCTTCCACATATAGCGGCGCACGCCCAGGTCATGGCCTCTCTCGTAAGCAATGGCGTCAGCCATGGAGCGGAGCACAGCGCCCACCAGCAGCGGTGCATAATATTCACGCACGGACTCGTCAATGCCGCACCAGTCAAAATCAGCTGCATCGATCAGCGCAATGCGGTCAGAGAACTTCTTGCAGAAGTTGTAGGCTCTCTCATCCAGATACCGGGTGGAACCCACGCCCTTCACGATGATGAAAGGAACATCATAGTCTGTCACCTCAAAGGGGCCGTGGAAATACTCGCCGGAGTGGATGCAGCTGGAATGGATCCACTGCATTTCCATCATCAGGCAGATTGCATAGGAATAGCACTCGCCGTAGCAGGCGCCGCTTCCCATGGTGTAGAGAAGGGGCTCTCTCTTGTAGCTCTTGCCCCACTCCTTGGCAAAGTCCGCATACTGGGCCTTCACCTTCTCCGTAGCCTCCTTTAAATGATCCAGGGCAGCCAGTCCTTTATCATACTTGGCGTTGGGGCTCACCACATTCAGGATCCGGAAAAGCAGGGAATACAGAACGCCCTTGTTCAGATCCGTGGTATCTGCCTCCTTGCCCCAATCATAGAAAATGGGGTACTCAGCCGCCTGCCACAGGGGAGAATCCACCAGATGGGAAAGGGCGATGGTCAAAGCGCCTTTTTCTCTCGCCATCTGTGCGGCCTTTACTGTCTCCGGGGTGTTGCCTGAATGGGAGCAGGTGATCACAACCGAATTCTCATTCAGAGCCTTGGGCTCCATATGTACAAACTCATTGGATGTATAAATGCTTGCGGGAATCTCGATCTCCCGGTCAAACATAAACTGAGCCGGCATCATAAATGCCTGGGAACCTCCGCAGGCTACGAAATAAAAATGATTCACCTTTTTCCCCTCTACGGCCTTCACAGCCGCGTCAATCTGCGCAATAATCTCACTCTTCATGACAGCTTCATCCTCCTATTGGGCTTTTTTAATTAAATAAAAGTGATTTTTTAGTATCGTTATATAACGTTATATATCATAATATTTTTATACATCAAAATACACAGGATGTCAATAGTTTTTTATATTTTTTTAGCAGAAATGCCCGATATGCTTCTGATGGTATTCCATCCAAAAATTCCCCTTTCGCAAAAAAAAACAGAGACCTTCAAGAAATTCTCTTTCTCAAAGATCTCTGTTATTTCCGCATATAATGTATCCCTGACGCAGGCCATCAGTCCTCTACTGCTACGATCTCGCGCTTGTTGTAGCTTCCGCAGGCCTTGCAGACCCGATGAGGCATCATCAGCGCGCCGCACTTGCTGCACTTTACCAGGTTGGAAGCGCTCATCTTCCAATTGGCTCTGCGGCTGTCTCTTCTCGCTTTTGAAGATTTATTCTTAGGGCAGATAGACATGGTTCACACCTCCTTCATCTGTTTGAAAATATCCTGGATAACTGACATCCTCGGATCAAGGGCAGTTTCCTTTCCGCCCTCCTCCGAGTTCGGATTCGTGCCATCTCTATCAGAAATCCCTGCGCAGTCTTCCCTGCAGAGGACTCTTATAGGCATGTTCAGGATCAATTCACTGCCGACCAGCCGGTCCACATCCAGATTGTAACCGTCAATATAAAGCTGTTCGTCCAACTCTTCCCGTCGCTCCCGCTCCGTCTTTTTCATGTCCATCTCCAGATCGATCTCCAGATCAAAGGGAACCTTCACCGGTTCCAGACACCGGGCGCAGGGGATCACCAGGCTGAGCACTGCCCTGCCTTGCAGAGACAGAACCTTCTTTCCTTTATTGGCAATCTCCAGGACAACCGGCTCCTTGTCCGCCACCTGGTATACGCCGGATGGGGTTTCAAAGCGCTCCATGTCCAGGGGAACTTCGTACGTCTTGGACTTTCCCTCAACGGAAAACAGCTCCGACAAATTAATCAGCATATCGCGATACTCCTCGATATGCACCTATGCTATTATACATAGGTGCATTGGGTTTGTCAATACAATTTTTACCGGCGCACAGCCGTGCACAGATATAGGCTCTTACTGCACCAGCGCCAGGGTCTCTCTTGCGATCGCCAGCTCCTCGTTGGTGGGGATCAGCATTACTTTCACCTTGGAATTTGCGGAGGAAATCACACGCTCCTCGCCCCGGATATCGTTGGCCTCGTCGTCAATCTCCACACCCAGGTATCCCAGATAGCTGCAAATAGCTTTTCTTCCGGCCTTGTCGTTCTCGCCCACACCAGCGGTAAAGGCGATGGCGTCCACACCATTCATGGCCGCGGTGTATGCGCCGATGTACTTAGCCACCCG
Source organism: Candidatus Enterocloster excrementipullorum (assembly GCA_019119575.1). GTDB lineage: Bacteria > Bacillota > Clostridia > Lachnospirales > Lachnospiraceae > Enterocloster > Enterocloster excrementipullorum. Next base: position 56,722 of record DWWT01000058.1, read on the forward strand.
GTAAATGAAAGCGTCCAAAGCCACCTCAGCCAGATGGTTGCCCTCGGCCTTAGCCTTCTCAATGTCGCGGAAGTCGCTGGAGATTCCGTTTGTCATTCCGTAAACGCCGGACTTCTTATTCAGAATATTCAGCATCTCGTTGATGTCCTTGCCCTCTTTATTCATAACGAACTGGAGAACAGCCGGGTCCACGTCGCCGCTGCGGGTACCCATGATCAGGCCCTCAAGCGGGGTGAGGCCCATGCTGGTGTCCACGCACTTTCCGCCAATGGAGGCGGACACGCTGGCGCCGTTGCCCAGATGGCAGACAATCACCTTTGCGTTCTCGGGATCCAGACCGCCGAACTTGATGGCCTCTCTGGACACAAACATATGGCTGGTGCCGTGGAAGCCATAGCGGCGGATACCGTACTTCTCATAGTATTCGTGGGGAATCGCATACATATACGCCTTTTCCGGCATTGCCATACCGAAAGCCGTGTCAAATACTGCCACATTGGGCGTGCCGGGCATTGCGGCCTCGCAGGCTTCGATACCCATAAGGTTTGCCGGATTGTGCAGGGGGCCCAGATCGAAGCACTCTCTGATCACGCGCTTTACATCCTCATTCACAATGATGGAATCGCTGTATACGGTTCCTCCGTGGAGCACGCGGTGGCCGATAGCAGAAATCTCGGATGTGCTCTTAATCACACCGTGATCCGGATCCTGCAGAGCCTCCATAACCAGCTCAATGGCTGTTTTGTGATTGGGCATGGGCTTCTCAATCACGAACTTGTCCTTGCCGGCCGGCTGATGGGTCAGCTTGGAGCCCTCGATACCGATGCGCTCGCACAGGCCCTTAGCCAGGACACCCTCGTTTGCCATGTCGATAAGCTGATACTTTAAGGAAGAGCTTCCGCAGTTGATAACTAAAATTTTCTTCATCTAAATAATCTCCTATTTCTCTTATTAACTCACGTTTCCGTTCTCCCCGTCAGGCGTTCTGCCAGGCGGCCTCTCGGCTGCCTGGCAGCATCAGACATCCGTCCGATGGGGGAAACGGTGGCAAAACAGCCTTACAAGCTTGCTTGACGGCTGGTCTGCTGCCGTTTTCCCGCCCTCCGGATTGTTTTCATTTAATTGTTCTGGCACTGTACGGCAGTGATCGCAACCACGCCTACGATATCATCTGCAGAGCAGCCTCTGGACAGATCGTTCACAGGCTTTGCGATGCCCTGGCACATGGGGCCGTAAGCCTCTGCCTTGCCAAGTCTCTGCACCAGCTTGTAGCCAATGTTGCCCGCATCCAGATCCGGGAATACCAGCACGTTGGCATGTCCCGCAACGGGGCTTCCCGGCGCCTTGGACTCACCGATCTCGGGAACAATCGCCGCGTCAAGCTGCAGCTCGCCGTCCAGCTCCAGCTCGGGAGCCATCTCCTTGGCGATCTTTGTAGCCTCTACCACCTTGTCCACATCCGCATGGGAAGCGCTTCCCTTGGAGGAGTGAGAAAGCATCGCCACCTTGGGCTCATGTCCGGTCAGCATCTTAAAGCTCTCCGCGGAAGAAACCGCGATGGCTGCCAGCTCCTCGGGGTTGGGGTTCTGATTCAGTCCGCAGTCCGCAAACACAAAGGTTCCGTTGTCGCCCAGCTCACAGTCCGGAACTTCCATCAGGAAGAAGGCGGAAACCAGCTTGGTGCCCGGTTTCGTCTTAATCACCTGGAGGCAGGGGCGCAGGGTATTTGCCGTGGAGTGGCAGGCGCCGGAAACCATGCCGTCCGCGTCTCCCATCTTAATCATCAGACAGCCGTAGTATGCGTAATCGCTTAAAATCGTCTCGCGGGCCTTCTCAGGAGTCATTCCCTTAGCCTTGCGAAGCTCTACAAACAGGTCGATGTAAGCCTGCGTCTTCTCATAGGTCTGCGGATTGATAATCGTCGCGCCGGATACGTCCAGCCCCTTGCTGTGCTCGCCGATATCCTCGGGCGTACCAATGATAATCAGGTTTGCCAGGCCCTCCTTCAGAATTTTCTCAGCGGCAACCCAGGTCCTGCGGTCCATAGACTCGGGAAGGACAATGGTCTTCTTGTCCGCTTTCGCTTTTTCCTTAATAATGTCAATTACTGCCATGGTTCATACCCCTTTCGTGATTTTAAGGCAGCCGCTCAGAACGGCGGATAAGAAGATGCGCCGGCCTAAACTGTTGCCTTTTAAGCATATACACTAATTATATACGGACTGGGTGGGGGAAACAAGCTGAATTTAGCAAATTTTTGCACTTTTTTCGATACCTATAATTCTATATCGCGCCAATATGTCTATATTCCCGCGGAGTACAGCTATAAAACCGTTTAAACATTTTTGCAAAATTGCTGGGGCTTTCAAAACCACAATAAGCGGCCACCTCTGAAATGCTGCTTGCGGGATTTGCGAGCAGCATTTCTGCGCCCTGCATAACCCGGTATTTCAGCAAATATTGGACAGGAGATATCTGAAGCATTTTTTTAAAGCACCGCAGGCATTCCCGTTCGCTGACATCCGCAGCACCGGCAATCTCTTTCAGAGACAGGTTATCCGCAAAATTCCTGTGCAGAAAATTCAGCATTTTTTGGATGCGAATGGTGTCCTGGTCTGACAATGCTGCCTGTACATTCAGCCGCGATTCAAATTTTTCATAAAGGCAGAAGCATATGCGGGAGAGATTTTCGCGGACGATAAACTCAACCCCGCGGCTGTCATTTTCCAGAGCGTCAAAAGCACAGTTGAACCAGGCAGATACCTGCTGACTAAAATCGGGCTCAATCTGCACAGGGAGAGGGCGAAAAGATTTTTTGAGAAATATTTTGGAGCAATTTCCGGCGATGGATATCACAACAAAAAGACAGGCTTTCGTTCCTATTTTCTTTCCTTTGATGATGGCCCGCGTACAACGGGCGACGGCTATTATGAAAGCTGCATCGTGGATATCGAAAAAAACCAAATTGAGATAACGGTTTAAAAGCCTGGCTTTCCCGTACATGGATATGGAGCAGAAAAAACGGAACGGCAAATCGCCGCTCCGGCTTTCTGATCACGATTCAATGATCGCTGTATCGGATTTATATTTTTTCGTAGCGCTCCACATTGACAACAAAGATCGTTGCGCCGCCCACCTCAACATGCATGGGCATCGTCGCGTAATTCACCATGCTGGTGCCCGATATATAGGGCATGTTCACCGTCAGCTTCTGGTGCTGGCCGCACTCCTGCTTGATGAGGGAGATGACCTCATCCACCTTCTCATCCTCCGCGCCGATCATCAAAGTGGTGTTCCCCTTGCGCAGGAAGCCTCCCGTTGTGGACAGGCGGGTCACACTATAGTGGTGCTGGGTGAGCTGGCTCACCACATCGTCCTCATTGTCATTTCTCACAATTGCATAAATCATCTTCATAAGCAGAACCTCCTTGCCACGTTGAGGCGTCCTTCTCAGGGACGCACCCAGCTTATTTAGGATATTATACCACACTTTCGCGCAGATGGGGAGAATTTTCTTACTTTTTATGCTATATTTGTTGTTATCTCTTGCAATCCTCCTCTATGCCTTCTTTTGTTCCAGCGCTATCCCAATCAACCGATCCGTCTGATCTGCCATAAACAGCGGGATATTCAGCATATCGTCATCCAGCTTCAGATTATCCAGTGAGAAACGCACGCGCAGTTTTACCTTATCTGGGAACAGTTCCTTAAACTTCCTGAGACTCTTGCTGGCGGTGTTGGCTTCGGACTTGACTTCCACAGGGAAAATCTCGTTTTCGCGCTGAATCAGGAAGTCCACTTCATAAGGAGGATTTGTCCGTGTCCAGTACCGGGGAACCACTTCAAATTGTGTAATAAACGTCTGAAGCACAAAGTTTTCTGTTAATGCCCCTTTGAATTCCGTAAACAGACGGTTGCCCTCTCCAAAGGCGGTTGGCGCCAGCTGCGCCATTCGGCGGAGCAGCCCCACATCTGCCAAATAAATTTTAAAGGCAGAAAGATCGTCGTAGGCTGCTATGGGAAGGCCAGGAGCTGTACTTCGGTAAATCTTGTGCACCAGACCGGCATCCACCAGCCATTGCAAAGCGTCCTCATATTCACGGGCCCGCGCGCCCTCTTTGACAACTTTATAAATAAACTTTTTGTTCTCTCTCGCCAGCTGGGACGGTATCGATTTCCAGACCATCGAAATCTTGGGGAATTCGCTGACGTTGGGATGCTTTGCAAAGTCTCTCTCATAGGCAGCAATAATCCCGGACAAGGCTTCCTGCATGGCGTCTACATCCCGTGCCTCTGTCCACATCTTGACAGGTTCCGGCATACCCCCGGTCACATAGTACATCTTGAGCTTTTCATACAGAGGATTAAAGAAAGCGTCAGGAATCGGCTCAATCGTGTTGACCATTTCCAGATAGTTTGCCAGGTTCCCATCCCCGTTGGCCAGCAGGAATTCTGTGAAGGTCATGGGGGCAATCTGCATAAAGTTGACTTTACCCACGGGGAAAGACGAAGGCTTTGCCAGGGCAATACCCAGGAGCGAGCCGGCGCAGGCAATGTGATACTGCGGAGCGTTCTCACAAAAATATTTCATGGAGTTGATGACTTTGGGACAATCCTGGACTTCGTCAAAAATAATGAGGGTTTTTTCCGGCAGAATCTTTTGACCGCTTGCCAGCATCATATTCTGTAAAATTCGGTCTACATCCTTTGTAGTTTCAAAGAACTGCCTGTACTCTTCGTTTTCATCGAAGTTAAAATAAGCAGTATTTTCGTAATAGCGTTTGCCGAACTCTTTCAGAATCCAGGTCTTGCCTACCTGCCGCACACCTTTTAAAATCAGAGGCTTGCGATAGGGAGAATTTTTCCAGTTCAGCAGTTTCTTCATAATCAATCGTTCCATATACATATCCTATCACATTTTTATTGGGAATTTTGTGTTTTTTATCACATTTTTATTATATATGAAAGCCATAAAAATTACAAGCCGGATGGCAAAAAAGAACGCTTCCAGGTTTTTTGCGCCTGTCAGCGTTCTTTTCTGTCTTTAAAAGATTTTTCACAGCTCCTCATCTCAGCCTATGAGCCATATTTCTGCCGTGCGTTCCTGCCGGCCATTACTGATTGGCTTCGTCCGCAGGCCTGCTTCCCAGGGTGATTTCCACCTCATGCTCCACATAGGCCCCGTCGGTCAGGGACTGAACGGTCAGCGTCACGGTGGTGCCGCTCTTATAATAGGTCAGCATCTGCACCAGCTCTTCTTTGTTGGATACGGATTGGCCGTCAAACTTGGTGATAATGTCTTTCTCGCGCAAATCGGAATTTGCCGCGGCTCCATCCTCCATAATCTTGTAAACATATACGCCGATGGGCATTCCAAACTGCTGGGAAGATGCGGAGTCAATGTTGATGCATTGGATACCCAGGTATCCCTGCTCCTCCACGGGCACCTCCACGCGGGTCTGTTTTGTCATCAGATTATTCAAGATCTCCTGCGCCTTGGAGATGGGGATCGCAAATCCCATGCCCTCCACTTCGGTGGAAGCAGTCTTGGCTGCATTGATGCCAATCAGGTTTCCGTTCATATCCAGAAGTGCGCCGCCGCTGTTTCCAGGGTTGATGGCCGCATCGGTCTGGATAAATGTCCTTGTAATTCCATTTTCATCTGTGATCTCCCGGTCAAGGGCGCTCACATAGCCCACGGTTACGGACTGGCCATATCCCAGCGCGTTTCCGATCGCAATTACCTGCTGTCCGACCTTCAGATCATCCGAACTTCCGATGGTTGCCACCTTGATTTTGCTCATGGTGTCATTCTCAATATCGGAGAGCTGCACGGCGATGATTGCCAAATCCGTTGCGGAATCTGTTCCTTTTACCGCCGCGGACACTGCCTTATCATCCACAAAGGTAACCGTGAGATCCTCTGCTCCGGATACAACGTGGTTGTTGGTGGCAATAAGAAGCTCTGTGTCATTCTGCCCTACAATGATTCCGGAACCGCTGCTCTGAGCCGTATAGGTCTGAGGCATTCCAAAGAAATCTCTCTGCTCAATGGTCATCGTATCATTGATCGCCACGATCGAGGGCATTGCCGCATCCACAATAGAGGACACATCGTTCACCGTGGATACCGGAGTGTTCTGTCCGTCTGTTCCCGGAGTGGTCACCGCGGGTACTGCCTGCTGAAGCTGGGCCTGCGTCTCTGCCTGAGCCGTCTCATTTGTGAGGCCGGTCATGGCAGCTCCTACATAGTTGACTCCGGTCATCACACCGCCGGACACGGCTCCGAAGAGAACGGCCGCCGCTGTGATTCCCGCAGCTTTCTTTGCCCAACCGCTCTTCTTGTGGTGCCGGCCTCCGTCAGGCGCTGGCTGCCCCTGGAAGGAGGCGTTGCCGGAATAGCTGTTTGCTGCTCCGCTGTTCTGGGAAGCCGTATTCCATCCCTGTTCCTGTCTGCTTTCATTCTGCCGGGACTCCTCCTCCCGTGCCGCATATCCGCTGCTGTTATCTGAAGGAGTTGTCCAGTTCACTGTATTTTTCTCCCTGTTATCATTCTCGTACATACATAAGTCCCCTTTCTATCTATACCCTATGGAATTTCCGTCTGGTCTTTTTCCTTTTGACAGTTTATACTATACTCATGTTTTGTGGTGAAATTGTGAATCAATTATGGATTATTTGTGACAAAAACATAACCAATGTCTAAAGGAGGACATTCCATGAAGACCGTCGGCATCATCGCTGAGTACAATCCCTTTCACAGCGGACACCTCTATCATATACAAATGGCCAAAAAGCAGACCGGCGCCGCCTTCTGCGTGGCTGCCATAAGCGGCGATTTTGTCCAGAGAGGCGGTCCTGCTCTTTATGATAAATACCTGCGCACCCGCATGGCCCTTATCTGCGGAGCGGATCTGGTGGTGGAAATTCCCTCCCTCTTTGCCACGGGGAGCGCGGAGGATTTTGCCGCCTGCTCCGTGGCCCTTCTCTCCGGACTGGGAGCTGTGGACTTTTTGTGTTTCGGAAGCGAGGAGGGCGATACCGCGCCCATTCTCCACGCGGCTTCCCTGCTGACAGAAGAAAGCCCCCTATTCTCCGCCCGGATCAAGGAGGAATTGCGCCGGGGCGCCAGCTGGCCCCAGGCCAGAAATACCGCCCTCCTGGCCATGGTCCGGGAGGATGAGGCCGGGCAGGCGGGAAACCGAAAAGCCGATTGGAACCGCCTTTTGGGATCCCCAAACAATCTTCTGGGCATCGAATACTGCAAATCCATTCTGCGCCAAAAAAGCCATCTGATCCCGGTGACAATCAAGCGGGAGGGAAGCGGATACCATGAGCAGAATGTGGAGGACGGGCGCCAGGCCTCGGCCTCGGCCATCCGGGCCATTCTGGAGGATCCGTATTTTTCCTGGCAGGAGACTGCGCAGGAAAAGAACAGGGATATCTCCCGCCTCCTCCCCCACATTCCGGAGGCCATTCTTCCCCTCTATAGAGAAGGGCGTCCGCTGTGCGCGGATGATTTTTCCCTGGCCCTCCATCTCGCCCTGCTCGCCTTAGACCGGGAGGGAACGGATTTTTCCCTGTACGAGGGCGTATCCGCGGAGCTTGCCGGCCGGCTGAAGGGCTGCCTTTTGGACTACTGCGGCTGGGAAGGGCGGATCGCCCAGCTGAAAACCCGTCAGTATACCTACACCCGGATCAGCCGAAGCCTTCTCCATCTCCTGCTGGGAATGACAAAGGAGGATGCAGCGCGGGCCCGGAAAGCAGGTTTTGCTCCCTACGCCCGGGTTCTTGGATTCCGCAGGGAAGCCGCTCCCCTTCTCTCCGCAGTCAAAAAAAGATCCGCCATTCCTCTGGTCACGAAGATGGCGGACAGCGGCCGGATCCTGGAAGGGCAGGCCCTTGCCATGCTCCGGCAGGATATATATGCCAGCCACCTGCGCCAGGGCGCGGAGGCCATCCGGTACAAAACCCCGGTGCGCAATGAGTACAACCACCCCATCTGCATTGTATGACGGAATCAAAAGGTGCCGGACGGGCCGGAACGTTTTTTCCAAAAGCCGAATCTACTCCAAAAGTTCCGGAGCCAGAAGGCGGACAATGGCGGGACGGACCCCGAGGAATTGAAGAAGCGCTCTGAGCTCCTTTCCGTTTTTCCCCGCTCCGGCAGAATACGGCCCGGCTTTTTCTTCCCCGGCGGGACCGGGCTCTTTCTGGCGCACGGCCCGGATCAGGATATTCTTCGGGGTGTGCTCCATATCGATGAACTCAAGGATCTGGGTCCGATATCCCAGATATTCCAGAACCTGGGCCCGAATCCCGTCGGTAAAGAGGGCTGCCGCCCGCTCTTTTAACAGGCCGTAATGGAATACAGGCTGCAGGATCTCATTTTTCATCTGCCGGTTCAGCTCGTGCTGGCAGCAGGGCACGGAAAGGATGACGCGGGCGCCCCATTTCACCGCCTTTTCCAGCGCATAGTCCGTGGCCAGATCGCAGGCGTGAAGGGTGACCACCATATCCACCTGATCCGCCCCTTCATAGGAGGCAATGTCGCCCTGAAGAAAGGTAAGTCCCTCGTATCCGTATTTCTCCGCAAGGCGGCCGCAGTTCTCAATCACATCCGCTTTCAGGTCAAGCCCGATGATCCGCACGGCGTATTTTTTGCACACCTTCAGATAATAGTACATGGCAAAGGTCAAATACGATTTGCCGCAGCCAAAGTCGATGATCGTGATCTCCCGCCCGCAGTCCAGGCTCGGAAGGACATCCCGGATAAATTCCAGAAAGCGGTTGATCTGCCGGTACTTGTCGTACCGGCTTTGAACAATCTTTCCCTCCGCCGTCATGACTCCCAAATCCACCAAAAACGGCACGGGCTCTCCCTCCGGCAGGATATACTGCTTCTTCCGGTTGTGATCCGCCGCCCGGGAAGGCGCCTGGATGACCGCCTGCTGCGCAGATCCCCGGGCTGGCGTCTGCAGACGCTTTACCTTTACGGTGACCTTCCCTTTCTTGCTCACAAGCACCTGCCCCTGGCCGATCAGAGACTGCATCTGCGCCTGGCCGAACTGCTCTTCCAGGGCCTTTTCCACATAGTCCGCAGCCTCTGCCTTTTCCATATTTCTGTGAAACGCCTGGGTTCCCCGCTGTTCCTCAGCCTGGAAAACGGTCCTTCCCTTGAGCGTGACAGGCCGCAGGCGCACCTTCCCGGCCCCCTCCTGCCCGCGCGGCTTGCTGAGGACGATCTGCTGCAGGGATTCATTTAAAAAATAATCCAGGGCCTCCGCAAGACGCCCCTTTTCTTCCTGGTTCATTTCTTTCCTCCTGATCCTTACGCGTCTGCCGATTATCCCAAAATTTTTTCCGCGATCCCGGGCAGCTCCGCAAGGGAGGAGATAATCGCATCCGCTCCCTCCGCCTCGCCGAATCCGTAGGAGGCAAATACAAAAAGGGGATCCCTGCCTGGCGGGAGGCTTCCTGGTCCATGGCCGTGTCCCCCACGTAAAAGCATTTCTCCAGCCCGTTCCGCTCCATAACCAGACGGATATTGTCGCCTTTCGGCCGTCCCGTGGCCCCAAAGCACTCGGTGTCCGCGACGTATGCGCCAATGCCGCAGGAAGCCATCAGGGCCTCAATATACCCCGTTTGGCAGTTGCTCACGATAAAAAGCGCATACCGGCTGCTGAGGGCAGAGAGGACGGAAACCATATGGGGATACATATCGCCCGGATGGGCGGCAAGATATTCGTTTTCGTACTCCATGCACGCCTCCATCACCTCCGTCCGCTTTGCCGGTTCAAGAAACGGGAAAAGGTCATCCCCGATGGCATCCATGGTCTTTCCCATATTGCGGTACATATCCTCCGGCGTGATTCTTCTTTCCACCTCCGGATACCGTCTTTTCAGCACCTCATTCCAGGACTGGGCCACCGGGACTGCCGAATCCCACAGCGTTCCGTCCACATCAAAAATGATTCCCTTTTTCATCGCTGGTCTCCTTCCAATTGCTCCGCAGAAGCTCGGGATACGCTTCCAGATGGGCATAATCATTGAACCGCTCTACCGTAAAGCTCCGCCGTTTTTCGTCCCAGGAAAGCTCCGTGATGCCGCAGTTCTCCAATTCTCTCCCCAGGCTTCTCCACCGCGCCAGAGGCATATGGAGAATGTGGGCGGTCACCGCCCGGATCACGCCGCCGTGGGTGACCACCGCTGCGCGCTCCGCCCCGCTTTCCGCAATCTGCAGGAGCGCGGGCATGGCTCGGCGCACCACATCCCCGGCGCACTCTCCGCCCGGATAGGGAATATCTTCCTCCATCCGGCTCTCCCTCTCCTTAAAATCCGCAAAACGGATGCGGATCGCATCGTCGGAAAGGCCGGTGAGCTCCCCGAAGGAGATTTCACGAAGCTCCGGCAGAACCGTGTGCTCCACATTCCAGTAAAGATTGGCCGCCTGGGCTGTCTGCACTGCCCGGATCAGATCGCTGGAGTACACGGCCTGGATATTGGTCTTAAAAAGCCGTTCTCCCAAAAAAGCCGCCTGGCGGAAGCCCTCCGGGCTCAAATCCACATCCACATTGCAAAGGCGGCTGCTCTGCCGCCCGTGCCGTATCAGGTATATCCGCATATTGACGCCCCTTACCTTACCATCAATTTTTAAAGCTGTGAATGGGCGCAGGGATCCTTCCTCCCCTGGTGACAAATTTCTCACAGGAGAATGGATTCACCGGCATAATGGGGGCATACCCCAGAAGGCCGCCGAACTCGGCTGTCTCCCCCACGCCCTTTCCGATCACCGGAATCAGGCGCACCGCCGTTGTCTTCTGGTTCACCATTCCGATCGCCGCCTCATCCGCGATGATGCCGGCAATGGTGGTGCTCTTCGTATCACCGGGTATGGCAATCATGTCCAGGCCCACGGAGCAGACGCAGGTCATGGCCTCCAGCTTCTCCAGGGTCAGTGCGCCGGTGCCGACTGCGTCGATCATCCCCTGATCCTCGCTCACCGGAATAAATGCGCCGCTTAAGCCCCCCACATAGGAGGAAGCCATAACGCCTCCCTTTTTCACCTGGTCATTCAGCATGGCCAGGGCGGCTGTTGTCCCCGGCGCGCCCACCCGCTCCAGGCCGATCTCTTCCAGAATCTCCGCCACGCTGTCCCCCACTGCCGGAGTGGGCGCCAGGGACAGATCAATGATGCCGAAGGGCACGCCCAGCCGCTTTGACGCCTCCTGCGCCACCAGCTGGCCCACGCGGGTAATTTTAAAGGCTGTCCGCTTAATGGTCTCGCAGAGCACCTCAAAGTTGGCCCCTCTGGCCTGCTCCAGGGCTACCTTCACCACGCCCGGGCCGCTGACGCCCACATTGATCACGGCATCCGCCTCCGTGACGCCGTGGAAGGCTCCTGCCATAAAGGGATTGTCATCCGGCGCATTGCAGAATACCACAAGCTTGGCGCAGCCCAGGCTGTCCCGGTCCGCAGTCGCTTTTGCTGTCTCCACCACGATCTCCCCCATAAGGTTTACCGCGTCCATATTGAGGCCGGTCTTGGTGGAGCCCACATTCACAGAGCTGCACACCCGTTCGGTCTGTGCCAGGGCCTCCGGGATGGAGAGAATGAGATTTCTGTCCGCCTGGGTCATCCCCTTGCTCACCAGGGCCGAGTATCCGCCGATGAAATTGACGCCCACTTCCTTGGCCGCCTTGTCCAGAGTCCGGGCAATCGACACGAAATCCTCCGGGCAGCTGCACACCGAACCTCCCACCAGGGCGATGGGCGTCACGGAAATGCGCTTATTTACAATGGGGATGCCGAAATCCCGCTCAATCTCCCGGCCCACGGACACCAGATTGCTCGCCAGGGAGGTAATCTTGCGGTAGATCTTTTCATTTACCCCCTCCAAGGTGGAATCCCCGCAGTCCAGGAGGCTGATGCCCATGGTTATGGTCCGGACATCCAGCTTCTCATGCTCGATCATGTTGTTGGTCTCATTTACCTCGTATATGTTGATCATAGCGCCCTCCTATATGCGGTGCATTTTTGTAAAAATTTCTTCCCTCTGGATCTTCACCTTTACCCCGATGGCCTCTCCCACTGCCGCCAAATCGTCCGCGGTCTCTCCGAAGGGCTTTGCCATATTGCTGATGTCCACGATCATCATCATGTTAAAATATCCCTGCACGATGGTCTGGGATATATCCAGAATATTGATCTGATTCTCCGCCAGGTACGTGCAGACCTTTGCGATGATACCCACCGTGTCTTTTCCAACTACCGTAATAATCGCCTTGCTCATTTTTTCTCCTCTCTCCGTTACAGGCATACAATCTCGCTCATCCGGTCCCTGTGGGCCACAGAAATAGAAAAATCCGACGCGCCGTAGGGGCAGTCTCCCTCGTCAATCTCCAGGCGCACGGTCTCGTAGGCCAGTTCCTCGTAATTGTTCTCCCGGCTCAGATGACCCAGAAGAATTTTCTTCATGTTGTCGTGAAGAATATAGCTCAGCAGCCGGCCCGCGTTCTCATTTGACAGATGGCCCCTGTCTCCCAGAATGCGCCGCTTCAGATAGTAGGGATAGGGCCCTGTCTCCAGCATGCGCACATCGTGGTTGGATTCCAGCAAAATGGCGTCAAGCCCTTCCAGGTGCTGGATTATGTAGGGATCGAAATGGCCCATGTCCGTGGCCACCGCCACCGTTCTGCTGCCGTTTTTCACCCGGTAGGCCACAGGATCCGCCGCATCGTGGTCAATGGAAAAGGCCTTGATCGTCAGATCTCCCAGGGAAAAATCCACATCCGGGGAAATGGGGCGCAGAAGCCCCCTGTCAATGGCCCCCAAACTGGACGTGGAAGCGATTTGCTCCAGTGTGGCGCGGGTTCCGTATATGGGCAGATGGTGCTTGCGCGAGAGGACGCCCAGCCCCTTAATATGGTCTGAGTGCTCATGGGTGATCAGAATTCCATCCATCTCCCCGCCCTTTAAGCCGATCTCATTTAATCCCTGTTCAATGCGCTTGTTGCTGATTCCCGCATCCACCAGGATGTGGGTGCTCTCCGAGCCTATGTAAATGCAGTTTCCGCTGCTGCCGCTGGCTATACTTACCATTCTCATGTGTCATTCTGTCCTTTTATTTTGTTTCACCGTTCAGGCCATCCCGAATCGCTGCCGTTTCGCTGCTTTTGCTGCTGTTTCGCTGCTTTTAAGGGAATTCCCCGCTCGGCCAGGAGCCGGTCAATCTGCTTCCGGGTCTGCTCCGGGGAACCGCTGTTGTCCAGGCGTTCGTCCGCCTGGCCTGCAAAGGTCTCTTCGTCCGCCTGGCTGGCCATGATATCCCGGATTTTCTCCGCGGAATATCCCCGGCTCTCCCGCAGGCGGGCAGCCCGAATCTCCTCCGAAGTATAAAGATACCATATTTCCCTGCAGCTGTCACGAAATTCTTTTCCCGGAACAGCGGTTTCTATGACCACAGGGCCATTCCGAAAGGCAGCCGCTTCCTCCCGCACCGCTTTCCACACCAAGGGATGGATGGCCGCATCGGACTGCCTGCGCTTTTCAGGTTCCCTGAACATCCGCTCTGCCAGAACCGGGCGGCAGATCGCCCCCGACGCATCCAGGATATCCGCACCGAAAAGGCGCACCGCTGTCTGAAATCCTTCCATTCCCGGTTCCATAAGCCGTCTCGCCGTCAGATCCGTCTGAATCACGTGAAAGCCGTAGGCCTCTTCCAGATAGGAAAGAACCGTACTCTTGCCCGCTCCCACGCCGCCGGTCAGCCCCAGGAGAAATCCCTGTCCTCTTCTATTTTCCATCTGCTCTCCTTTTCTCCGCACACCGGCGGCGGCCGTTTCCTTCGCGCTGGCAGCCGCCGTTCCCTCCTTGTCAGCAGCGGCGTTTACTTCGCGTCAAACCAGGAGCTTCCTGCCTGCGCCTCCACCTCCAGGGACACTTTTAAATCCGCCGCATGCTTCATCTTATCCACCAGGATTTCCCGCACTTCGTCCACCTCGTCCGCGGCCGTCTCTACCAGGAGCTCATCGTGGATCTGCAGCACAATCCGCGACTTCAGGCCCCGGGCTGCCAGCTCCCGGTCCACGGCAATCATGGCGATCTTCATGATATCCGCCGCCGTGCCCTGGATCGGGGAATTCATCGCCACCCGCTCCCCGAACTGGCGCTGCATGAAATTGGAAGACTTAAGTTCCGGGATCGGCCTGCGCCTGCCGTAGAGCGTGGTCACATATCCCTGCTCCTTGGCATGGTTCACCAGCCCGTCCAGAAATGCCTTCACGCCGGGGTATGTCTCAAAATACCGGTTGATATATTCCTTGGCCTCCTTCTGGGAGATGCTTAAATCCTCGCTCAGCCCAAATGCGCTGATGCCGTAGACAATGCCGAAGTTCACCGCCTTGGCGTTGCGCCGCAGCTCCGGCGTCACCTCCGCCAGCGGTACATGGAACACCTGGGAGGCAGTAGCCGCATGAATATCCTGGGAAGACCGGTAGGCCGCAATCAAATGTTCATCCCCTGACATGTGCGCCAGAATCCGCAGCTCAATCTGGGAATAGTCCGCGTCCAGAAATACGCAGCCCTCCTTTGGCACAAATACCTTCCGGATCTCCCGGCCCAGCTCCATGCGCACCGGGATGTTCTGCAGGTTGGGCTCTGTGCTGCTGATCCGCCCCGTAGCTGTAATGGTCTGATTGAACCGTCCGTGGATTCTGCCGTCTTCCTGAATAAAAGCAGCCAGCCCTTCCGCATAGGTGGAGCTCAGCTTTGTGAGCTGGCGGTAATCCAGAATCTTGCGGATCACCGGATGATCCGGAGCCAGCTTTTCCAGCACATCCGCCGCCGTGGAGTATCCGGTCTTTGTCTTCTTTCCGCCGGGAAGCTTCATTTCCCCGAAAAGGATCTCTCCCAGCTGCTTGGGAGAATTGATGTTGAACTCCCTTCCCGTGTCCGCGTAAATCTCCTTTTCCAGCCGGGCAATACCCTCTTTCAAACGGGCACCGTATGCTGCCAGCTCTTCCCGTTCTACCTTAACCCCTTCTTTTTCCATGTGGTACAGGCTGTAGATCAGAGGCATCTCAATCTCCCGGTACAGCCGGTCCATCCCCGTATCCGCAAGCTTCTCCAGAAGGACAGGCCCCGCTTTCCAGACCGCATAGCCCATATAGCAGGCGCACGCAGCGGCTTTTTCCTCTCCCCGCGCCAGGGCGTCTCCCGCGTCCTCCTTTCCCAGAAGTTCGGTCCGGGAAGGCACAGACAGGCCGATATGGCCTCTGGACAGCTGATCATAATCGTATCCCTCTCCAAGGGGATCCAAAAGGTATCCTGCCACCCCGGCGTCGAACACATTTGGCTTCTCCGCAAACTCCAGCAGATGCAGCAGAGCCTTCAAATCCAAAACCCAGACCGGCCCTGTCCGTCTCTCCAAAAGCTTTGCACTCTGTTCCCGGAGAAATTCCTCGGAAAGCCCGTCCCCTGCCCGGAGGCAGTATATCTCTTCCTCCCCCAGGGTCAGCGCGGCTCCCGCCAGACCAGGCAGCTTTGCCGCCTCCGTACCGGACAGTACCTCCCCCGCCTCGCTGAAGGAAAAGGTCATCTGCTCCGCCTGTATGGGCTCCTTCTCCCGGCAGAAAGAGCTTCCCAGAAGCTGGAATCCCACGAAGGGGCAGTTCATTGCCTTCTCAAACAGTTTTCCTGCCTCTTTTTCATTGGAAATGGTTTTAAAATGCGCCTGGATTCCCGGGCCGTCCTCTGCCTCACGGACCGACGCGTCAAAACGGGATAAAAAGGTCTTAAAGCCCAGCCGCTTCATCTCCCGGAATGCCTCCGGCGTATAGAGATTCTCAATCCTGGCATCCTCATAGCGAAATTCCACGGGACAATCCGTGCAGATGGCCGCCAGCTCCTTGCTCATCTGAGCCATGTCGTAATGCTCTTCCAGGGCCTTGCGCGCCCTGGGAGGCTTCACCTCGTCCAGATGAGCGCGGGCGTTCTCGATACTTCCAAAGGCCGCAATAATAGCCGTAGCCGTCTTCTCCCCAATGGAGGGAACGCCGGGAATATTGTCCGAAGCGTCGCCCATCAGCGCTTTCACATCGATAAATTCCGCAGGCGTCACCTGGTACTGGGCCTTCACGTCCTCGGGATAATAGTCGTAGATCTCCGTGCTTCCCCTGCTGGTCTTGGGGATCCGGATTTTGATGTGCGCATCCGCGAGCTGCAGAAGATCCCTGTCTCCGGATACCACGGACACTTCCACGCCTGCCGCCTGGCTGCGCTTTGCCACGGTTCCCAGGATGTCATCGGCCTCATAGCCCTCCAGGGTCAAAATGGGAATCCCCATGGCCGCGAGGACTTCCTGCATCAGAGGCACCTGTTCCCTCAGTTCCTCCGGCATGGGCTTTCTCGTCCCCTTGTAATCCCCGTACATCTTGTGCCGGAACGTAGGAGCAGGCAGGTCAAAGGCCACAGCCAGATGATCCGCCTGCTCTTCCTCCAGAATCTTAAACATAATATTGAGGAAGCCGTACACCGCATTGGTGTGAAGCCCCTCCGCATTGGTCAGATCCGGAACCCCGTAAAAGGCCCGGTTTAAAATACTGTGTCCGTCTATCAAAACAAGTTTTTCCATTGATTCTCCTTTTTATTTCCGCAGGCAGTGCGCCGGATGGGCGCGCAGGCGCGTCCGCTTGGCGAATGCCGCGGGGTATGCATCTTCCGTGCACTTGTATGCGCTCTGTCAAAGTCCTCCCTGACTCCAGATCCGTACCTGGATGATCAGGACGGCGAGAACGGACCAGAAGCACAGGGTGTTTACCGCGTACCGAGCCGCTTTCAGCAGATGCAGGCTGTGAATGCGCTGGCGTGATAAGGCCAGAGCGTTCTCCAGGGCCCCTTTTATATTGTAGGTTCCAGTTCCCTCGTCAAGCTGCCGTATGCCCACGTCCACGGTAAAATAGATTTCCAGCTCCTCCCGGCAGTCCGGACAGCTGTCAATGTGTTTTAAAAATTCTTCCAGCTCCTGGTCCGTAATACTCCCGTTGATATAGGGCGTAACCAGGCGCTGGGCCTCCCTGCAGGTCATATGGGCCTTTCTCCTTTCCTCTCAAAGCGGTTCGCTCCAAACTGTTACCATCATACAATAAATCATCCGCATTTTCAATTGTAAAAAATACTTGCCAAACTTCCCCGGCTGTGATAGAATGATTATCGTTGCAAGCCGGCGTGTCGGAATGGCAGACGAGGCAGACTCAAAATCTGTTGTGGGCAACCACGTGCGGGTTCAAGTCCCGCTGCCGGCATTTAAAATCCACGTTTTTACGTGGATTTTTTTAGATGTGAGATGGCCTTCTGCCGGATTTACTTTTTCGCCCCGCCCGTCAGGCTCTTCTCTCCCGCCTTCTTCCTTCCACGTACATCTCCACTGCGGCAGCCCTATTTTTTCCCAAGACATTCCCCAGCTCCTGCCGCGTCAGCCGGCCCCCCAGGTACATGTCCACAATTTCTGCGTTTCCTCCCCCTACTTTTGCGATCAATTCCAGATGCGTCACTTGACACGCTCCTCCTTCCCGTTTTGCTGCCCACACAGGGCGCACTCTACTACCATATGAACGAGCAGAAAGAAAAATTCCTGTTTTTTGCTTTTCTTCACGAATTTGTAAGTTTTTCTTCAAACTACGTCCACTATTTTCCTGTATGATAGGCAAAGATATATCCGTCCTCATTCCGAAAAAGGACGGGATGCAAAGGAGGAGAAAAATGGATACCAACAGAAAAATTATTATCGGGGCAATTGCCGCGGCCGTTGTGGTGGGCGGAGCCGCCATCGGCTTGATTTTAAGCCGTTCCCCGGAGTCCGCGGATATTTCCACCATACATACGGAGGCTGCCACGGAGACCGCTCCCGAAACCATGCCTTCCACCGAACCTGCCACACAGGCACCCGAAGAAGTGCAGCCGGATGATGCAGGCACATCCTCCGGAGTGACCGCTTCCCTGGAAACCTATACCTCAGGGAATGTCTCCATCCAGTATCCGGCAGTGTCAAAAATGGACGACGAAGAGCTTCAGTCCCGGGTGAATGAGCACTTAAAGGCCAACGCGCTTTCTGTGATCGAGGCCAACGAGGTGGATGAGGAGACAGATACTCTGACCGTCAAGTGTCAGGTGGTGTCCGTGGACAGCCGGCGGCTGACCGCGGTTTATACCGGAAGCCTGTCTGCCCAAGGCGCTGCCCATCCCACAGAGCTGTTCTACACCAATACCCTTGATCTCACTCTGGTTGAGGATATCGGCCTGGCAGACTACGGGGATGCATTGACCATGGCCGCCTATGTGAAGAGCGAGGATGTGAGCTTCTACGATCTGGCGGCAGACCGCCTGTCCGCTGTGACGGAATACATCGCTACGGTGGATGAGGACACCCTGACCTCCATTTTCGAGAGCGCGGATTTCCCCCTCGGAGAAGACGGCTCATGGCCGGAATCCTTCAGTTATGAGCGCCAGGGCACGATCTACCTGTCCATGCCGGTTCCCCATGCCCTGGGCGACTACGTGATCGTATCTTTCGTACCGGAAACAAAATAGCCGTATTCCCAAAACAGCCGCATTCCCGGCAGCGTATCCGGCTGCCGCATGGAAGGTGCCGCATGGAAACGCCCCGTTCATGTTGCCATGACAGGGCGTTTGCGCTATAATGATAACAGTTACAGAAAATCTCACAAAGGAGCAGCTTCTATTATGGACAATGTAATGATCTTTGACCACCCTTTAATCCAGCACAAAATTTCCATCCTGCGGGACAAATCTACGGGAACCAATGAGTTCCGCGCCCTCACGGAAGAAATTGCTATGCTCATGGGCTACGAGGCCCTGCGGGATCTCCCCCTGGAGGATGTAAAGGTGGAAACCCCCATTGAAACATGCATGACCCCTATGATCGCCGGACGCAAATTAGCTGTGGTTCCCATTCTCCGGGCAGGTCTCGGCATGGTCAGCGGAATCCTGGCCCTGGTTCCCAGCGCAAAGGTGGGGCACATCGGCCTCTACCGGGATGAGGTGACCCATGAACCTCACGAATATTACTGCAAGCTTCCCAGCCCCATCGAGGAGCGCACCATCATCGTAACCGACCCCATGCTGGCTACAGGAGGCTCCGCTGTCACCGCGGTGGACTTTATCAAGCAGCACGGCGGAAGAAAGATCAAATTCATGTCCATTATCGCCGCTCCCGAGGGTCTTGAGCGTTTGAGCAAGGCGCATCCGGATGTGCAGATTTATGTAGGTCATCTTGACCGGTGTCTGAATGAAAACGCCTATATCTGCCCCGGTCTTGGCGATGCCGGAGACCGTATTTTCGGGACGAAGTAAGAAAAATATAGGGAACGATTATTTCATCTTACGGAAAGCAATTTTCAAACACGCACTAAAAATGCGGCGGAGCCTGTCCTGGCCTCGCCGCATTTTTGGTGCGCATAGATTTTCGTTTTGCCTATGTGTTCCCGCGGTTGTGAACCGTCACATTTTATGCCAAATAGTTCTCCAGTGTCCGGCGCACCGCCCCAGGCCCGGCTAGCTCTTCCCGCAGCATCTCTTCAATCCGCTCTCCGATTCCCGCCTCGTAAAGATTGATCCGGAAAATGTGCGCATCTGACAAAATGCCCTTTGCTTTCTCCCCCAGGCTTTCCGGCTTTCCGAGGGTCACCCCGGAAAGCTTCTCCCGGAGTGCAGGGAGCGCGGGATCCGGCGCCAGCTCCATGGGCCTTCCCGCATCGTCCGCTCCCACAAGATACCGCAGCCATCCCGCAATGGCCAGCGGAATTCCCAGAAGAGCTCCGGCGTCCCCGTCCCGCTTCACATACGCCTTGATGGTCTCCCCGAACCGTATGCCCACAATCTGGGACATATCAACCGAAAGCCTC
The DNA here is from genome assembly GCA_019119575.1 of Candidatus Enterocloster excrementipullorum. GTDB lineage: Bacteria > Bacillota > Clostridia > Lachnospirales > Lachnospiraceae > Enterocloster > Enterocloster excrementipullorum. The sequence goes on from DWWT01000058.1 coordinate 76,645, forward strand.
TGGGTGGTGTCCCCAAGATATGGGTTGGGGAACCGCTCCGTAAGCACCTCATCCAGAAATGCCCTGGGCGAAAAAATGCCCGGATCCGGCGCCATGGGAAGCCCCTCGCCGTATCCCACCAGGCGGGCAAGGGACAGCATCTGGGGATCCCGCATCTCGTCGGAGAAGAGCTCATAGCCCAGAAGACAGCCATAGGGTCCCAGGGCGCTGTGGATGGGATTTAAGCAGGCCGTCACCTTCATTCGCTCGGATTTGTTTACTGTCTCCCGGTCCGTCATGTACACCCCGGCCCGCTCCAAGGGAGGCCGTCCGTTGGGGAAATGGTCCTCCACCACCAGGTACTGGGGGCCCTCCCCATTGGCGAAGGGGGCAATATACGTCTTCTTCGATGTGATCACCGGCTCCATGCCCTCGATTCCCGCTTCCCGCAGATCAGCCGCGATTTTTTCGCTGGGGCGGGGCGTAATCTTGTCTATCATGGTCCATGGAAATGCGGTTCGGTTTTCATCACTAATATAGGCAAGGAAGCCCTCGTCCGCATAGCCGCGTTCTTTCCACTCCCGTCCCATGGTGAGAACTGCGTTCCGAAGTACCTCCCCGTTCTTTGAGCAGTTGTCCATGGACACAAGAGCCAAGGGCGCTCCGCCCGCCTCGTACCGCGCAAGGAGCATGGCGGCCACAATTCCCATGGCGCCGGCGGCGTGCTCCGGCCCATTTTCTATATCTGCCTTTACAAAATCAAAATAGCTTCCGTCTCCCTGATGCAGCGCATATCCCTTCTCCGTAATTGTGAAGGACACCATCTGCAGGCTTTCCTGCCGGAAAATCTCTTTTACCCGCTCCCACTGCTCCGCTTCCGGGGCCCTGGCTTTCACGGCTTCGGTCATGGCGCCTAAAACGCGGCAGTCCCGCGTCCCGTCGCCCCGCAGAATTACGCGCAGCGCCAGGTTATCGCAGGGGCGGTAGATTTTATCCACCACATCAAAATCAAAGGGCTCCACACAGGTAATTCCCCGATCCATCCATCCCTCGGATACCAGCTGGTCGGCAATGGATCCCATAAATATACGGAAAATATTTCCAATTCCCATGTGAACCCACGCCGGTGCCGCCTTTGTCCGTTCCGCAAGAGCCGCCGGATCATAGGACGGCAGGGCAATCCCCGCCCGTTCCCACGCACTCTGATTTTTTAAATCATGCAGCGTCAGCTTCATTTACGTGCTCCTCCTTAGTCATATATCGTATTTCCTTAGAGCGGATTAAAAATTGTTTTCTGCCAAAGGCAACACGGTCAGGGAAAAAAGCAAGCGCCTCCCGCGGTCACTGAAGGGGCGGTCTGAGCTTCACCGTATCCGCCAGATTCAGCCCGTACGTTTTGACCATCGCCTCTGCCTTTTCCAGGGCCCGGGGGTTATATACCTTATCCGGCTGGTGGGCATCCGCGCCGAATACCACCGTATTTCCCACTTCTCCCGCCATCTTCCAAAACCGGGGATCCGGGTAATTTCTCCCATCCCAGATTCCCAGAAAATTGATCTCCAGGGGAATATCCAGCTCCTTTGCCGCAAGGCAGATCTCCTGCATGGAGGCCTCGTACAGCGCCTCGTCCCCGGTGAAATGAATCAGATCCGGATGGGCAAAATACGTAAACCGACCGGTCCGAAGGGCCTCCAGGGACTGTCTGCAGTATCTGGAAAGGATCTCCGGGCTGTCCGTGGCCGCGCCGCAGTAGGGCTCCCCGATCTCATTTCCCAGATAATGCTGGGCCAGCAGAAAATATTCCATGGGATAGGGGCGCACCAGCTCCAAGAGCGCCTCAAAAAGCGCCGGATAATACTCCACCTCCAGCCCCAGCCGGATCTCTATATCGTCCCGGTATTCCTGCTTAAGCTTTAAAACCGTATCCACATAGTCTTCCAGCTGATCCGGAAGCATTTTCACATTGCTCACATAGCCGTCCGGATAGGGCATGGGCGTGTGGTCGGAAAATCCAAGAATCCTGAGTCCCCCTTGGATGGCATTTTCCACGTATTCTCGTTCTGTGCCCGACGCATGCAGGCAGCGCCAGGTATGGGTGTGATAATTTGCGATCATAATTCAATCCTTAATCCGTCGTAGGCCGGGGTGATGGGCGTCCCATTGAGAAGCTCCTCCAAATCCGCATGGGGAGGGGTTCTGTGAGGGCTCATGTGCGTCCAGTAAATGCGGGGCTCCTTTTTCCATACGCCCGCCTTCTCAAAGAAATTCATAGCCTCCATGGCGTGATCCCAGTCCATGTGGAAATTCCCTTTTTTCGCATAGCCAAAGGTCTCCTCCATGATTACCGCATCAAACCGGTGGGCGGCAATGCAGTCCTTTGTGCGCTCCGTATAGGGGCCGGAATCGCTGGCATAGAGAAAGGTCTTCCCCTGAGCCTCCACGATATAGATCAATCCTCTGGCATCGCCCCGGTCGATGTGGGAGGCCTCCATGGCGATGAAGCGCACACCATTGCATACATATTCTTTATACAACTCCGGGATGGTAAATGTCAATGCCGATTCCTCCAGACTCTGGCCGCCGAAATTTTCCATCAGCTTCTGGTAGGTACATGCATTCCCAAAAATATGCAGCACGGGAAGCTCCTGCTGCCGGCTGAGCCCCCGCGCAAACCGCTCTTCCTCCGGCAGTTCCTCCGCCTCCTTTGGCCGATAGCGCCAGTACAGAAGCTGCGGATAAAAATGATCCTCATGGGAATGGGTGACCAGCAGCAGCTTTGATGCGAGCAGGTCTATGCCGTATTTTTCCGCCTGCGAAAAGGTTTCCGGCGGCAGGTCAATCAGGCAGTCCCCCGCAAAATGCGCGGAGCTGGTCCGCCGGATGTTTTTTCCGCCCAATTTTCTGGCCCTTGTGCAATAAGGGCATGTACACCACAGCCCCGGATACTGCTCCGCAGCCCCGGTTCCCAAAAATGTAAATTCCACGATTCTTCTCCTCCTGGATATAAGTATAGTCACGGCTGTCCGGACGGCCGGCACGCCGTCCTCAGCCTTTCACCGCTCCCGCCAGCGCCCCGGACAGGATGTATTTCTGCCCCAGAGTAAAGAGCAGGAGGGTCGGCAGCATGACGATAATCACTCCGGCCATCATCACATTGTAATCTGCGGATTCCGCGTCCAGCAGCATGCCGATGCCGATCTGAACGGTGCGCATGGTATCCGTATTGGTGACAAGAAGCGGCCACATATAGGCATTCCAGCCATTGATAAAGGTAAATATTCCGAACAGGACAAGCACAGGAACCAGATACAGATACGGTTCAAGCCTTCTGGATAATTTTTTCCCTTTCATGTTCCACCTCCATTACGGGTCTTACGTTAAAAATTGGTGCTGTTGTACTCCTCGATGAGGATATCAATTTCCTCAGCGGATTTCTGAACGCATTCCTCCGGCGTAACCTCTCCCAGCATCATCTGCTCCAGATAACCGGAATAGATTTCCCGCGCGTCCACAAGGCTGGCGTACAGGGGGCCGAATCCCATGTTGGGAGAATTATGAACGGTGTCGATAACGGCCTGGTAATAGGGCAGGCTCTCCAGCGTTTCCTTTACATCCGCCTGCTCCAGCGCCGCAGTGGTAACCGGGAAATAACCTGTGTTGATGAAGATATATCCCTGGGTCTCCGGGGAGATCAGATATTTCATAAAGTCTGCGATAGCATCGTTCTTGGCATCGCCCTCTCCGTTGTCACAGATGTATACGGAACCACCGCCCAGGGTTACGCCGCCGTTGGGCGCATCCGCTGTCAGCGCAGGGAACGGACATACGCCAAATTCAAAGGCATCCCCAACCGTCTCTATGGTTGCTCCGATGGAGCCCGAGGAATCAATCATGATCGCCGCTTCCCCGGCCCAGAATGCCGCCTTATTGGCGTCGATTGTAAAGCCTACATCCGCCACGTATCCATTGTCCACCAGATCCTTAAAGGTCTGCGCGATCTCTACCGCCAGGGTTCCGTCCGCAAAGGTGGTCTTGGTGGCCCGCCCGGCGCGGCCGTTTTCATTGTCAACCATAGGATAATGCTGCTGTACCATAGGCTGCTCAAAGCACCAGATTAGGTTGGAGCAGAGGGCGATTCCCGAGGTAGTAAGTCCCTGATCCATCACCTTCTGGGAGATATCCGCAATATCCTCCCAGGTCTCCGGGCCATTCTCATAGCCGATCTGGGAAAGGGCCGTCTTGTTATAATAGCATACCGGAACGGATGTATTGAGGGGCATGGAGTAGAGCTGTCCGTCCACCGTATAATAATTCAGCATGTTTTCCTCCAGACCGGATATGTCAATCCCGTACTCGTCAATAATCTGCTGCATCGGAATGATAAATCCGCTGTCGACCATGGTTCTGGTACCCGCCTCGTAAATCTGCACCAGATCCGGTCCATCCTGGGTGCGCATGGAAGTTTTCAGCTTGTTGAGGGATTCCTGGTAGGAGCCCTGATATTGAAGATCCACAAAGACCGCGTCCTGGGAGCTGTTGTAATCATCCACCACCTGCTGGATCACCTCCCCGGCCTGCCCGGAAAGCCCGGTCCAGAATACCAGGTTCACCTTGCCGTCCGCTGCCTCTGATGAGGCTTCCTGGGTGTCCTCCTGGCTCCCCTGGGCGGTTGTCTGCCCGGCATCCGCCTGGGAACTGCCTCCTGCGGAGTCTCCGGATGAGGCACAGCCGGCCAGAGCGGCGGACGCCATACATGCGGTCAAAATCAGTGCCATTGCATTTTTCTTCATAAAGCGTAATCCTCCTTTTGTAGAGCAATCTTTTCATTTGTTGGTGCTTTCATTATACCGGCTTGCAGAGCGCATATCTTTGCTGTTATTGTTGCTTTTATTAGACTTTTTTGCTGTCCCCAATATTTTTTACAAAAAATATACGAATTTTTGACCCAGATTTTTCGTCTTTTTTCTAATAAAAAAGCAATTTTTCACGTCATGAACTGTCATTCTGCCGTCAAAAACTGCTTTTGATTGTTTTCCTGATATGATGTTTTTGCTCTCTGTTTAATTCCTCCTGCTATCCCTGCGATACGCCCGGAACTACATCTCCTGCGCCTCCCGGGCAGCTACCATTTTTTTCGCAATGTCAATGCTCTCTTCCGGCGTATAAAACCGCTCCCTAGAATGAATGTTGTGCTTGTAGGCCGTCTCATCTCCCACTCTCTCCACAAGCTGCCTGCCATAATTCTCCGGTGTCAGACCCGTGTGCTTTACGAAGGATTTTGAAAAATACCGGTAATCGGAAAATCCGCACTCCATACAGATGTCCAGCATCTTGTACCGGCCGGTCATCATCATCTTGCAGGCCGCATTGTAACGGACCAGATCCACGTATTCCCGAAAGCTCTGGTGCATCATCTCCTGGACGAAATGGGATATATGGCTCAGAGACCTCCCCTCCCTCTCCGCAAAGTCTGACAGCCGGATATTGCTCTTATAGTTTTCCTTCACGAACTGGATCAGGCGCTGCAGGCGGTCATTCTGATTCTTCTGGGTCTGGCTCTGTTCCTCGGTGAGCACCCGGTAAGGGAGATATTTTAACAGCGCATAGAGAAGCAGGCGCATCTGATTTTTGCAATAAAGCTCATAGAAGCGCGGCTTTGTCAGATACTGCACCATCACCTCGGGCATGGTTTGTTCGATCTTTCTGTAAACCGGTTCCGGCAGTTTATGAATGCGGTATTCATCAAAATGCACGTGGGGAAATTCCGGCACATCCTCGGCAATGAGATCCGGCGACAGCTGGATCCCCATCAGGGTGCAGCCGCCTCCCTGGGTTTTTATTTCGTGGGGCTGCTCGGAGTTAATCAGAAACATCTCCCCCGCATGAACCACGCAGGACTGGCTGCCCGCCTGCACCTCCATGCTGCCCGCCAGCGCCCACATAATTTCAATGTCTCTGTGAAAATGAGGCGTCCGGTACTCCAGAGTATTAAAATACAACCGGACGCCGTCCACTGTCTGGTGAAGATTTAAATCGTGTGTGCTCATACTAATATCCTAACTTTGAGATAAAAATTTCGCAGGTGCCTAATCCCCCCTTTATCTATGATATACCAAAACCAGCGAATAGAAAAGCTTGAAAATGCTTCGGAATTTAAAACTGCCGTACCCTTAGTGCACAAAGGGAAACTATAAAAATACCGTTCAATCAAGCACCCCCTCTGTCCCGCTCAATCACAAAGGACTGCAGGCTCCTTTTGCATCCGTTCTTCTCGTAAAAGCTCTCCAGTCCCGGCTGGGCGCCGAAATACAGCATGGTCGGCGTGTGCTCTTTAGCGAGTTTTAGGAGCCTGCTCCCCACTCCCCGGCCCTGATATTCCGGCAGAACCAGGAGTTCTGTAATGGTTCCGAAAAAGTATCCGTCCGTGAGCAGCCGAATGCATCCCACCAGTGTCTCTCCGTCATAGGCGGTTATGTTGACGGTCTTTGCAAGCGCCTCCCGCGTTTCCTCCAGCTCATAATTTCCCGGCCATATTTGATTGACAAACTCTATAAATTGTTCCGCATCCACACTGCGGTCATCTGCTCTGTATTCCATCCCTGCCTCCTGTTTCAAATGCGTTCTTTTCAAACACGCTCTAGCGCATCTCCCTGTCCACGGAAAGGATCTCTGCCTCCGTACTGCTCTCCACAAATGCCAGTATATCGTCCATCATGCTGTCCGCCTGGGCGCTGTGGGCCGCAATGGCTGCAATTCCAATCACAGCCGTCTGGTGTACGTCCTGCAGCCCGGTTTCCGCCGCGGAGACAGCGTACCGGCTTCTGATCTTTCCCAAAAGACTTTTCACCACCATACGCTTTTCTTTTAAAGAATGCACCCAAGGGGCGTACAGCTTGATTTCCATCACTGCAATTTTAAACTCCATCCGCCCTGCCTTTCCTCTCCAAGAATCTTCAAAAACACCGCGTTCAGCCCCGACAAGTCCCGCAGACGGTCGTCCGGCAGCCTGTCCGCCGCTTTCTCCTGGCGCTCCAGCTCCCTGGATATAAATTCCTGCAGCCAGGCATTCTGCGGATGCTCGTCCTTCTCGTCCGTGACAAGCTTTACCGCCATTACGTCCCGGATGGCCTCCCTAAGCCCTGCGGGAAGCTCCTGCTTTAAGAGCGCGTCAAACAGAAGCGGCGCCGGCTCCCGGTACACCTCGATGTACCGGGCCGCCAAAAGGGGACGGAGGGCATAAAAATATTTTTTATACCGCACCATTTCCCCCTGCAGATACTGCAAATACGTATTTCTCGCCGTCCCATAGTAATGATGGACCGCCCTCTTCACTGAAAAATAGGGCTGGGCCGCCCGGTAAATTTCCTGCCAGGCCTCGGATGTCCGGTACACAATCGGCGAACCGGCCCACTCAAACAGGGTCGCGTTCCCCTTTTGGAACTGGACGAGCGCCTTTCGCAGATCCCAGCCGTTGATGTCCAGCACCTCGTCAAGCTGCCATTCAATCACGTCCCGCGGGCTGTCCAGGCGCAGATACTCCTCCATAGGCCGCACGTAAAGAAAGCGCACATCATAGTCGCTGTCCGGTGAGGCCAGCCCCCAGGCACGGCTTCCCGATTCCACCGCATAGAGAATCCGAACATGTTCCTTTTCCTCGATTGCATGCAGCTTCTCATCAATCTCCCTTCGGATATCCCGATCTTCCATTCGCTCCACAGCTACACCTCCAGTGCCCTTCGGTTCACGGATTCCACAAATGCCTCCACCCGCCTCCTGGTGCGGATTTCTCCCCGCTCCAGGATGTCAATGGCCATCATAAACAGGCGGATCAGATGCATGGCATGCTTATTCAAATGGTTGTCGTCCTTCTTCCTGTTGCGCTTGCCGATTTTGTCATAATCCCTCACCACATTGTGCATCACCGCCCACATGTGTTCATAATCCCGCAGGGGAAGGTGGCGGTAATTGGCATCCACAAAAATCTCCGTCTCCAGCGCGGGATTTTCTGCCTTGTCAATATAGATACGGATTTCCCCCTTGACAAAGGGCGCGTACCGCCGGTTAAAATCCTCCAGGGCATTCTGTACCGAGCGGAAAATATGCTGTTCTCTCTCCTGCTGAGGCATACGATCCCTGGCAATGGCATTCTGCAGCCTTCGAAGCTGGGCACTGGCGTAGCCCCCGAAGGATTTGGCCGCCCGCTTGGAGAGGAAAATCCCTTTATTTTCCAAAAGCTCCCGTCCCAGGGGATTTAATATCAGGTACTGCTCCTCCTCCAGACCCAAAATCTCACAGGTGTTGGGATTGCACTCCAAAAGCAGGCCCACCATCTTGTTGAAGGAATAAATAACCGTGTCCGTCCCTTCATCCTCGTACTGCTCAAATTCCGTCAGTCCCAGAAGGTCTGATGGCAGGTTCAGGGTGATCCCCCGAAAATCAATGTCGCTGCCCGCATTGTCCGTCCCATAAGCATAGCTTCCCCCAAGTCCCAGAAGAAGGATGCGCTTTCCCAGACGGGGATTTGTCCTCAAAAATTCATATTCTTTTGTCTGCAATAATGCGTGAAAATCCGGCATGTCTAATCTCCCTCCGCCCCGTATCGGTTTCTCCATCCATGTCCGCCCCTGACGCCGGCGCCGTGTCCGCCGTGCCCATTTTCGTTCCCTGAACCGGCATGGGGATGATGGGAATCCGGGCTGTCTGATTCATTTCCGATTAAATCCCATATTTCCCGCATCGTCATATTCCGCACCTGGTCAACGGTAATTTCCGGGTTCACGTCCCGCAGTTTCAAATACGCCCTGTACTTTCCGCAGGAGAGGCCCCTCTCATGGGCTTCGTCCGCCTCCTTCGAATTTGCGTAATAGCAGTACGTATTTTCTTCGCTGGCTGTGAAGGTCTCCAGCTCTGACAGCATCTGCCGGGACTGGGCGTCGTCGGAACCGATCACGCCAATGGTCATAACCTCATTATTTGACAGAAGCTCCCCCACGCTTTCGCTGGTTATGATCCGGCTGACCGCATCCGTATAGCGCAGGTACTTTATATCCAGCGTCTTTGCCAGCTCCTGCCCGTCGCTGTTATAGCCGCGCACGGAAATAATTTTGTCAAACCGGTTCACCCCCAATTCTATGGACGGGTTGATGTCAATGCTGATTACTGCCGCCGGCGCAAAATAGAGCCAGTGCCCGCCAAACAGAAGAAACAAAAAGCAGGCGGCAGCGGGAATCAGGCGGCGGGAATATGCGGTTTTCCCAGCCCTGGGGCCTTTTATTTTTTGAGAAAGAAATGCTTTTGTGCCCTCCTTTAACGCTTCTTCTGCCCGCACCTTGCCAAATGCCCGTTTGATCCTGTCGTCATTCATACCCGTCACCTCCCAGCTTGTCCCGAAGCAGCTGCCTGGAACGGTTTATAAGTGTGTAAATCGTGCTCACATTTTTTCCCAAAATCCGGCTGATCTGCGGGGCAGTATATCCTTCGTAGTAGTGGAGATACACAACATCCTTATATTTTGGGGGGAGCGACAGAACCGCTTCCAGCACTTCCCGGTCATCCTTTGGCATCTCGGAGGACTGCTCCGCGATTTCATCCAGAGAGACGGTCCGGCTGCGGAAAAAGCTTTTCAGCAGGTCTTTGCAGGCGTTGATTGTCACCCGGATAAACCATGCCTTCTCATGTTCCTCGTTTTCAAAGGAAACGGAGCTAAGGACATACTTCAAAAACACGGTTTGAAATATGTCCTCCGTATCGGCATAATTCTTCAAATGTATCATACAGAGCCGCCGAACCATATCCGAATACCGCTCGACGGCC